>SGZL01000001.1 GCA_004213955.1 Gammaproteobacteria bacterium
GCGAAAGGAAAGATTTCAAAAAAATCCAATTGGAAAAAAGCATATGTCGCTCTTAAAGAAGGCGACCGAATAGAAATTACTCAAGATTAAACAATGGCAATTACTAAAGCAAAACCAACCTCACCTGGCAGAAGATTTAGAAGTATCTCTTCAAATCCTGAGTTATTCAAAGGTAGGTCCTATCAGCCCCTAACTGAGTCTAAATCAAACTCCGGAGGAAGAAATAATTCAGGCCGAATTACTACTAGGCACATTGGAGGAGGGCATAAACATCACTACAGAGTTATAGACTTTAAAAGAAATAAAGACGGTATACCTGCAAAGGTTGAAAGAATTGAATATGATCCTAATAGATCAGCATTTATAGCTTTGGTTTTATATGCTGACGGAGAGAGAAGATATATTATTGCTCCTAAAAATTTGAACGTTAAAGACGAGATTCTTTCTGGAAATTCTGCTCCTATTAGCGTGGGTAACACACTTGAATTAGATAATATTCCAGTTGGCTCTACTTTGCACTGTATTGAATTAAAACCAAAGAAAGGAGCTCAAGTAGCTAGAAGCGCTGGAGCATCGGTTCAATATGTTGCAAAGGATGGAGGCTATGCATCCTTAAGACTAAAGAGCGGAGAAGTTAGGAAAGTTTTAACTTCTTGCAGAGCAACTATAGGAGAGGTTTCTAATGCGGAACATTCTTTGAAGTCTATAGGAAAAGCAGGAGCTAAAAGATGGTTAGGAGTAAGACCTACTGTCAGAGGAGTTGCGATGAATCCTGTTGATCATCCTCATGGAGGTGGAGAAGGAAGAACTTCTGGGGGAAGACATCCTGTCTCGCCTTGGGGTACGCCAACAAAAGGTTATAGAACCAGAAATAATAAAAGAACAGATTCTTTGATTATTAGAAGGAGGAAAAAGTAATGCCTAGATCGATAAAAAAAGGGCCATTCGTAGACCATCATTTATTAGACAAGGTAGTAAAAGCCTCATCAAATAATGATAGAAAACCTATTAGAACTTGGTCCAGAAGATCATTGATCATTCCTGAAATGGTAGGGTTAACTATTTCAGTTCATAACGGCCGAGATCATGTCCCACTATCTATTAAAGAAGATATGGTTGGACATAAGTTAGGTGAATTCGTGCTAACTAGAACTTTTAGGATGCACTCCGGAGATAGGAAAACATAAAATGAACGAAGTAAAAGCAAAGCTAAGCCGTTTGCCTGTATCAGGATTCAAAGTTCGTCTTCTAGCTGATCAAATCAGAGGTAAATATGTCTCTGAAGCTTTAGACATTCTAAATTTCAGTAAAAAATCCTCATCCAAAAATTTAAAAAAACTTCTTGAATCCGCTGTTGCTAACGCCGAGCACAATAATGGTTTAGATATAGATAGTCTATATATTTCTGAGATCTCGGTTGATGAGGCTTTCTTGTTAAAGCGCATTAGACCAAGGGCCAGAGGAAGAGCAGATAGAATTCAAAAAAAATCTTGTCATATAAATTTGGCATTAAACACAAGGGAAATTTAAATGGGACAAAAGGTTAATCCAATAGGCATTAGATTAGGTATTTCAAGAGATCATAACTCCATTTGGTATGCCGAAAAAAATAAATACCAGCAGCTTCTACTTAATGATTTTGCTGTAAGGGAATTTTTAAAGAAAAGATTGGACAATTCCTTTGTAAGTAAAATTGAAATTGAAAGACCTTCTGAAAGCGCTAAGGTTTCAATTCACACTTCTAGACCAGGAATGATAATTGGAAAGAAAGGAGAAGATATTGATAAATTAAGAGCACAACTTTCAGAATTAATGGAAGTTCCAGTCAGTTTAAATATCAAAGAAATAAGAAAACCTGATTTAGATGCTCAGTTAGTTTCTGCAAATATTGCAGTTCAACTTGAAAGAAGAGCAATGTTCAGGAGAGTAATAAAAAGAGCTGCTCAAAATTGTATGAGACAAGGAGCGCTAGGAGTAAAAGTAAGAGTATCTGGCAGACTAGGGGGGGCAGAAATTGCCAGAGCTGAATGGCACAAAGAAGGACGAGTGCCTCTTCACACACTTAAAGCCGATATAGATTATGGATTAGCAGAAGCTAAAACCACCTATGGAATCATCGGAGTTAAAGTATGGATTTGCAAAGGGGAAGTCCAAAAAAAGAAAAGCAAAATATCTGAATAATTATGTTTCAACCTAAGAGAACAAAGTATAGAAAACAAATGAAAGGTAGAAATACCGGTCTCTCACATAAATCAAATACACTTGATTTCGGGGCATTTGGACTAAAGGCAACTTCTAGAGGTCAGATTACTTCCAGACAGATTGAAGCAGCTAGGAGAGCAATGACAAGGCATGTTAAGAGAGGTGCGCAAATTTGGATAAGGGTATTTCCTGATAAACCAATTACTAAAAAACCCCTCGAAGTAAGACAAGGGAAAGGCAAGGGAAATGTAGAATATTACGTAGCCCCTATAAAGCCAGGAAAGATTCTTTATGAAATGGAAGGCGTCGATGAAGCTCTTGCTAGAGAAGCCTTTGCTCTTGCTGCAGCTAAATTACCTGTAGCCACTAAATTTATTGCAAGAAAATCGGTCTAATGGCAAAAAAAATTACAGATAAAAATTTAGAACAAATAAAGAAGTTAAATAAAACTTATTTTGATTTAAAAATGAAACACGCAAGTCTTGCTCTAAAAGAAACGCACAAATTATCAGAGACTAGAAAAGATATAGCAAGAATTAAGACACAGATGAACCAAGAAAAGAGGTTGTTAGAAAATGAGTGAAACTAAAAGAACAATGATCGGTTCAGTTATAAGTTTATCTGGAGATAAATCAAGAGTGGCTTTAATTCAACGAACTGTGAAACATAGTTTAGTTGGAAAAATCATGAAGAGATCTTCAAAAATTAGATTTCACGATAAAGATAATATTTCTCAGCTAGGAGATAAAGTAAAAATCAAAGAAACAAAGCCAATTTCTAAAACCAAATCGTGGGAATTAGTAGAGATTATGAAGGCCTCTCAAGGAGACGCGGGATGATACAAGCTCAATCTAGATTACTTGTGGCTGACAATAGCGGCGCTAGAGAAGTCATGTGCATTAAAGTACTTGGAGGGTCCAAGCGAAGATATGCGCACGTAGGAGACGTAATTAAAGTTGCTATCAAAGAGGCAATTCCTACTGGAAGGGTAAAAAAAGGACAGGTTGCAGATGCTGTGATAGTAAGAACAAAAAAAAATATAAAACGTGAAGACGGCTCAAGCATAAAGTTTGACGATAATGCTGCTGTTTTAATTAATGCTCAAAAACAACCAATCGGAACTAGAATTTTTGGCCCTGTTTCAAGAGAATTAAGATCGAAGGATTTTATGAAAATAATATCATTAGCTCCTGAGGTAATTTGATGAATAAGCTAAGAACAGGCGACGAAGTTATAATCATTTCAGGCAAGGATAAGGGCAAAACTGGAACTCTTACGAAGTTTGTATCTAAAGATAAATGCATAGTGATGGGCCTAAAAATAGTAAAAAAACACCAAAAACCTAACCCTCAATTAAATATTGCTGGAGGAATTATAGAGAAAGAGTCGCCAATCCACTTATCTAACATTGCCATATACAACAAAAAAACTAAAAAAGCAGACAAAGTAAAAATATCAATAGAAGAAAAAAGTAAAAAAAGAATTTTTAAATCTGACGGTAAAGAAATTAAATGAATAGTTCTATTATAAAAAAGACATTTGTGGAGGAAGCAATCCCAAATTTATTGAAGGATTTAAACCTTAAGTCTTCAATGGCTGTTCCTAAAATCACTAAAGTATCTTTGAATATGGGATTAGGTGCTGATGCCATTAATGACAGAAAAGTTTTAGATGGAGTAATGGAGGAACTAAAAGCAATTTCTGGACAACTACCTGTAAAAACAACTGCGAGAAAATCTGTCGCTAGCTTTAAGCTAAGAGAAGGTTTTGCTATTGGGTGCAAAGTTACCTTGAGAGGAGAAAGGATGTATGAATTTTTAGATAGGCTTTTAAGTATCGCTATTCCAAGAGAAAGAGATTTTAGAGGTTTAGATCCCAAGTCTTTTGATGGAAGAGGGAACTACTCTATAGGAATTAAAGAGCATATTATTTTTCCAGAAATTGACTATGATAAAGTTCAAAAAATAAGAGGTTTAGATATCAGCATCACCACATCTGCTAATGATGATGACGAGGGCTTAAAACTTTTAACTGCATTAAAATTTCCATTTAAAAACTGAGGTATTCATGGCTAAAAAATCAATGATTGCTAGAGAAAACAAAAGACTAAAAATGGTCGAGAAGTTTTCAAAAAAAAGAAGCGATTTAAAGAAAATAATTAACAGTTTCTCAAGTTCAGAAGAAGAAAAAGATTTGGCAATGAAAAAGCTACAAAAATTACCCAGAGATGCTAGCCCCGTTAGACTTCAAAGAAGATGCCAGATAACAGGTAGGCCTCATGCGGTTTACAGAAAATTTGGATTATCTAGAAATAAATTAAGAGAGCTTGCTATGAAAGGCGATGTTCCAGGATTAGTAAAAGCAAGTTGGTAAATATCAGGAGATTTATATGAGTTTTCAGGACCCCATTTCAGATATGATTTCAAGAATCAAGAATGCTCAATTGAGAGGGCATGAAAAAGTTTCTTTTGGATCCTCAAAATTAAAGAAAGCAATTTGCGAAGTTTTGCTTGATGAAGGTTTTATTAGAAAGTCAGAATTAGTAGGCGATTCACCGAAGCAGGAAATAGAACTTACCTTAAAATATTTTGAAAATCAGCCTGTGATAAAAGAATTCAGAAGAGAAAGCAAACCAGGTTTAAGAAAATATTTTGCAAGTAAGGAAATACCTCCTGTCAAAGGAGGCCTTGGAATTGGAATATTGACTACTTCAAAAGGAGTTTTAACCGATAAACAGGCAAAATCACAAAATTTAGGCGGCGAGCTTATTTGCTCAATTTTTTAAAATGGCTAGAAATACTAAAAGACCAATTAATTTTTCTGAAGGCGTAACAGCTCAAGTTAAAGGTAAATTAGTTACCTTTGAGGGGAAAAAGGGTTCAATGGATCTTGATGTTCATTCAGAAGTTAACGTTGAAGCCAACGAGGAATCTATATTATTTTCTCCAGCTAACGATACAAAAGATTCAGTTACTTTAACTAGCACAATGCGATCATTAGCTAAAAATATTATAGAAGGTGTATCAGAAGGTTTTGAAAAAAAATTAGAAATTAACGGAGTAGGATACAGAGTTAAGGTTAATGGTAATAAGGTTGAGTTATCTTTAGGTTACTCGCATCCAATAAATTATGATCTGCCAGATGGAATTACAGCTGAATCTCCTTCTCAAACAGAGTTAGTTTTAAATTCATCAGATAAGCAACTATTGGGAGATGTTGCTTCAAAAATAAGATCTTTTAGACCTCCTGAGCCATATAAAGGGAAAGGAATAAAGTATTCAGATGAAAAGATCATAAGAAAGGAATCTAAAAAAGCTTAAGAGATATGACTAATAAAATTAATGCAAGAAATAGAAGAGCAAAGAAGCTAAGAGCCCACGCAATTGACTTAAAGACCAATAGATTGAGTGTTTTTAGATCTGGAAAGCATATATATGCTCAAGTTTTTTCTTTAGATGGAAAAGAGATAATTGCACAAGCTTCTTCTCTAGACAAAGGTATTAAATTAGAGAAAACAGGAAATATTGAGGCGGCTTCAAAAGTTGGAGAGGAAATTGGCAAAAGAGCTCTTAAAAAAGGTATAGAAAAAGTTTCTTTTGACAGATCTGGTTATAAATATCATGGTCGAGTTAAGTCTTTAGCAGATGGTGCGAGAGCTTCAGGTTTAAAATTTTAGGAAAAAATTTATGAATGAAAATATAGATCAACAAAGTGGCGAAGCTCTAGAAGAAAAACTCGTTGGAGTAAATCGAGTTGCAAAAGTTGTTAAAGGGGGAAGAATTTTTGGCTTCACTGCATTAACTGTAGTGGGAGATGGAAAGGGTAAAGTAGGGTTTGGCAGAGGTAAAGCTAGAGAAGTTCCAATTGCTATCCAAAAGGCCCTAGAAAATGCTAGAAGGAATATCTCTAGTATTGATCTTAATGGCAATACTATCCATTATGCTGTGAAAGCAAGACATGGTTCTGCAACAGTTTATATGCAACCTGCCTCGCCAGGAACTGGAATAATCGCTGGAGGTGCCATGAGAGCTGTACTAGAGTTAGCTGGCGTGAAAGATGTTCTGGCTAAATCTTACGGTTCAACAAATCCTATAAACGTAGTCAGAGCCACCTTTAAAGGATTGGCAAGCATTGAGTCTCCAGAGAAAGTAAATATTAGGAGATCTAAATAATGCCTAAAAAAGATTTGAACACAATAAAAGTTAAACAGATTAAAAGCTTGTCTGGAATAAGAGACAAACATAGGAAATCTGTCAAAGGATTAGGTTTGAAAAAAATTAATCACATTGTTGAAGTCTTAGATTCACCTGAAAACAGAGGCATGATTAATAAAGTTAACCATGTTGTAAAAATTATTGATTAGTATGAGTTTAAATAAGATTAATTCTATTGCTTCAAATAAATCTCCAAAGAGAGTTGGTAGAGGCTCTGCTTCTGGTTCTGGAAAAACTTCTGGAAGAGGTCATAAAGGGCAGAAAGCTAGATCTGGAGGAAAAGTAAGACCTGGATTTGAAGGAGGGCAAATGCCCATTCAGCAAAGGCTGCCTAAATTTGGATTTTCATCAAGAAAAGCTAGTCAAAAATGTCATATCAAAATTCGAGACCTCGAGAATATTGAATCAGAAGTTATAGATATTGAGATACTTAAGTCTAAAAAGTTAATAAAAAATAAAATTAAGGAAGTGAAAGTAATACTTGGCGGCGAGCTCACAAAGTCAGTTAAATTAAAAGGCTTAAAGGTATCAAAAGCGGCTAGAGAAGAGATTACAAGTAAAGGTGGAGAAATAAATTAAAATGTCTGCGTTAGGATTTAAATCAGACGGATTGAAAGAACTTTGGTCAAGATTAAGGTTTGTTCTCCTTGCAATAATAATTTATAGGATTGGGACTCATATCCCAGTTCCAGGAATTGACCCCCTGAAAATTTCTTCATTATTTGATCAAAATCAAGGGACTCTTTTAGGGTTATTTAATATGTTCTCTGGTGGAGCTTTAGAAAGAATGAGCATCATGGCTCTTAATGTGGTTCCTTATATAACTGCTGCAATCGTAATGAATCTTTTAGAGGCGACAACTCCTAGTTTAAAAAAATTATTTAGACAGGAAGGAGAAGCTGGAAGAAGAAAAAGAACGGCTTATGTAAGACTTGGCACACTTGTACTAGCTATATTTCAGTCCATTGGTTTTGCAATAGCTTTATCTTCGCAAGGTATGGCTGTTAATCCAGGACTAGGATTTGTTGTTACAGCAGTTATCTCTTTTGTGACAGGTACAATGTTTCTTGTTTGGCTAGGAGAACAAGTAAATGAGAGAGGAATAGGAAATGGGATTTCGTTAATCATTTTCGCTAGTATTGTTTCAGGCTTACCAAGCGCTGTAGGTCAATCATTTGAAGCATCTCGTCAAGGAGAGATTAGTTTATTATTGCTTCTCCTCATTGCAATTTTTGCAATATTAGCAATCGCTTTTATTGTTTGGATTGAAAGAGCTCAACGAAGGATAACTGTAAACTATGCCAGAAGATCACCTAATCAAATGAATATGGGTCAGGCCTCTCATTTACCACTTAAGGTAAACATGGCTGGAGTTATCCCAGCAATATTTGCAAGCAGCTTAGTTTTATTTCCCGCATCTATGAGTTCATGGTTCGGTCAAAATGATGGTTTTGAGTGGCTGCAAGAGGTATCTTTAGCGTTAAGTCCAGGTCAACCTCTTTATGTTGTAGTATTTGCAGTATTAATTGCCTATTTTTGTTTCTTTTATACTGCTATTCAATTTCCTGCAAAAGATATATCGGATAATTTAAAAAGGTCTGGCGGGTTCCTCCCTGGTATAAGACCTGGTGATCACACTGTAGATTACATAGACAATGTCATGTCAAGATTAACCATTTGGGGCTCTTTATATATGATTGTCATTTGTTTAGCACCTCAGTTCCTTATTGTTTCAGCCAATGCACCATTCTATTTGGGTGGCACCTCTCTTTTAATTGCAGTAGTAGTAGTAATGGACTTCATGGCTCAGGTACAATCACACCTTTTATCCAGCCAGTATCAATCTTTAATGAAAAAGGCAAATCTTAAAGGGTATAAAAGATAATAATTATGAAAGTAAGAGCATCAGTAAAAAAGATTTGTAAAGATTGCAAGCTTATTAAACGAAGAGGGGTAAATTATGTAATTTGTCCCACTGATCCTAAACATAAACAGAGGCAGGGATAATGGCAAGGGTAGCAGGTATAAATATTCCGGACAGAAAACAAGCTTGGATCTCTCTTACCCATATCTTTGGTATTGGAAGAACTAAAGCGCTTGAGATATGTGCTGCAAGCGGTATTAAACACGATACTAAAATAGAAGCTTTAAATGAAGCAGAAATAGAAAAATTGAGAAAAACGGTCTCAGATTATTTAGTAGAAGGTGACTTAAGAAGGGAAATAAGTACAAATATTAAAAGACTAATGGACCTAGGCACAAATAGAGGTATTAGACATAGAAAAAGACTTCCAGTAAGAGGACAAAGAACAAAAACTAACGCAAGAACAAGAAAAGGCCCAAGAAAGCCTATTAGAAGATAAAAATAATTATGGTAAACAAAAACACTAAAACAAAAAAATCTAAAATGGTTTCAAATGATGGAGTCGCTCATATTTTGGCAACATTTAATAACACAATTATTAATATAACTGACAAACAGGGCAATACTATTGCTTGGTCAAGTTCGGGAGCAAATGGGTTTAAAGGTTCAAGAAAAAGCACTCCTTTTGCTGCGCAGATAGCTGCAGACAAAGCAGGTCAAGCTGCAATGGCTCTAGGAATGACAACGGTAGAAGTAGAGGTATCTGGACCCGGCTCAGGAAGAGAATCTGCTGTTAGAGCTTTAAACGGCTGTGGATTAAAAATTACAAAAATCTCAGATGTAACTCCAATTCCTCACAATGGATGTCGACCCCCTAAAAAAAGGAGAGTATAAAGAATGGCTAGATACACAGGTCCAAGAAATAAATTATCCAGAAGAGAAGGTACTGATCTTTTTTTAAAAAGTGGATATAGATCTTATGATTCAAAAATAAGATCAGAAAATCCTCCTGGCACACATGGTGCTAGAAGAGTGAGACTTTCTGATTTTGGAGTCCAATTGAGAGAAAAGCAAAAAGTTAAAAGAATTTATGGAGTTCTAGAAAGACAGTTCAGAAATTACTATAAACTTGCAGCCAGACAAAAAGGAGAAACAGGAACGAATTTATTAGTTTTCCTTGAATCTAGACTGGATAATTTAGTCTATCGAATGGGTTTTGCCTCAACTAGGTCAGAAGCGAGACAATTAGTAACGCATAAAGCTATCTTAGTGAATGGATCAATTGTCAATGTGCCTTCATACATCGTAAATGAGGGAGATAAGATTTCAATAAGTGAAAAGGGGAAAAATCAAAAAAGAATTAATCAAGCCATTGAGCTTTCTGCAGGAAGAGAGAGTTGCGATTGGATTTCAGTTGATCATAAAGATTATTCTGGAACTTTTGATTCTATTCCAACAAGAGAACTACTAAGTAACGAAATTAATGAAAATTATATTGTTGAACTTTATTCAAGATAACACTAAAACTGAGGTAAATTATGACTGATAACTTTGATGCTATAAAAGACTTTCTAACACCAAAAGAAATTCTTGTAGAAGAGATTGACGTAAACCACTCTAAGATAATTCTTGAGCCACTTGAAAGAGGCTTTGGCCATACTTTAGGTAATGCTCTTCGAAGAATTATCCTTTCTTCAACTCCGGGAGCGGCTATTATCGAAGCAAAAATTGATGGAGTTTTACACGACTATTCGACCATAGATGGAGTTAAAGAAGATGTTATAAACATCCTTTTGAACTTAAAAGGAATGAGCGTGAAATTACTTGATCAAGATGAAGCAGAAATGACTGTAGAGAAGTCAGGTGCTGGAGATTTAACTGCTGGAGATTTTGATTTACCTGCTGGCATTGAAGTTGTTAATCCAGATCATAAAATTGCGACTCTCGCAAACAATGGAAAAATAAACATGACCGTTAAAATAAAAAAAGGTAGGGGTTATGTTCCAGTAGATAATACTGCGGCTTTAACTGGAGAAAATAAAGAAATAGGTTTGCTTAAACTTGACGCATCATATTCTCCAATTAAAAGAGTTTCTTATGAAGTTGATAATACTAGGGTAGAAAACCGAACGGATCTTGATAAATTAACTTTAGATGTCCAAACCAATGGAACAATTGATCCAGAAGAAATACTAAGGTTAGCTGCAACAATTTTACAAAGACAATTAATGGCATTTGCTGAGTTAGGTTTTGAAACAGAAGAAGAAGAGGAAGATGAAACACCACCTGTTGATCCCATTATGCTCAGACCTGTTGATGAACTTGAGCTTACGGTAAGATCAGCAAACTGTCTGAAAGTTGAAAAAATACATTACATCGGAGATCTTGTTTCAAGAAAAGAATCTGATTTACTCAAGACTCCTAATTTAGGAAGAAAATCATTGAATGAAATCAAAGACGTTCTGGCTGCTCGCGGTTTAGCTCTGGGATTAGAACTTGATAATTGGCCTCCTTCAAATATTGAAAATTAATGAGACATCTTAAAACAGGAAGAAAATTTGGCAGAAACAGCGCTAACAGAAAAGCGTTGTTCAAAAATCTTTCTATTTCTTTAATTGAACATGAGGCAATTAAAACGACATTGCCTAAAGCTAAAGAACTAAGAGGTTATGTTGAACCTTTGATAACATTAGCTAAAAATGACTCTGTATCTAATAGACGATTGGCATTCGCTAAAATTAGGAATAAAGACGCCGTAGGAAAACTTTTTTCAGATATTGGGCCAAGATATAAAGAGCGTCCAGGAGGATATTTAAGAATTATTAAAATGACTCCTAGGGCCGGAGATGCTGCGCCTATGGCTTTTGTTGAATTAGTCGATAAAAAATCAGAAGATAAAATTGAAGAAAGCCCTTAAG
This sequence comes from Gammaproteobacteria bacterium, assembly GCA_004213955.1. Lineage (GTDB taxonomy): Bacteria > Pseudomonadota > Gammaproteobacteria > Magnimaribacterales > AG-339-G14 > AG-339-G14. The sequence goes on from SGZL01000001.1 coordinate 11,199, forward strand.
CTTATAAAAATTTTCCTGTATGTGAATTTTTAGATTTTTTTAAATCTTCTTTAGTTCCTTTAGCTACAATCTTTCCACCATTTTTTCCTCCTTCGGGACCAATATCAATAATCCAATCGGAATTTTTAATAACATCTAGATTGTGCTCTATAACAACTATGGAATTACCTTGCGATTTTAATTTATCTAAAACTTTTAACAAAAGAGACACGTCATGAAAATGCAAGCCTGTAGTAGGCTCATCAAGTAAATACATTGTTTTACCTGTTGCAACTTTAGATAGTTCTTTAGCTAATTTTACTCTTTGAGCTTCGCCACCGGACAGGGTGGTTGCCGATTGACCAAGTCTTACATATCCCAATCCAACATCGTTTAAAGTTGCTAACTTTCTTTTAATTATTGGTACAGCATCAAAAAACTTAAGTGCTTGTTCTACTGTTAGATCTAAAACTTCAGAAATATTTTTTCCTTTAAATTTTATACTTAGCGTCTCTTCGTTATATCTTGCCCCATTACAAACATCACACTTTACGTAAACATCTGGAAGAAAATGCATTTCTACTTTTATCATGCCATCACCTTGACATGCTTCGCATCTCCCACCCTTTACATTGAAACTAAATCGTCCAGGTTTATATCCTCTGGATCGTGCATCTTGCGTCTCTGCAAATAGTTCCCTTATAGGTGTAAATATGCCTGTATAAGTAACTGGATTTGATCTTGGAGTTCTCCCAATTGGACTTTGACTTATATCAATTATTTTATCTATGTATTCTAGGCCTTGAATTTTCTTGAAAGGTTTTGAAATTAAATTCGACTTATTAAGTTTATTACTGATTGCTGGAAATAATGTTTGATTAATTAAAGTAGATTTTCCAGACCCAGAAACGCCAGTAATGCAAACAAGATTGCCTAAGGGAATCTTTAAATCTACATTTTTTAAGTTGTTTCCAGTACATCCTGAAATTTCAATAAACTCATTTGAATTAATTGAAAGACTTTTTTCTATCTCAATCTTCTTTTTTCCAGAAATATATTCTCCAGTTAAGGAACCGTTATTTCCAATCAATTTGTTGAAAGTCCCCGAAAAACAGACTTCTCCTCCATGGACTCCTGCTCCTGGACCTATATCTATTATATGGTCAGCTGCTTCTATAGTTTCCTGATCATGTTCTACAACTACAACGGTATTTCCAAGATCTCTTAATTTTTTTAAAGTAGATAGAAGCTTAGAATTATCTCTTTGATGAAGACCTATTGATGGCTCATCTAATATGTAAGTCACTCCCACAAGACCGGCACCTATTTGACTTGCTAATCTAATTCTTTGAGCCTCACCTCCGCTGAGAGATTCCGCGCTTCTAGATAGATTGAGATAATTTAAGCCCACATCTACTAAAAAGTTTAATCTCTCAATAATCTCTTTAATTATTTTTTCAGCAATTTTACCTTTTGCGCCTTTAAGTTTAAGTTTTTTAAAGAATAGAAAAGCCTCTTCAATGGTTAACTCTGAAATATCAGGAAGAGAAAAATCTTCAATAAAAACATTACGAGCCGTTTCATTTAATCTGGTACCACCGCAAGAAGAGCATGGCTTTAGAGTCATGAATTTAGCCATATCTTCTCTTATCAGAGATGAATCAGATTCTTGATATTTCCTAAGTATTCTGTTCAGAACTCCTTCAAATGGCCTTACTATTTCTATTCTTCTCCCTCTCTTTGAGGTGTAACTGAAATCTACGTCTTCAATACCACTTCCTTCTAGCACAATTTTTTTTATACTTTCAGACAAGTTTTCGAAAGGTTCATCCAAAGAAAAATTGAAATGTTTACTTACACATCTGAGTAAGTAATGTCTATACATGTGATTTATGTCCCAACCTCTAATGGCACCTTGATTCAAACTAAATTCTGGTTTCGAAACAACTTTTAGAATATCTATCTCAGCCTTTGTTCCCAGGCCATCACAGGACATACAAGCACCAGTCGGACTATTAAAAGAAAAAAGTCTTGGTTCTAACTCGGGAATACTATATCCACATATAGAACACGCCATTTGAGTCGAATAAGATGTCTTTTTTTTCGGATCGTCAGCTGCAACTATATCAACAAGACCATTTGTTTCGGCTAAAGAAGTTTCAATTGACTGAACTAGTCTAGTTTTGTTTTCGATTTTTGCAGAAGTTCTGTCAACAACAATACTAATGTTGTGTTTTTTATTTTTTTCAAGTTTCGGTAAATCAACGATATCATAAATTTTCCCATTGACACTCAACCTAACGTATCCTTTTACTTTCAGCTCTTCAAAAAGTCCAACATGTTCACCTTTTTGTTCCTTTATCAAGGGAGCTAAAATCAATATTCTCTCATCCTTAAAGTTTTTCAACACATTCTTTAGAATTTGGTCAATACTTTGACCTTCAAGAGAAATTCCGTGATCCGGACATTTAGGAGTTCCGGTTCTTGCCCATAGAAGTCTAAGATAATCATGAATTTCTGTAACCGTTCCAACTGTTGATCTAGGGTTATGAGAAGTAGATTTTTGCTCAATTGAAATCGCTGGAGAGAGACCTTCAACAGTATCTACATCTGGTTTATCCATTACGGACAAAAATTGTCTTGCGTAAGCTGATAAAGATTCAACATAACGTCTTTGGCCCTCTGCGAAAAGAGTATCGAATGCCAATGAGGATTTTCCAGAACCAGAAAGACCAGTAATTACCGTTAATTTATCTCTGGGAATTGAAATATCAATATTTTTTAAGTTATGTTGTCTTGCACCTTTTACATTTATATATTTCATTTAATTGAATCTTCTTTAAACTTAGTATTTAATCAAACAATAATTATTATGACATCAATGTTGAGAAAATAATGGCAAGTATAAATAAGGTTATATTACTTGGTAATCTAGGAGCAGATCCTGAAATAAGATATACCGCTGGAGGAGATGCTGTGGCAACTGTTTCAGTTGCTACTTCGAGTTCTTGGAATGACAAGCAATCTGGAGAAAAACGTGAAAAAACTGAATGGCACAGAGTAGTTTTTTTTAGAAGACTGGCAGAAGTTGTAGGAGAGTATTTAAAAAAAGGTTCCTCGATTTATGTTGAAGGGCAATTACAAACTAATTCTTATGAAGATAAAAATTCAGGAGAAAGAAAATTTTCTACCCAAATTGTTGCTAGAGAGATGCAAATGCTTGGCTCTAGAAATAGTATGGAAGGTCAGCAAGATAGTTCCCAGGAAATGCAGTCTCAAGAGCCTCCATCATTCGACGACGAAATTCCTTTTTAAGAATATCTTCTTATAATTAAACTTGCGTTGGTCCCTCCAAATCCAAAGCTGTTAGACATAAATGTCTCAAAATTTTCTTGGTCTTTATAATTTTTAGAAAGCTTAATTCCTTCGGATTCAGAAATAGCTGATTCTATATTTATTGATTCAGCAATGTAATTGCCTTTTAGCATTAATAAACTATAGATACACTCAAGCACTCCAGCAGCGCCAAGAGCGTGTCCAGTCTGTGATTTTGTTGATCCTATTATAGGTGGATTCTTGAAAACTTCTTTTATTGCTAAAAGTTCAGTTGGATCGCCAGCCGGGGTTGAGGTTCCATGAGCATTTAAATAATCTACTGTTTCTTGATTACTCATTTTCAAAGCGTTTCGCATACAGCTAATTGCACCTTCCCCAGAAGGAGAAACCATATCTTCGCCATCAGAGGTAGCGGAATAACCAATTATTTCTCCATATATTTTTGAATTCCTTTCAAGCGCGTGATTTAGTTCTTCTAAAACAACCATTCCACCTCCAGCAGCAATTACAAAACCATCTCTATTTTCGTCAAAAGGCCTAGAAGCCTTATCAGGAGAATCATTGAAACCGCTTGATAAAGCACCCATAGCATCGAACATCATAGACTGTGTCCAATGCTCATCCTCTCCACCACCAGCTAGAACTATGTCCTGATTACCAAGAATAATCTGTTCAAAGGCATTGCCAATACAGTGAGCACTCGTAGAACAAGCAGAAGATATAGAATAGTTTATTCCTTTTATTCCCAAGAAAGTTGCCAAGCAAGCTGAGACCGTACTCCCCATTGTTTGAGTAACTCTGTAAGGACCAATCCTTCTAACTCCTCGTTCTCTTGAAATGTCAGCTGCTTCTACCTGACTGCGTGATGAAGCACCTCCTGAACCAGCAATTATTCCCAATCTACCGTTAAAATTTTCTTTTTTTAAATTTGCATCCTTGATCGCTTCTTCAGCACTTAAAAAAGAATAAGCAGCAGTTTCCCCCATGAATCTCATTAATTTTCTATCAATCATCTCGGATAAAGGAATATCAATTGAGCCAGCTATATTAGATCGCATCCCTAAATCCTTATACTCCTGCTTAAAAGAAATTCCAGATTTCCCTTTAATTAAAGATTCATCTATTTCGCTAATATTTTTGCCTATTGGAGAAACAGCACCTATGCCAGTTATAACTACTCTTTTTTTCTCCATTTTAAAAACTTGAGGGATCTTTAAATAAACCCACTCTTAAATTTTTTGCAGTATATATTTCTTTATCATCAACGAACATTTTTCCATCAGCAAAACCAACTACTAATTTTTGTTTTCTAATTCTTTTAATACTTATTTCGTACTTCACTATCTTAGCTTTCGGTAGTACTTGTCCAAAAAATTTTACTTCTCCAGCTCCCAAAGCTCTTCCGATGCCAGGATTTCCATCCCATAACAAATAAAATCCTAATAATTGCCACATTGCGTCTAACCCTAAACATCCAGGCATTACGGGGTCTCCTGTGAAATGGCAACCAAAAAACCATAATTCTGGATTGATATCTAATTCTCCAACTAAGTATCCGTTTTCAAAATCACCTTCATATGAGTTAATTTTTGAAATTCTATCGATCATTAGCATTTCATTATTTGGCAACTTCCCATTTTCATTACCAAATAAACCGCCTCTAGAGCAGATTAACAATTTCTCTTTATCGTAGCTATTTTCTTGTGTAAATTTTAAACTCACATTTTTATTTTACAGTATTTGAAAACATTGCGAGTATTGTATTAATTAGATAATATGCACTCCTTTTTATAAACAGAAATGAATTACGCAGTCATTAAAACAGGCGGAAAACAGCACAAGGTTGAGGAGGGCGAAATAATCTCTATTGAGAAACTAAATGCTGGAGAAGGCGATAAGGTTGAATTTGAAGAAGTATTGGCCATAAAAGCTGATGGAAAACTCCAAGTCGGCACACCAGTATTAGATGGAGCTAAGGTCACTGGTACTGTTCTTTCACAAGAAAAAGATAAAAAAGTTGTAATTATTAAAATGAGAAGAAGACAGGATTATAGAAGTAAGCAGGGGCATCGACAAAAACTAACTAAAGTAAAAATTGATTCAATTAAAATTTAACTATGGCACATAAGAAAGCTGGTGGAAGTACCAGAAACGGTAGAGATTCAAATCCAAAGTATTTAGGAGTTAAAGCTTATGGAGGTCAGAAAGTAACTGCAGGATCTATTATTGTTAGACAAAGAGGCACAAAATTTCACCCTGGAGAAAACGTTGGAATTGGAAAAGACCATACATTATTTGCCAAACGAGCTGGCGAAGTTAAATTCATTAAAAAGGGAAAAAGCCTCAAGCAATTCGTCAATATCACCCTGACCGAGTAATCTAATGAGCTTCATCGACGAAGCATCTATCGAAATTATCGCCGGTAAAGGTGGTAATGGGTGCTTAAGCTTCAGAAGAGAAAAATTTATACCAAAAGGCGGACCTGATGGCGGAGATGGCGGCCGAGGCGGTAGTATAATTTTTCTGGCAGAAAAGTCCTTAACTACTCTTCAAGATTTTAAATTGCAAACTCGATATCAAGCCAAAAATGGAGGCAATGGTCAGGGAAGAGATAAACATGGTAAAGACGCGCCAAGTACTTTCTTAAAGGTTCCAATTGGAACACAAATTATTAATGAACAAACAGATGAAATTATATGCGACATAACATCCTATGAAGATACTTTTGAAATTGCATCGGGAGGTAAAGGAGGTATGGGAAATGCTAGATTTAAATCTTCTACTAATAGAGCGCCAAGAAAAACAACAGATGGGTTAAGTGGAGAAAAATTATCAATTAAATTAGAGCTAAAAGTTTTAGCCGACGTAGGCTTATTAGGATTACCAAATGCTGGAAAATCAACTTTCATTTCTGTTGTGTCTTCTGCTAAACCAAAAATAGCAGATTACCCTTTCACAACTTTAAAACCTAATCTTGGGGTTGTGAAAAATGATTTCTCGTCTTTTGTCATCGCAGATATTCCTGGATTAATTTCTGGAGCATCCTCAGGAGCAGGTTTAGGATTTAAGTTTTTGAAACATTTATCTAGAGTAAAGCTTTTATTGCATTTAGTTGACCTTAATTCTTTTATTGAAAAGGAATTAATAGAAGATATTAAAAAAATAGAAAAAGAGCTCAAACTTTATGACTCTAAACTTTTCAAAACAGATAGATGGATAGTTTTGAATAAAAATGATCTTAATCTTGAAAAATCTAAAATTGTAAAGAATCTTATAGAAATTAACTTCCCCAATGTTCCCGTGTATAACATATCATCTGTTTCTATGAATGGTATAAAAAAATTAGTAAAAGACATCTCAAAATGGTGTTTAGATAAATCGTCAGAATGAAAATAGTAATTAAAATAGGATCTAGTTTAGTGACTTCTGACTCGGAAATTGTTGACTTATCTTTTTTAAAAACAATTTCTGATCAGATCAACAAAATCAAAGATGCAGGTCATGAAGTTATTCTTGTTTCTTCAGGAGCAATAGCCTGTGGGATGAAAACTTGGAATTTAAATAACAGGCCTAAGGAGATAGAAAAACTGCAAGCTTTATCTGCTGTGGGGCAAATAGGGCTTATAAACGCTTATCAGGACGAGTTAAAAAAACATGGACTATTTGCGGCGCAAGTACTTTTGAGTCATGAGGATTTAAAAGATCCCATTAGATCAGTCAACATAAAAAAAAGTATAAAAAATATTTTAAGTCTGGGAGCAATACCAATAATTAATGAAAATGATTCTGTTTCAACTGAAGAAATTGAATTTGGTGATAATGATCAATTAAGTGGAGATCTTGCAAAATTGATATGCAGTGAATTACTTATAATCCTTACAGATCAAGATGGAGTCTTTGATAAAAATCCTGCAACAAATCAAAATGCTAAATTATTAAATGAAATAGAATTTTTGGACCTTGATAGTTTAGAGATTGAATTTGGTAATCCAGGAGAATATGGAAGAGGAGGGATGAAAACAAAATTATTGGCTGCAGAAAATTATCTGAATTCAGAAAATAGAATGTTCATTGCTAATGGGAAATCTAAAAATATCTTATTAGATATTCTTTCAGAAAAAAGGGTGGGAACAATAATAAGATTAACTAATTAATTTTATATTCTTATTTAATCTAGATTTTTGCCTTGAAGCACTATTTTTAGTAATAACCTTTTTATTTGCCATTTTATCAATTAATTTTTGGGTCTTTACAAACAAATTAGCGGCTTTATCTTTATCTTTTGCTTCTATAGCTTGTTCTACGGATCTAATTGCTGTCCTCACGGAAGCTCTTTGAGCGCTTTTTAATTCATTTTTTACAATAGTTTGTCTAGCTCTTTTCTTTGCTGATTGAATATTTGCCATAGGGCGGCAATATTGAAGATCGGAGACACTTTTGTCAACCGTAAAATAAATTTAAGCTAAACCTCTTTTTTGCAATAATCTTTTTGGATCAGGTTTTTTCCCATTAAACTCAATAAATTGATCCATAAGGTTCTTTGAATTACCTGAAGCATAAACTAATTCTTTTAACTTCTTTCCAGAGGCCTTATGAAACAATCCTTTTTTTTCAAATACTTCGAATGCTGATGAATCTAGAACTTCTGACCACATGTAACTGTAATAGCTAGAAGAATAACCCCCAGAAAAAATATGATTAAAATAAGTACTGCCATACCTGCTATCAATTTCCTTTGGTTTATTCAAAGTTTTAAAGAGTTTTTTTTCAAACTTATCGATATCTTTAATCTTTTTGCTTTCAGAATGCCATGCTAGGTCTAGGTAAGATGCAGCAAGATATTCGGTTGTTGCAAAACCTTGATTAAATTTCTGACATTTTTCATATTTTTTTAGAAGGCTCGCAGGAATTTTCTCTTTCGTTTTGTGATGAAGAGCAAATTCTTTAAGCACTTTAGGAGACCTTATCCAGTTTTCTAACATCTGTGATGGAAATTCAACATAATCTCTGGGAACAGAAGTGCCAGAAAGAGAGGGGTAAGTAACATTAGATAGCAACCCATGTAAACCATGTCCAAATTCGTGAAAAAGGGTTATTGCTTGCTCAAAGCTCAGTAAAGCTTTTTCTTTTGAAGTAGGTTTTGGAAAGTTGCAAATATTTATAACGATAGGATATTTGATTCCATTATTTTTACTTTGATCTTGGTAACTAGTCATCCATGCTCCTCCTTGTTTAGAGGGTCTAGCAAAATAATCTGTAAGAAAAATTCCGATAATATTATTTTTATTATCCAATACTTTATAAGCTTTAATATCTTCGTGATATTTTGGAAAGCTTTTCAAGCTTTTAAATTTGATATCAAAAAGTCTCTCTGCGGTTGTGAAAGCAGCTTTTTTAATATTGTCTAGCGACAAGTATGGTCGCATTTCTTCTTCTGAATAGTCAAACTTGGATTTTCTTACTTTCTCAGAATAAAACCACCAATCCCAAGGCTCTAATTTGAAATTTTTACCTTCTCGTTGTACAAGATTTTGGATTTCTTTTATTTCCTCACGAGCTCTTTTCGTAGCTGGCTCCCAAACATTGTTAAGAAGTTCTAAAACATTTTTTTTATTTTCAGCCATAGTATTTTGTAAGGCGAGTTCAGTATGAGAACCAAAACCCAGAATTTCTGCTTTTTGCTCTCTTAACTCTGCAATTTCAAATAAGATTTTTTGATTATTATTTAAATTTTTATTTTTACCTTTATTGACATATCCCTTGTAAATGGCTTCTCTGAGTTGTCTATTCTCAGAAAACGTTAAAAAAGGATATAAATTTTCTCTAGTTGCTTTAAATAGCCATGCATCTTTTAAATTTTCTTTTTCTGCTTGAAATTTAGCTTGAACAATTAAATCATCAGGAAGGCCAACTAAATCAGACTTCTCTTTGATAATTAAATTAAAAGAGTTAGTTTCTTTAAGAGTATTTTGTCCAAACTTAAGCGTCAAAGAAGAAAGTTTTTGATTTATTTTTTGTAGTTTAGATCTATCATCTTTTTTTAAGTTAGACCCATTGAGTTTGAAACCATCATAAGTAATCTTCACCAGCCTCTTTTGCTCTTCGTTCAGGTTCTCTTGAGATTGATAGACTTTCTCTATTCTAAAAAATAATTTCTCATTTAAAGAAATGCTATCTCTATGTTTTGAGAGGAGAGGTGTAATTTCATTTGCGATATCTTGAAGTTTTTCTGATGAGTGTGCAGATAAAAGATTAAAAAATACTCTGCTTACTCTAGATAAGAAAGACCCTGAATTCTCAAGAGCATTGATAGTATTTTCGAAGTTCGGTATATGTTTATCGTTTATGATGGAATCAATTTCTTTTTTATGTTCTTTCAAAGCTGCTTTGAAAGCAGGTAAATAGTGTCTATCTTTGATTTCATTGAAAGGCGGGATTCCGAAGGTGGATTTGAAATCTTTCAGTAATGGGTTTTTCATTTAATTAATATAGAATTTTTCATCTTTTGAATCTAACTTTTTTTTAAAAAATTATTTATATAGTATAAGGAAATATAAATACTTTTTGGTGGAGGCGGCGGGTATCGAACCCGCGTCCATCAATCCATCCCCTTAAGATCTACATGTTTAGTTTCATCTATTAAATTCTTTCTTATTTCTCCGATGAGCAGGATAAATAAAAAATATTCTGTATTTTCTTTTTGAGAAAATCACAGAATAATTTTCTCAAGCAACCTATTAAGTGACTTTCTTATTCCCTAATAGGTGTCGGGATAAGAAAGCTAGCTGAATTATGCAGCTAGTGCGTAGTTTGCTTTATTGCCAACTAAATGTTTTATAACTTTTTTTAACGAGATTGTTATCATCTCGACATGCCTTATAGGTTCAGAAACAAATGTCTAATCCATTTCGCCCCCGAGGAAGAGTATTCTAATCTATTTATTTTAAGTTGGAAGAAAGATTCTTAATTTCAGTTTTTTCTCTTTTCCATTCTTTTTCCTTTGAAGAGCGCCTTTTATCAAATTTTGATTTACCTTTACCTAAAGAAATTTTTATTTTAATTAAATTTTCTTTCCAAAATAATTTAGTTGGAACGCAAGTAAGACCTTTTTCTTGAGTAGACTTAAAAATTTTTGATAGTTCGGATTTAGTTAAAAGTAACTTCCTTGTTTTAATTGGGTCAACTTTATGAGTGACTTCATTTAAAGGTTGGATATTCATACCAATTAACCAAGCTTCGCCTTTTTTCATCAGAACATAACCGTCTTTCATATCTGCTTGACCGGCTCTTATCGCTTTCACTTCCCATCCGTCAAGAGATATTCCTGCTTCAAAATTTTCAGAAAGGTCAAAATTAAATCTTGCTTGCCTATTTTCGATGACAGGTTTTAAATTTTTAATTTTGTTTTTTGACATAAAGTAAGTATAAATATTAAATATTTAAAAATCATAAGATAAAGAATGGATCAAAGTAAAATCTGGAAAGGAAATTGGACGTTTGTTCTAGCTGCAGCAGGAGCAGCTGTCGGCCTTGGAAATATTTGGAAATTTCCTTATTTAGCAGGAGAGAGTGGCGGAGGAGCTTTTGTTATAGTCTATCTACTTTGTATTTTATTCTTAGGTCTGCCAATTATGATTGCTGAAATATATATCGGTAGATATGGCAGGAAAAGTCCTATCAACTCTGTTAGAAAAATAATTAGCGACTATGGTTTAAATAAATTCTGGCTAATTTTAGGATGGCTAGGTGCCTTGGCAGGACTTTTAATACTTTCTTACTACAGTGTCATTGCTGGTATTGCCGCTTCTTACATTTTTAGCTCAATTCCTCACACAGAATTAAACCCTGCTGAGTATTCGGTTGAATATTATTCAAATTTTAAAAATTCACCTTTGTTAATGATATTTTGGCATTCATTGTTTATTGGCGTTACTTGTTATGTGGTAGGAAAGGGGGTTGTTGATGGGATAGGAAAAGCAATAAATATTTTGATGCCTATCTTGTTCTTTTTAGTCATTGTTTTATGTATTTATTCTTCTTTGACGGGAGAATTTATAAAAACCTTGAGTTTCTTGTTTAATCCAGATTTTTCAAAAATAACTCCTGGAGTTGTTATAACTGCAATGGGACAAGCTTTTTTTACTTTAAGTATCGGAATGGGGTCAATCATGGCCTACGGTGCATACATGCCACAGGAACAGATGATTGGAAAAACAGTTTTAATTGTAATATTTTTAGATACTCTTGTTGCCTTGCTTGCTGGATTTACAATTTTTCCAATCGTTTTCAGCAATCCTGAATTATCAGCTTTTGTAGGTAAGGGCCTTTTATTTGAGTCTTTACCAGTAGCTTTTCACTCCATGCCTTTGGGAAGTATTTTTCATTCAGTCTTTTTTATATTGGTCTCTATAGCTGCACTAAGCTCTTCAGTTTCCTTAATAGAGCCCTTTACAGCATGGATTGAAGAAGAAAGAATTTTCTCTAGACTCAATGGAGTAATAATTCTAGGTGTAATTGCTTGGCTCATCGGTTTAGGCACAGTTTTTTCAGATAACATTTGGGCTGAGTATGAAATTTATGGAATGAATTTTTTTGAGGTAATAGCTATCCTAACCGATCAATTCATGTTGCCTTTAGGAGGACTGTTAATTTGTTTATTGGTAGGATTTTGTATACCAAAAATTGATTTGGAAAGAGAAATAGATCTATCAAGAAATCTTTCAAATATTTTTAATATTTGCTTAAAATTCGTGGCTCCAGTTTCAGTATTACTAATTTTTGGTTACGCTTTAAGTTAATGACTTTGTATTATTTAATTTTCGCTTGGGCATTGATCGGAGCGATAGCTTTCTTTTACCTAATCAAAGAACCTGCGCCCTATGGAAAGCATATAAAAGAGACTCATAAATATTCTATGGGCGCTAAAACTGGCTGGATACTAATGGAATCTCCAGCATTTTATTTAATGATTATCTTTTTCCTTCTTTATGGAAACTACGAAAATAAAGTTCAAATAGTTTTAACTTTTGTATTTTGTTTGCATTACTTTAATAGAAGTTTTTTATGGCCATTTCGCGCTCAAACGAATTCTAAAAAAATGCCATTAAATGTAGTCTTGTCTGCATTTGGATTTAACGTGGTGAATGTTTTTTTTCAAGGAACATGGTTATTTTTTCTAATTGATTATTCTTCCAATTGGCTAATAAGTATTTGGTTTATTTTAGGATTAATAGTTTTTTTTATTGGAATGGCCATCAATGTGATTTCAGATGAGATTATGATAAATCTTAAAAGATCTAATGAAGGAAAATATTCGATTCCGAAAGGCTTTCTATTTTCAAAAGTTAGCTGTCCAAATTATTTCGGCGAGTTCTTAGAATGGCTAGGATGGGCATTAATGACAATGAACTTAGCGGGATTTATTTTTTTCTTTTGGACTTTAGCAAATCTTCTACCTAGAGCATTATCAAATCACAAATGGCTCAAGGAACAATTTGAAGATTACCCTAAAAATAGAAAAGCTGTGATTCCAGGTGTAATTTAATCTAATAAATTGATCCAATTTGTTAATTTGCCCTTTTCGAAATATAAAACGTAGTGAACGTTTGTAGTTTGATTTTCTCCAATACTGAATGTTCCAATATAGTCCCACCTATTTGAATCAAAAGAGTTTTTAATTGCAGGTGAGCCCATGATGTATTGGACTTGAGCATTCGTTAAACCTTCTTCTAATTGTTCTAACATGTCATCGGTTATTATATTTCCTTGAGCAATTGGAACTTGGTAAAACCTATTAGAGCAGGCAATAATGCAAACAACTATTAAAGGATATAAAATAAATTTTTTAAACATCTTGAAATCCGAATAAATTATACTATCTAAAGATATATGGCTGAAGATAAAAACTTAAGAGAAGCGGGATTAAAAGTAACACTCCCAAGAATAAGAATTCTTGAAATTTTTGAAGAATCAGACACTAAGCATTTAAGTGCAGACGAGGTTTATAAAAAATTGGTTGAAGCGGGTGATGAAGTAGGGCTTGCAACAGTTTATCGAGTTTTAACTCAATTTGAGTCTGCTGGAATTCTTTTAAAGCAAAATTTTGAAAACGGTCACTCAGTTTATGAATTAACTCCAAATGATCATCATGATCATATGGTGTGTTTAAAAACTGGAAAAGTTATCGAATTTACAAATGAAATAATAGAGGAACAGCAAGAAAAACTTGCCTCGGAAAGAGGTTATAAGATCGTAGATCATAGATTAGTGCTTTACGTAGAACCTATTGAAAATGACTGATAAGGATAAAGAACTTACTTCTGAAGAGAAGGAAGATACAAAAGATGATGATTCAGAAGTTTTACCAAATGGCGCTGAGAAAGAAAAAGTAGAAAGCGAGGAAGCTCTTGATAAAATTGATGAAAAATCACATTCAGATCAATTAGAAGAAAAATTACTAAGAGCTCAAGCCGAGATTCAAAATTTAAGAAGAATTTCTCAAAATGAACTTATAAAAGCCAGATTGTATGGAAGCGAAAATCTAGTGAAAGATCTTATTCCATCAATCGACAATTTATTTAGAACTCTTGAAAATCAGGACACAGAAATTAAAACAGTCCCCTCGGAAGGAGTTTCTTTAATAGTTAGAGAAATGGTTTCTGCTCTTGAAAAGAACGGTATCTTTGTAATTGATCCCAAAGGTGAGGAATTTGATCCTAATGAACATGAGGCTCTTTCGGTTACTGAAAATGAGGAAGAAAAGCCTAACACCATCTTAGAGGTATTTCAGAAAGGATTTAAATTTAAAGACCGAGTTATCAAACCAGCGATGGTTGTTGTGAATAAAAAGTAAAAAAAACTTGAAATAATTTTTATTGCCCTTAATTAACGTATGTAACTTATTAAGAGGTAAATATGGCTAAAATTATTGGTATTGATTTAGGAACAACTAATTCATGCTTGGCAATTATGGATGGCGATCAAGCTAAAGTAATTGAAAATGGTGAGGGTGGGAGAACAACTCCATCAGTAGTGGCCTATTCAGACGGTGAAATATTAGTTGGTCAAAGCGCCAAAAGACAATCAGTTACAAATCCCGAAAATACTCTTTATGCAATAAAAAGACTAATAGGAAGAAAATTCGACGATGAAGTTGTCAAAAAGGATAAAGATATGACTCCTTTTAAGATAATTAAAGCAAAAAATGGAGACGCTTGGGTTAACGCTAATAACGAGGATTTAGCCCCGCAACAAGTCTCTGCCCAAATTCTGGCTAAAATGAAAAAATCAGCAGAGGATTATTTAGGTCACGAAGTAAAAGAAGCTGTAATTACAGTTCCTGCATATTTTAATGATTCTCAAAGACAGGCTACTAAGGATGCAGGAAAAATTGCTGGGTTAGAAGTAAAAAGAATTATTAACGAACCAACTGCCGCTGCATTAGCTTTTGGCTTGGATAAAAAAACTGGCGATCAAAAAATTGCAGTTTTTGATCTTGGTGGAGGTACGTTTGATATTTCAATCATAGAGTTGGCTGAAATTGATGGAGAAAAACAGTTTGAAGTTCTTTCCACTAATGGGGACACTTTTTTAGGCGGAGAAGATTTCGATCTAGCTTTAATTGATTTTCTTATTGATGAATTTAAAAGTGAACAAAATTTTGACTTGAGAAAAGATCCTGCTGCATTGCAGAGACTAAAAGAAGCAGCTGAAAAGGCAAAAATTGAACTTTCTTCAAACCAGCAAACAGAAGTAAATCTTCCTTACATAACTGCTGATGCATCAGGACCAAAACATTTGCTTATAAAAGTGACAAGATCAAAATTAGAATCTTTAGTTGAAAATCTAGTAGCAAAAAGTCTTAAGCCAGTTGAGGTAGCCTTAAAGGATGCAAAATTAAAACCATCTGATATTAATGATGTTATTTTAGTTGGAGGACAAACACGCATGCCTTTAGTCCAAGAAAAAGTTAAAGAGTTTTTTGGAAAAGAGCCAAGAAAAGACATAAATCCTGATGAAGCGGTTGCAGTAGGTGCGGCGGTTCAAGGAGCAGTTCTATCAGGAGACGTTACTGATATTCTTCTCTTGGATGTTACTCCTTTAACTCTTGGGATTGAAACTATGGGGGGCGTGATGACTCCACTTATAGAAAAAAATACGACAATTCCTACAAATAAATCTCAAATTTTTTCCACTGCGGAGGATAACCAGACTGCAGTAACAGTTAATGTTGTTCAAGGCGAAAGAAAACAAGCTAAAGAAAACAAGCAACTCGGTTTATTTAATTTAGATGGAATTCCAGCCGCGCCGAGGGGAATGCCTCAAATTGAAGTTTCTTTCGATATCGACGCTAACGGTATTTTGAATGTATCTGCTAAAGATAAAGCTACAAATAAAGAACAATCTATCACTATCCAAGCTTCAAGCGGACTCTCTGAGGATGAAATAGAACAAATGGTTGCAGAAGCTGAGGCAAATGCTGACGAAGACAAAAAATTTGAGGAGATGGTTCAAGCGAGAAACGCTGCAGATACTCTAATACATGGTTGCAAAAAAACTTTAGAGGAGTCAGCTGATAAAGTTGAAGAACAAGAAAAAATTCAAATTGAAGAAGCAATTTCAGCCTTAGAAGAAGAATTAAAAGGCGATGATAAAGAAGCAATTGAGGAAAAAACTAAATCACTTGCGGATGCTTCATCCTCACTTGCACAAAGGCTTTATCAAGAACAACAAACCAACCCTTCCGAGGACAATTCAGATTCTCCTCAAGACTCTGACGATTCGGCTGTAGATGCAGATTTTGAAGAAGTAAAAGAAGAAAATAAAAACTAAATTTATTTTCAACATCGATGAGTAAAAGAGATTACTATGAGGTGTTGGGTGTTAATAGGTCTGTTTCGAAAGATGATCTAAAAAAATCTTATCGAAAACTTGCTATGAAGTATCACCCTGATCGAAATCCAGGGGATGAAAAAGCTGCTGAAAAATTTAAAGAGCTTTCTGAAGCTTATGAAATCCTTTCTGATGATCAAAAAAAACAGGCTTATGATCAATTTGGTCATCAGGGTGTAAATTCCTCATTTAATAATGCCCAAAGCGCTGCCGAAGGCTTTAGCGACATTTTTGGAGACATTTTTTCAGATATTTTTGGAGGAGGCTCATCAAGAAGTTCAAGGAATAGAAGAGGATCGGATCTAAGTTATAGTTTAGATGTTTCTCTAGAAGATGCCGCAGCTGGAACAACTATTAAACTAGATATTCCCTCATCAGAGAGATGTGATGGACATTGGCAAGTTTGCAGTTATTGTCAGGGGCAAGGAGTCATAAGGGCTCAACAAGGTTTCTTTTCAATGCAACAAACTTGTCCGCATTGTCATGGTGAAGGAGAAATACACGACCCAGAATGTAATAAGTGTGGTGGATCAGGCTATTTGAAAAAAAATAAGACGTTATCTGTAAATATTCCTCAAGGCGTTGATTCGGGAGATAGAATTAGATTATCAGGAGAAGGTGATGCGGGAAAGGGCGGAAGTGGAGACCTTTTTATAGAAATAAATGTAAATCAGCACAAGATTTTTGAAAGGGATGGAAAACATCTTTATTGTGAGGTTCCCATAAACTTTGTTGATGCTTCCTTAGGAGCTGAAATTGAAGTTCCAACTTTACAAGGAAAAGTAAAATTTAAAATTCCAGAGGGAACTCAGAGTCATAAATTATTTAGATTAAATGGGAAGGGAATTAAACCTTTAAGAGGCGGTTCAAAAGGAGATATACTCGTCAGGGTTCTTGTTGAGGTGCCTATAAAACTTAATAATGAACAAAAAGATTTACTAAAAAAATTTAAAAGCTCTATATCAAAAAATGAAAATTTACCTCTCGCAGAGAAATGGTTTGAAAGTGCTAAAAACTTTCTTAAGAGTTTTTAAATGAGTATTGACTTAATTTTATGTGGAGCCTCAGGAAGATTAGGCTTGGAAGTTGTTAAAGAAATAGAAAATCATCCTTCAATTAAGTTGGCTGGATGCATCTCGTCTAAAAATAATAAAAGTATTGGCGAGAAAATTTCAGTTTTAACAAATTCCTCTTTTGATGTTGAATTAAAGAGTTCCTTTGAAGGGATTTTAAAACCAGATGTAATTTTAGACGTATCTTCCCCAAATTTCTTTGATGAAATTGTAAATTTTTCTAAATCTAATGAAGCGCCCTTAATTGTTGCCTCTACTGGCCATGATGACGAACAGATAAGTATGTTAAAAAAACTCTCTGAGTCTATTCCAATTATGATTGCTCCAAACTTAAGCATGGGAATTAACTATATAAAAAATTTTTTCAATTCTTTTTCACTCACCAGCTTAACCAGTGACATAGAAATTCATGAAACACATCATAAAAACAAAATTGACTCTCCATCTGGTACTGCACTAGATTTAAAAGATCTCTTTGAATCAAAAAAAGAAAAACTTAAAGTTTCTATAAAATCTTATAGAGATGATGATTCCGTTGGAACCCACAAAATAATACTAAATATGCATGATGAAACTATAGAAATTACTCATTTAGCAAATTCTAGAAAAATATTTGCCATAGGAGCAATTACAGCTATAAAGTGGATCCATAATCAAAAGCCAGGTTTATACTCTTTAAGTAATATTTAATTTTTCTTTGTCGTTTCACTCAATTATGTTTTAATCCTCTTCGGATTATTAAAATCTAAATTGCACTTGGAATTTATTAATATTTGGGTGCTAGGTTTGGCTCAAATCTAGTTAAATATTTTTTTTCAAGGAAGTTTAACCCAAGCCGAATGGCTTACATAAAAAGGAGCTTTCATGGATATTTCCATAGAACAAATGCTTAAAGCAGGTGTCCATTTTGGACATCAAACTCGTTTCTGGAATCCAAAAATGGAAAACTACATTTTTGGTAAAAGAAACAAAGTCCACATTATTAATTTAGAAAAAACTTTAGAACTTCTAAAACCATCTATTGATTTTTGCTCCCAACTTGCTGCATCTAACAACAGGATTCTTTTTGTAGGTACTAAAAGAGCTGCTAGCCGCGTCATAAAAGAAGAAGCTGAGAGATGCAATATGCCATATGTCAATTATCGATGGCTAGGGGGAATGCTTACTAACTATAAAACCGTTAGAGCTTCAATAAGAAGACTTGAAATTTTTAAGACTCAAGAAGAGGAAGGTAAATTTGATAGTTTAACTAAGAAAGAAGTTTTGGGAATTAAAAGAGAAATGGATAAATTAGAACGTTCCATTGGCGGAATAAAGAATATGGGCGGGCTCCCAGAAGCATTATTTGTAGTGGATGTTAAAAATGAAAAAATTGCCGTTTCTGAAGCTAGAAAAATGGGGATACCAATTATCGGTATAGTAGATACTAACTCTGATCCTGATTGTGTCGATCACATTATTCCAGGTAATGATGATGCAATAAGGTCAGTTTCTCTATTAACTAGAATTATCTCTAATGCTTGTCTTGAGGGCGCATCAAAAGCAACAGGAATTGTTTCTGGAGATGGACCTGTAATTGTTAGAAAAGGCGATGAAACAAAACAAATATCGACCGATGAGAATGAAAATGAAAATTCTTTAAAGTCGGAAGTTTTAGAAGAGAAAGCTGAGGTTGCACCACCAAAAAAAGAGGAAACAAAAGAATAGTCTTTAGAGTAAAGAATAGATGAAAAATATTATTGAAAATTTTGGAGTTTTGTCATGACTATAAAAGCAAGTGAAGTAAAACTTTTAAGAGAAAAAACTGGTCTTGGAATGATGGAGTGCAAAAAGGCGCTATTAGAATCAGAAGGCGACATAGATTTAGCAATAACTAATCTGAGGAAGAATAGTGCTTTAAAAGCTGAAAAAAAATCTTCAAGAACCGCTGCTGAAGGGAAAATTTTATCTAAGATTGATTCATCTAGAAATATTGCAATTATTTTAGAAATTAATTGTGAAACTGATTTCGTTGCCAAAGATCAGAATTTTATAGATTTTTGCCAAGAAACACTGGATTACTGTTTGGAAAACCCCGATCTGTCTCTTGAGACACTACTTGAAAATTATTTAGAAGAAAAACGACAAAATTTAATTCAGAAAATTGGAGAAAATATTGTTATAAGAAGGAAGGAAATTATCAACTCTGAATTTATTTATTCTTATGTTCACGGAAATAATAAGATTGGTTCAATCCTTTCAATTTCTAACGAAAACGATCCCATTGGAAACGATCTCGCAATGCATGTAGCAGCTTCAGCTCCATTAGTAGTTAGCTCTGAAGACCTCGATGAAGAATTAATTAATAAAGAGGAAGAAATAATTTTAGCGCAAGTATCGGATTCAAATAAGCCTCAAGAAATTCTAGAGAAAATGGTTTCTGGAAGGTTAGAAAAATTTAAATCGGAAGTCTCTCTGCTAAGTCAGCCTTTTGTAAAAGATCCTTCACAAAAAATTCAAAAGCTTTTATCTGAAAATTCAACACAAGTTCTAGAATTTTTTCGATACGAATTAGGAGAGGGTATAGAAGTTAAAAAAATGGATTTTGCTGAAGAAGTAAAATCTCAATTAGAAAGTTAAGCATGACTAAAGCTAGAAGAGTGCTCCTAAAAGTAAGCGGAGAATGGTTTTCTGGATCAAATGAAAAGGGATTTGATAAGAAAACTTTTGATAGCTTGTCAGAATCTTTATTAAAAGCAAAAAGTAACAATATACAAATAGCTTTAGTTCTTGGAGGAGGAAATATTTACAGAGGACGAGAGTTAACCTCTTTAAATATAGACCAAGTTCCTGCCGATTATATTGGGATGTTATCTACCATAATGAACGGTATAGCTCTTTCAAATTTTTTATCTTCAAATAATTGTGAGAATAGTTTGTATTCCTCCTTTGCGATAGGAAATTTTGTAAAAGCGTATAGCAAGGAAGAAGCCGAAAGATCCTTAGTTGAAGATAAAATAGTCATATTAGTTGGCGGATTAGGGAATCCATTATTTACAACAGACTCTACAGCTAGTGTGAGAGCAGTTGAGTTAAACTCTGATGTGATGTTGAAAGCTACAAATGTTGATGGGGTTTATTCAGATGATCCAAATATAAATAAAGAAGCTGTAAAATATGATCACTTGTCATTTGATGAAGC
The DNA here is from genome assembly GCA_004213955.1 of Gammaproteobacteria bacterium. Taxonomy (GTDB): domain Bacteria; phylum Pseudomonadota; class Gammaproteobacteria; order Magnimaribacterales; family AG-339-G14; genus AG-339-G14. Next base: position 31,659 of record SGZL01000001.1, read on the forward strand.
AATAACAAAAAACCTAAAGGTTATGGATCAAACTTCCTTATGTTTTTGCAGAGACAATAATTTGAGCGTCAGAGTTTTCAATGCTGATTCGGAAGGCGCTATTTTGGAAGCCATTGTTAATGAAAATACAAATATCGGTACTTTAGTTGAGCTAGAAAAATGATTGACGATACTCTTGAAGACGCAAACAAAGGCATGAGTAGAACTTTAGAAGCTCTTGAGACAGCTTTTAAAAGAATTAGAACTGGACGGGCCAACACTTCTTTATTGGACGCCATCGAAATTGACTATTATGGAAATTCGACGCCCCTCAAGCAAGTGTCTAATATTTCTATTGAAGATGCTAAAACACTTACTATAGTCCCTTGGGAAAAAGATAACGTTCCTTTAATTGAAAAGGCTATTCACCAATCTGATCTTGGACTGCAGCCAGTAACTTCTGGAGAAACAATAAGGGTGATTCTTCCCGACTTAACTGAAGAGACAAGAAAGGATCTTATTAAGGTTGCTAAATCCGAAGCTGAAAATTCAAAAGTATCTATTAGAAATCAAAGAAGAGATGCTAATGGCATGCTAAAAGAATATCTTAATGAAAAAGAAATTTCTGAGGATGATCTTAAAAAGGGAGAAGCTTTGATTCAGGACATCACAGATCAACATGTTGAAAAAGTAGATTCATTATTAAAGGAAAAAGAAAAAGATCTCTTAGAATTTTAGCATGAGCTCGACACCTACTCACGTTGCTATCATCATGGATGGTAATTCCAGATGGGCTAAACAAAAAAATCTTACACAAAAAGATGGGCATAAAGCGGGAGTAAAAGCAGCAAGGAATGCAATAGAATTTGCTGTAAAAAATAATATTAAGCACTTAACTCTTTTCGCCTTTAGTACAGAAAATTGGAGAAGAAGTAAAAAAGAAGTTAAATCTTTAATGGAACTCTTTGTTGAAGCGATGAAAGAAGAAACGCCAGAATTAATTAAAAACTCCGTTAGAGCTAATTTTATAGGAGATATTTCAAGACTTAAAAAATCTATAATAGTAAAAATTGCAGAAACCAAAGGCTTAACTAGCACTTACAAACCAAAGATGGACCTCAATATAGCAATTAGTTACGGAGGCAGATGGGATGTACTTCAAGCTGTAAAAAAAATAGCCAACGATTTTTCAAAAAATAAATTTGAAGAAAAGGATATTAATGAAAAGTTATTAAATTCTTACCTTGATACCTCTTCTTCTCCTGATCCAGATCTCATTATTAGAACAGGAAATGAATCAAGATTAAGTAATTTCTTAATTTGGCAAGCAGCATATTCAGAACTGATATTTTTTAGAAAATTGTGGCCTGAATTTGAAAGTAAAGATTTTAGGAGAGCTTTGGAAAACTATAAAAAAAGAAAAAGAAATTTTGGTAAAAGGTCTTAATATTATGTTCAAGAGAGAAATAACTGGAATAGTTTTAGCCTTAGTAACAACAATTTTAATTTTTTTTTCTAATTTAGAGATTTTCTATTTTGCAATTTTGTTATTATGTTTTTCGTTAACTTTTGAATTGGCAAAAGTGACCAATAAATTTAATGTATTTTTTTGGATTCAGATATTTTTTATAATTTTATTAATTCTTTTTTTACCTACCTTTGAAAAACTTAGGCTTTTATTTTTTATTGGGATTATGATCTCAGTTCTTACTGATGCCGCTGCGTATTATGTTGGAAAAACAATAGGGAAAATAAAAATTTTTCCAGTAACTAGTCCAAATAAGACTCTGGAAGGATTGATCGGAGGCACTTTATTTTGTGTTATTTTTTTATCTACATTATTTTTTTTCTTCCCATCGTTTTTTAAATTGAATATAAGCTTGTTGTTATTTACCTTTTTAATTTCTATCTCTTCTATAGCAAGTATTGTTGGGGATTATTTCCAAAGTAGATTTAAACGAACACAAGGAATTAAAGACTCTGGTAAGGTTCTTCCAGGTCATGGCGGACTATCGGATAGATTAGACAGTCATCTAGTTACCTTGCCAGTTTTCTTTTCTTTAATTAATTTTTTTGTGTTGTGAAAAAAGTTTTAATTCTGGGCTCAACCGGATCAATTGGCAAATCTGCCATAGAGGTAATAAAAGGTAATGAAGGATATTTAGCAAAATCGTTAGTCGCTAGAAATAATAAAGAATTAATCCTTAAACAGGCCGTAGATACAGATGCCACAAATATATTTCTCTCCGAAAAAGTCTTTGATAGAGAAGATTTCAAGAATTGCCAAAATGTAAGCGTTCCAGACAGTTTAGATGAGTTATTAGAAGATAAAGATATAGATATTGTTATTGCGGCTTTTTCAGGAATAGTTGGAATAGACTCAATACTTAAATCCATAAGGGAGGGCAAAAAGATACTCATTGCAAATAAAGAACCTTTAGTAGTCGCGGGAAAGATACTTTTGTCTGAAGCAAAAAAATATGGAGCTACTATCATTCCAATTGATTCAGAACATTGTGCAATTCATCAATGTTTAAACAATCTAGAAAGAAAAGACGTAAAAAGCGTAAGCATCACTTGTTCAGGAGGACCTTTCTGGGGAAAGAAAATTCGAGATACTAAAAATGTGACAATTGAAGATGCAAAAAAACACCCTGTTTGGAATATGGGGGAAAAAAATCTTATTGACTCGGCAAGTTTAATGAATAAGGCTTTGGAAATAATTGAGGCTAGGTGGCTTTTCGACTTGGAGCCTGAAAAGATAAAAGTAATAATACATCCTCAGAGTATTATTCACGCAATAATTGAAAATATTGATGGTTCATCTATAGCTTCGTTATCTACGCCAGATATGAAGGTATGTCTAGCCTACGGTTTAGGTTACCCCGATAAGATAAAATCTTTTACAAATCCTCTAAATTTAGCAGAGTTGGGTAAATTAGAATTTTTTGATCACTTTGAATCTGATTTTCCTTCGATTAATTTCGCTTATAGAGCTTTGGAAGGAGACGAAACTATTCCTGTTGCTCTGAACTCAGCAAACGAAATAGCTGTAAGTTATTTCCTTAATAATAAAATTAAGTTCAATTCAATCTTTGCAGCTGTAGACTATACTATGAACATATTCGAGGGTAGGCCTTCAGAATCAAATTTAGATATTGAAGATTTGCTGGAAATTGATAAAGAAGCTAAGACAATTGCTTCAAACTTTTTAAATTAACATGATAGAAATATTCTCTTATATTCTTGGATTTCTAACTTTAATAATGGTTATTACTGCTATTCACGAAGCAGGCCATTTCTATGTTGCTAGATTCTTCGGGGTTAAAATTTTAGATTTTTCTATAGGAATGGGAAAAAGTTTGAAAACTTGGATTGGTAAAGATGGAACTTCTTATAACTTTCGTTTATTTCCTATTGGAGGATATGTAAAAATGTTGGGAGAAGAAGTTTTAGATAAAGAGGAATTTAATGAGCAAGATTCATTTGTATCTAAAAAGTATTACCAAAAAGTTTTCATTCTTTTTGCAGGTCCTTTAGCTAATTTTATTTTAGCAGTAGTAATTTTTACTTTTTTAAATTTGTATGGTTCTTCTACTTTGTCTTCACAAGCTGGTTATATTTCGCCGGATAGCAAGGCTGCATTAGTAAGTATTAAAGAAGGAGATATCATCCTCAAGGTTGATGGAAGCGAAGTTGAGACCAGAGCAGAGGCTCAGGTTAATCTTTCAAGACGATTAGGAGAATCAGGCGTTATCAATCTTTCTATTGATTCAAAAGGTGTTATTGACGAAAAATCAATTCCTATTCAAGACTGGCTTATTGGAGAAGAGCCAAAAGATCTCTTAGGTAGTTTAGGAATAGGTGTGCCAGTTACTACTGAAATTGGAGGCGTTATTAAAGATGGCCCAGCATATATCGCAGGAATTTTAGCTGGCGATATGATTAGTTCTATTAATGCTCAGTCAATATCAAGTTGGGGTCAAATTAAAAATATTATCAATAATTCGGCTGGAATGCCTATTGAAATCACTTTAATTAGGGACGATAAAAAAATGACTAAAGATGTTTATCCAAAGTTTTCAAATTCTAATTGGATTATCGGCATTGCATCTGCAAATAAAATTTCTGAAAATTCACTTATTTATAAATCATATTCTCCATATTCGGCATTTATAAACGCAGTAGATCAAACATACTCAACAGTGATAGATTCATTTATATTTTTGTACAAAATGATTACAGGTTATGTGTCTCCTAAAAATCTAGGAGGTCCTGTGATGATAGGGCAATTTGCTGGGGATACTATTTTGTATGGTGGGTTATATTCTTTTTTGATGCTCATGAGCTTTGTAAGTATTGGGCTTGGAGTGATAAATTTAGTTCCTATTCCTATTTTAGATGGCGGGCAAATTTGTCTATTAACTATTGAAAAAATTAAAGGCTCTCCTATTTCTCCTAAAACTTTAGATTTTGTGTATAGAATTGGTCTCTCAATGGTTATTTTTTTGATGATTTTTGTTTTTATTAATGACATTTCAAGACTCTCGGGAATTTAATATATGAAAAAAGTATATTTAAAAATATTATTTTTTTTCGTTTTACTTTTCCCAAGTTTTTTATTTTCTTCTTCTTGGATCATAGAAGACATTCGAATAAGTGGCTTGCAAAGAGTATCAGCAGGAAGTATTTTTTCTGAAATTCCCTTTTCTATTGGCGATTCTGTGGGTCAGGAAGAAATTGTCCAAATTTCTAAGTCCATTTTTGCTTCTGGTCAATTTGACGATATAAAAATAGGCAGAGATGGGAACGCCTTATTAATTGACTTAACTGAAAGACCGACAATAGACGAAATTTTAATTGAAGGAAACGAAGCTATTAAAACAGAAAATTTACTAGATGGACTTAAAAACTCAGGCATTTTTGAAGGGGCTCTTTTTAAAAGATCTGTTTTTGAAAATTTAAGCTCCGAATTAGAAAGACAATATGTTTCCCAAGGAAAGTATGGCGCATCAGTTGAAGTCATATCAGACCCTCTACCTAGAAACCGAGTAAAACTAAGTGTAGAAATTGAAGAAGGCGAAACTGCAGAATTAAAATCAATTAATATTGTTGGCAATAAAATATTTGCAGAAGAGGAATTAAAAAAGGTATTTAAATTAAGACCAAGAACTTGGCTGTCTATTTTTAGAACAAATACTCCTTATTCAAAAGAAAACTTAAGAGGAGACTTAGAAAGTCTAGAGTCTTTTTATAAAAATAGAGGGTATTTAAATTTTTCAGTTAATAACTCTATTATTTCTATCTCAGAAGATAAGCAAAAATTATTTATCACAGTAGATATTTTTGAGGGAGACATATATAAGATCAACGAAGTCACGTTAGCTGGAGATTTACCGGTAGATGAAGAAATCGTTAAAAGACTAATTTTTGCTCAAAATGATTCAATTTTTTCTCAAGAGCTAATTACCTTTTCTGAAGAGAGTATAAATAATCTGTTAAACAACGAAGGGTTCCTTTTTTCAGAGGTATCAGGAAATATAAAACGAATTGAAGAGAATCTTGTTGATGTAGTCTTTTTTATAGAACCGGGGCAAAGAACTTATATTAGAAATATCAATTTCACTGGAAATGAAAGAACTCATGATGTGGTACTTAGAAGAGAAATGAGGCAAATGGAAGGAGCTTGGGCATCTAATTCTTTATTAGAAAGATCAAAATTAAGGCTAGATCGTTTAGGATTCTTTAAACAAGTGGATTATGAAAAAGTTCCAGTTCCAGGAGAGAAAGATAAGGTTGATATTGAATTTATAGTCGAAGAAGAGTTTTCTGGTTCAATAGCTGGGAGTTTAGGGTATGGAGCTTACGGTTTTAGTCTTGGTGCAAATTATTCTGAAAGCAATGCTTTTGGGACTGGTAATAGTATTGGTATTGGGATTAATTACAGTGATTGGCAAACAAATGTTTCTTTTAACTTTTTTGATCCATACTTTAGTCCTGATGGTATTGGTTTAGGGTACGGGGCGTATATCAGGTCAAGTGATTATTCAAATTTCAATATATCAGCTTACAATACAGAATCTTTTGGGGGATCCGTTCAATTTGTTCTTCCAATCAATGAAATTTCTCAATTAAGTCTTTCAGCTTCTATCGACCAAACTGATTTGCAGTCTGATGCGCTTTCCTCAAGACAATTATTAGATTTTATTGCTTCTGAAGGCTCAAAGTTTGAATCTCTAACTTTAGGTGCATCATGGACTAGAAATTCTTTAAATCGTGGAATCTTTCCAACTGCTGGAACTTTAAATGTTATTTCAGGTTCAGTGTCAGTTCCAGGAAGTTCAATTACCTATGGAAGACTCTCACATAGATTTAAATACTTTAGACCACTTTCAAATAATTTTATTTTTGCAATCAGAACTGAACTTGGGGGGCTTTTTGCATATGGCGATACAGCAACTCCACCTCCTTATGAAAATTTTTATGCGGGAGGTCTTAATTCTGTAAGAGGCTTTGAGCAAAATTCACTGGGTCCCAGAGCAGTATATGATGGATTTTACTCCAACTATAATAGGCCTACGGGAGGCACTTATTCTTTAGAAGGAGGATTAGATTTTATTTTTCCAATACCTTTTCTAGAAGACTCCAGATCTGTAAGAAGCTCTTTATTCTTAGACTATGGAAATGTTTTTAGTGATGAATGCAAATCATATGAGATTAATTGTAATGAGTTTGATCTCTCTGAATTGCGTTATTCCATTGGTGTCGGCGTAACGTGGATAACTGCTTTAGGGCCAATGTCTTTTGCAATCTCGTCTGTGTTTGGCGACGATGAATTTGACGAAACAGAAACTTTCCAATTTGAAATTGGCAATCAATTTTAAAAAATTCTTCTGGAAAAGAACCCTCTTCAGAAGGTAAACTGCATTAATATTTATTGCTTCAAAAGGAGAATTTCTATGAAAAAGTTATTTATTTTTATCTCGTCGTTACTACTTACTGTTTTCTCTCTTCCATCATGGGCGAATTTAGAAGGAGTTGCTGTAATTGATTATCAAACAATTTTTTTGGGTACAGATTTAGCTAGAACTAGTTTCGAAGAACTAAGGGAATCCGGAGATTACAAAGAATTAATGGAAGAAGCACAATTAAAAGATTCTGAAAGATTGAGCATTGCTGAGGAACTTAACAAAGATTCTTCTACTATGTCTGATGAGGAGCAATCAGAAAAATTAAAAAAGGCCCAATCTTTATACCAAGATATACAATTTCTAACGCAAAAAATGCAAACCCTTGAAAATGAAGTAGTGCAGAAACTTCAAGCAGATCAAGGTCCAAATGTTCAGAAAGTACTAAACGATTTAATTGTTGCCAAAAAAATAACCTTACTTTTTAACAGTCAGGCTTTATTAGCATATGATCGAACTAATCCTTTGATAAATATAACTCCAGAGGTGATAGAGCTTTTAAACCAAGCAAATAGCAAAGATTAATATCTAATTTTGGTAAATAAAGAATTTAAACTTGGTGAAATTGCTAAATTGTTAGATTTATCCCTTGAGGGAGATCAAGATTACAAAGTTAGCTCAATAAATAATCTTAAAGAGGCTGGTAAATATGATATCTCTTTTTATTATTCTAAAAAATTCAGAAAAGACTTAGAAAATACTAATGCTGGGGCAGTGATTTTATCTAAAAGTGATGATCTAAGTACATTAAAAAATAAACTCTTTTCTGATCAAGTTCATTTAGCCTATGCCAAATGTAGTCAATTATTTACCACTATGAGTGTCGATTTATCTAAACAAGATAATAAATCGATTATTCACGAAGGAGCGATAATTTCACCTAATTGCAATATAGAAACAAATGTAAAAATAGAAGATGGAGTTGTAATAAAACCTGGAGTGTTTATTGGATCTGGATCAACAATTAAAAAAAATACTTTAATACATTCAAATGTGTCAATTTATTCAAATTCTGTGATAGGTGAAAATTGTATTTTGCATTCCGGAGCTGTCATTGGATCGGATGGCTTAGGTTTTGCAAAAAACGGGAATAAATGGGAAAAAATTATCCATTACGGTTATGTAGAGATTGGAAATTCTGTTGAAGTAGGAGCAGGTTGTACTATCGATAAGGCCTCCTCTGGGAAAACTGTAATTAACGATGGAGTTAAATTAGATAATCAGATCCATTTAGCTCACAATTGTAATTTGGGAGAAAATACAATCGTAGGCGCAAATACTTCAATAGCAGGGAGTGTAAAAATAGGTAAAAATTGTATGATTGGCGGTTTATGTGGAATAGTTGATAACATTGAAATAGCCGATGAAGTTATTATTCATCCAATGACTTTTGTTACAAATAATGTAAAAAATAAGGGAGTTTATTCTGGAGGGTCAGTTTTGATGGAACATAAAGATTGGTTGAAAAAAATTGCTTCCGAAAGAAAAAAAATATGAATATCGAAGAAATAAGAAAATATTTACCTCATAGATATCCTTTTCTTCTTGTGGATAGAGTTATTGAATTAGAGTTAGATAAATACATAAAGGCTTACAAAAATATTACAAATAATGAACCTTATTTTATAGGACATTTTCCAGAAAAAAGTGTTGTTCCGGGGGTCCTCATCCTAGAAGCAATGGCTCAGGCATCAGGAATTTTGGGATTTAAAACAATGAGTAAAACACCTGATGAAGGATCTATGTATTACTTTGTTGGAGCAGACAATTTAAGGTTTAAAAGGCCTGTAATACCTGGAGATAAATTAATTCTAGAATCTACAAAAATATCAAGCAAAAGAGGTATTTGGAAATTTGAGTGCCAAGCTTCTGTGGAAGACGAATTTGTTTGCTCAGCAACAATTTTATGTGCTGACAGGCCAAAATAATGATTCACCCATCAGCAATAATAGATAAATCTGCTAAATTAGACATAGACGTTACTGTAGGGCCTTATTCAGTCATCGGCGCAGATGTTGAAATAAAATCTGGATCAGTAATTGGATCTCATGTTCTTATTGAAGGACCTTCTTTAATAGGAAAACAAAATAAAATTTTTTCTTTTGCAACAATAGGTGGAGATCCACAAGATAAAAAATATGACGGAGAAAAAACTTATTTAGAAATTGGAGATAAAAATATTTTTAGAGAAGGAGTTACGGTTAATAGAGGCACGGCTCAAGAAAATTCAAAAACCATAATTGGCTCTGGGAATTTATTTATGGCATACGTTCATGTAGCTCACGACTGTATTATTGAAGACGACGTAGTCATGGTAAATAATTCTGCTATTGCTGGATGCGTAAGACTAGAAAAGGGTGTAATTCTAGGAGGATTTAGTCTTATTCACCAATTTTGTAATATAGGAGCTTACAGTTTTTCTGCAATGGGAAGCGCCGTTTCTAAGGATATTCCAGCATTTGTAAGAGTGAGTGGAAATCCTGCAAAAGCAAGAGGACTTAATACAACTGGCATAGCTAGATTAAATATGACAAAAGAAAGCTCTAAATCACTAAAAGAGGCCTATAAAATTTTATACATGAGAAAAATACCTTTGGACGAGGCAAGAAAAGAAATAAAAAAAAGTTTCAATCATATACCAGAGATTAATTTACTTTTGGATTCAATAAAAATTTCAGAAAGAGGAATAATTAGGTAGATCTAAAAGTGAAAATAGCCATATCCGCTGGAGAAGAATCAGGAGACATTTTAGGGTCTGACTTAATTGACTCTTTAAAAAAGCATAGAAGTGATATTCAGTTTATAGGCCTAGGTGGAGAAAGAATGAAAGAAAAAGGCTTTAAATCCCTATTTCCTTTCGAAGAAATTTCAAAAATGGGACTTATAGAGCCTTTATTTTCATTAAAAAACCTTCTTAGAAGAAGAAAACAACTAGTTGATTATTTTATTGATGAAAGACCAGATATTTTCATTGGGATAGATAGCCCATCCTTCAACTTAGGGATTTCAAAAAAATTAAAATCTGAAACTAACATAAAAACAATTCAATATGTATGTCCTCAAGTTTGGGCATGGAGAAAAGGAAGAATTAAAAAATTCTCTAATTATTTAGATCATATTTTCTGTTTATATAAATTCGAAACTAATATTTTGGAAAATAATAATTTGAGCTCAAGCTTTGTAGGCCACCCTTTAGCTAAAAATATAGAATTAGAGATCGATAAAGATAAATATAAAGATAAATTAAATTTAGATAAATCTAAAATTTACATAGCACTTCTTCCTGGCAGTAGAGACTCCGAAATAAGGAATCATATAAACGATTTACTTTCTTTGGTTAAACATTATCAAAATTATAATCCCAAACTAAAATTCATTCTTACTTTGACTAAAAACTCAAAGAAATATTTTTTTGAAGAAAAGCTAAAAGAGCTTAATAATTTAATTATATGTTATGACGATTCAAAAACCGTTTTATCAGCTTGTGATTTTTCAATTATATCCTCTGGAACTGCAACACTTGAAGGTGCGCTTTGCAAAACACCTATGGTAGTAATCTATAAAACTAATTTTCTGAGTTACTTTGTTTTATCAAAACTAATTTATTCAAAATACATTTCTCTTCCAAATATTTTGAGTGAAAAAAAAATAGTTAATGAATTACTTCAGACTCAAGTAAATTTAAATAACCTCATACATGAATTGGATACTTTAATGAAAGATGATCTTGGTGAAATGAAAAAAAATTTTGAAATTCTGCATAATTCTTTGATTAATGATAATGAGTCTAAATTTTTTTCTGTAATAAAATCGTTGTAATAATTTTGAAAAAATTAATTGCCGGTGTTGATGAAGTTGGAAGGGGAAGCTTAGTCGGACCAGTAGTTGCAGCTGCAGTAGTATTGGGCGAAGTAAGTATTTTTGGTCTTAAAGACTCTAAAAAACTCTCAGAAAAAAAAAGATATGAAATTGCCCAAGAAATTCAAAAGAAGGCCAAATCTATATCCATTGGAATAGTTTCGTCAAAAATCATAGACAAAATCAATATTAAAAGAGCTTCAATTTTAGCAATGCAAAAAGCAGTTTTAGATTTAAATTGTTCTCCATCAAAAATCGTAGTGGATGGTTTAGACACTTTTGAATCAAAATATCCTTTAATCGCTATTGTAAAAGCTGATAACTTAGTCCCAGAAGTTATGGCGGCTTCAATTATTGCTAAAGTTTATAGAGATGAGTTGTTAAGAAAATTAGACCATAAACACCCTGAGTTTTCCTTCTCGTCTCATAAAGGGTACCCAACAAAAAAACATATAGAAGCTATTAATACTTATGGAATAATAAAAGAACATAGGAAATCTTTTAGCCCAATCAAAAATATTAATGAATAAATTTTGTCATTTAAGTTTGCATTCTGAATATTCAATCAACGACGGTCTTGTAAGTATGGATGATCTTGCGCAAAAGACGTCTGAACTGGGATATGAATCTGTGGCTATAACAGATAATTCAAATCTTTTTGGATTTGTAAATTTTTATCAAACTATGAGAGAAAACGGTATCAAACCAATTTGTGGATCTGAAATGACTCTTGAAGGAGAAAACACTAAAGGTCAACTAACTCTATTGGCGAGAAATTTAGAGGGTTATAGAAACCTTATGAAATTAATATCTTTTGCTAATACGAACGGAAAAAGAAAAAAAGAATGTCTTATAAGTCTAGAAATTTTAAAAGATAATAAAGATGGATTGATTATGTTTAGCGGAGGTTTGGAAAGTCAAATTGCCCACTCAGTTTTGGCAGATAAATTTGATTTGGCAGAAAAACAAGCCCGTTTTTTTAAAGACATTTTTCAAGAAAATTTTTTTTTAGAGATAACCAGAGTCGGCTTTGATAATGAAAAAAAGTGCAATGATTCACTGATCGAGATATCAAAATCTTCTGACATTCCTTTAATTGCGTCAAATAGAGTTAGGTTTTTAAACCAAAACGAATTTGAATCTCATGAAACTAGAGTAAGTATTCAATCTGGATATGTATTAAGTGATCCAAGAAGAAAACGAGACTACAAAGAAGATCAATATCTTAAGTCATTTGAAGAAATGCAAGAACTATTTGAAGACATTCCAGAAGCTATTGATAATGCTTTCGAAGTTTCAAAAATGTGTAACCTTGAAATTAAAACGGGTATTTATGTTTTACCGGATTTTGAAACTCCAGATGAGCTGAAAGAATCTGAATATTTAAGAAAATTATCAGAGAAGGGGATTCTTGAAAAAACAAAATTTAATTACCTTGAAGAACTGCCTTCAGAATATTTAGAAAGATTTAATTATGAACTAGATACTATTCTTAAGATGGGTTACGAGGGTTATTTTCTAATTGTTGCCGATTTTGTAAATTGGGCCAAAAGTAATGACGTTCCTGTAGGCCCTGGTCGTGGATCCGGGGCAGGATCTCTTATTGCTTATGCTTTAGGAATAACTGGATTGGATCCTATGAAATACGATCTTTTATTTGAAAGGTTCTTAAATCCAGACAGAATTAGTAATCCGGATTTTGATATAGACTTTTGCAGAGATGGAAGAGAAAAGGTCATAGATTACGTTACTAACAAATATGGAAAGCATGCTGTGGCTCAAATTTGTACGTTTGGAACCATGGCTGCAAGAGCCGTTGTTAGAGATGTTGCTAGAGCTCAAGGCAAGTCCTATAGCTTAGGAGATAAAATTGCAAAACTTATACCCTTCAGCCCTGAAATGACTTTAGAAAGAGCTATAAACGAAAGTAAAGATCTTAAACAAATTTTAAAAATTGATGAGGATGCATCGGAAATATTTGAGATGGCCCTTAAATTGGAAGGAACTACTAGAAGCGTTGGTAAGCATGCAGCCGGAGTAGTTATAGCGCCTTCTGCGATAAATGATTATTCACCTTTATATCTTGATGCAGATACTTATGATGAAAATATTTCGCAAAGTTACGCTACTCAGTACAGTATGGAGGACATAGAAGCAGTAGGTCTGCAAAAATTTGATTTTTTAGGATTAAAGACATTAACAGTAATTAATAACGCCTTATTACAAATAAATGATTTTAGAGATTCTATTAATTTAGAACCAATAAATATAGATGAACTCGATTTAGACGATAAAGGGGTATTTGAATTACTTCAGAAAGGAATAACAACAGCTGTTTTTCAGATGGAATCAAGAGGCATGCGCGAATATCTAATAAAATTAAAACCTAATACATTTGAAGATATTATTGCAATGATCGCTCTTTATAGACCTGGACCGCTAGAAATGAAGATGGTGGATACATATATCGATAGGAAAAATGGAGATGAAAACATTGATTATTCCAAAGACAATGAAGTCGAGAAGATTCTAAAGAGTACCTACGGAGTTATTGTGTATCAAGAACAAGTCATGCAACTAGCTCAAGAATTCTCAGGCTTTACTTTAGGTCAGGCAGATATTTTAAGAAAAGCTATGGGAAAAAAAATTCCTGAAGTAATGGAAAGTCAAAAGGAAAGTTTTATCGAAGGGGCTCAAAATAAGAATAAAGTTAAAAGAGTAGCTGAAGATTTGTGGGACCAAATTGAAACATTTGCTGGATATGGGTTTAATAAATCTCATTCTGCAGCTTACGCACTTATTTCTTATCAAACTGCATGGCTGAAATCACATTATCCCTCTCAATTTATGGCATCAGCTTTGTCATCAGAACTTGATGACACTGATAAAATTAAAATTCTTATAGACGATTCTCACTCATTAGGATTGAAAATTAATCCGCCAGATATAAATAAAAGTTCAAAAAATTTTCTTTCTCTAAATGAAGAAAATATTCTATTTGGCCTCGGTGCAATAAAAGGTGTAGGAGATTCAGCGATAGAGAATATTGTCGAAGAGAGAAGTAATGGAGATTTTAAAAGCTTAAAAGATTTTTGTTTTCGAGTTGATTTATCGAAGGTAGATAAGCGATGCCTGGAACCTTTAATAAAAAGCGGCGCCATGGATATATTTTCTAATGATAGATTTAAACTTTTAGATCAGATGGAAGATATTTTAAAACTGGCAAGACAAGAATTAGAAAATCTTGAAAATGGTCAGACTGATATGTTCGGGGTTCAAGAATTTTCTCCTGAGGGAAAAAAAGAAGTTGATGAAGCTAATCACTCAAATGAAACATCAAAATTAGAATTTGAATCTTTAGGTTATCATCTCCAACATCATCCAGTTGATGAAAACTTCTGGGAACTAGAGCATATATCTCCTGTAAAAATTAAAGATCTTGTCTTAGGTAAAAATTTTCAAAGATGTTGCGGAGTTATTATTACTCATAATAGAATCCAAACAAGAAGGGGAGTAATTGTCTTTGCCACTTTAGATGATAATTCAGACAGAATAGAGCTGACTATAAATCAAGAAGTTCTCGATCAATCTAACTTATCTTTTAATGGACATGAAATTATAATCGCTGATGGAGAGGTTATAGAGGAGAATATTGAAAAAATAAAACAATTCGGATTAGCAAAAAAGATGAGAGTCACACAACTTTATACTTTAGAGCAAGCAAGAATAAAATTTGCTAGAAAACTGTCTATAAATGTCTCTGAAAACCAGCCACAAAAAATTGAAAAATTGATTGAAAATTTACAAAATTTTTCTTTAGAAGAAACTTCAGATGGTTGTCCGGTTGAATTAAATTATCATACCAAAGATGGAAGAGTTGGAATGGATCTAAGAGAAAACTTTAATATTTCTCTCACTAATGATAATTTTGACACTTTAAAGAGGACCTGTGGAATAAAAAATATAGATTTACATTACTTTTTGAGAAATTAAATGGCTTACACTTACCTTGAATTTGAAAAACCTATTAGCGACCTTGAAAGCAAAATAGAGAACCTTGAAACTTCTACAAAAAATGAAAATGCAGTTTCTAAAGAAATATCTGATATTAGTAATCAAATTGAGAAAACTACTAAAGAAATCTATAGCAGATTAGATATTTGGCAAAAAGTTCAAGTTGCAAGACACCCTCATAGACCTCATTTTTCTGATTACATAGAAAATATTTTTACAGACTTTGATGAATTACATGGCGATAGAACCTTTGGAGACGATAGGGCTATTATCGGAGGTCTCGCAAAATTTAAGAATATGCCCGTTGTGTTGTTAGGACATGAAAAGGGTAAAAATACCGAAGATAAGTTAAATAGAAATTTTGGTATGGCTCAACCAGAAGGATATAGAAAAGCAGAAAGACTCATGAAACTAGCAGAAAATTTTAACTTACCTCTTATAACATTTGTTGATACACCGGGAGCTTATCCTGGTATCGAAAGTGAGGAGAGAGGAATGAGTGAGGCCATAGCTAAAAACTTAAGCGTTCTTTCAAATTTGAAAACTAGAATAATTGTCATTATTTCAGGCGAAGGAGGCTCAGGCGGGGCATTGGCGATTGGAGTTGGAGATCACATTTGTATGTTGGAATATTCAATTTATGCAGTTGCTTCTCCCGAAGCTTGCGCTTCAATTATTTGGAGAGATAAATCCAAAGCTAATGAAGCAGCAAAAGCTATGAAAGTTGATGCCGAAAGTTTGATTAAATTTGGTTTAATAGACGAAGTTATTTCTGAGCCTTTAGGTGGGGCGCATAGAGATTTAGGTGGATCTTGCAATTTAATAAGTGATTCTATTGAAAAAACCCTCAATGATTTGAATACTCAAGATATAGACGAAATTCTTAAGAAAAGATATGAAAAAATTATGTCTTACGGTTTGGTTTAATAATTGATTGATCCAAAATCTCTGATAATTCCTCATTTGCAAGAAAATAAGACGTGCTATGTTGCTTACAGCGGAGGAGTTGACTCAACTGTACTGCTTTATGAAGTCGGAGAAGCAGCTAAAGATATCAAATGCAATGTTGTGGCAATACACATCAATCATGAATATTCTAAATATTCCGGGCAATGGGAAAAGCATTGCAAAAGCTTTTGTAAAGATTATGGATTAATCTTAAAAAAATTTTCTTTCAAATCTAATAATTTAAAAGGAGCAAGCCTTGAATCTTTGATGAGAGAAAAAAGATATAACATCTTTGAGAAAGTTTTGAGTAAGGATGAAATTTTGTTTATGGGGCATCATCTAGACGACCAAATTGAAACATTATTTTTTAGAATGTTAAGAGGATCTGGCTTAAAGGGTTCCTCTTCTATCCCAGCAAAACGAGCTTTAGGAAAGGGAATCTTAATAAGACCGTTTCTTAAATTATCTAAGAATGATCTTATCGAAATAGCTAAAAGAAAAAAATTGAGTTATGTTGAAGATGAATCAAATAATAATATTGAATTTGATCGAAATTATTTACGAAACGAAGTTATATCAAAAATTTCAAAAAGATGGCCAAATTATAGAAAAAGTCTTTCAAAATATATAGATAATAATAAGGCGTCATATGATTTTTTAAGCAAAACTTCATCCCAAGAACTTAAAAATATTCTCGTTGAGGAAAAAATCAATGTAGAGAAATTAAAAAAATATGATTCCGAATATCAAAAGATACTAATCTTGAATTGGTTGGAATCAAAAAAATTTAGATTGCCAAGTTCCCAAGTCTTAGAAGAATTAACAAAATCTTTTTTAAATACTAAAAAAACAAGCCAGCCTAAATTTATCTGGGGCTCCAAAGAAAAAGGCAATTACGTATGTTTGAGAATAAAAAAAGGGTTTATGTCTGCAGAATCTAATCTATAGATTTATTGATTCCGCTAATTATTGCTTCAAAAGATGCTGCAACAGTGTTTGAGTTAATTCCTATTCCCCAGAAGGTCTCATCTTTGATAGATATTTCTATATAAGCTGCAGCTGAAGCATCTGCACCAGAGGAAATTGCATGTTGATGGTAATCTGATATTTTTATTGACGAATTAAGTAATTCACTCAAAGCATTAATACAGGCTTCGATAGGACCATTTCCTTCACCGCTTATTTCAACTTCTTTTCCCTTAAAATTTATATTAAGTTTTAGGACATCAGAGTTAATCTTGTTGGAGGAATTCTCTGAACTAATACTATGACTCAGATATTTTAAGCTCGTTCCAACGTCAATATAATTTTTTTTAAATTCTTGCCATATTTCCTCAACCTCAATCTCTTTACCACTATCATCTGTTATTTCTTGAATAACTTTTGAAAAGTCAATTTGTAATCTTCTGGGCAACGATAAGCCATGATCTTTTTCTAATAAATATGCAACGCCTCCTTTTCCTGATTGACTATTTATCCTAATAACAGCTTCATAAGTTCTGCCCACATCTGCAGGATCTATAGGTAAATATGGAACTGCCCATTTAGGATCATTGGATTCTCTCATAGCATCAAAACCCTTTTTGATGGCATCTTGGTGAGATCCTGAGAAAGCAGTAAAAACTAAATCACCAGCATAAGGATGACGAGGATGAACAGGCAATTGATTACAATATTCAACCTCTCGCATAACTTTGTTTATATCAGAAAAATCTAACTTTGGATCTATGCCTTGAGTTAGTTGATTAAGAGCTAAAGAAACAATATCAACATTACCGGTTCTCTCTCCATTACCAAATAAAGTGCCTTCAATCCTATCAGCTCCTGCCATAAGCCCTAGTTCAGCTGCAGCAACTGCAGTCCCTCTGTCATTATGGGGATGAAGACTTAATAATATATTATCTCTATCGATAAGATTTTCTGACATCCATTCTATTTGATCCGCATAAATATTTGGTGTGGATAATTCAACAGTTGCAGGTAGGTTCATAATTGTCTTATTTGATTCAGTAGGCTCCCAAATTTCATTAACTCTATTACACACTTCTAGAGCGTATTCCAATTCGGTTCCAGTAAAACTTTCTGGGCTATATTGAAACTGCCAATTTACATCTTTCATTTCAGATGCTAAATTTTTTACTAATTCAGCACCATCTGTTGCTATTTTGGTAATACCACTTTTTTCTTTATTAAAAACAACTTTTCTTTGAAGTGTAGAAGTTGAATTGTATAAATGAATAATTACGTTTTTACAATCAGCAACCGACTCAAAAGTTTTTTTGATTAGATGTTCTCTAGCTTGTGTAAGCACCTGTATTTGGACATCGTCAGGTATTAATTTTTGTTTAACTAATTCTTGGACAAAATTAAATTCTGTATCTGAAGCTGATGGAAAGCCTATTTCAACTTGTTTGAATCCCAGTTCTACAAGCATTGAAAAAAATCTTATTTTTTTTTCAATACCCATAGGCTCTATCAAGGCTTGATTTCCATCCCTTAAGTCAACACTGCACCAGACAGGGGGTTTAGTGACCTGATTTTCTGGCCATTTCCTAGAATTAAGTTCTACCTTTTTAAAAGCAGAATATTTAGAAGCTGAGCTATTTATAATTTCTTTCAATTTTAATTTTAGATTTGGATTAAAATATTATATAGGATTAATTAAATGAAATTTGGCGAGTATATCTTAGAAGAATTAAAATTTGATAAATGGAAATTAAATAAAGATTTCCTTTTTAAAAAAAATAAAGTTGTAAAGATAAAAATTAAAAAATTTAGTCCTACTGAAATATCTTTTTTATTTTCTTTATCCATGTCCTTTGGACTAGATTTTAAAGAAAAAGATTCAAATGAAATTTTAAATTTTTTTGTAGAAAATAAAATTATAAAACCCAATTGTTTAGAAGAGTTTATGCTTAATCCAAAAAAAAGAAAAAATGCCTGGAAAAAAATCGATTAAATTTAAATCTTTAGAATTTAAAGATTTAGATCAAATCATGGAAATAGAAAAATTATCTAATCCTACGCCTTGGTCAATAGGAAGCTTTATTGACTGTATAAATTCTAGTTATCAAAATATTGTGATATTACAAGATGATTTGCTGTTAGGATTTTGCATTTCTACAGTTAATTTTACTGAGTCTCATCTTTTGAATATATCAATACATCCTGACTTTAGATCTCAGGGTATGGGTCAAAAGCTTTTGGATAAAACAGAAAAAGAACTTACTAAAAAAGGAGTATCAGATATATTTTTAGAGGTTAGAAATAGTAATATAGGTGCAATCAGTTTCTATAAAAAAAATGATTACAGAAATGTGGGAAAAAGGAAAAATTACTATAGATTATTAGCGGGTAGAGAAGATGGACTTATTTATACTAAACACATAAATCTATCTTCATTTGTTAGTATTTCAAGGTTTTTTCTTTTCTTTTTAAAAAAAATAATTAGTTTTAATAGGGGGTATTAAATGGAATTTAGAAAATTAGGCAACACTGGAATTGATGTGAGTTTAATTTGTCTTGGAACTATGACGTGGGGGCAACAAAATACTCAACAAGAAGGCTTCGAGCAAATGGATTATGCTGTTGAACAAGGAGTAAATTTCTTTGATACAGCTGAACTTTATTCCATCCCTCCAAAAGCAGAAACACAAGGAAGTACTGAAACGATTATTGGAAATTGGTTTAGTAAAAATGGAAATAGGAAGGAAATTATTCTAGCAACTAAAGTTGCGGGCAGAAGTGGAATGAAATGGTTTAGAGGGGGCGAAACTAGACTTAATAAAAAAAATATTGAAGAAGCAATAGAAGGAAGCTTGAAAAGACTCCAAACTGACTATATTGATCTATATCAGTTGCATTGGCCGGATCGAGCTTTAAACATTTTTGGTGGAGGATTGGGCTTGTATAAGCATTATGATCTGGAGTCTATTCCAATTGAAGAAACACTGGAGGTTCTTGAAGAAATAGTAAAAACCGGGAAAGTAAGACACATTGGTTTGTCTAACGAAACTCCATGGGGATTATCTGAATTCTTAAACGTATCAGAGAAGAAATCTTACCCAAGAGCACAGTCTGTCCAGAATGCTTATAATCTTTTAAATAGGAATTATGAAACTGGAATGTCAGAGTTTTTCCACAGAAGTGAAGTAGGTTTGCTTGCTTATTCTCCTTTAGCTCAAGGTTATTTATCGGGAAAGTATTTAGATGGAAAACTTCCCGAAGGATCGAGAACCAAGTTATTTGGAAGAGGTCAAAGATACGAAACGCCTAGTGCAGAATCAGCTATTAGGAAATATGTAGGTCTGGCTGAGCAGTCTGATTTAGATCCTTCCCTGATGGCAAATGCTTTCGTTAATTCGAGAGACTTTGTTACTTCAAATATCATTGGAGCAACCTCAATGGCTCAACTAAAACTCGCAATAAAGAGCGAACAAACGAAGTTATCTCAAGATATATTGGATGAATTAGATAAGATTCATTCGGAATGTCCTAATCCTTGTCCTTAAAAATAATTAGTGGGAACAGTTAAAGATATTTACATCCAAAAATGTAGAAACTTTTCTAGTATTGACGAAGAAAGTTTTCAAGAAATAATTGATCTTCGAGATAAAAGTAAAGGAGACAAGATATATGACGACCAAAAAATTGACAAAGAAAGTCATCATTTACTGATTTATTTAAAAGAAATTTTAGTTGCTTATGCAAGACTTTGGCCCAATACAAAAGAAGATATATCCCTTCAAAGATTTTCTGTTTCTAAAGAATATAGAAATAAAGGAGTGGCAAAAAAATTGATGGAATTTATCTTTCAAGTCCAGAATGAAAAATTTATTAATTCCTCTTTGATTTTGACCTCTAGAGAGTATACAAAAGAATTTTATGAAAAATTTGGTTTCGTAGCTTATAAAAAAAATATTGAAGAAAAAAAAATAAGATTTTATATGAGAAAAACTAAATAGTTTTTATCTCATTAGCTTGCGGCCCTTTAACACTAGAAACAACTTTGTAACTAACTCTAGTATTTTCTTTCAAGTTTTTTCGGTCTTTTTCATTTACTGATGCAAAATGAATAAAAAGATCGCCGCCTTTATCTCTTTCAAGAAAACCATAACCTTTACTTGGATCAAACCATTTTATGGTTCCTTTTTCTCTTTTAAGTCTATATTTTATTTCTTTTCCATAAACTATGGTCATACTGGAAATATAAGTAGAAAACAAAATAAAAAGAAAAGCCCTAAGGAAACTTTCTTGAAAAAGGTAATTATAAAGCCCAGCTGCCAAAAGGCTTATAATTATTCCTGCTGTAGCTCCTCTTAACCACATAACGAAATTATACTTTTTTTAATACCTTAATATGTTTTTTAGTTTCAGAAATTTTAGTTTTTATTTCTTTCATTTGCATTCTTCTTTCTTTAATAAGTGATTTTGGCGCATTACTTAGGAATTTTTTATTTTTTAATTGTTTTTGCAAAGATTCAAACTGTACATCCATTTTTTTTGATTTTTCTAAATTTCTTTTAATTTCTTCATTTGAATTTATAAGACCTTTTAAAGGAATAAATAGTTTATCGTCTGTTACAAGAATTATAGAAGATGGAGGAGGGCTTGATTCATAAATAATATTATTAACACCTCCAAGCCTTTCAAGATATAACTTATATTGATTTAAAGTTTTAAAAGTTTTGTTTTTGCTATCTAAACATAAATCTATTTTAACTTTTGGAGATAATTTCATCTCAGCTCTAAAGTTTCTAATACCTACTATTGCAGATTTTATCAGCTCTATTTCTTTAAAAGATTTTTCTGAATTTATTATTTTTGGAAAGTTTCTTTGGGAAATGCTTTTTTTATTAAACTTATGATATTTTTTGGATTGTTGCCAAATTTCTTCAGTTATGAAAGGTATTATCGGATGTAAAGCTATTAAAATTGATTCCAGAGATGTTACTAGCGAATTTAAAATTGACCCTTTATCTTTGACTGTTAAATTCTCGCTTTGCAATCTAATTTTACAGAACTCGATGTACCAATCGCAGTAAATATCCCAAACAAACTCGTAAATAACCTTTGTTGCAAGATCAAATCTATAATTTTCTAAATGAAGGCAATATTCTTTCAGAGTTTTATTAAGTTCGTTAAGTAACCATAAATCTTCACTCGATCTCGAAGCGCCTTTCCCAATTTTCTTTTCGTTGCATTGCAATAAAATAAATCTCGAAGCATTCCATAATTTATTGCAAAAATTTCTATATCCCTCAACTCTTTTTAAATCAAAATTTATGTCTCGACTTCCCGAAGCAAGAGAACAAAAAGTAAACCTTACAGCATCGGCTCCATAGGGAGAGATTCCATCAGGATATTCTAAAGCCGTCTTATTCGTAATTTTTTGTTTTTGTTTTGGATTTATTAAGTTTGAAGTTCTTTTGTCTATTAAAGTTTTTAAGTCAATTCCATCAATAATATCTATTGGATCGATTATATTCCCTTTTGACTTTGACATTTTTTCACCTTCGCCGTCTCTTACTAGTCCATGAATATAGACCTCTTTAAAGGGAACTTCCTTTAGAAATTTATGCGATATCATTATCATTCTTGCAACCCAAAAGAAAATTATGTCGAATCCTGTAACTAATACTGAAGTAGGATGGAATTTCTTTAGAAATTTTGTTTTTTTAGGCCAACCAAGCGTCACAAATGTCCAAAGTTGAGAAGAAAACCAAGTATCTAATACATCTTCATCTCTTGCTAACTTTAGGGTGTTTTTGAGTTTATATTTTTTTCTTACTATTTCTTCAGTCGCGCCTACATAGACATTGTCGCTTTCATCATACCAAGCTGGAATTCTGTGTCCCCACCACAACTGACGAGAAATACACCAGTCTCTTATATCATTCATCCAAGAAAAATAAGTCTTTTCCCAATTAGCGGGAACAAATTTTACTTTTCTTGTTTTTACCAATTTTATTGCATCCTCAGCAAGTTCTCTAGATTTTAAATACCATTGCTTGGTTAGCATCGGTTCTAAAATTTCTCCAGTCCTTTCACTTCTTGGTACATTATGTTTATGTTCGAGTTCTTTGATGAGAGCTCCACTTTTTTGTAAATCCTCCAATAATATTTTTCTTGCATCTACAACAGAAAGATTTTGATACTTTTTGGGAACATTTTCATTCAGAAGACCATTTTTATTTAAGATATTTATTATTGGTAAATTATGCTTTTTACCAATTTCGAAATCATTGAAATCATGTGCTGGAGTAATTTTTAAACAACCTGTGCCAAAACTTTCATCTACGTAATTGTCTCCAATAACTTTGATTGACCTTTCACAAAAAGGAACTTCAAATTCTTCGCCTATAAGATTTTTATATTTTTTATCGTTTGGATTTACTGCTATAGCAACATCACCAAACATTGTTTCAGGTCGGGTTGTTGCTACTACAATAGATTTATTTTTATCGCTATTTTTATAAGCTATATGCCAAATTTTTGAATTTTCTTCTTTTGATAAAAGCTCTAAATCAGAGATTGCAGTTTGCAAACTCACATCCCAATTTACTAACCTATAGCCTCTATATATCAAATCTTCTTCGTAAAGCGAGCAGAATATTTCAGTTACAGCATCACTGAAATCATTATCCATAGTAAATTTTTCTCTACTCCAATCTAATGAAGCCCCCATTCTTTTTAATTGCGAAGAGATAATATTTCCTGAGCTTGATTTCCATTTCCAAATCTCTTTCTCAAATTTATTTCTACCAATTTTTTCTCTAGATAGTCCTTTATGTTCAAGATTCCTCTCAACAACAAGTTGAGTCGCGATCCCAGCATGATCGGTTCCCGGCTGCCAGAGAACCTCAAAGCCTTTCAATCTTTTATACCTTGCCAGAGTATCCATTAATGTATTTTGGAATCCATGACCCATATGAAGATTTCCTGTCACATTTGGCGGAGGAATCATTATGCTATAAGGTTTTTTGTTAGATGAAGCATTAGACCTAAAAAGGTTATTTTTTTCCCAAAAGGCGTACCATTTTTTTTCTATTTTTTTTGGCTCAAATATTTTTTTCATTTTCTTCAATAAACTCTGGTTTGAGTCCATCTCCTAGGCATTTTTTGTAGCTTTCTCTTGCTGTGTTTTGAAAGGTTGAGTTATCTGTGATGACAATCTGATAAGTTTTCTTAAAATCACAGTAATTAGATGGTATTTGAGGATTAAGATTTATTAGATAAAAGAAATCTTCTTCATTTTTTAAACCGGGGTAAGAAATAAGAACATTACAATTTTTTGAATTTTTTTCCGTTGTTATTTTGTGAGGAATATATATATCTTCTGGAAAACCCCATAATCTTTCGTTTAGAATTGAGGCCTGTTCCGCATCATTGCATCTTATATTAATTTTTTTTGAGTCAATTGCTGACAAATCTTCATAAGTGATTCTTCCAGTTAGCTTACAAACAAAATCGATAGCTTTTTCTTCTGTATCTCCAGCTTTTAAAAAGCTTACAGTACTCATATATTTATTTTCTAGACAATAAATATTCCGTAAGAAGAGGAACAGGTCTTCCGCTAGAGGTTTTTCCTACTCGCCCTCCATAAGCGGTACCAGCAATATCTAGATGAGCCCATTTGTAAGTTTTTGTAAAACGTGAAAGAAAACATGCAGCTGTTATTGTTCCAGCTCTTCCACCAATATTAGCAATATCAGCGTATTTGCTGTTTATATCACTTTGATATTCATCCCATAATGGAAGCTGCCATGCTTTATCGCAACTTGAAAAACCACTTTCCATAATATTGTCAGCTAATCCTTGGTCATTTGATAGAAGCCCTGTTGCTTGGTGACCTAAGGCAACAACACACGCTCCTGTTAAAGTTGCAATATCGATTACACTAGCCGGCTTGAATCTTTCTACGTAAGTTAATGCATCACAAAGAACCAATCTTCCCTCAGCATCTGTATTTAAAATTTCTACTGTTTGACCAGATAAAGTATTGACTACATCACCTGGTTTGGTGGCTGTACTACTAGGCATATTTTCTGCTGAAGCAACGATTCCAATGATATTTAATTTCGGCTTTATTTCACCAATAGCTCTCATTGTTCCAAATACACTTGCTGAACCAGACATGTCATATTTCATTTCATCCATATTTGGACTTGGTTTTATGCTGATACCACCCGTATCAAAAGTGATTCCTTTTCCAACTATAACGTGTGGTCTAGATTTTTTTTCTGCTCCAGAATACTGCATGATGATAAATTTAGATTCCTGAGCACTTCCATTACCTACAGAGAGAAGACAATCCATACCAAGTTTCTTCATCTCCTTTTCGCCCAAAACTTTTGTTTTTATTGAAGAATACGTTTTTGACAATAATTTAGCTTGATTAGCAAGATGAGTTGGAGTGCATATATTTGCTGGAGTGTTAGCTAGATTCTTAGAAGTATTCATTCCTGCTCCAACTATTTGGCCTATTTTTATGGATGAAATAATTTTTGTTTTAGACACGTCTCCTTCTAAATTTAGAAAATTCACTTTTCTTAACTTATATTTTGGCTGCTTTTTTTTGCCATCAAAAAAATATTGATAACAGCCAGACTCTATATCTCTAGTAAGAATTTTATACACCCATGATGCATTTTTTGACTTAACTTTTATTTCGGGAAGGAAGATATCTAAATTTTGTGAATTAGCAGAGATGGTAATTTTTGATAGTGCATTACTTAAATTTGAAAATTCGTCTTCGTTAAGTTCCTTATTTTTTTTACCTAGACCAATAAAATAAACTTTGTTAGCTTTGAAACCAGTCAATTCAGGAAGATAAAGTTGATTCTTTAATCCGCCTGTTAATTCTTGCCTATTAAGTAATTTTTTAATTGAGCCTGACGACGCGGCGTTTAAAACTTTTGTAATATCATTTAATTTTTTATCCTCATTTATACCAATCACCAAACACTCAGAGTTAAGATTTTGCAAAGAGTTAATTTTTTTTTCATTTGTAGTTATTGAAATTAGTTTTTTCATTTTTGCTCCAATCTAAATTTGTTAGATAATACTTAATATGTTCATTGAAAAACTATTATGCCAAAAATAATATCTTTTTATATATTAAACCAAGTGTTAAAAACGTTACTTATAACTTTTATTATTTTATTTGGAATATTATTCTTTAATCAGTCAATTGATTTTTTAGAAAAAGCTTCAAATGGAGAGTTGTATCCAAGCCTTGTAAGTTTAGTTTTAATTTTCTCTGTACCTTCTATATTAGAAGTTGTGATACCAGCTTCAGTATTTATTGGTACTTTGATCTCAATATACAATTTAAAAAAAACCAATGAAATAACTTTTGCAAGTCAAGCCGGTTTAAGTAATTTAAAATTAATTTATCTATCATTAATACCCTCAGCGGTTATTTCTATTTTTTTAATTTTTAACTCTTTTTTTATTTCTCCTTCTTCAAATGAACGTTTAAGCTTTCTTTCAAATTCTCAATCTTTTGCAGATAATTTTAAATTGATGGGAGAAGGAAAGGTAAATCAAATCAAAGAACTAAATGGAGTTTTTTATGCTGAAGGGGCATCAGATTTAGGATTTCAAAATATTTTTGCAAAAATTGAATCTGACGATCTCAATTACATTTTGAATTCTGATGAAGTTACCGCCAGTTCTTCGGATGACTCTTACAATCAAATTATATTTGAGCAAGGAGAATTGGTTATTCCCTTAGAAAAGAACGATTTATTTTTAAACTTTCAAAGTTTAATTTTTTTATTTCCTAAAAATCAAGTTATTGTAAACGAAGATATAAAAACCAAAAATTGGTATGAATTAATAAATAAAGTTGATTCAAAATTTTATCTCTCTGAGATATTTGAAAGAATTTCCTTGAGTTTAATGTTGATAGTTTCTGTTTTAATAGCTGTTCCTTTAAGCTTAAAAATGCATGAAAGCGGAAGATTTTTATTAATTTTTTCTGGCCTAGTTATTTTTTTGTCATATTATGGATTAGTAATTGGACAAAAAGTTTTTGTTGAAGAGGGCATTTTAAGCCCCATTCAGATTTTTTTAATCATTCATGGAGTTTACTTAAGCCTGGGACTCTCGCTTTTTGGTTTGAATAATTACGTATTAGATATAAATTCGATTGTGGCTAGAAAATATTCGAAAAAGTGGTTTATTCAACTTTCTTTTTTCTTTTTTTTAGTTATTTTATTTTTTAATTTTATATTTTTATAAAACTTTGATATGAATGTAATTTTTGGAGATACGATTGATAAGTTTTTTTTCAAAGAATCTTTGAAAATTCTTTTTTTTGTATCTTTTTTAATATTTTCATTAGATCTTCTTTTAAATTTAGTAAAAGAATTAGAGGATTTAAGTATAAATTATTCATTTTTAGAAATTCTTCAATATATTTTTTATATTTCTCTGAGTCGACTTTGTGAGATCTTACCATTATGTGCCGTTATCTCTGCAATTTTGACTTTTGGCTTTTTGAGTGATTCTGGCGAATTAATTGCTGCTCAAATACTAGGTAAATCTATGTTGGCTAATATTTTAAACATTCTGAAACCAATAATTATTTTCTTAATATTTACTTTGTTAAGTTTTGAATTAATTACTCCAAAATTAGAAATTTTAGCTAAAAATATTAAATTTAAAGACCAAGAGTTAGCTATTAAATCAGACTGGTTGCAAAAAAATAATGTTCTAGCTAATTATTCTTTTCTAGATAACTCTGGATCCGATATTAAACTTTATTATCTCAATGAAGAAAAAAGGTTACAGTCTATAGTTGAAGCTAAATCATTCGAAATACAAGAAGATAAATGGCAGTTAAATGAAGCTTTCGACTCAATAAAAAAAGAAAATTATTCTGTATTTTATTGGGAGGAGGGTCCTAATGTAGGAATTAATGAAGATCTAGGAATTAAAGAACTTCCCTTATCTCAAGTTTATAAAATTCTTACTCAAACAGGACCAGAAAGAGAGAAAAAAAAGATATCTTACGAGTTTTGGAAAAAATTATTAGAGCCATTTTCGGCGGTCTCCATAATTATTTTGTCCATCGCGTTATCCATTCTATTTTTTGAAAAGAATAAAAACCTAGAAAGGCTTTTGTTTGGAGCATTGATGGCATTTGGTTTCAATTTAATTTTAAAAATTCTAGGAAATATAGCAATAATTAATAACATATCTCCTGGGCTAGCAATATTACTTCCTTCTTTGATAGTGGGCTTCCTTGGCTTAAGGTTATTAAAAGCTTAATCAGATCTAATTACCTTGGTTTTTGACCAAATATCATTTAAAGATTTTTTTTCTCTATTGAAAAAAATATATAAATAATTAATTCCAAAAAAAATATTGAATAAAAATCCAAAAAAACATCTTTTTAATAAATCTCCAGTAGTAAGTTTTTCATTTGTTTCTCCTACTACTTTTATCTTCCAAACTTGCATTCCTAAAGTTTGCCCATTATTTACTTTCCAGAAGTAAGTAAAGAATAAGAATCCTATAAACAAATAAGAGATTTGTAAGAATAATCTTTCTGAGGGAGTTTCAAATGATTTATCAAATAGAAAAGTAATAATTAAAAGAAACCCTATAATTATTCCAGTTATAAGTAGGCTATCGTAAAAAAGGGCTAAGATTCTCCTCCAAAATCCAGCTGATATATTTATTTTTTGCTTCTCAAAATCCTCAGTTGTCATGAAGATCTTCATTGAGTTTATTTACATTTAAGTTCTTTTTGCATTGAATGGCGCCAGTCAACGAATTTCTGATAAATAAAAGATCAGTCTTATTGGACAATTCCTTAGCTTTTAGTGATTCGACTATTTTTCCAGTTTCGTCGAGCATTTCTATCTTAGCGCCACTTGTAAGGTAAAGTCCTGCCTCGATAGTACATCGATCCCCAAGAGGAATTCCTAGTCCAGAATTTGCACCTAATAGACAGTTTTTCCCTATTGATATTTTTATGTTATTGCCTCCCGAGAGAGTGCCCATGGTAGACGCACCTCCTCCAATATCAGAATTTTCATCAACAACGACACCTTGCGAAATTCTTCCTTCTACCATCGCCTCACCTAAAGTACCTGCATTAAAATTTACAAATCCTTCGTGCATCACAGTGGTACCAGCTCCTAAATATGCGCCTAATCTAACCCTGCTAGCATCAGCAATTCTGACATCAATAAGTGATACATAATCTAGAAGAGAGGGAAATTTATCTAAAGAAAAAACTTTTATAGGTGAGCCTTTAATTTTGTTTTCATTTATTTTCCCTGCAAGTTCTTCAACATCAACTGGACCAATGGATGTCCAAGCAACATTAGGAAGAATTCCGAATATCCCATCTAAATTTGTTTCGTTTGGTTTTATCAATCTTAACGAAATCAAGTGAAGTTTTAGATATGCCTCTGGAACAGAGGACGGAGGAATGTCATCTGATACTTTTACTAACTTATGCTCTGGAGTTTCTTTTAAATTAGTTTCGGATGAAGAAATATTGTCAGGGTGAAAGTACATATCAAGGTACTTACCCTTTTTATTTTTTTTGCCTATTCCTAATGCAAACCAATTTTTATTTGTCATATTTATAAAATATCAGAAATTTTTTCTAAAGCTTCTTTAACGATTTTCTTGTTATGAACTAATGCAATTCTTACATAGTTTTCTGCGGGATTCTTTCCATTTTTCGATACAGCAAGATATTTACCAGGAAGAGTAACAATATTTTTTTGTTTATAAAGTCTTTTTGAAAATTTTTCTCCATTTTCAGTTTTTAACCACATATAAAAAGCTCCATCTGGTTCCTTGTAGTCAAGAATTTTATTAGCCAAGGAGAAATTTTCGTTATAAAAACTTCTATTATCTTTAACAAACTTTTCGTCTCGCCAAGCTTCACTGCTAGCTATTTGAATTGGAATCGGAATACTTACCCCATGAAAAGATCTATACTTTTTGAAATTTTTGATAAGATTTTTGTCTCCACAAATCATTCCAGATCTGAATCCAGGCAAGTTAGATCTCTTCGATAAACTATGTAGAGATAATATATTCTTAAAATTTCCATATTTTTTAAATGAAATTTCTATGAGACTTTTAGGAGGATTCTGACGATAAATATCAACGTAACATTCGTCACTAACGATGTAGAAACCATATTTTCTTGAAAGTTTTATGACTTTTAAAATCTCGCTTTCGCTCATTACACTTCCTGTAGGGTTTGATGGAGAGCAAAGAACAAGAATTTGACATTTTCTCCAAATGTCTGATTTTATTGAATCTAGGTCAAGAGAAAAATTTTTTGTATCAATCAAATTGATATGTTTTGAAACTCCTCCAGCTAAAAGAGTAGCTCCCCCATAAATTTGGTAAAAAGGGTTAGGCATTAAAACATAAGGTCTTTCGGATTTATTTTCTCTATTAAATAAAGATTGAATTACCGAAAACGTGCCTTCTCGTGTGCCTCCCAAGTTAAGAATATTTTCTTCTGTTACATCTTTTATGCCAAATCTTTTATTTAAATAATGTTTATAGGCAGAATTTAAATCATGAATGCTATCCATAGGAGGGTATTGTGAAAAAAGTTTTTTATTCTTAGTGAGAATTTTTAAAACTTCAGCGCTAGAATTTTTTTGTGGTTCTCCTATAGATAAATTAATAAATGGATTGCCCTTTTTATTTGGCGATACTGCCGAAAGCAACTTTCTTAACTTATCAAATGGATAGGAATTTATTTCAGATATCAGGTGATTCATACCAAAGATTCTTCTTGTCTTAATGTAAGAACTTCATATCCAGAATTAGTTACCAAAATGGTATGCTCCCACTGGGCCGATAATCTTCCATCGATTGTTTCGACCGTCCAACCATCTTTTTTTGATAATTTAGTTTTATAACTTCCAATATTTATCATAGGCTCGATTGTAAAACACATGCCTTCTTTTAAGGTTAATCCGGTATTTGGAATTCCATAATGTAGAACTTGAGGGTCTTCATGAAAAACTCTTCCAATTCCATGCCCACAGTAATCTCTAACTACTGAGTAATGGTATTTCTCAGCTATTGATTGAATTGTGTAACCTATATCACCAAGTCTCGCACCAGGCTTCACAATTTTAATTGCTTCGTACATACACTTTTGGGTTACATCTATTAATTTTTTTGCGTGGGGTTTCTCTGAACCTACCATAAACATTTTACTAGTATCTCCATGAAAACCGTCTTTAATGACAGTTACATCGATATTCAAAATATCTCCATCCTTAAGAATTTTTGATTCACTAGGAATGCCATGACAAACCACTTGATTTATAGAAGTACATATTGACTTAGGAAAGCCCTTGTAGTTTAAAGGAGCCGGAATACATTTAAGATCTTCTGTGATGTATCTATGGCAAATTTCATCTAATTTGCCGGTTGAAACGCCAGGCATTACAAATTCGCTTATCATCTCTAGAGTTTGTGAAGCAAGCTTGCCTGCCTCCCTCATTTTTTGTATTTCATCAGAATTTTTTATCATTTTCTTACAGTTAGCCTAGACTAAATGAGTATATTTCATTATAGTCATTTTTTAATGCAATCGGCATTAGTTGTAATAATCGCGATAATTAGATTTTCTTCTATTTCGCGATTTTTTTTAATATTTAGCTTTGAAAAATAATCAATCATTTAAAGGAAAGCTTAGCTTAAAATCAGGACATACTTTTTTTGGTGAGATTTTTGGTTCGTTCGAACCCCAAGTTGGAGAAATAATTTTTAATACATCGATGTCAGGTTATCAAGAGATAATTACTGACTTGTCCTACACTGATCAAATTATCTGTTTTACTTACCCTCATATTGGAAATGTTGGAACTAATGAAGAGGATTTAGAATCACTTTCTGGAGGATGCAAGGGAATTGTTATTAGGGAGATTACAAAAATTACAAGTAATTGGAGGAACAAAGAAGACTTATCCTCGTTCCTTAAAAAAAAGAATATAACTGGAATATCAGGAGTTGATACTAGAAAGTTAACTAGAATCTTAAGAGAAGAGGGCTCACAACCAGCTGTAATTTCAAAAGAAAAATATTCAGAAAACAAAATACAATCTTTATTTGATTCATTCGGAGATTTGAAAGGGAAAGATTTGGCCAAGAAAGTTACATGTAAAAAAAAATACAATTGGGATGAAGGTTCAATAAATATAGAAAAACCAGAAAAAAAATTTAAAGTTGTGGCCTATGATTTTGGAGTGAAACACAATATTTTACGTTTATTGGTGGATAGAGGCTGTGAAATTAAAGTAGTCTCGGCAAAAACTCCGCCCGAGGAAGTTTTAAAAATGAATCCAGATGGAATCTTTCTTTCTAATGGCCCGGGCGACCCCGATCCGTGTGATTATGCAATAAGCTCAATTAAAGTAATGTTAGAAAAAAAATTACCTATTTTTGGAATTTGTCTTGGACATCAACTTTTAGGATTGGCTCTGGGCTTGAAAACAGAAAAAATGAAATTTGGTCATCATGGAGCTAATCATCCTGTTAAGGATTTAAAAACTAATGAAGTATTCATAACAAGTCAAAATCATGGTTTCACTATCAGTGAAAGTAGCATAAAAAACAATAATAATATTGAGGTCACTCATAGATCTCTATTTGATAACACCATTCAAGGCATTTCGTATAAAAATGGAAAAGCGTTTAGCTTTCAAGGTCATCCAGAAGCTAGTCCTGGGCCGCAAGACATTCGAGGGCTGTTCGATAAATTTATAAAAAATATGTCAAATTAGTACTTCATGCCAAAAAGAAAAGATATAAGTTCGATCCTGATTATAGGAGCAGGCCCAATTGTAATTGGTCAAGCATGTGAATTTGATTACTCTGGCGTTCAAGCATGCAAGGCTCTAAAAGAAGAAGGCTATAGAGTAATTTTAGTCAATTCAAATCCAGCAACAATCATGACTGATCCTGAGTTAGCAGATGCAACCTACATTGAACCAATAAATTGGGAATCTCTAAAAAAAATAATATCAAAAGAAAAGCCAGATGCAATCTTGCCTACGATGGGGGGACAAACTGGTTTAAATGCAGCTCTTGATTTAAGTAAGCATGGAGTTTTAAAAGAATTTAATGTCGAGTTAATCGGAGCAACTAAGGAAGCAATAGATAAAGCTGAAGATAGAGAAATGTTTGCTGAGTGTATGAAAAAAATAGGCCTTAAAACACCAAAAGCTGGTTTGGCTCATAATCTTGATGAAGCAAAGAAAATTCTAAAACTGGTTGGATTCCCATGCATTATTCGTCCTAATTTTACAATGGGAGGCTCAGGAAGTGGTATAGCATACAATCCAGAAGAATTTGAAGAGATTTGTGAGAGGGGCTTAGATTTATCTCCCACCTCTGAGTTATATATTGATCAATATTTATCTGGCTGGAAAGAGTACGAAATGGAGGTCGTAAGAGATAAAGCTGACAACTGCATTATTATTTGTAGCATAGAAAACTTTGATCCGATGGGCGTTCATACTGGAGATTCTATTACTGTTGCTCCAGCGCAAACGCTTACTGACAAGGAATATCAAAACATGAGAAACGCTTCAATGGCAATTTTGAGAGAGATAGGTGTAGAAACAGGCGGATCAAATGTGCAATTTTCAATAAACCCAGAAAATGGAGATATGATAATAATTGAGATGAACCCTAGAGTTTCAAGATCTTCAGCATTAGCTTCTAAAGCAACTGGATTTCCAATAGCAAAAATTGCTGCAAAATTAGCTGTCGGTTTTACATTAGATGAATTGAAAAACGATATCAGTGGCGATGGAATACCGGCATCTTTTGAACCTACGATAGATTATGTTGTTACTAAAATTCCTAGATTTAATTTTGAAAAATTTCCTGGAGCAGATGAAATTTTAACTTCACAAATGAAATCAGTAGGAGAAGTTATGGCCATAGGGTCATCATTTCAAGAGTCCTTTCAAAAAGCAATACGAGGATTAGAAATTGGAAAAAGTGGATTAGAGGAACTTGATGTTAAGCCAACAAAATCAGAAATTCGTTCTAGATTAATTTCTCCAACTCCTGAGAGAATATTTTATATTGCAGAAGCTTTCAGAAATAACCATAAATTAGAAGAGATTTTTGATTTAACAGGCATTGATCCATGGTTTTTATCTGAACTTGAAGAATTAGTAATTTACGAAAAAGAAATTCAGAAAAAAGGATTCTTAGACGATAAACAGGCATTCATTGGAGCAAAAAAAAGAGGCTTTTCTGATGAAAGAATAGCCCAACTTTTAAAAATAAATGAGGGCGATGTAAGAAATAAAAGAAAAAAATTACAGATAAATCCTGTTTTTAAAAGAGTTGACACTTGCGGAGCAGAATTTAGAACGACAACTGCTTATATGTATTCAACTTATCAGGATGAATGTGAATCAGAACCAACAAAAAATAAAAAGATTATGGTCCTTGGCGGCGGTCCCAATAGAATAGGTCAAGGAATAGAATTTGATTATTGCTGTGTACACGCTGCTCAAGCTTTAAAAGAAGATGGATATGAAACAATTATGGTTAACTGTAATCCTGAGACAGTTTCTACGGATTATGATACTTCTGACCGTTTATATTTTGAACCCATTACATTAGAAGACGTAATTGAAATTGTGGATCTTGAAAAACCAGAAGGCTTGATAATTCAATATGGTGGACAAACCCCTTTAAAGTTAGCAAGCGCTCTTGAAAGCTTAAACATTCCAATTCTTGGAACTTCCCCGGATCAGATAGATTTATCAGAAGATAGAGAAAGGTTTTTAAATTTTGTGAAGAAAAATAATTTAACACAGCCACCAAATGGTATGGCTTCAAATGAAAAACAAGCTCTCAAAGTAGCCAATATGATCGGTTATCCATTAGTTGTCAGACCCTCTTATGTCCTGGGCGGTAGAGCAATGGAAATTGTTTACGATGATAAAGATTTAGTAAAGTATTTAAATACTGCATTTAAGGTAAATGATTCCAATCCTGTACTTCTTGATAGATTCCTAGATATTGCTATTGAGTTCGATGTTGAAGCAATTAGTGATGGAGATGAAATAGTTATCTGCGGAATTTTGCAACATATTGAGCAAGCAGGTGTCCATTCAGGAGATTCTGCTTGTTCCATTCCTCCTTACGACATTTCTAAAACTGTAATTAAAAAAATTAAGGTTGAAGTAAACAAAGTCATTTCTAATATGAAGATTGTTGGATTAGTAAATGTTCAATTAGCCTATGTTAATGATCAGGTCTATCTTCTTGAAGTAAACCCTAGAGCTTCAAGGACCATACCTTTTGTTTCAAAAGCATTAGGTGTTCCGTTAGCAAGAATTGCAGCTAAAGTCATGGCTGGAAAAAGTCTAAAAGAATTAAATTTTAAAGGAGTTCCAGATATAAAACGTTTCTGTGTCAAAGAGGCTGTAATGCCATTTAATAAATTTCAAAATGTTGATCCCATATTAGGTCCTGAAATGCGATCCACAGGAGAAGTTATGGGTATCGGTAATACTTTTGCAGAGGCTTTTGAGAAAGCTGAAGTTGCTGCAGGAGTAGAAATTCCTAAAACTGGATGTGCTTTCATTAGTGTTAGAGATACAGATAAACAGTTTTTATCTGAGATTATCACTTCTTTAAACCAAGAAGGGTTTAAACTTATTGCAACTAAAGGAACTGCTGCCGTCATTAAAGATATGGGATTTAAAGTTAAACAAATTAAAAAAGTTTTGGAAGGTAGGCCCAACATAATAGATTTAATGAAAAATAAAGAAGTAAATCTTGTTATAAATACTACCGAAGGCAGAGAGTCTATAAAGGATTCAGCTTCTATAAGGAGAACAGCTTTAGATCAAAAAATATGTTGTACAACAACAATTCAAGGAGCCAAAGCTATATGCGAAGTTTTATCAAAAAAAGTTGATTGGTCTTATCAAAAATTACAAGAAATTTAATTAGATATGTCTGATAGAGAGCCAATGACAGTAGAAGGAGAGTTAGGTTTGCAAACTGAACTTCAGACTCTTTTGAAAGAAAGACCAAAAATTTCAAAAGCCATTGCAGAGGCTAGAGAATTTGGCGATCTCAAAGAAAACGCAGAATACCACGCTGCTAAGGAGCAGCAGGGCATTTCAGAGGCAAGGATAAGGGAAATTGAATCAAAACTTTCAAGATCTCAAGTAATAAATATAAAGGAAATCCCAGAAATGGGAAAAGTTATTTTTGGCGCTACAATTAATCTATATGAGATTGATAACAACCAAGAAGTTAATTATAAAATTGTTGGAGAAGATGAAGCTGATGTAAAACAAGGAAAGATTTCTTTTTCCTCTCCCATCTCTAGAGCAATGATTGGTAAGGAAGCAGGTGAAACCATAAAATTTGAAAGTCCCTCTGGAACTAAAGAATACGAAATAATCTCAATACATCATATTTAAATCGCATGTCTAGAAGTTCTTCATATTTCAAGGGAGAAAAATTTAATGCTTTGGCAAAAAAAGAAGGATATAGATCAAGAGCAGCTTATAAACTTATCCAGATACAAAAAGATTATAAAATAATCAAATCTGGAGATAACATTCTTGACTTGGGATCTTCCCCGGGAGGTTGGTCTCAGGTAGCTAGTAGTATTTTAAAAGGAACTGGTTCAATTATTGCTATTGACATTCTTCCAATGAAAAAAATTACTAATGTTGATTTTCATCAGATAGATTTAAATGATGT
The DNA here is from genome assembly GCA_004213955.1 of Gammaproteobacteria bacterium. Classification (GTDB taxonomy): domain Bacteria; phylum Pseudomonadota; class Gammaproteobacteria; order Magnimaribacterales; family AG-339-G14; genus AG-339-G14. The sequence goes on from SGZL01000001.1 coordinate 68,183, forward strand.
AAGTAAAATAGACATACTAGAATCCTCTATTGTTTTATCAGATATTGCCCCCAATATTAGTGGAGTAAATGTTATCGATAACGAAAATATGATTTCCTTATTAGAAATAGAGATAAGTATAGTAGACAAATTTCTACAAATTGGTGGAAAATACTTATGTAAATGTTTTGAAGGCGAATCTTTGAATTTTTTAAATAGTAAACTTAAAGATCGCTTTGAAATTGTAAAAAGAATTAAACCCGATGCATCGAGATCAACTTCAAAGGAATGTTATGTCTTGGGCATTGAAAAGAAATAGAGAAAAGATATGTCACAATTTTTAAGAAATACTTTCATTTGGCTTTTTATTGCTGGTGCAACTTTTTTTGCATTACAAAATTTTAATCAAGGCCCCTCATCTCAGAATATGACTTATTCAGAGTTTGTTTCTCTCGTCAATAAAGATCAAATTGCTAGTGTGTCATTTCAAGGCGATGGGTATACCATTAACGGCTTCAAAGATGATGGCACTCCTTTTACTACCACTAGACCAATTTATGTTCAAGATAATCAACTTATGGATGATTTATTTGAGCATCAGGTTGAAGTTTTTGGAGAGGAGCCACAAACAGAAAGTATTTGGACTCAATTATTAGTAGCAAGTTTTCCAATTTTAATAATTTTAGCAATCTTTTTCTTCTTCATGCGTCAGATGCAAGGAGGTATGGGAGGTAGAGGCGGCCCAATGAGTTTTGGCAAAAGTAAAGCCAAAATGCTCGAAGGCGGAAAAGTTAAAACAACTTTCAAAGACGTAGCAGGTGTTGAGGAAGCTAAAGAAGAGGTTCAAGAGCTAGTTGATTTCCTCAGAGATCCTTCAAAGTTTCAAAGGTTGGGTGGAAAAATACCAAGAGGTATTTTGATGAGCGGCTCTCCAGGAACAGGTAAGACACTTCTTGCTAGAGCTATTGCAGGTGAGGCTCAAGTTCCATTTTTTTCAATTTCAGGTTCAGATTTTGTTGAAATGTTTGTCGGTGTTGGAGCTTCTAGAGTTAGAGATATGTTTGAACAAGCTAAAAGGCAAGCTCCTTGTATAGTCTTTATTGATGAGATAGATGCAGTTGGTAGACATAGAGGAGCAGGACTCGGTGGTGGTCACGACGAAAGAGAGCAAACTTTAAACCAGCTTCTTGTAGAAATGGATGGTTTTGAGGCAAATGAGGGCATTATTATAATTGCTGCCACCAACAGACCTGATGTTTTGGATCCAGCACTTTTAAGGCCTGGACGATTTGATAGACAAGTTGTTGTCCCACTTCCTGACATAAAAGGCCGTGAGCAAATTTTAAAGGTGCATTGTAGAAATGTTCCTATTTCAGAAAATGTTGAATTATCCTTTATAGCGAGAGGTACTCCAGGTTTTTCAGGAGCGGATCTGGCAAATTTGGTTAACGAGGCTGCACTATTTTCTGCCAGATCTGGTAAGAAAAAAATCTCTATGAATGAATTAGAGCTAGCCAAAGATAAAGTAATGATGGGAGCCGAGAGGAAATCAATGGTAATGAGCCTTGAAGAAAAAACAAGAACAGCCTACCACGAAGCTGGCCACGCTATCGTCGGACGAGAATTAAAAGAGCATGATCCAGTTTACAAGGTCTCTATTATTCCAAGAGGTAGAGCCCTGGGAGTAACCGTTTTTCTTCCTGAAGAAGATAGATACAGTCTAAGCAAGCAAGGCATTATTGATAGAATTTGCGGTCTTTTCGGCGGAAGAATAGCAGAAGAACTAATTTATGGTGATAAGGGCGTTACTACTGGAGCGTCTAATGACATTGAAAGAGCTACTGAACTAGCAAGAAATATGGTCACTAAATGGGGATTATCTGAAAAATTAGGTCCTATGAGATACGAAGAAGAAAACGATGAGCCTTTTCTAGGAAGATCTGCTTCCAACACTTCTACAGTTTTTTCAGATCAAACTGCTAAGCTTATAGACGAAGAATCCAAGAAAATTATCGATAAATGTTACAAAACAGCAACAGATTTGCTGAATAAAAACATTGAAAAACTTCATGCTATGGCAAAAGCTTTAGTAGAATTTGAGACGCTCAATACAGACCAAATTGATGACATTATGGTAGGAGCAAAACCAAGATCAGGTGAATCCGATGATTCTGGAACAAAAACTCCTCGAAAAAAATCAAACCCATCTATCTCTGATCCAGCAAATCAAACATAGTTTCTAATGTTGTTTGGAGATAAGGAGCTTATCTTTGATAAGCCTCTTATTATGGGCGTTATAAATCTTACTCCTGATTCATTTTCTGATGGAGGTAAATTTTTAAAAAAAAATTCAAAGACTATTTTAGATATAGATAAAATTTCTTTTGAGCTTGACCAGCTAGAGAAAGATGGGGCTTCTTTTATTGATATTGGAGCGGAATCTACAAGACCAGGGCATACTAAAATTTCTCCAGAGGAAGAGCTAGATAGGTTAATGCCCGCATTAGAATTAATATCAAATTCAAATTGTGTAATTTCAATCGATTCTAGAAAACCAGAAATAATAAGAGAAGTTTTAAATTATCCTATTGGGTTAATTAATGATGTTAGCTCTTTAGATTCCATAGCATCCAAAGAATTGATAAGAGATCATAATATTCCAGTATGTGTTATGCACAATACTCGAAATAAACTAATTTCGATTGAAGACGATATCCATAATTTTTTCAATAAAAAGATTAATGAATTAACTTCATTTGGAATACCAAAGAATAATATTATTTTGGATCCTGGATTTGGTTATGACAAATCTTTGGAAGACAATAAAAAGTTATTATTCGAGGTTGACTATTCTCGTTATGAAAATAAATTACTTATAGGGCTTTCTAGAAAAAGGTTTTTAAATAAAATATTTCAAAAGTCAGAATTAAAGGATTTAGACGAAAAATCTACCTTTGCTAGTATAATTGCATCAGAAAGAGGAGCGAATATTTTGAGAATTCATAATGTTTCTATGTTGTCTTCGAAAATAAATGAATCGAAATAATGTTAAAAAGAATTAAGAATAAGTACTTTGGAACTGATGGGGTCAGAGGACCTATTAATAAAAATACTAATCCAGAATTTGTTTTAAAACTTGGCTGGGCAGCAGGAAAAGTATTTTCTGAAAATGGTATTAATTCAGTAATTATTGGAAAGGATACAAGAATCTCAGGTTATTTATTAGAAACTGCAATTCAGTCTGGATTCATATCTGCGGGAATAGACGTCAAATTAGTAGGGCCTTTACCTACTCCTGCGGTTGCCCACTTAGCAAATAGTTTTAAAAATACTGCTGGAGTAGTTATTAGTGCTTCGCATAACTCATATAAAGATAATGGAATAAAATTTTTCGACAATAAAGGAAAGAAATTAAGTAAAGAGTTAGAGCTTCAAATAGAGGCATTAGTTGATCAAAAAATTGATGTTGTTAACGTGGAAGAATTAGGAAAAGCTTCGAGAATATCAGATGCTGGAGGAAGGTATGTAGAGTTTTGTAAAAAATCCTTGGTTAAAAATGAAGATTTTTCTGGTTTGAAACTGGTTTTAGATGTTGCAAATGGGGCGGCTTATGATGTTGCGCCAAAAGTTTTTAAAGAATTAGGCGCTGACTTAACAGTAATATCAAACAATCCTAATGGATTGAATATAAATGAAAATTGCGGTTCGACAAATATAGAGTTCTTAAAAAAAGCTGTTGCTGAATGTGAAGCTGATTTTGGTTTAGCTTTAGATGGAGACGGAGATAGATTAATTTTCATTGGAAAGGACTTAAATGAAATCGATGGAGATCAGATTCTTTACTTGCTTGCCAAGGAAAAGTTTCAGCACAACATTTATTTAGGAACTAAAGGCGTGGTTGGAACATTGATGAGTAACCAAGGGCTTGTAGATGCTTTAAATGAAATTGATATTGAGCTTGTTAGGTCTGATGTAGGCGATAGAAATGTATTTGAAAAACTTGAAGAATTAGGCTGGGAATTAGGTGGGGAGCAATCAGGACATATTATCTGTTTAGACTCTGCAATAACTGGAGATGCAATAATTGCCTCAATTAAACTTCTTGATGCAATAGATTTTTCTTACGAAACATTTAAAGAGAAAATTAAAGATTTTAAGAAATATCCTCAGATATTAAGAAACATTAAAACTTCTGATCCTGACAAAATTTTAAAAAATAAAAAATTCAACGATTTGAGAAAAAAATGTGAGAATGAAATAAAAGATATTGGAAGGATAAATGTTAGGAAATCTGGCACCGAAAGCTTATTAAGGATAATGGTAGAGAGTAATGACTCTTCTACTACTAAGTTAATCTCAAACAAATTAGCAGATTTAGCAATAGATTTATCGTGAAATATCTCATAGCTAATTGGAAAATGAATCTAATTAATTCTAAGAGTTGGATTTTGGAATTTAATAAAAATCTTAATAGTTTTAATCTTAGTGAAGATTTAAAAATTGTTATCTGCCCGAATTATGTCCAGTTGTCTGAATTTACAAAAAATTTTTCAGCGAAAATAAAATTAAGTATTGGAGCGCAGAATGTATCAGAAAAAAACTCAGGAGCATTTACTGGCGAGGTTTCTGCTGAACACTTATCAGAAATATCAAAAATTGATTTTTGTATAATAGGACATTCTGAAAGAAGATGTTTGGGTGAGACAGATGAAATAATTAAAGGAAAAGTTAAGCAATTATTATCAAAAAATATAACTCCAATAATTTGTGTTGGAGAAAGTCATGAAATTCAAGAAAAAGGTGAAACAGAAAAATTTCTTTCTTCGCAGTTAGAGTTGATTATAAAAGATCAAAATCTAGATATTAATTCTTGTATTTTTGCATATGAGCCTTTGTGGGCTATTGGAAAAGGAGTTCCCGCCGATCTTAAATTAATAAACTCCTCTATTTCACATATTAAGAGCATATTTAATTCCAATAATTTAGATTTAGATATTTTATATGGCGGAAGTGTTGACAGTAAAAACTCAAGGGAAATTTTGTCTGTTGATAATGTTTCAGGACTATTAGTTGGAAATTCTTCGCTAGATGGAAAAGAATTTGCTAATATCGCCAAAAATTTTTAATAATGCTTACTTTTTTAATTGGCTTACAGATTTTTATAGCAGTCTTACTTGTGGCAATTATATTGCTTCAAAACGGAAAAGGGGCTGATATTGGCTCTGCATTTGGAAGTGGAAACAATAATGGAATGTTGGGTCCTATAGAGTCAGGCACTATCTTGACTTCAATCACATGGATACTTGTCTTACTTTTCTTTATTAATACTCTTAGCATATCCGTTTATCAAAAAATAAATCTTGATACGGAGTTAGAAATATTTTCTGAGCGCCTAGATACAGAAGAAAAATCAGACGAAATCCTAGAAATTGACGATTTACCTGACTAAAATTGCCGAAGTGGTGGAACTGGTAGACACGCTATCTTGAGGGGGTAGTGAGCTATTGCTCGTGGAGGTTCAAATCCTCTCTTCGGCACCAATTTACTTGACCAAATTTAATGTAAATCCTATACTCCTGCGACTTATTGCGGGGTGGAGCAGTCTGGTAGCTCGTCGGGCTCATAACCCGAAGGTCGTAGGTTCAAATCCTGCCCCCGCTACCAAATAGGCCCTTTATGGGCCTATTTAATATAATATTATGGATGTAAAAGAAAAGATAAAATCGCTGCTAGAAAATGATATTAATGACCTTGGGTATATTATTTGGGGTTTAGAAATATCAGGTAATTCTTCTTCTAAATTAGTGAGACTTTTTATTGATAAAACTAATGGAAATATAGATTTATTTGATTGTGAAAAGGTTAGTAATCAGGCTATAGAAATTCTAAACAATTCAGATTTCATAGATTTCAAATATCGACTAGAAGTTTCTTCTCCAGGTATAGATAGAAGTTTTTTTGGCTTTGAACAACATAAAGAGTTTATTGGAAATTTAATAGAAGTTAAATTTAGAATTGAAAATAAAAATAAGACTATCAGAGGAGAGTTAATCGAATTTGATAAAGATTTTTTACAGGTAAAATTAGAAAATGATAATTACGAAAAAATTAAATCATCTAATTATTTATCTTCAAAATTAATTTATCAGGAGCTTATATAAAAATGAATGAAGAAATTTTAATGGTCGCAGAATCGGTTTCTAACGAGAAGGATCTTCCAAAAGATACAATTTTTGAGGCAATAGAACTTGCTTTAGCAAGTGCTGCAAAAAAAAGATATGAAAGCGATGTTGATATTAAAGTTTTTATCGATAGAGATACTGGTGATTTTGAAACTTTTAGATGCTGGACCGCTGTTGATTTTGAAGATTATGAAAACTCAGAAATTCATATTTTGGCTGATAGCGATCTCGCAGATGAGAAAGGATTAAAAGAAGGTGATATTGATAAAGAACAAATTGAAAACGCCGAATTTGGAAGAATATCTGCACAAGCTGCAAAACAAGTAATTGTGCAAAAAGTAAGAGATGCTGAGAGGCTTGAAATTATTAAAAGATTTAGACCTTATATTGATACTCTTGTAAACGGCACTGTAAAAAAAGTTACTCGTGAATTTATAATTGTTGACTTAGGGGATAATGCTGAAGCATCTTTATCAAGAAGAGATTTAGTTCAAGGAGAAATTTATAGAATAGGAGATCGTATTAAAGGAATTTTAGGAGAGACAGTAAGAGAAAATAGAGGCTCTCAACTAGTTTTAAGCAGAAGCGCAAACGAAATGGTTGTGGAATTATTTAAATTAGAAGTTCCAGAAATTGCAGAAGAAGTAATACAAATTAGAGCTGTAGCAAGAGATGCCGGAGCTAGGACCAAAATAGCTGTCAAAACTAATGATGTAAGAATAGATCCAGTTGGAGCGTGTGTTGGCATGCGAGGGTCAAGGGTTCAAGCCGTTTCTAACGAAATTGGTAGTGAACGAATAGATATCGTGGTTTGGGAAGACGATCCTGCAAAACTTTTAATTAATACTTTGTCTCCGGCAGAGGTCACTTCAATAGTTCTTGATGAGGAAAACAGAGCTATGGAAGTAAAAGTAAAAGATGAAAATTTGGCTTTAGCTATCGGTAGAAATGGTCAAAATATTAGACTTGCTTCAGAGCTAATAGGTTGGCAAATCCAAATCGGAGGAGAAAATGATGATTTAAGAGTCGATGATTCTCCAGAAAATGCTTTGATTAAATTTATGGGAGTCGATAGCGATTTAGCTGAAAAACTGATAGAAAACGGTTTTGATACAGTTCAGAAAATATCCGAATCTTCTAAAGAGGACCTGGAACAGATAGAGGAAATTGATACTGACATTTCAGAGGCTTTACTAGAAAGGTCAGAAGCTGCTCTCTTAGAATTGGCTTTGTCGGATATAGAAAACGAAGAATCTAAAGACAATACTTTAGAGAGTATTGAATTGTTAGATATAGATCTTATTGAAAAATTAAAAAGTAATAGCATAACTTCCAAAGAAGAGCTTGCTGATCTAGCTTCAGATGAATTAATGCCAATTTTAGAAATATCTGAAGATCAGGCGGGTGAAATAATAATGGCTGCAAGGGCAGATTGGTTTGATTAAAAATTTATGAAAATAATTCAAGTCGCTAAGGCAATAGGTTACTCTCCTGAGGATCTTTTGGATCAGATTAAGGCTGCAGGTTTGTTGCATAAAAATGTGGAAGATGAAATCTCAAATGAAGATAAAAAAACTCTTTTAAATTTCATCAAATCTTCGAAAAAATCTTCTAAAAAAACAATTTCACTAAAAAAAACCTCAAAAGAAACAAGCAATACTAAAATATCAATTACTCGTCTCAATCAAAGTAAAAAGTCAGATAATTTAGAAATTTCTAAAGATTTTTCTGGAACTATTGATTTTGATGATGCAGAAAAAAAGAGAATTTCTGCAGAGAAATCTAGCGAATTAAAAAGAAATCAAAATGCTGATGAAAAAAATAAAAATAACGTAGTAAGAAGAGTTAAAAAAACTGATGCTCCAAAAAAACAGATTAGACCTGCGGCTGTTAAAAAAACATCTTTTGCTCAAGATGATAATAAAAAACAAAAAAGAGAACTTGAAGGTGAAAAATACTTAGAAACTAAATTATCATCAAATGTCCAAAACTTTGAAAAACCTAATGAATTTGTTCAAAAAGAAGTAAAAATTCCTGATTTCATTTCTGTCGCCAATTTGGCTAAGTCTTTATCAATAAAATCTTCAGAGTTAATAAAATCTTTAATGAATAATGGCGTCATGGTTACCTTAAACCAAACCATCGATCAAGAAACTGCTCTCCTAGTGATAGAGGAACTTGGACATATTGGAATTCCACTAGATGAAAATAAAGATGAAGAGAATTTGATTGAAAACCTTACTTATGAAGGCGAGGAACAAGTAAGGGACCCGGTGGTTTCTGTTCTAGGACATGTTGACCATGGAAAGACTTCAATTCTTGACTACATAAGAAAATCCACTGTTGCTGATTCTGAAGAAGGCGGAATAACGCAAGGTATTGGAGCTTATCAGACTATTCATGAAAAAAAATTAATAACATTTATTGATACACCTGGGCATGCAGCCTTTTCTCAAATGCGTGCTAGAGGCGCAAATTCCACAGATATTGTAATTTTAGTAGTTGCTGCTGACGATAGTGTGCAACCGCAGACTCAAGAAGCCTATGATCATGCAAAAGCAGCAGGAGTTGAAATTATTGTTGCTATAAATAAAGTAGATAAACCAGAAGCGGACGTAGAGAAAGTAAAAGGTGACTTGTCTGCAATCGGCCTTACTCCAGAAGATTGGGGAGGAGATGTGCAAATGATTCCAGTTTCTGCTAGTTCAGGAGAAGGAATTTCGGATCTTCTTGATAGTATTATTCTTGTATCAGAGGTTTTGGAGTTGAAAACAAATCACGAAGGCCCTGCTGCAGGAATTGTTCTCGAATCAGGAGTAAAAAAAGGCGAAGGAGCTGTAGCAACCTTATTAGTGAAAAAGGGCACACTAAAAACTGGAGATTTAATACTCGTTGGAGATCAATATAGGAAAATTAGAAGTTTAAAAAACTTTTTAGAAGAAAATATCGATAGCGCTCCTCCTTCGCATCCTGCTTTTATATCTGGTCTAGAATATTCTCCAAATGCTGGAGATGAATTTATAGTTGTAAAAGATGAAAAAGCTGCAAAAGCTCTCTCCGAAAATAGAGCAAAAAAAATAAGAGATAAAAGGCTGGCTCAAAGAAGCGGTGTAGCTAATGAAAATTTATTTGCTAATGTTGCAGAAGGTGCCAAACCCTCGGTAAATTTAATCATTAAATCCGATACTAATGGTTCTCTTGAAGCGCTAGTTGGCGCGATTACAAATTTAAAAGTAGAAGAGGTTAATATAAAAATAGTTTTAGATGCTGTTGGACCAATTTCAGAAAACGACGTGAATTTAGCGATAGCCTCAGAAGCATCAATTTTTGGATTCAATGTTAGGGCAGATTCAGCAGCTGGTAATCTCGCTGAGGAAGAAGGTATTTCTATAAAGTACTTTGGAATAATTTACGATTTGATTGATGAAATAAAATCAACCATCGAAGGTTCTCTAAGTCCAGAAATTAAAGAAAGTATTAAAGGAATTGCATTAGTAAAAGATGTCTTTAAGTCACCAAAATTTGGAGCCGTTGCTGGCTCTGTTGTTGAAGAGGGGACAATCTCATCTAAGATGAACGTTAGAGTTCTTAGAGACAATATTGTAATTCATGAAGGAATTTTAGACTCGTTGAGACGATTCAAAGATGAAGCTAAAGAGGTAAAGTCTGGAACTGAATGTGGAATTGGCATTTTTAACTATTCTGATATAAAAATTGGAGACAGAATAGAAGTTTTCGAAAGAGAAGAAATAAAGCGAAGATTATAATTGTTTAAGTCTACACCCTTCAAAAGGTCACAAAGAGTAAGCGATCTTATAAGAAAAGAAGTTGCCAATATATTTCTGTTTGAGTTAAAAGACCCAAGGCTTAAAAATATAACTATAAGCAGAGTTGAAATGAGTGACGATCTCTCAAATGCAACAATCTTTTATTTTTCTAATTTTCTTGATACTAATAAAAGTGAAATTAATAAAGTTTTAGATAAAAGCAATGGTTTTATAAAGTCAACACTTGGAAAACGACTTAGTCTGAAAAAAATACCAAAATTATTTTTTAAGGAAGAGATTGATGCTTAATGGAGCTTTAATCTTAAATAAACCAAGTGGAGTATCATCAGGAGTTTTTTCTCGTAAAGTAAAAAAACTACTAACTCATAAAGAAAAAGTTGGACATGCTGGAACCTTAGATCCTTTGGCAAGTGGGATTCTAATAGTATGCATCGGACAAATGACAAAATTTATAAATTATCTTACTAAAGAAAGAAAAACCTATATTGTCGAAATTACCGTTGGTATGAAAACATCCACAGGTGATACTGATGGAGAAATTATAAAACTCTCAAAAAAAATACCTTCTAAAGAAGAATTTAAGAAAGAAATAAAAATTTTTTTAGGAGATATCGATCAAAAACCCCCGATTTTTTCATCTCTAAAATACAAAGGTAAACCTTACAGATATTATGCTAAGAAAGGTATTCCAATCCCAATCAATGAAAGAAAGGTAAGAATTGAAAATATAAAAATTATTTCTCTACTAGAAAATAAGTTAAAACTTAAGGTAGATTGTGGTCCTGGAACTTATATTCGTTCTTTAGCAGAAGACATTTGTGAAAATCTAGGCGCTCTTGGTTCTGTTTCTAGTTTAGTTAGAATAAAATCTGCAGGATTTCAAATAAAAAATAGCTTTGAATTGGATCAAATAACCAAGGAAAATATAGATAGAAAAATTATTTCTCCAGGGGATGCACTTAGTGCTTTAGATAGGATACAATGCCGACCAGAAATAGTAGAAAAAATAACTAATGGCCAAGCAATAGAAATGGAAAGGGCCAAGGAAAACGGATTCTTTAGACTTTTTGATAAACACGAAAATTTTTTAGGAATAGTTGAAAGTTATGAAGGGTTTTTGAAACCCAAAAGATTACTAGGTAATTTTAACAAAATTGGAGATAGCTCTTGAGCTTAAATTTAGAAAAAAAGGGTGAAGTTATTAAACAGTTCGCTAGATCTGATACAGACACTGGTTCGCCAGAGGTGCAAATTGCACTTTTAACTGAAAATATTCTTGCATTGCAAAATCATTTTGAAGATCATCACAAAGATCATCATTCTCGTCAGGGATTAATAAGAATGGTTAATAAGAGAAGAAAACTTTTAGACTACTTAAAAAAGAAAGATAATTCTAAGTACAGTAGGATTCTTAAAGAGCTAAATCTTAGAAAATAAAAAAAATTAAATCACAAAATTAATATGGATAATGAAAAAATTATATCCTGTAAAAAGACTATTGCAGGAAAAGAAGTTTCTTTGGAAACTGGTAAAATAGCAAGACAAGCAACTTCTTCAGTAATTGCTACTTCTGGAGATACCCAAGTGTTAGTCACAGTTGTCGCAGGAGGACAAAAAGAAGGTCAAAGTTTTTTCCCGTTGACTGTAAATTATATTGAAAAATTTTATGCAGCAGGAAAAATTCCAGGCAGCTTTTTTCGAAGAGAGGGCAGGCCTTCTGAAGGTGAAGTTCTTACTTCAAGACTTATAGACAGACCTATAAGGCCACTCTTTCCAAAAGGTTATACTCAAGAAGTTCAGGTAGTTTGTACTGTCTTATCAATGGATAAAGACGACACAGCGGATATAATTTCTTTAATAGGTGTGTCTGCTGCTTTGCAATTATCAGGATTACCATTTCAAGGACCTTTGTCAGCAGCCAAGGTTGGTTTTGTAGATGGAAATTACGTACTAAATCCTTCTTTGAGTGAATTGGAAAACTCAAAGTTAGATATGGTCATTGCTGGTTCGACTGATGCTGTTTTCATGGTCGAGTCTGAGGCTAAAGAATTAACTGAAGATCAAATGTTGGGAGCAATCTTATTTGCGCAACAAGAAATGAAACCAAGTTTAGATTTAATTGAAGAGCTTGTTTCACAAGTTGAAGTTGAACCTATTGAGTATTCTATAGAAGAAGAAGACAAAGACTTAATGGATATGGTTTCAAATTCTGTTAGTTCTAAAATTGAAGAGGCGTATCAAATTCCAGAAAAAGCATTAAGACAACAAGCCGTTGCTGATGCTAGGGAATATCTGTCAGATCAATTCGACGACGAGGATGAAGAAAAATTAGATAAAGCAAAAAACTACTTTAAATCTTTAGAATCTTCAATTGTAAGAACACGTCTTCTCAAAGGATTACCAAGAATTGATGGAAGAGATTTGGATACTGTTAGACCTATATCTATTGAGACAGGTTTTTTGAAGCAAGCTCACGGTTCAGCTCTTTTTACTAGAGGAGAGACTCAATCAATTGGAGTAGCAACAATAGACTCTCTTAAACTTTCTCAATTGCTAGATACGCTCCACGGAGATACTAAAGATCCTTTTATGCTACATTATAATTTTCCTCCTTATTCTGTTGGTGAAGCAGGAATGATTGGTAGCCCTAAACGAAGAGAAATAGGACATGGAAAGCTTGCCAGAAGAGCTCTTGAAGCAGTTCTCCCTAATCCACAAGAATTTGAATATGCCATCAGAGTAGTTTCAGAGATCACCGAATCGAATGGATCTAGTTCAATGGCTACAGTTTGCTCTTCAAGCCTGGCGATGATGGATGCAGGAATTCCTTTGAAAAAAGCTGTTGCAGGAGTTGCTATGGGTCTTGTAAAGAGCGAAGAAGATCATTGTGTCATTACTGATATTCTTGGAGATGAAGATCATTTAGGCGATATGGATTTTAAAGTCGCTGGAACTTCTGATGGTGTCACTGCTTTGCAAATGGATATAAAAATAGCGGGCATAAACGAAAAGATTCTTCAGGATGCTTTAAATAAAGCTAACACTGCTAGATCTCATATTCTGCAGGAAATGTCTAAAGTTCTAAATGAATCAAGACCTGAGTTATCAGATTTAGCTCCTCAAGCAATAAAAACATCTATTCCAAAAAATAAAATTGGAGAAGTTATTGGTAAAGGTGGCAGCACAATAAAAAGCATTACAGAAAAAACTGATACAAATATTGATATTAGCGACAATGGAGACATAAAAATTTACGGTAGAAGTAAAGAATCAAGACAAGAGGCTTTGGATATTATTGAATCGATGATTTCTGATCCTGAAGTAGGTTTAATCTGTGTTGGTACTGTAGTAAAGATTGTCGATTTTGGAGCTTTCGTTTCATTTGATAATGGGAAAGAAGGATTAGTGCATATCTCAGAAATTGCTGAAGAAAGAGTTAAAAACGTAAAAGATTATCTTGTCGAGGGAGAGGAAGTCGATATTAAAGTAATTGGCGTAGATAACCGTGGAAAAGTTAAGCTAAGTATGAAAGCAGTTAGTAACGATCCTGAAAATACTGATTAATATTGGTGGCTATGCTTGGACTTGAACCAAGGACCTCAGCATTATGAATGCTGCGCTCTAACCAGCTGAGCTACATAGCCGAAAGTGGATTCTCTTTTTGATCAATTGCTTTGTCAAGTTTTAAACGTTGAATCTAAATAAAATTACGTCGCCTTCGTTGACAACATATTCTGATCCTTCCGAACGTAATTTTCCTGCGATTTTAGCTCCTTGATCTCCTTGGTAAGCAATAAAATCTTCAAAACTTATAACTTCAGCTCTTATAAAACCTTTTTGAAAATCCGTGTGAATTACTCCAGCAGCTTCAGGAGCTAGAGAACCTTTTTTAAGTATCCAAGATTTTACTTCTTTTTCACCAGCTGTAAAAAAAGTTCCTAGACCTAGACTATTGTATGAAGTCTTTATTAATTTCTCTAAAGCTGGTTGAACAATACCCATCTCTTCTAAGAAAGTTTTCTTTTCGTTTTGTTCTAATTCAGAAATTTCTGCTTCAAGTTTTATTGATAAAGGAATGAACTCTGAATTCTCCTTTAAGGCTTTATCTTTTAACTTTTTGTATTGCTCTTCATTTTTATCTTCATCAATATTAGCTACGTATATAAAAGGTTTTAGACAAATTAAATTATATTCTTTCAAATATTTCTTTTTTTCTTCTGATAATTTCAGTATTTCTTTCTTATTTGACTCTCCTACAAGCTCTATAACTTCTTCAACTATAGTCAGTTTCTCTTTAGCAAATTTATCTAGTTGAGAATTTTTTCTATTAAGATTTGATTGAATCTTTTGAAGAATATCTAGATCTGCAAGCATCAATTCAGTTTCAATAATTTCAACATCTGAAATAGGATCAACCTGATCATTGACGTGAACAATATTCTCGTTCTCAAAACATCTAACAACTTGAATAATTGTTTGGGTTTCACGAATATGCGAAAGGAAAGTATTTCCTAAGCCTTCTCCTTTTGAAGCTCCTTCTACAAGACCTGCAATATCAACAAATTCAACGCTAGCAGGTATTATTTTTTCAGGGTTAATAATTTTCGCCAATTGCTCTAATCTTTCATCTGGGACTTCAACAATTCCCAAATTAGGCTCAATAGTACAAAAAGGATAATTTTCTGCATCTATTTTTGAATTTGTTAAAGCATTGAATAGGGTAGATTTTCCAACATTTGGAAGTCCCACAATTCCACACTTAAGAGACATTATTTCGAGTGAAGTTTGTTCACGGCTTTTTCCCAATTATTTGAAATTACGTCCTCAATAATTTCTATTCCTGAAGATATTGCCATTTTTCTTTCGTGGATTTCTTTTTTAGTTCCTTTTTTTACAACATAGTCATTAACCTGTTTAGAATCACCAGGATGACCAATTCCTATTCTCATTCTTAAAAAATCTTTATTTCCACCCAAATTTTCAATAATACTTTTCAATCCATTATGTCCTCCGTCACCTCCGTATTTCTTGAGCTTGCATGAACCTGATGGCAAGTCCAAATCATCATGAATTATCAAGACATTATTGATATTAAGATTATATTTCTTTAAAGCTGGTTTCAAAGCGTTACCACTGTTATTCATAAAAACATCAGGAATTAAGAGATAAACACTTATAGCATCAAGTCTGTAAATGGATACTCTAGCCTTTACGGATTTAACTTCTTTAAATTTTAAATTCCACTTCTTTGAAAGCGCCTCAATAAAGTCAATTCCAGCGTTGTGACGCGTGCTAGCGTACCTAGCACCTGGGTTTCCCAGGCCAGCAATTAAAAATTTTTCCATTAAGAATTTTCTTCTTCGGTATCCTTATCGGCATCTGAAGAATCTTCTTTTGGATCTTCCTCGCCCAATGCAGCTTCGGAAATTTCTCCTTCAACATCTTCTTCAATTTCAAGAGAAGCTCTTGTGGTGCTACAAGAGACAATTGGTTGATCTTGACCTGTCAAAAGAGTATTTGATAAATCTACCCCTTCAGGCAGAGCAAGCCCAGTTTGCATTATAGAGTTTCCTAATTTCAATTCAGCAACATCTACCTCAATAAATTCAGGTAAATTTTCTGCAAGACAAGTAAGCTCAATATCATTTTTATTTTTCGAAATCATTCCACCTTCATTTTTGACGCCAAAACATGCATCTTCGTTAATAAACTTAATAGGAACTTGCATGGTAATCTTAGTTTTTGACGAGACTCTCATAAAGTCTACATGAACTGGTTTATCATTTGATGGATTAATTTGAACTTCCTTGAGGATAACTTTGTGAGATTCTTCATTTTGCTGAAGGACTATTATCTGAGAAAAGATGCTCGGTAATTCTAATGCTTTGCGAAGGTCTTTTGCCTGAAGAGAAATTTTTCTTGTATCTTCTCCTGCGCCATAGACAACACCTGGAATATCTCCTAGATTTCTTATTTTATTAGCAGAAAGCTTTTGTTTTTCTGATAAGTATTCGAATTCTAATATCGTTTGATCTGTCATTTGTTACCTCAAAGAAACATTGCACTCACTGATTCTTCTTTATTAACTCTGTTGATTGCTTCAGCAATAGTTTTTTCAAGAGAAATAATTTTTATCTTTTTCAATTTTGAAGCTTCTTTTGAAAGCGGGATTGTATCAGTCACAATAATTTCGTCTAGACCTGATTTTTCAATTCTTTCAAGAGCAGGTCCTGATAGAACAGGATGCGTTGCATAGGATATTACTTTTTTAGCTCCAGATTCTTTGAGTGCTTCTGCTGCATTACATATTGTTCCTGCAGTATCAACAATGTCATCAACTAAAACACATGTCTTATTTTGTACATCGCCAATAACATTCATAACCTGAGATTGATTATCTTTTTCCCTTCTTTTATCAATAATTGCTAAATCAGCATCGTTTAAGAGTTTTGCTAAAGCTCTTGCTCTGACAACTCCTCCAACATCTGGAGAAACTATAATCAAATTTTCATAGTTTGCTTTATTGATATGTTCATAAGTTACATTTGTTCCATAAATATTATCTACAGGAACATTGAAAAACCCTTGAATTTGGTCTGAATGAAGTTCAATAGTTAATATTCTGTCTGCTCCAGCATTTTGGAGCATTTCTGCAACTAATTTTGCACTAATTGGAACTCTCTCGGATCTAACCCGACGATCTTGTCTGGCATAACCAAAATATGGAATTACGGCTGTTATTCTCGACGCAGAAGACCTTCTAAGTGCATCGATCATAATTAATAGCTCCATTAAATTCTCATTAGCTGGATAACAGGTTGATTGAATTATGAAAACATCCATTCCTCTGACATGCTCGTCTATTCTTACATTAAGCTCATCATCGCTAAACCTGCCTACGAAGGCATCCCCTAAGCCTTTTCCTAATTCTTTTGCTACTCTTTCTGAAAGAGAAATATTAGAAGTTCCTGTAAAGAGTACTAAATTGTTATTTTGATCAGTCATCTTTCTATTTTTGTTAATCACCAATGGCTGGGGTGGATGGATTCGAACCATCGCATGGCGGCATCAAAAGCCGCTGCCTTACCGCTTGGCTACACCCCATAATTCTATATCATTTATAATTTTTGAATTATTCAATGTAGTAGTTACAAAACAATTCATATTAGATGGAGCATTATCCATTATTTTTGAAGCTTCATCAAAATTATTAAACAATGAGTAAATTGTTGAGCCTGTTCCAGATAGATAAGCGTCATTGTATTCTTCTATCCATTCAAAAGATTTATTAATTTCATTAAAATTTTTTCTAGCCCAATTTTCAAAAGAATTAAAAAAAACTTTTTTATGTATACCACTAGCACAAAAGTTTTTATTTTTTTCAAAAGCTTCTTGGGTTGAAATTTTAGAATCAGGCAAGATAATCAATATTGGTTTTTCCTCAAGAGTAATATTTTCAAAAATTTCTCCTCTTCCAGTTGCTTGGCAAGATTTGCCATGTACAAATACAGGTACATCTGATCCTAAGGACAAAGCAATATTAAAAAGGTTTTTTTTATTGAGCCTCAAATTGTAAATTTTATTCAAAGCCAATAATATTGAAGCAGCATTAGAGCTAGCCCCTCCTAATCCCGACTTAGTAGGTATCTTCTTATCAATACTTATTTTAAGTTTTTCTTTAAAACCTATTTCATTTTTTAAAATTTGTAATAATTTATAAATAATATTTTCTTTTTGTTGGATACCTTTGCAAATTATTTCGCTTTCCATTACGTTGTTTTCTATAGAAATCTGATCTCCCCAATCAAGAAATTGAAAAATTGTTTCTATATTGTGAAAGTTATCTTTTCTTTTATTTAATACTTTCAGACCAAGATTTATTTTTGCTGGAGAGTTAATTTTAAAATTCATCTAAAAATTAATTTTATTGTAAATAGGTTTTTGTTATTCGTAATTTCGATCAAAGTTGAATTAGTCTTAGGACTTCGTTTAATAGATAAATTTCCTATATTTAGTCTTTGACAAACTATTTCATTACAGGGTTCAAAAATCCAGAAAAATATTTTATAAAAATTAACATCAATTAAATTAGAGTCACTGTAATTTAAAAAAAGTTTAGACTCTTTTTTACTTAAAAATGCTTTCTCTTTAGAAAATTTTACTTCGTATTCTTTTTTAGAATTAATAGTCTTTATTTTTAAAGAAAAAACATTATCTTGCTTAAGAATTTTAACAAAACCATTAAGATATACTTCACTGGAAGCGAATAGGAATTTACCATCTGCAAGAACAGTATATTTCTCATCAAAATTCATCTTGCTTGAGCAAGAGTTAAGTATGAAAAGAAAAAAAATAAAAAATATAGATACAATACTGTTCGTTCCATTTGAAATTTTCATTAAAATAATAATATTTTGGTTAAATAAAAATGCTTAAATCCATTATACAAAGACTAGAGTCGGCAGAAGAAAGATTTAAATTTTTAGAAAATGAAATATCTTCATCTGAAATAATAAGTGATCAAAAAGTTTATACTTTATATACTAAAGAGTACTCAGATCTGAAACCTTTAGTTGAAAAACATCTTGAATTTAAAAAAATTAAAAACGAAATCGAAGAAGCAAAGCTATTAATTAATGATTCGGATGGTGAGCTTAGAGACCTTGCAAAAGAGGAGCTATCTAAATTTAGTGAGTTACTCATTGAGCTAGAATTAGATTTAAAAAAATTATTAATTCCGAAAAACACAGACGAAGAGAAAGATATTTTTCTCGAAATTAGAGCAGGAACCGGTGGAGATGAAGCAGGTCTTTTTGTGGGAGACCTTTTTAGAATGTTTAGTAGGCTCTCAGAAAGAAATAAGTGGAATGTGGAAATGACTTCTTCGCGTGAAGCAGAAAAAGGAGGTTTTAAAGAAATTGTTGCAAAAATTTCAGGAAATCAAGTCTATAAGTATCTTCAATTTGAATCAGGAGTTCACAGGGTTCAAAGAGTTCCAGAAACCGAGTCACAAGGAAGAATTCATACTTCAGCATGTTCTGTTGCAATATTACCAGTAATAGAAAGTTTAAATGAGATACAAATTGATAAAACAGATATAAGAGTTGATACATTTAGAGCTTCAGGAGCAGGAGGTCAACACGTAAACAAAACTGACTCTGCAGTGCGACTTACTCACATTCCAACCGGAATAGTAGTTGAATGCCAAGATGGAAGATCGCAACATAAGAATAAAGCAAAGGCTATGTTACTTTTGCAATCAAAATTATTAGAAAAAGCCTCTGAAGAGCAAAATTCTGAACTAGATAAAAAAAGAAAAAATATGGTTGGTTCTGGAGACAGATCAGAAAAGATAAGAACTTACAATTTTCCTCAAAATCGAGTAACTGATCATAGAATAGATTTCACAAGCCATAACTTGGAAGCTTTTCTAGATGGGGATATGGAAAATATTTTTAAAGAACTTCTCGAAGAAAATCAATCAAGAATGTTACTCAATCTAGAGAATGAAACATTTGAAAATTAAAATTTCTGAAGCAATAGATTTTGCAAACTTGACAATAGATGCTTTTGATACAGAACTTTTAATGTGTTTTGTAAAAAAAGTAGATAGATCGTATTTGTATGCTCATCGAAATGAATTTTTAACTAAAGAAGAAAAAATTTATTTTTTTGAATTAGTTGAGATGAGGAAATTGAAAAAACCCTTAGCTTATCTTTTAGGCAAGAAAGGTTTCTGGAAAAACGATTTTTATATAAATTCGTCGGTATTAGTACCAAGGCCAGAAACTGAAATTTTAGTAGAAAAAATTTTAGATTATGATTTAACAGGAAAGGAGCTATTAGAATTAGGAGTAGGTTCTGGAGTTATCTCTATTTCACTTGGATTGGAAAATCACAAGCTGAGTATAATAGGAACGGATTCCAGCATAGATGCCTTAACGGTAGCTAATATCAATTCAAAAAAGTTAAATTCTGAAAACGTAATTTTTTTAAATCACGATTGGAACAATAAATGGCTTTTCCCAAAAATGGATTTTATAGTTTCGAATCCACCTTATGTAAGCAAATCTGAATTAATAGGTAATGAAGATGGAATTTGGTTTGAGCCCGAAATGGCTCTTTTTTCCGATGATGCGGGAATGACGGATATAAAAACAATTATTTTTAAAAGTATTAATTTTCTTAAAAATAATGGTAAGTTGCTCCTAGAGCACGCCCCTAATCAAGCAAAAAAAATAGTCAAAGAAGCAAAAAAAGCTGGCTATACAAAAATCGAGCAAATAAATGACTACAATGGTCTTTCTAGAGTATCGATTTTAAGTTGATGAAAGATAAGGATTTACTAAGATATAGCAGACATATAATGTTGCCTGAAATTGACATTGACGGGCAAAAAAGTATTTCCTCTTCTAGAATCGCAGTTGTAGGTTTAGGTGGTTTAGGATGCTCAGCTTCTGTCTATTTAACTGCATCGGGAATTGGAGAGTTAAATTTAATAGATAATGATTTTATAGACCTTACAAACTTACAGAGGCAAATTTTATTTTCTGAAGTAGACTTAAATAAAAAAAAAGTCGAAATCGCAGAAAAAAAACTATTATCTTTAAACGATAGCGTTAAAGTTAATTCAAAAAATATAAGACTTGATAATTCAAATATTGATGAGATTTTAGAAGGATCAGAATTAATTCTAGATTGCACGGATAATTTCGAAACAAGAAAAGCAATAAATGCTTATTGTTTAAATGAAAAAAAAATATTAATCTCAGGATCTTCACAAGGTTGGAAGGGGCAGTTTTTTACTCTTGATTTTAGAAACGAAAATTCTCCTTGCTATCAATGTTTTTTTGAGGACTTAAACGGTGAAGATTTAACCTGCAGAGAATCAAGTATTTTCTCACCGTTAGTTGGCATTATTGGATCTTTTATGGCTTCTGAACTTATAAAAAAAGTAGTTTCAATAGGCGAATTAAAATCAGAGATGATCGAAATTGATTTAATGCAAAATAAATTTAATAGATTGAATTTACGAAAGAATAAAAACTGCTTACTTTGCTCAAAAGTTAAAAAATAAGTTGAAGCTTTGATATTACAGTTATATTCTTAGTTCCTAATTTTTTTAATTACCTCTAGGAGATAAAGATGTTGGGTAACATGATGCAAGAACAGTTGATTATTTCAGGTGTTCTGGAACACGCAGAAAAATACAATGCGAATACTGAAATTGTAAGTAATACAATTGAGGGCGGGATTCATAGATATACTATTAAAGATTCAGCTCAGAGATCAAAAAAGCTTGCTAATGCATTACTTAAACTAGGAGTTGAAGAGGGAGACGTTATAGCAACGATGGCTGTAAATAGTTATCGGCACTTAGAGTTATATTTTGGTATTTCAGGATTGGGAGCTATTTTACATACTTTAAATCCAAGATTATTTCCCGATGACATCAAATACATTGTCAATCATGCTGAAGATAAATATATTTTTGTAGATGCTCCATTTTTACCAATTATTGAAGGCGTACTTCCAGATTTAAAGACTCTTAAAGGGATTATTGTCCTTACAGATAAGGCTAATATGCCTTCTTCGTCTATTGAAAATTTAATATGTTACGAAGATTTAATATCGGATGAATCTGAAGAAATTGTATGGCCTCAGTTTGATGAAAATACTGCTTCGTCTTTATGCTATACATCTGGAACAACAGGAAATCCCAAAGGAGTGCTCTATTCTCACAGGTCAACTATCTTGCACGCTTGGTATGCTACTGCCGGAAATGCCATGAATGTAACCTCTAAGACTGTTTTATTGCCTGTTGTACCTATGTTTCATGTCAATGCATGGGGAATTCCTTACGCATCATTTATGTATGGAGCCAAAATGGTTTTTCCCGGACCATTCACTGATGGAGAATCAATAAGCAATTTGATAACTACTGAAAAAGTAAATCAACTTATGGGTGTGCCAACAGTTTGGCTAGACTTACTTAACTATACTGAAAAAAATAATATTGTCTTAGATTCAGTTGAAAGCGTTTTAGTAGGTGGATCAGCGGCTCCTAAAGCAATGATTAAAGCTTTTCAAGAAAAGCACGATTGTTTTTTACTTCATGGCTGGGGCATGACTGAAATGAGCCCTTTGGGAACACTAAATGCATACACCCCAGAAATGGACGGCATGGATCTAGATGAAAGATATGATATTCAAACCAGTCAAGGAAAAGCAGTATTTGGTTGCTCAATGAAAATTGTAGACGACTCAGGGAAAACTTTACCTAATGATGGTAAAACTTTTGGAAGATTAATGGTTAAGGGACCATCAATTATAGAGAGATACTTTAAATCAGAAGAAACCGCATTGGAAGAAGGGTGGTTTGACACTGGTGATGTTGCAACAATAGATACAAGTGGATATATGAGAATAGTAGATAGAAGTAAGGATGTTATTAAATCGGGCGGTGAATGGATTAGCTCGATAGATTTAGAAAATACTGCAGTTGGTCATCCTGGAGTTGCAGAAGCGTGTGTAGTTGGTGTAGCTCATCCTAAATGGGACGAAAGACCAATATTATTTATCGTCAAAAATGATATCGAAGATTGCGATAAGGATTCAATTATAAGTTTTCTTTCTGATAAGATTGCTAAATGGTGGTTACCAGACGATATTATATTCGTTGATGAGTTACCTCATGGAGCGACTGGAAAGTTGCTTAAAACTGGATTGAGAGAGGAATATCAGAATCACTTAATAGAAAAATAAGGAGGAAAAAATGTCAGGATTAGTCCCAGCAGAAACTTTAAAAGATTATATTGGAACAGAGTTCGAACCATCAGACTGGTTGGAGGTAGATCAGGATCGTATTAATCAGTTTGCTGATGCAACGTTAGATTATCAATTCATTCATATTGATTCAGAAAAAGCCACGCCTTTATTTGGTTCAACTATTGCTCATGGATTTCTATCTTTATCTTTAATAGCAGGTTTAAAGGCTGGTGGAATAGCTCCAGACAATATGACTATGGCCTTCAATTATGGATTGGATAGAGTAAGATTTTTAACACCCGTAAACGTAGGGTCGAAAGTAAGGACAAAAGCCAAGCTATTATCTGTAGATGAAAAAGATGATGGAAGGTATTTAGTAAAAAATGAAGTCTCTATGGAAATAGAAGGGCAAGAAAAACCCGCTTTTATAGCTGAATCATTAACAATGTTTGTTACTGGCTAAGTTTCTCTTTTAAAATTTTATTTACGACCTTAGGGTCTGCTGAACCTTGGGTCGTTTTCATTACTTGACCAACAAAAAATCCAAATAATTTTTCCTTTCCTTTTTTAAATTGTTCTAATTGTTTAGGATTTTTACTGATTACCTCTGAAATAATCCTTGAGATATCATCTTCATTAGAAATTTGTTTAAGATTTTCTTTTTCAATAATCTCTTTTACTTTTAGATCTTCGTTCCAAAGAATCTCAAGTACTTTTTTGGCAGCAGGGTCTGATATTTTATTTTCATTTAAGCAATTTAGAAGGTCTATTAAATCACTTGAAGAAATGAGTGAATCTTCTACTAAACAATTATTTTTATTTAAAATTGCTGAGAAATCTCCCAATATCCATTTAGCAGCTGTTTTGACATCTTTTACTGAGATGGCTACTTTTTCAAAAAAATTGCTCATTCCTTTTGAGCTATTTAAAATTTCAGACTCATAAATACTCAAGCCATATTCTGAGCAGAATCTAGAAATTTTTTGCTCTGGAAGTTCAGGCAAAGACTTTCTAATATTTTCAATATACTCGTTAGATATTTGCAAGGGAATCAAATCTGGTTCAGGAAAATACCTATAGTCATTTGCATGTTCTTTTGATCTCATAGATCTAGTTTCGTTTTTTTGAGAATCATAAAGCCTAGTCTCTTGCTCAATTTCATTGTTTGTTTCCTTAATTTTTATTTGCCTAGAAATTTCAAAATTAATTGCTTTTTCAACAAATTTAAATGAGTTGATGTTCTTGATTTCTGTTCTAAATCCATATTCAGTCTCACCTTTTTTTCTGATTGAAACGTTCGCATCACATCGCATGGAACCTTGAGACATATTTCCATCTGAAATGTCTAAAAAAGTAACTATTGAATGGATTTTCTTTAAATAAGCAACCGCTTCTTTTGCAGATCTTAAGTCGGGTTCAGATACTATCTCTAGAAGCGGAGTTCCTGCTCTATTCAAGTCTATAGCACTTGATGAATCATATTTGTCATGAATTGACTTGCCAGCATCTTCTTCTAAATGTGCTCTAGTAATTCCTATTAACTTTTTCTCCTCATCACATTCAATTTCTACTGAGCCTTGACCAACTATGGGATCGTCTAACTGACTTATTTGATATCCCTTAGGAAGATCTGGGTAAAAATAATTTTTCCTAGCAAAAATTGCGGTATTTGCAATTTCTGCATTTATAGAACAACCAAACTTAACAGCCATTTCTATGGCTTTTTTATTAAGAACAGGCAAAACTCCGGGCAATCCTAAATCAATAATGGAAGCCTGAGAATTTTGTTCAATTCCAAACTTTGTAGGAGAATTTGAAAAAATTTTAGATTTTGTAGAAAGTTGTACGTGAATCTCCAATCCAATGACAGATTCCCAATTTTTATATTCATCTTTCTCAGACATGGTAATCAGTTAGTTTTTGGAATTCATGAGAAATATTTAAAATTTTACCTTCTTCTAGATGGTTACCTATGAATTGGAGTCCAAGCGGCATTTCTTTTTTATATCCCGAAGGTATAGAAATCGCAGGAAGACCTGCTAAATTTGCCGGTATGGTATAAATATCTTGTTCATACATTTTTACTGGGTCTTGGATTGAATCCAAATCGAAAGCTTCATTAGAGCAGGTTGGCATCGCAATTACCGATACATTTTTAAAAGCATTTTTAAAACTCTCTGTAATCATTGCTCTAATTTTTTGAGCTTTAATATAATAAGCATCAAAATAACCTGCTGATAGGCAGTAAGTTCCTATAAGAATTCTTTTTTTTACCTCTTCTCCGAATCCTTCTGATCTCGTTCTCACATAAAGATCTTCCAAATCTTTAGGATTTTCACAACGATATCCAAATTTAATACCATCATATCTGGATAGATTTGCAGAACACTCAGCTGGGGCTATTACATAATAAGATGGAAGAGAATATTCTAAGAAAGGTAAATCTATGTCTTTAGTTTTAAAACCATTTTTTTCAAGTAGATTTATGTTTTCTAAAAAATTTTTTTTAACATTTTCATCTTCAATGTTTTCTATTATCTTTTTGGGAACTCCAATTAAATGTTCCATTTTTGAAATTGTTTCATTTTTTAGGTTAGGAACCTCTTTATTTATAGATGTAGAGTCTTTTTCATCAAATCCTGAAATTATCTCAAGAGCTATGGCTGAATCTAAAGCAGATTTAGCAAAAATACCTGCTTGATCAAGGCTCGAAGCAAATGCGATCATTCCCCATCTTGAAACTCTTCCATAGGTAGGTTTTATACCGGTTATTCCACAAAAAGAAGCAGGTTGCCTTATAGAGCCTCCTGTATCGGTTCCGGTGGCAAAAGCACACATGTTTGCTTTTACAGCTGCTGCAGATCCTCCTGAAGAGCCACCAGGACTTTTGAGCGAATTAATTGGATTTTTTACCTTCCCAAAAAAACTAGTCTCATTTGATGAACCCATAGCAAATTCATCCATGTTTGTTTTTCCAAGCATTATTGTTTGAGATTTTTCTAATTTTTCAACCACTGTGGAAGAGTAGGGAGATGTAAAATTTTTTAACATTTTTGATCCACAAGTTGTTTTTTGTCCTTTCACACAAAAAATGTCCTTATGAGCGATTGGAATCCCTTGAATAAGACTTTTCCTATCTTTCAAATCATCGATTATTTCGGCTTGCTCAAGTGCGTTTTCATTTATTGATATAAAGCAATTAAGATCTTTTTTTTCTTCAATATTTTTTAAATATGATGAAGTTAATTCGTATGATGATATTTTTTTCTTCTCAAGAAGCCTTATTTGATCTTCTAAACTAAGCGAGACAATATCATTCATTTTTGATCTATTACTTTAGGAGACAAATAATATCCCTCATCTGACTGAGGGGCGTTTTTTAAGTATTCATCTCTTTCTATGTCTTCTGCAATTACATCTTCTCTTAAATTTTGGGCTTCATTTAAGGGATGGCTCATAGGTTTAACTTTGTCTGTATTAACTTCGTTCATTTGATCTACCATTAATAAAATAGATTCTAATTCTTTAGATATTTTTTCTTTCATTGTTTTTTCAATCTCTAATTTTGACAATAAAGAAATATTTTTAAGAGTATCTTCTGAAATTTTCATACAATAAGGTAATTTAAGTTATTATAACAAAGGCAAGAATAAAAAATTTATTGCAATTTTACATTTAAATTTTATCTATGTTCTCTTTATCAAAATATTTAAAAGGTTTTTATTCTACAGATTTATCTATAGACCTGGGAACCGCAAACACCCTAGTTTATGTCAAAGGAAGAGGAATAGTTTTGGATGAACCTTCAGTAGTTGCAATAAAAAAAACTGATGGCCACAGATCTGTCGTAGCAGTTGGATCTGAAGCCAAAAGAATGCTTGGACGAGTTCCAGGTAATATTGATGCAATTCGTCCGCTAAAAGATGGCGTTATTGCTGATTTTCAAGTTACAGAAAAAATGCTTCAGCATTTTATTCAAGAAGTACATGGTGAAAACTTTTTTAGACCTAGCCCAAGAATTTTAATTTGCGTTCCATGTCAATCGACTCAAGTAGAAAGAAGAGCAATAAGAGAATCAGCTCTTCAAGCAGGAGCTAGAGAGGTAAGATTGATAGAAGAGCCTATGGCCGCAGCTATAGGAGCTGGCTTGCCAGTTGAAGAAGCGTCAGGGTCAATGGTTGTGGATATAGGAGGCGGAACTACGGAAATTGCTATTCTTGCTTTAAACGGTGTTGTTTTTTCAAGTTCACTTAAAACTGGCGGTGATAGATTTAATGAATCTATAGTGTCGTATCTAAGAAGAAAATATGGTGTTTTAGTTGGAGAGTCTACCGCGGAGAGAATAAAAGAAAATGTCGGCTGCGCGTCTGTAGATAGTGAAATTAGAGAAATGGAAGTAAGGGGAAGAAATCTAGCTGAGGGGGTTCCAAATACTCTTAATATCTCAAGTACCGAAATCTATGAGGCTATTTCTGGGCCTTTATCATCGATATTGCAGTCGATTAGAAATGCTTTAGAACAATCTCCACCAGAATTGAGTTCAGATATTTCAGAAAGAGGAATTGTCTTGACTGGAGGAGGAGCATTATTGAGGGATTTAGACATTATGATATCTGAACAAACTGGTATACCAGTGATTATTGCGGAAGATCCTTTAACTTGTGTTGCTAGGGGTGGCGGAATTGCTCTAGATTTATTGGACAAATATGATGTAGATTTATTGTCTACCGAGTAAATGTACAATAAAGAATTAAAGCAAACGCAGATATCTAAAACCGCTATTTTCACCACAGGCTCAATGAGAGCCTCAAAAATCTTACCTTCTTTTATTCTAGTTTTAACAATTTTCTTTTCAGACTATTTTTTTAATTTTGGAAAAGATATAAGAATATTTTTCTTAAAAACCTCTCAACCTGTAACTGAAATTCCAATAGCTCTTGGAAATGTTTTTGACAGGTTAGTTTTTTTCTTCAGTTCTCAAAACCAGCTATTTATTGAGATAAATAACTTGAATAAAGAAATAGAAAAATTAAATATCGAAATTATAAAAATGAAAGGAATAGAAAATGAAAATATTGAGCTTTCTGAATTGATGAATCTTTCTAAAAGAGAACAATTTTCTTTCTCTATGTTAGGGGAAATTAAAAGCAAATCTTTTTTTCCTAATGAATCTTTGAACGTTACAACAGATATAAAAAAAATTAACAATGATATGGTAGTTTTAAATCGAAATGGAATGATAGGACAGATTGATCAAGTCCTTCCTAATTCAGTAAAAGTATTGCCAATTTATAAAAAAGACAACATTGTTCCCGCATACTTCCCAAGATTAGGTTTAAATATTATTTTAAAAGGCACAGGAAAAGACAAATTATTTTCTATTGAAAATTTAAGTAGTGGTGTTAATTTGAAAATAGGAGATGAGATTTTTTCTTCTGGATTAGGAGGAAAGTTTCCAAAAGGTTATTTAATCGGAAAGGTCAAAAGGATCTCGAATGATCCAAATTTAAAGTTTCAAACTGTAGAAGTTCAATCCATAGCAGTTTTTGATAATGGCTCAAAAGTATTATTTATTTCGCCATGACAGAATTTTTAGATCCAAAAAGACCATCTTTCCCAGTTTATATAACCATTGGATTAACAATAATCTTTTTTTCTTTTTTAGAAATCTTTCTTAGGACGTTATTTCCAACATTTTTGAACATACCTCTTACGCTCATGTGTCTTATATATTGGAATATGGCACTTCCAAAAAGCGTTGGGTTAACATGGGCTATATTCTGTGGTTTCATTTTAGATTTATCGCAAAATCTAGTTTTGGGATCTAATGTAATGATTTTTTTAGCTTCCTCTTATTTAATACAAAGATATTTCCATAGGTTAAGGGCTTTATATAGAATACAACAATCGTTGATAGTTGCGAGTATGGTCTTTACTTATCAGTTGATATTTATATTTTCTTTTTTAAACTTTTCAAATCAGATTCTTATAGAGGTCTTACTATTTACTTTTATTTCAGCTTTGATTTGGCCAATAATATTTGGTTTACTAAGATTTATAAGAATAAAGTTTACCTACATTAGTTAACTGTAGAAAATCGTTGCTAATCCTAAAAAAGATAAGAATCCTACAACGTCTGTAATAGTAGTCACAATTACACTTCCTGCAATAGCCGGATCCAGTTTAAAAAACTTTAATATCAATGGAATTCCCATTCCGCTGATTACCGCCATGAACAAATTTATCACCATTGATAATAAAATAATCAAGGCTATCGTAATTTCATTGAACCAAAAGTAGGAAATAGAGCCAAGTACCAAAGCCCAAAAAAAACCATTTACCAATCCTACAGTGACCTCTCTAGATAGAAGATATAAATAATTAGAAGACATTATTTGGCCCAAAGCTAATCCTCTAACTGTTATGGTAAGTGTTTGGGTTGCAGCAACACCTCCCATGCTAGCAATTATTGGCATTAATACTGCTAAGAAGATAACTTCTTCAATAGTTTCTTTAAAAATATTTATAACTGATGAAGCGATTATTGCAGTGAATAAATTTATGCCTAACCAAAAACCTCTGCTTTTAATAGCCGAAGATGTTCTTTCAAAAGTATCTCCACTTAAACCTGAGAATTGTTTTAAAGATTCATCAGCTTCAGATTTTATTTCATCGATTACATCGTCAAAAGTAATTCTGCCTATCAAGTTGTTTTCATCATCAATAACAGGAGCAGATATTAAATCTTCTTTTTCGAATACTTTAATAACTTCATTTGAATTTAAACTTGCATTAAGAGGTTTTTTTTCAACCATTATATTTTTAATAATCTCGCCAGGGGGGTTAGTGATGAGGTTTGAAATAGGCAAAACTCCTCTAAATTTGTTATTTCTACTTACTACAAATAAATTATCTGTTGACAACGGGATATTATTTTTTATTCTGAGATATCGCATTACCAGTTCGACAGAATGATAAGGTCGAACAACAATGACATCGGTATTCATTAAACCACCGGCTGAATCCTCAGGATATTTCAAAACTTTTTCTAAAATGTCCTTATTCTGGAAAGACATCTTTTCAAGAACTTCTTTCATTATTTGCTCTGGAAGATCTTGCAATATGTCTGCTATTTCATCGGTTTCTAGGTCTTTTGTGACCAGTGCAACTTCATCTGGATCCATATAGGATAAAATAGTTTCTCTAACATCATCAGATAAATTTTTTAAAATTTCTCCTTCATTTTTTTCTTCGATTAGTTGCCAAATAAAAGCTCTCTTCTTTGGCGGGCTTGACTCAATGATGAGCGCTATTTCGTATGCTGGCAGAGAATTAAATAATTCTTTAGATTCTTTATATTTACCCTCATAAAGAATCTTTTGAATATCATGATTTCCTGAATTAAATTCATCGCTCATAGTAAAGTTTTTCTATCATGAGACGAAGGAATCTTTAATTTAGCTCTATACTTCGAAATTGTTTTTCTTGAAATGAATACTTTATGTTTTTTTTCAAATAAAAGTTTTAATTTTTCGTCAGTTAGTGGAGATGATTTATTTTCTTCTGTTATAGATTGTTGCAAGAATTCTAAAAGAAGAGTTTTTTTTGTTTTTTTTAAATTTAGTTTAATTTTGCTAATTTTCAAACGAATCTCCTAAATAAACCTTTCTTACAGTCTCATCATTTAGAATTTTTTTTGAAGATCCTTCAGCAATAATGTTTCCCGAGCTAATTACAAATATCTTTTTACAGATGTCTGTAGTGGCTTTTACATTATGATCACTAATTAAAATACCTAAACCTTTTTCGGTTAACTTTTGAATTAATTCTTTTAGATCATCTATAGCTAAAGGATCTATTCCTGCAAAAGGTTCATCTAACATAATAAATGTAGGGTTTAAGGCAACAGACCTAGCGATCTCAACTCTTCGTCTTTGACCGCCTGAAAGTTCTCTTCCCTTTTGCTTAGCGAGTGATGAGATTTTAAACTCTTCCATAATCTCATTCATTCTTCTTTTTATTTCAAGTTTTGAAGAAAATTTTGTTTCTAAAGAGGATTTTAAATTATCTTCAACTGACAGATTTCTAAATATTGACGGCTCTTGAGGCAAATAAACCAAGCCTGCATCTGCCCTAGAGCTCAAAGAAAGGTTGGTAATCTCTGTATTGTTAAGCAAAACTAAGCCGTTACTTGGTTTAGTTAACCCGGCTAAAATATAAAAAAGAGTAGTTTTTCCTGCTCCATTTGGCCCAAGTAAACCCGTAATTTCGTCTAGTTTTATACTGATTGATATTTCTTTTAAAATAGAGTTTCTACCGTAAGATTTACTTATTTTTATTGTTTCAATCATTTACAGCTTCGTATCTTACATTTGTACTTCTAAGGATTTTTCTTTCAGATAAATCAACTAAGATTGAATCTGCTGAGTAAATTTGCCCATCGAAGGAGAGTTTCAAGTTTTCTGACACCTCTGCAGTATTTTCATTTAGATTTAATTCTAACTTTCCAATTACTCCATTGAATTCAGTATTATCAAAAGTACCTTCAAAATTTACGAGCTCATTGAATTTGAAAACATTAGACTTGTAAAAAAAATCAGCAGTTTTTGAAATGCCTAATATTTTTAAATTTTTTTTATTATCAAAACTTATTTCTGGATTAAATAAACGCATGAAATCTGAATCTGCCAAACTATTTAGCATCTGACTTTTAATAGAAAAATCAATAGTTCTGTCAGAAAAAGATACCTTTAAACTGACTTCATCTGCTTGGAAAATATTTTTCACAATGGGATCTGTTAATTCATTTTTTTCAGAATCTATAAAATTTGAGGTTAAAAATAGCGATATTCCAATCAGGCTAATTAATAGAATCGAATAAATAATTATATTTCTTTGCATCAAATGATTTTTGCTTTTAATAAATCATGCATTCTTAAAAGACCTATAACCCTTCCATTTGTGTTTTTTACAAGCAGAGAAAAAACTTTATATCTCTCCATTTGAGAAATAGCTTTTGAGAGAAATTCGTTCTCATTGATAAATTTAAAATCTCTTGTCATCACTTTTGCTAAAGTTATTTTGCTTATATCAATTTTTTTCTCTAAACATCTTCTTAAATCTCCATCAGTAAAAATACCTGTGATTTTATTGTTCTTATTAATCATGGTTAATCCAAGTCCTGCCGAAGATATTGGATAAATTGCATCGGAAATTTTTGTATTTTCAGCTAATGATGGAATATCTTTTTTTTGAACCATGAGATCTTTTGCCTTAAAGAACTTTTTCCCTAAACTCCCACCTGGATGGTTTTCAGCAAAATCCTTTGGAGAAAAATTCTTTGCTTCAAGTAATGAGATTGCTATAGCATCTCCCAATAACAACATTGAAGTAGAGCTCGTAGTCGGCGCTAAATCCATGGGGCAAGCTTCTTCATCAATTTTTAAATCAATAGATATTTTTGCATTGTTGGCTAAAGTTGATGTCTTATTTCCTGTTATGGATAGAATTTTTTTTACTTTTTTCGCACAAGTTGGCAGAATTTTTAGTATTTCCTCTGTTTCTCCTGAGAACGAGAAAATAATGAGAAGATCTTTTTTTGTTAGAACTCCCAAGTCTCCATGACTTGCTTCTGCAGCACTAATGTAAATTGCAGGAGTACCGGTAGAAGAAAGCGTGGAGCAAACTTTTTCAGCTATATTTCCGGATTTACCTATGCCCATAAGAAATAAATTTCCTTTATTGTCTAATATTTCCTGACAGAACTTATTGTAATTTTTAGAATCTAAATCAAAAGGAATTTTTGAAAGAGAATTTATTTCTTTTTTAAAAGTATTTTTTGCCGATTTAAAGAAATTAAAATTTAAATTTTGCTTATCCATTTTCATGCTTTATATGCTATTCATAGAGTTTTATAATAAACTATTGCAACTTTTTTTCATGCGCAATTTTTTCTTAATTCTATTGTTCCTTTCTTCTCATTTGATGTTATCAGACGAAAAGTTGGAAGTTTATATAGATGAACAGCATTATAAGTTGTTTGATTACATAAATAAAAATAGTGACTTAATCGATAATGAAAATGACAAATTTTTAAAAGGGTTTGAACAATCAATTGAAGGAATTATTGACCCTAAGGAAATATCTAAAAGGGTAATGGGAAAAAAAATTTATGATGAATCTTCAGAACTTCAAAGAGAAAGATTTAATCAAAAATTTAAAAGCACACTTTTTGAATCTTATGCATCAGCATTTAAAGAAATTAATTATGAGGACCTAAAAATTGTTTCGCATTATCATCCAAAAGAAAACATGAACAATGCAGTGGTTAGATTAAAAGTTAATCTTTCAGGAAGAAATATTGATTTTGTTTACAAAATGAAAATAATCAATGAAGAGTGGAGAATCATTGGCATGATAATCGACGGAATAGATTTAATTTCTATATTTAGAAAACAATTTATTAAGCTATTTTTGGAAGGAAATAAAAAAATAAATTATGCCATAGACAATTGGGACCTTCCTGAAGGGGCTAATGGATAAACTTTTAATAAGTGGAGGGAGAAGCTTGGAGGGCTCTTTAAGAGCTTCTGGAGCAAAAAATTCCGCTCTTCCAATTCTTGCTTCTTCAATTTTATTGAAAGATAAAATAACAATTAGCAACATTCCCCATTTAAACGACATAACTACAATGATTGAATTATTGAGTTCAATGGGCGCTGAAATGACAGTCAATGAAAATATGGATTTAGAAATAAATTCCTCAAAATTGGATAATCCTCTAGCCAGATATGAACTAGTTAAAACAATGAGAGCGTCAATACTAGTTTTGGGTCCTTTACTCTCTAGATATCATGAGGCGGAAGTTGCATTACCTGGAGGGTGTGCAATCGGAAGTAGGCCTGTGAATCTTCACATTGACTGTATGCGTCAATTAGGCGCTGAAATAGATATAGTCGATGGTTACATAAAAGCTAAAGCCAAGAATGGTCTCAGGGGAAGCAAAATAAATTTTTCTACTGTTACCGTTACTGGTACCGAAAATGCCGTAATGGCTGCCGTTCTTGCAAAAGGAAAAACAGTTATAACCAATGCAGCAAAAGAACCAGAGGTAGTAGACTTAGTTATGTGCCTGAAAGAAATGGGAGCAAAAATTTCTGGTGAAGGAAGTAATCGAATTGAAATAGAAGGCGTTAATTCTCTTAAGCCTTGCGAATATTCAGTTATGGCGGATAGGATTGAAATTGGAACTTATCTTACAGCAGTTACAATGACTAAAGGAAACGTGTCGATCAAATGTACACTTCCAATGGTTTTAGAAACAATCTTAGATAAATTAAAATTAGCTGGAGCAAATATAGAGATTAATGATGAAGAAATTAATCTTGAAATGGATAAAATTCCGAATCCAGTGAATATTACAACAGCTCCTTTTCCTTTATTTCCAACTGATATGCAAGCTCAATTTATTGCATTGAACTCAATTTCCAGTGGCAAGTCTAAAGTGATTGAAAATGTTTTCGAAAATAGATTTATGCATGTGCAAGAGTTGATTAGAATGGGTGGAAACATCCAACTTGAAGGAAATACTGCGTTTATAGAAGGTAATAAGGAAGGATTAACTGCTGCCCCGGTAATGGCAACTGATTTAAGAGCATCTGCTAGTTTGGTGCTGGCGGGTTTGGTGGCAAAAGGGCAAACTAAAGTTGATAGAATTTATCATATTGACCGGGGTTATGAGAGAATCGAAGAAAAATTAAATCTTCTAGGTGCAAACATTGAGCGGGTGTCTGAATGAGTTTATTAGTTGCTTTGCCTAAAGGCAGATTATTAGATGAGGTTCAAAATGTCTTTAAGAAAATCGATATTGAATTTGATACTGATTCAAGAAAATTAATAATAGATACGTCTAAAGAATGGATGAAAGTAGCTATCCTTAGGACTTGGGATATACCTAAATTCGTAAATTATGGAGCAGTAGACATAGGAGTAGTAGGAAAAGACATACTTTTTGAATCTAAGCTTGAAAACAATTTTTATGAATTAATGGATTTAAAAATAGGTAATTGCAGAATGTCTCTTGCTTCTCTTGAAAAAAAAATTTCTAGTAACAAAAAAATAAAAGTAGCTTCAAAATATCCTGAATATACCAAACAATATTTTTCTTCAAAGTCTAAGGATATTGATCTATTAATACTTAAGGGAGCAATAGAAATTGCCCCAATTCTTGGCATATCTGATTGCATTGTGGATTTAGTTCAAACAGGCAAAACTCTTAAAGAAAATGGTTTAAATGAAATCGAAAAAATTTCAGAAATAAGTTCTAGATTAATAGTTAATAAATCTTCCTATAAATCTAAATTTGAAAAAATAAATTTAATCTATGAAAAGTTAAAAGAAATTAAATGAAAAAACTTATTTTAAAAGAGGAAGCTTTCAAAGATTTTCTTTCGTTTCAAAGATCTAAAGATCCTTTAAAAGATCTAGATGAAGTTTCTGAAGACGTTAGAAAAATAATTTCCAAAGTAAGGCTAAAAGGAGACAAAGCTCTTCTCGAATATACCAAAAAATTTGATAAATTAAATTTAAAAAAAATTGAAGAGCTAATATTTACCAAAGCTGATATGCATCATGCATACTCTCAACTTGATAAAAACAAAAAGCAAAGCCTTAGATACTTAAAAAAAAGAATAAAAAAATTCCATGAGTCCATTCCCTTAAGCGATTGGCAACTAAAAGATAAAATTTTCGAAAAATATGGACAAGTATCACGTCCTATAAAAAGAGTTGGGCTTTACGCGCCTGGAGGAAATGCAATTTATCCCTCGTCTGTCTTAATGACTTCAGTACTTGCTAAATTAGCAGGAGTTAAAGAGATTTTACTTTCTTTTCCTCCATCTCGTTCGGACTTGAAAGAACTCATGTTAGCAGCTGCACACATTGGTGGTGTGGATGAGGTAGTTTGTTTAGGAGGTGCTCAGTCGATTGCCGCTATGACTTTTGGAACAGATACTATTAAAAAAGTAGATAAAATTTTTGGCCCTGGAAATCAATATGTGGCGGAAGCAAAACGTCAAGTCTATGGCGTAGTTGGGATTGATGGCATGACTGGACCTTCAGAAGTAATGATCATTGCTGATGAATCAGCTAATAATGAAATGCTAGCGCTTGATTTAATTGCTCAAGCAGAACATGGTCCAAATTCAACTTGTATTCTTGTGCTAATAAATTCAAAAAATAACCAGGAGTTTATTAATGAACTAAATATTTGTTTTAACGACCTAAATTATGACGAAAATTCAAATGCTTATTCATCTTTAAAAAATTATGGACGTATAGTAAATGTTAAAAACTATAATGAAGCTAAAGAAATCTGTAATGAGTTCAATCCAGAACATCTTCAGATAGTTTTGAAAAAATATGAAAATATAAACCTTAAAGATCTTTACGCAGGAGCTATTTTCTTAGGTCAAAATAATACGGCCGTATTAGGAGATTATTGCGCTGGTCCAAGTCATGTAATCCCCACAAATGGTGCAACTAAGTTTAGCTCTCAATTGTCGGTTCAAGATTTTTTTGTAAATTCGTCTTTTACTCAAATAGAGGATTCAAGAAGTAAAGATTTTAAGAAAGTACTCAACAATTCCATGTTTATTGCTGAACAAGAGGGGCTATTGGCTCATGCTAAAGCAGTCGGATTAAGAATAAAAAAACTGTTTAATTAATTATTTCGTTGTATATTTTAAGAACTTCATCAATTGGAATCGCAAAATTTAGCCCCTGACTTCCACCAGAGGTGGTCTCAATCAAATTGGTAATACCAATTAAATTTCCTTCTCTATCTATTAAAGCCCCTCCAGAATTTCCAGGATTTATGGAAGCATCTGTTTGAATAAAAGATCCATTTACATTTTTGAATTGTCTATTAATCGCACTTACTATTCCCATGCTAAAAGATTTGCCTAAACCTTGAGGGTTCCCAATAGCAATAACTTGTTCTCCAACTCTAAGGTCATCTATATTTTTTTTTATCTTAAGTGGTTTTAAATTTAGATTACTTATTGTTTGAATTACCGCTATATCTGCGCTTTCATTAAACCCTAAAATCACAGCTTCATTAATTTCACCACTATTTAATTCAATAATTAATTTTTGATTATTTTTAAAAGCTTCCTTTATTACATGATAGTTGGTAACTATTTTACCGTCGGTATCAAAAACAACGCCTGATCCATTAGGGAAAAAGCCAGTTTTGATAACCTGTTGATACCTTTTAAATCCCAATAAATTAGATCTCTCCTGCCAAGCTTTCCATTTTTTCATACTCCAAATATTAACTACAGAAGGAGATGCATTCTCAAGAATGTCTGGTAAGCTTTTTGTAGTTGTTAAATTTAAAAAAATAAGCCCAGAAAGAAGTCCTAAAACAAGCCAAATTGAAACAGAGATTGTAGTTTTTTTATTCATTGAAGTTTTGAAATTATAACTTCTCTGAGTTATTATTCACGCCCTCAAACTTATTTATATAAAAATGAAGACTAAAAGTTTTAAAATTAGTGAAGTAGATCAAAAATGGCATCTCATTGATGCTGAAAATAAAACTTTAGGAAGGCTTTCTTCCAGAGTTTCTTCAATTTTGATGGGTAAAAATAAGTCACAATATACTCCTAATAACGATTTAGGAGATTTTGTGGTGATAATTAATGCAGAAAAAATAAAACTTACAGGAAATAAAGAGTCCCAAAAAAAATATTATAAACATTCTGGATACCCCGGAGGTTTGAAAACAACTACCTTGAAAGAATTAAGAAAAAACAATCCTGAGCAAATAATTTTTAAAGCCATAAAAGGTATGCTTCCTAAAAATAAACTAGCAGACAAAATGATCTCTAAATTAAAAGTCTACAAAGGATCAGCTCATCCACATGTTGGTCAAAAACCTGAATTGATAGAATCATAAAAATATGGATCAAGAAAAAACATATGCTACTGGTAGAAGAAAAACTTCTACTGCTAGAGTTTACATAAGTAAAGGTAAAGGAAATATATTAGTAAACGATATACCTTTAGAAGAATACTTTGGAAGAGAAGTTGCTAAAATATTAGTTATGCAACCTTTAGTTTTACTTGAAATTGCTGACAAATTTGATGTAGATGTGAAAGTCTCTGGTGGAGGTTCTTTTGGACAAGCTGGAGCTATTAGACACGGAATTTCAAGAGCTTTGGAAAAATACGATGTTGATTTTAGAAAATCCTTAAAATCGGCAGGATATTTAACTAGAGACTCAAGACAGGTAGAACGAAAAAAAGTTGGATTAGTAAAAGCAAGAAAATCGAAACAATTTAGTAAAAGATAATTTAATGGTTCAGCCTATATCTCCTCCAAACCCTGGAAGAAGAAAATTTTTAAGCTTAATAACTGGCCTTATGGCATCAGTAGGAGCAGTTTTTCTAGCTGTTCCCTTTTTAAGTGCATTTAAACCTAGTGCAAGAGCTGAAGCCGCTGGAGCACCTGTACAAGTAGACATTTCCTCTTTAGTTCCAGGTCAAATGAAAATTGTTGAATGGCGAGGCAAGCCAATATTTGTTGTTAAAATGGCTGAAAATACTGTCAAACTTCTTTCGTCAAACTTAAACAGGTTAGCCGATCCAAACGGAGAAGATTCTAATCAGCCAGATTATGTTAAAAATCAAATTAGATCCAGAAAAGAGGGCGTTGCTGTCATAACTGGAGTTTGCACTCATTTAGGCTGTTCTCCTAAATATTATCCTGAGACGGGTTCCGTTGCATTTGACTCAGATTGGCAAGGAGGATTTTTTTGTCCGTGCCACGGATCTAAATTTGATATGGTGGGAAGAGTATATGCTGGAGTTCCCGCTCCAACAAATATGGATGTTCCACCGCATTATTTTCCCAAAGATAATTTATTAGTTATTGGTTTAGACGGAGTTTCATAATGTTACAGTGGATTAATAGTAGATTTCCAATTACAGATTTAGTTGAAAGACATCTTTCAAAATATCCTGCCCCGACGAACCTCAATTTTTGGTATTTATTTGGATTTTTATTAATCATAGTTTTAGTAATGCAAATCCTTACTGGGCTTTGGTTGATGATGAATTACACAAATACTGCTGAAGAGGCTTTCTCTTCTGTTGAATACATCATGAGAGACGTAGAATACGGGTGGCTTCTAAGATATTTACATGCTGCAGGAGCTTCAGCTTTCTTTGTTTTAATCTATCTTCATATGTTTAGAGGCATGATGTATGGTTCTTATCAAAAACCAAGAGAACTTATATGGTTAGGCGGTTGGGTAACTTATGTTTTGCTTTGTGCAGAAGGGTTCACTGGTTACGTTTTACCATGGGGACAAATGTCCTTTTGGGCAGCACAGGTAATTATATCTTTACTGGGGTCAATTCCTTTAGTTGGAGAAGATTTAGCTACTTGGGTGAGAGGTGACTACTTAATTTCAGGAATTACACTTTCTAGACTTTTTGCCTTTCACGTTGTTCTTCTTCCTATTATGTTGATTGCTGTAGTTTTCTTTCATATTTTAGCCCTCCATGAAATTGGCTCTAATAATCCCGATGGAATTGATATAAAAAAACACGTGGATGAAGATGGAGTTCCTTTGGATTCAAAACCTTTTTATCCATATGATATTACTCACGATGTTTATGCTTTAGGAGTATTTTTATTATTCTTCTGCGCTATAGTGTTTTTCTTTCCTGGCGGGGGAGGATATATCCTTGAAACTGTAAACTTTGAACCTGCAAACCCTCTATCAACACCTGAACACATAGTTCCTTCTTGGTATTACACCCCATATTATGCAATGTTAAGAGCAGTAGATTTTTCTTTATTTGGATTAACTGCAAAATTTTTAGGGTTTGTCACTATGGCAGCCGGAATTGCAATTTTTGCTGCTTTGCCTTGGTTAGATAGAAGTCCAGTTAAATCTATAAGATATAAAGGTATCTACAGTAAGATTTTTCTAACCGGATTTGTTATTAGTTTTTTTGTTTTAGGTTATTTGGGATTAGTCCCCCCAACTGAAATAAAAAATATTCTTGCCAAAGTTTTTACAATTATTTACTTCTCTTATTTCTTATTGATGCCAATTTATACCAGAATAGAAAAATGTAAGCCTGTCCCAGAGAGAGTACCTGCATAAAATATGAAGTCTTTTTTAATTCTTCTTTTAATTTTTACCTTTAATATATTTGGAGCCGACGAATTTAATTGCGGTACCATTGAATGTGACGAATTCAAGGTAAATATTAGCAATAATGCAGATTTGCAAAATGGACTCTCTATTTATATGAATTATTGTTACGGATGTCATTCTCTTCAATATTCAAGATATAAAAGAGTTGCAGAGGATTTAGAAATTCCTATTGACTTGTATGTAGATAATTTAATTTATGATGGGTCTAAACCTGGCGAGCTTATGAAAATAAGTCTTACAAAAGATGATGCTGTTAACTGGTTGGGAGCTTATCCCCCAGATTTAACCCTTGAAGCAAGAGTGAGAAGCCCTGAATGGATTTATACTTATCTAAGAAGTTATTATTCTGATTCTTCAAGACCTTATGGCGTGAATAATCTTGTTTATAAAAACGTCTCAATGCCACACGTACTGGAAGACCTTCAGTCTTCAATGACTGAAAATGAATATAATGAGACAATCAGTAATCTAACTAATTTTTTAGTTTATGTTTCAGATCCGTCTTCAAGAGAAAGAAAACAAATGGGCGTATATGTTTTGCTCTTCTTATTATTGTTCACTTCTTTTGCTTTTTTACTTTACAGAGAGTATAAAAAGGAACTTAAATAAAAATTTCCCAAATGAGTTTGCTTAAAAATAGATCCTCGATGGTCCTTTTTCACGATGAAATAGGTCACAGAAGTCAAAAGGTAAGAATTATCCTTCAAGAAAAAGAAATTTCATGTGATTTAGAATCTATAGATGCCTACAATATTCCAAAAGAAATTTTAGATGTAAATCCAGATGGTTCTCTGCCGTTATTAATTGATAGAGAGCTTTCTCTTTATAATTCAGCTCTTATAGTTGAATATTTAGACGAAAGGTTTCCACATCCCCCTTTGCTTCCTGTTTATCCTGTTGCTAGGGCTCAAACTAGATTAATTTTAGATAGATTAGAAAAGGACCTCTCTCATCATTTGGATATAATAGAAAATGAAAACTCGTCTAAAGCCGACTTTAATAAAAGCAAAAATTCATTAGAAACAAATTTAAAAAACTCTTTAATACTTTTTGGTAATTCTTCATTTTTTAATGAAGACGAATTTTCTATTTTAGATGCTGTTGTGAGTCCTATTTTGTTTAGATTAAATTTTTATGGAATAAAAATACCTAATTCCAAGGCATCAATTGGAATAAAGGCCTACATGGAAAGAATTTTTGAGAAAGAATCCTTTAAATCAAGTTTGACTGAAACTGAGAGAGAAAAA
The DNA here is from genome assembly GCA_004213955.1 of Gammaproteobacteria bacterium. Classification (GTDB taxonomy): domain Bacteria; phylum Pseudomonadota; class Gammaproteobacteria; order Magnimaribacterales; family AG-339-G14; genus AG-339-G14. The sequence continues at coordinate 109,381 of SGZL01000001.1, forward strand.
TTTTTGATTTAAAATCTTTGCATTATTTGATCTCCCTTAAAATCTAATGAGATTGGTTGCAAGATGATTCTATTATCTTTCAACGTATACTGCCCTAAAAACCCAAAATAGTTTTTATTAGATACAACTCCCAAAGTATCAAACCCAAGCGAATAAATTATTTTTTCACTAGAAGTAAGTTTCGAAAACTCATGGTCGCCAAAATTAACTTTATTAGCCAATATTGGATATTCTAATCCTTTGGAAGGATTTAGATCGTTAGGATTAGAAGAACTACTCCAAACATCATAATGATTAGGCATATTGAATATTTTTAAGTCCTGAAGGAGGTTAAATTTAAGTGCGGGTAAAAGCCTTTTTGATGTTTCGGAATTTGAACTTAAAATTATCGAATTTATATCTTGTCTTTTTCTAGAAGTAAATTGTAAATTTCGGTTAATTATTCTTTCAATATTTCTATTCCTTTCTGAACTTTCTTTTTGGCCAAAAATATCAGAAACAATTGACTCAAAGTCATTATTTTTATCTAAAAAGATTAGGTTTTCTTCGTTTATTATTAAATTATTTCTCTTCGTAAGAGATTTAAACTTTTCGATTTCCTCAATTCTTGAACTAATTAGTATGAATTTATTATCTTTAATTATTTTTAGGATACCTGGATCATCGAAGAAGATTTGATTTCTTATTGAAATTTCTTTGAAGTCATATAAAGAATCTCTATTCTCTAGATTGATCACATATGTTCTTGATTTTTCTAAGTTACATTTTTTTAACAAGCTTTCATTCAACGAACTTCTAAAAATGATATGAACCACATTTGATTTATTATTTTTTTCACATGAACTTAATTTTTTACTAGCACTAATAAAAAAAACTTTCTTTTGTTTATTAGAGAATTTGTTATTTAAATAATAACTAGCTAAAAAACCTTGTGTGAAAATAGATTCTTTTTTGCTAAGGTTTTCAGATTGAATAATTTCAAAATCTTTACCCATAGAAATGTTCGCGATTTCTCGGTAAATTTTTTTAGTAATTATATTTGAGGGTAAATTAAAGCTAAATTCTTCGAAATTTTTATCACCCACAGATGCACAGCTTAAAAATAATGAAATAATTGATGTATAAATTAATATTTTGAAAGGAGAATAAATCATTAACTCAAAAGGAACATTATATTTAGTTGCAACTCCTATTGGAAATTTAAAAGATTTTACTTTTAGAGGTGTCTCAATCTTAGAGGAAGTAGATTTTGTTTTAGCAGAAAATACTAATAAAACGAAAATTTTATTTGAAAGATATGGAATTAAAAATAAATTAGTTCTTTTCAATGATTTTTCAACTGAAAATAAAGTTCAGTCACTAGTCTATAATATTTCTAAAGGGAAAAATGCAGCGCTAGTATCAGATGCTGGCACACCTCTTATTTCTGATCCTGGAACAAATTTAGTTGAGGCAGCTATTAGAGAGAAGATAAAGATTGTACCTATTCCGGGCCCTAGTTCATTTACAAGTGCTCTTATAGCTTCAGGCCTTTCTGCTGAAAAATTTATTTTTTACGGATTCCTTCCTAAAAAAAAGGGTGAATTGACCAAACTTTTGGAAAACATTAAATTTGAAACAAAAACTCAAATTTTTTTTGAATCTCCAAAAAGAATAAAAAAGTCTCTTTCAATAATTCAGAAAGTTTTTAATTCAAACCAAAAAATAGTTATTGCGAGAGAGTTAACTAAAATTCATGAAGAATTCTATAGAGGTAAAGTCTCGGATCTCTCAGAAATTATGTCCAATACCTCTAATAATTTGGAAAAAGGCGAATTAGTTATTTTATTAGAGGGAGCTCATGAAAAATATGAGATAGATTATCATCTTGAAGAGATTTTATTTAAAGAATTAAAACCTTTACTAACTCTCAGACAGGTTGCAAAAATAATCTCTAAAATTTCTCCTAAGAATTCTAAAGAAATTTATAACTTTTTTTTAAAAAAATAATATAATCCTCTCGAGTTGACCGAGTAATCGCTAACTAAGTTAGAGGAAAGTCCGGGCTCCGCAGGATAAAACGCCAGGTAACGCCTGGGAGTAGTGAAAACTACTACGGAAAGTGCAACAGAAAATATACCGCCGAAAGGTAAGGGTGAAAAGGTGTGGTAAGAGCATACCGGATATTTGGAAACAAATATTGCTTTGCAAACCCCGTTTGGAGCAAGACTAAATAGAGATTCTATAATGTGATCCGCATTGAATCTGGGTAAGTTGCTAGAAATTTATGGTGACATAAATTCAAGATGAATGATTACATAAAACAGAACCCGGCTTATGGGTCAACTCAACCTAAAAATTTCCAAAAAAAATATATTTAGTCTTAAATCTATTGATTTAAAGTCTTTGAAAGTGTGTAAAAGTGTGTAAAAATACACCTAAGTGTACAAAATAGGGACAAAATATGGCTGGTATATACGGCTTCAGCAGTTTAGTTTTAGATACTAAAGGAAGAATAGCGATGCCAGCAAAATACAAAGACCAGTTAAAAAACTTAGCTGGCGGCTCCATCATTGTTACTCGAGATCCTCAATATCCTTCTTTGTTAATATATCCAGGAAATTTGTGGAAAAAGATTTCAAGTTCTTTTGAGGAACTGTCTGGCTTAAATCCAGAAATAAGATCTTTGCAGTGGAACTTTCTTGGTAATGCACATTATATTGATTTTGATATTTCTGATCGGATGACTATTCTTCTCCCAAGTCCATTAAGAGAATATGCTCAATTAAAAGAAAAAGCTAAAGTTGTTTTGATAGGTATGGGTCAAAAATTCGAGTTATGGAGCGATAAGAATTGGAAGATTAAAGAATCAGGAAAAAAATTAAATTCTGAAAGAATTGATATTAATCTTCCAGAAGAAATAAAGGAAATTCCGTTTTGAATCATGTATCCGTTATGCCAGTAGAGGTGCTTGATAACCTTCTTCATATTAAAGAAGGAGACTATCTAGACTGCACTTTCGGTGGCGGTGGGCACTCTAAAAGCATTCTTGAAAATATAGGCGTTTCTGGCTCCTTAAAGGCAATAGATAAAGATCCAAAAGTCTTAAAATTTGCAGATCAAATTCTAGATAGCAGGTTTGAATTCAAAAATATAAGTTTTTCCGATTTAGAAAATTCATTTCCATGTGAGTCTTTCGATGGAATTTTGATGGATTTGGGTATTTCTTCAATTCAATTAGATGACCAATCTAGAGGTTTTAGCTTCAAGTCTGATTCAATTTTAGATATGAGAATGGATCAGACTCAAGGACTTGCCGCTTTTGAATGGTTAAACAAAGCTGATGAAAAAGAAATAGCTGATACGTTTTATTATCTTGGCGAAGAAAGAAAATCTAGAGCCTTAGCAAAACAAATTATTGAAAAAAGAAAAAAAGGAAAAATAACTTCAACTTCTGATCTCATTAATCTTAGGTTTCCTTATAGTCGATCAAAAAAACATCCTGCGACCAATATTTTTAGAGCAGTAAGGATGTTTATAAACAATGAAATTGAAGAATTAATTTCTGCTTTAAAAAGTTCTTTATCCCTTTTAAAAAAAGGAGGGCGTCTAGTGGTAATTTCATTTCACTCCATAGAAGATAGGATTGTAAAAAACTTTTTAAGAGGTACTTTAGAAAACGTAACATTAGAAAGCTATTTAGAGCCCGAAGGCAAGTTAATTAAACCTTCTGAAGAAGAAGTCTATAACAATCCTAGAGCAAGAAGCGCAATCTTAAGAGTAGGCAAGAAGATATGAATGATCAGTTTCCTATGATTTTAATTTTTAGTTTTCTAATCATCGGCATTTTATCTTCAACTATTACAAAATCTATGAATGTTCATGAAATACGAACGCTTAATTCCCAAGTAGATAAAGAATTTGAAAGGTACTTAGTTTTAGATAATGAAAACATAAGATTAAAAAATTTAGTAGAAACAGAAAATAACTCAATAAATTTAAATAATTTCGATGAATAATCAAAATATAAAAGTAGGAATAGATATTGGCACTTCAAAGGTAGTTTGTCTGATTGTTGAGTCAAATCCTGAGGGTTTGAAAGTTTTGGGTCTAGGGACACATCCATCTAAAGGCTTGAAAAACGGAGTTGTTGTAGATATTGAGTCAACTGTTACAGCGATACAAGAAGCTACGAATAAAGCAGAATTAATGTCTGGAATTAGAGTCCATCAAGCATATGTAGGAATATCTGGAGGCAGTTCTAATGGTTTAAATTCAGAAGGGGTCGTTCCTATTAAAGATAAAAAAGTAAAAATAAGTGACGTTGAAAAAGTAATAACTGCCGCAAAAGCTCAAAGTATTCCAGATGGATATAAACTCTTACATATTTTGGCCAGGGAATACGCTATCGATCAACAAAGTGGAATAAAAGAGCCTCTTGGAATGGCAGGCGTTAGACTCGAAGCTAAGGTTCATTTAGTTTCATGTGAAAAAAATGCAGCAGAAAATATTTCATCATGTATGAAGGCTTGTGGTATTTCAGTTCAAGATTATGTTCTAGAACAACTTGCTTCTAGTTATTCAGTACTTTCTCAAGACGAGAAAAAACTGGGAGTTTGCCTAATCGATTTAGGTGGAGGCACTTCAGATGTAGCAATATTTATGGACGATTCAATTAGTCATACTATCAATATACCTGTTGGCGGCGATCACGTGACTAATGACATTGCTAGAGCAATTCAAACTCCTACTTCACAAGCAGAAGAATTAAAGAAAAAATATGGATGCGCATCTAGTTCTCTTACAAGTGAAGGAGAGAAGATTTCGACTCCTTCCATAAATGGAAGAAGCGATAAAGTGTTTTCACGTCAGGCATTAGCAGATGTTATTGAGCATAGATACGCAGAAATTTTCCAAATGATTAGACAAAGATTAGAAATAAATGATCTCTCACAATATTTACCCGCAGGAATTGTTTTAACTGGTGGAGCTTCGAAAATTGAAGGAATCTCGCAATTGGGCGAAGAAATTTTTCAAGTTCCAGTTAGGGTTGGCAAACCTAAGGGGCTTATAGGATTATCTGATATTTTGAAAAATCCTGTTTACTCTACTTCTACAGGTTTAATTTTATATGGTCAAAAAGTTACTGAAGAGGAATTTGTAGATTTTGCTTTTATTAGAGAAAAAGGTTTATTCAATAAAGCATTTAAATGGATTCAAAATAATTTTTAGTTTAGGAGGTAATTATGAACTGGAAAGTAGTTGAAAAGGGCAATAATCTCGGAGCTTTAATTAAAGTCATTGGGGTTGGCGGATGTGGAGGAAACGCAGTTGATCACATGGTTAAAAGCGGATTGGAAAATGTTGAAACCATCTCCATTAATACCGATAGTCAAGCGCTTGATGCAAGTGTTGCTGAAGTTAAGCACTGTTTAGGGGAAATAAGTAACTCTGGCCAGGGTGCGGGAGCTAACCCAGATATTGGAAGAGATACTGCTTTAGACGATTACGAAAGAATAGAAGCTTTATTAGAAGGCTCAGATATGGTTTTTATTGCAGCAGGAATGGGTGGAGGAACTGGAACAGGCGCTTCTCCAATTATCGCAAGAGTAGCAAAATCAGTGGGCGCTTTAACTGTAGCAGTGGTAACAAAACCTCTTAACCTAGAAAGAAAAGACAAAGTTGCAGATGATGGTATTAAGGCTCTTAGAGATGAAGTTGACTCTTTGATAACAATCCCAAATCAGAAGCTAGCTGAAGTTTTTGGGGACGATATTGATTTTCAAGACGCTTTTGCTCATGGCAACGATGTTCTTTTAGGCGCCGTAAGAGGTATTTCAGATATTATTACCAACGTAGGTACGATTAATGTAGATTTTCAAGACGTCAAAGCTGTTATGTCTGAGAAGGGCACAGCTATGATGGGAACAGGTATAGCCAGTGGACCTAGTAGAGCGATAGAGGCAGCCTCATCTGCAGTTGGAAGTCCTTTACTTGAAGATATAAATTTAGAGAATGCTAAAGGAGTCTTAGTAAATATATCTGCTAAAGACAAAATAGGAATGAAAGAGATAGATAAAGTTCTCGAACAAGTTAATCAATTCTCTTCAGAAGGAGCTCTAATCATTCCTGGAGTTGCCATTGATAAATCTATGGAAGCAGGAGATTTAAAAGTTACGATCGTGGCAACTGGTTTAGGAGATGCAAAACAAAAAAAAGGTTCTCTCGCGGATGATCCATTTGGCTTTAAAGTTAACAACGGTTCAGGTACAAAAATAAAACCAATAACCGATTTTGAAACCATTGAAAAAAAGACTCCATCGTCGGATTATTTAGATATACCTTCCTTCGTTAAAAGGCAGATAGATTGATTTGTATTTTGAAATTACTAATAAGTACAGAGAATTAACTATATGGTCGATAGTTTTTTTACTGCTGCTTTCATTACCAGTAAGATTTTATTTTCTTGAAAAATATCAATCTGAAACAGCAATAAAAAAATCCGTATCTATTTCAGAAAGGTCAATGGACATATTGGCTCGAAGAGGAAAAATTACAGATCGAAACGGAGAAATTTTAGCGCAAGATATTCCTTCGTATGAAATTGGTCTTGAAATAAGTAAATTTTCTTTTAATCCAGAAGAAATCTCAAAAATATCTACTCTTTTGGATATTGAATTAAGAAAGTTAAAAAATAGAATTTCTAAGCAAGGAAAAAAATATTTAATCTTAAAAAGAAATGCTTCTGTCGAGGCATTTTTAAAAATTAAAAATCAAAAAATTGGTGGAATAGTAGGTTATAAAAAATATACTCGTGCCTACCCTAAAGGAGCAGCTTTTTCACAAATTGTCGGAGTAGTAAACACTTATGATAATTCCGGAATTCAGGGGATTGAATTAAGCTTAGATTCTTTGCTTACAGGTACAAATGGCAAAAAAAAATATTTAAGAACAAGAAAAAATAAAACAATAAAGTCCTTTATAGAAAACCCTTCTCACGGAGAAGATATTCGGCTTACTTTAGATGCAGATTTACAATCTGAAGCCTATGATATTCTAGCAAAGACAGTGGATTACCATAATGCAAATTCAGGGTCGATGGTAGTTATTGAACCAAAGAGTCACGAGATTCTAGCAATGTCTAATTATCCAAGCTTTGATCCAAATGATAGAAAAAACATTGTCACTGGAACTCTTGAAAACAAAGCTTCAACTGATTTGTTTGAACCAGGATCAACAGTTAAGCCAATAATAGTAGCCGCAGTTTTACAAAGCGATAATTCCATTGAGGATGAACTAATAAATACAAGTCCAGGTTATATTGATTATGAAGGTTTTATAACAAAGGATTTCAAAGATTATGGTACTCAAAATTTATCTCAAATAATATCTAACTCAAGCAATGTAGGGATGGTGAAGCTTTGTGACAAGGTCGAAGCTGAAATTATTATTAATGGATTTTATAAAATGGGTTTTGGTAAATATATGAACGAAATTTTTATTTCAACTAGAGAAGGTTATCTCCCTCCAGTCAATAAATTGAGCAAAAGAGATAAAGTAAGTTTATGCTATGGTTATGGCTTACAGACTACTTTATTGGAGTTAGTGAGCTCTTATTCTATTTTGTATTCAAAAGGCAAATCTAAACCATTAAGTTTGGTATTTAGCTCGGCTTCAGAAGAGAACGAGCAAATTATTTCGCCTGAATTATCTTCAGAAGAGTACGAGCAAATTATTTCGCCTGAATTATCTTCAAAAATGGAAAAAATGCTTACAGCAGTTGTTGACGAAGGAACTGGTAGAAGGGCAAAAGTCAAAGGAATTAAAATTTCTGGTAAAACTGGCACCGTAAAGAAAATAGGAAACCTTGGGTACGATGAGCAATCACTTAATGCTCTTTTCGTTGGTCAAGCATCTTTGGGCCAAAAGAATTTAATCGTTGGAGTAATTATTAGAGATTCTCAAGACAATGGAAATGGAGGAGGAGATGTTGCTGCGCCTTCATTTGCAAATTTTATTAACAAGATACATTAAATAAAATATTATGACTTTCGACGAATTAATTTCTTTAATTTTGGATTTAAAAAAAAATTCAGGATGTAAATCGATAAATTTAAATTCTAATTTTGTAAAAAAAAATGATATTTATTTAAGCCTTTCTGAAGACCCTAAAAAAAATTTAGAATATCTTTCTATAGCAAGATCTAAGGGTGCCAAATTGATAATCTCGAGTGATAGAGCCTGTAAAAATAGACACTCCTCGATAAAATATTTTCCTAATTTAAAAAATAAGTTAAGTGAAATCTCCAATATATTTTTTGATGAGCCTTCAAAAAATTTAAAAGTTTATGGAATTACTGGAACCAACGGAAAATCGTCAGTTTCTTTTTTTCTTCATCAAATTTTAAAAGAAAGTAATTTGAAGGCCGCATTACTAAGTTCAATTAAAAATAAAAAAAAAGACGTATTTTTTTCTGAATTAACCACTCCAGATACATTTTTTTTAAACCAATTTTTTTCCAATTTGTGCAATGAAAATTATAAGGCCGCTATATTAGAAATTTCGTCCCATGGTATTCATCAAAAAAGAATTCAAGGATTAGATTTTAATTTTGGTTGTTTCACAAACATAAGTAGAGATCACTTGGATTATCATAAATCCATGAAAGAGTATTCTAGGGTCAAAGAAAGTTTTTTTTTAGACAATGTTTTTGAAACTTGCTTAATTAATATAGACAGTTCGTTGGGTAAAAAAATAAAGAAAATAAGCAGTAATTTTTATTCTATTTCTTCCAAAGAAAAAAAAGCAGACTTTTTTTTTGATAAAAATAGCGTACTTCATCACGACCGTAAAATTTATAATCTAAAAAATTATTCAAATTCAAACTTTATGCAACTTAATTTTGCAATGGCGATATCTCTAGCAATAATTTCTAAGGTAAAAATTAATTTAAATAAAATTAAAAACATATTAAATCCTCTAGGTAGATTTGAAAAAATAGAGGTTTTTAAAGGAAAATATTGTGTGATTGATTATGCACATAGCCCTGCTGCCCTTGAAACGATTTTGAATGAAATAAATTTATCCCATAACGGAGATGTAATATCAATTTTTGGTTGCGGGGGCGATAGAGATAAAGGGAAAAGAAAAAAAATGGGTGAAATAGCAGAAAAATTTTCAAATGAATTAATAATTACAAATGATAATCCTCGATGGGAAGATCCTCTAAAAATTAAAACAGATATAATGAAGGGCATAAAAAAGTTGTCCCAGACCCATTTTATCTTGGATAGAAAAGAGGCTATTGAAAAGGGACTAAACTTATTAAAATTCGCAAAAAAAGATTCTGTTTTGCTTATTGCTGGAAAAGGACACGAAGATTTTCAAGAAATTGAAGGAAAAAAATATTCTTTTAGTGATAGAAAAATTATTCATAAATCAGAAGATGTTAATAGATAAAAAACTTTCAAAGATCGTCGAAATAACTAACTCTGAGTTAAAAGGAGAAGATTTATCTTTTAATAAAATATCTACAGACACACGAACATTAAAAAAAGGTGATTTATTTCTGGCTTTGAAAGGAGAAAACTTTGATGGTCATGATTTTATTGAAAAAGCCATTGCTAAAGGTGCCAATTCGATAGTCTCCGAGAGAGAATTAAATTACGAAATAAGTTATATCAAAACAAAAAATAATCATATTTTCTTAAAAAAACTTGCCAAACAAATTAGAAAAAACTTTAAGGGGACAATATTCGCCATAACTGGAAGTAATGGCAAAACTTCTACAAAAGAAATATCTTTTTTAATTTTAAGCCATATTTTTGGTGAGAAAAAAATCTTTAAGTCTCCAAAAAATTGGAATAACGAGTTGGGCCTTTATTTTTCTTTGTTAGAGTTAAAACCCGATCATGACCTTGCTATATTTGAGATTGGAACCAATTTTCCTGGAGAAATAGGAAATTTATCTAAATTTCTTAAACCTCATCATGGGTTAATTACTAACATTGGCAGCTCCCATTTGGAATTTCTTAAAAATCTAGATGGAGTAGCTAATGAAAAATCAGAATTATTTAATTATGTTGGTAAAGAGGGATGTTGTCTTGCAAGGGTTGATAATAAGTACAAAAAAATTCTCCTTAAAAAGGCAAAAGAAAAAAATTTAATGTTTCTAAAAAAAGGTAATAAAAGTATTTATGATTTAAATTTTGAAGCCTCTTTTAAGATTATTGAAAGCGCTTTGAGCCTAGAAATTTCAAAAATAAAAAAAATTAAATTAAAAGATAAGGTAAAAAAAATCGTGAAAGTACCTGGTAGGATGGAACGAAAAATAGGGCCTAACAACACTACTATTATTGATGATTCATATAACGCAAATCCAGATTCTTTTTTTGCAGCGTTTGAAGAAATTTCTAAATTTAATTTTAAAAATAAAATTTGTGTCATGGGTAAAATGGGAGAACTTGGAATTAATTCATCTCGACTCCATGATGCTGTCATAAGTAAATCACTTATTCATTTTGATCATATTTTTTGTGTTGATATTGAATCTAAAATATCTAATGAAAAAATAAAATATATCTCAAAAAATGAAGTACAAAACCAAATTAAGATTTTTTTTGGAATAGATACTTTAATTCTATTTAAAGCATCAAGATCAGTTAAAATGGAAACAGTTATAAAAGTCGCTTGATATGCTTTTACCTTTTCTTGATTTTTTAGCCGAAAGTTATGGGCCATTTCGTATATTTAACTATTTCACTTTCCGAGCAATTTTAGCAACCTTAACGTCTCTCATTTTTTGTCTTGTATTCGGTAAATACTTTATTTCTTTCTTAGAAAGAAAAAATTTTGGACAAGTGATTCGAGAGCTAGGACCTGAAAAACATTATGAAAAAAAAGGCACTCCCACTATGGGAGGAATCTTGATTTTAGCTGCAGTCCTTTTTTCTTGTATATGTTGGGGAGATCTAAATAACAGGTATCTTTGGTCAATAATTTTTTTGATCATTTCTTTTGGAGCTCTTGGTTTTTTAGATGATTTTTTAAAGCTTAAGTACAACTCAAGCGACGGCCTCTCAGCAAAATTGAAAATATTTTGGCAATTAGTATTTGCTACAATCATTGCCACTTATCTTTACCTCACCCACACAATTCCACAAGAAATTAGTTTATTTCTTCCTTTTTTAAAAGATTTTGCGTTGAACTTGGGTATCTTTTTTATCTTTTTTTCTGTCTTTGTAATTATTGGAACAAGCAATGCAGTGAATCTGACTGATGGATTAGATGGATTAGCTATTATGCCTTCGGTTATGGTTGCTGGAGGCTTAGGAATAATAGCTTATATTTCTGGAAATATTATCTTTGCTGATTATTTGAATATCGTTTACCTATCGGGTACGGAAGAATTGCTTATCATTTGCGGAACGATAATTGGAGCAGGAATTGGGTTTCTTTGGTTTAACACATATCCAGCACAAATATTTATGGGTGATGTTGGTTCATTATCCCTCGGAGCCGCTTTAGGCGGCATGGCAGTAATTTTAAGACAAGAAGTAATATTAGCAATTATGGGGGGCGTCTTTGTAATCGAGGCTCTATCAGTCATTATTCAAGTTACTTCTTTTAAATTGACTGGAAAAAGAGTTTTCAAAATGTCTCCAATCCATCATCATTTTGAACTTTCCGGATGGGCTGAACCGAAAATAATTGTACGTTTTTGGATTATTACTTTAATTTTAGTTTTAATTGCATTGGCAACGTTCAGATTGCGCTAGGAATGCAGACAAAAAGAAAATTTGTTCTTATTTTAGGTGCGGGTCAGACAGGATTGTCAGCAATAAACTATTTAAATAAAAAAAATTTTAAGATATTTGATACTAGAAACTTTAATAATTTACCTGAAAATATTAAAAATAATCCCCTAATTGAAGAAAATTTAATTTCTGAGGACAGCATAAATATAAAATTAATTGATTACGTGATTTGCTCTCCCGGTTTTGATCTTACTCATCAATTGATAAAAAAATTAAATGAACAAAACATCAGTATTAAAAGCGATATAGAAGTTTTTATAGAAAATACTGACTCTAAAATAATTTTAGTTACTGGTACTAATGGAAAAACAACAGTTTCACTTCTTTTGGAAAAATTTATATCTTTAAAAGGGTTTAGCTCAAAAGCCATTGGCAACATAGGTAATCCGGTTCTTAACTTCGTCGACACGCATAAAGATTATTTTGTAATAGAAGTTTCTAGTTTCCACTTAGATATTTCAGATAATCTGAAATCTGATTTATCGATCCTTTTAAACATTTCCGAAGATCATCTAGATAGACATAAATCATTTGAAAATTATAAACATATCAAAAATTCTATTTTTAATAATTCGAAAATTTCCATTGGAAATAAAGATGATGAAAATATAAAAAAAGGTCTCACAGAATATTTTAATGGAGATACAAATATTGACACTGCAAATCTCAACGCAGTAAAAGTAGTCTTGGATAATATTGGTATAAATTTTTCATTTGAAGAGCTTGAAAAACATAAATTCAAACCTGAACATAGAATGGAGATCTTTTATAAAGATAAATTAAATAGAGTTTTTATAAATGATTCAAAGGCTACAAACTGTGGAGCAACTTTGGCTGCAATCAATTCACTCAAAGGAGAGAAAAAATTTTTCTTAATATGTGGGGGACAAAGTAAAGGTGCAGATTTTTCAAAATTAGCGGAAGAAATAAAGAAAAATTGTTATGGAGTTATCATTTATGGTGAGGATAAGAATTTAATATTTGATGAGCTGAGTGATTTTAATAAATTAACTACTGACAGTTTCGAAGAAGCAATTTCTTTATGTCTAAAAGTGTCTAAACCTGATTCTAAAGTCTTGTTTTCACCAGCATGTGCTAGTTTCGATATGTTCAAAAATTTCGAAGATCGAGGTAACAAGTTTAAAGAACTTATATTGAATGAGAGAAACTCTTAAGCAGTCTAAGCTCCAAAGAATTATTTTTGGAGAATTTTATAGAGATCTTAAATTCTCGGATTTTGATCTTGGTATTTTTGTTAGTGTAACTTTTTTGAGCTTGCTAGGTATTATTATGGTTACATCTGTAACAATTCCTCTGACAGATGGTTCACTTTCGATGGCGTTTAATCATATCTTTAAACTGGTATTAGGTGCATTTGTTGGTCTAATTGTGTTTAGATTTTCTTTAGAAATTTGGAAAACTATAGATATAGGATTAATTTTGTTTTCCTTTTTTTTGCTTATTTTAGTTTTTATACCTTTTGTAGGATTTGAGGCAAACGGGGCGTCCAGATGGATAAGATTTTTTGGATTTTCATTTCAACCATCGGAACTAATGAAATTTGCTTTGATAGTTTATATATCATCCTATTGCTACAGAAGAATGACTGAATTTAAAGAGAAATGGTTAGGTTTTTGGAAACCTGTTTTAGTCGTTGTTTTAGCAATTGCATTAGTTTTGTTTGAACCTGATTTAGGATCTTCCGTGGTTATCTTTTTAATATCTTTGACAATTATGTTTATTGCAGGGGCGCCTTTGAAGCAAATGTCTATAATTTTATTTATGGGTTTAATGGTTTTTGTAAGCATGATAATTTTAGTACCTTGGAGAATGCAAAGAATCTTAAGTTTTGTCGATCCTTGGAGTGCTTACGGAGAAAGCGGTTATCAATTGTCCCAAGCTTTAATTGCTTTTAGTAGAGGAGATTTATTTGGAGTAGGTTTAGGAGAAAGTTTGCAAAAATATCATTATCTTCCAGATGCGCAAACAGATTTTATTTTTGCAATTATTGCTGAGGAATTAGGATTAATTTTTTGCGTATTGTTGATTTCAATATATGGATACTTAATTTTTAAATCATTTTCTTTGGGAAGAAATTCAAGGATGCTTAATAAATTTTTTGAATCTTACATTTCTTATGGGATAGGTGTTTGCATTGCTTTTCACGTTTTCATAAACGTTGGAGTCTCAAGTGGTATGCTTCCTACGAAGGGACTGACATTACCTTTCATTAGTTTTGGAGGCACAAATTTGATGCTTATGTTTGCTTTAATAGCTTTGCTTTTTAGAATCAATCTTGAGCTTAAAGAAAGTTCAAAAATTGAGGGAAAGGTGATGAGTGGCTAGTCCAAAAACTATATTCATCGTTGCAGGAGGAACAGGTGGACATGTGTATCCTGCAAAAAGGGTAGCTCAAAAATTTTTAGATGAAGGATTTAAAATTATATGGATAGGTACAAGTCGAGGTCCTGAAAAAAATATTTGTAATGACTTAGGAATTAGTTTTATTCAAGTTCCTCTTTATGGGTTTAGAGGAAAAAATTTATTTACGAAGTTCAAAGCTTTATTTGCTTTTCTCTTAAGTGGCTTTATTTTTTTCTTTAAATCAAATCCTTTTAGTAGAAAAAATTATCCGATGATAGTCTTCGGAGGCTATGTATCTTTAATTTCTTTTTTTTATTTTAAAGGACCAGTATTTTTGCAAGAACAAAATACGATTCCTGGCTCTGTTTCTAAATTACTTTTTTCAACAAATAAGGTTTCAAAAATATTTTGTGGTTTTGAGAAGACCAAAATTTTTTTCGAGGAGTTTAATAAAAAATACATTAAATTAATTAATACCGGAAACCCAGTTGGTAAAATTAAGAAATCTAATGATAAGAGTTCAAATTTGAGTGGTTTCAATATCTTAGTTTTGGGCGGAAGCCAAGGATCTAAGTTTTTGAATGAATTTACTCCAAATGTATTAAGCGGAGTAAAAAATAAAATTTCAATTAAAATAAAGCACCAATGCGGACGCAATAACTTCTTTAACGTTGAGAATGCATATTCTCCTTTAGATGACGATATATTTATTACAGAATTTATAAAAGACATTGATGAAGCTTATCAATGGGCAGACCTTGTAATTTCAAGATCTGGAGCTTTAACAGTTTCCGAAATTATTGCATCAAGATCTGCTGCGATTCTCGTGCCAATTAAAATTTCTATTGATGACCATCAAAAAGAAAATGCTAATTTCTTAGCCTCTAATAAAGCAGCATGGATTTTAGAAGAAACAGATTATTTTTCCGAAGAATTAAAAAAACTTTTAGAATTAATTTTAGAGAATGAGGAAAGTATTTTAGAAAAAAAAGAAAATATTGCTCAAATAGAAGTTAGAGATTCAGAGACAATAATATTTAATGAAGTAAATGCTTGGTACCAATAATTTAAAGAAAATTCACTTTATTGGGGTTGGTGGGGCCGGTATGAGCGGAATTGCCGAAATATTAATAAACATGAATTATGAAGTTTCAGGCTCCGATATTTATCCCTCCCTAATTACAGAAAGGCTGGAAGGTCTGGGATTAAATTTCTTTAATTCTCATAATAAAGAAAATTTAGAAAATGTAGATTTAGTTGTATTCTCGTCAGCTATTAATAAAAATAATCCAGAATTAGTTGAGGCTAAAAATAGAGATATTAATTTAATAAAAAGAGCAGAAATGTTAGCTCATTTAACTGATTTAAAAGAGAGCATAATCTTTGCTGGAAGTCATGGTAAAACTACAACTACATGCATAGCTGCCCATATTTTCAAAGAAAATAATTTTGATCCTACTTATATTATTGGAGGGAAAGTTAGTTCATTTGAATCAAATGCTAACTTAGGAAACGGAAGACATATACTTGCTGAAGCAGATGAAAGCGATGGAAGTTTTTTATTGTTTAGTCCTGATAAAGCTGTTGTAACCAGTATCGATAATGATCATTTAGAAGCATACGATCATTCAGTTAAAAAATTAGAATTAGCTTTTATTTCTTTCATTCAAAAAGTAAAAGAAAAGGTTTTTATTCATGATGAACAAAAATCTCTGATTGATAATTTAAATACTAAAGCCGATATTGTTACATATGGTTTTGATACAAATTCAGATTTTCAAATATTAAATTTTTCTCAAAATGAAAAAGGTTCGCTTTTTAGCCTTAAAAACAAAATAGCTAATACTTTGTATGACTTTGAAACTAATGCTTATGGAAAGCATAATATTCTAAATACTGTAGCTGCTATTCTCGTTTCCTTGGACGAAGGCATAGATTATTCAAGTATAAATAAATCTTTAAAAACTTTTCCTCAGGTTGAAAGGAGATTCGAGATTATTAGTAAGAATGTATTTTCACAAAATATAATCTTGGTTGACGATTATGGGCATCACCCTACAGAATTAATAAATACTATTAATACAATTAAAGAAATATGGCCAAAAAAAGAAATAGTTATGGCTTTTCAACCGCATAGATATAGTCGAACCAAAGCCTTATTTAATGAATTTGTTGATGTGTTGTCAAAAATTGATAACTTAATTCTTTTAGAGATATACCCTGCAAGTGAAACTCCAATAGAGAATTATTCAAGCCAAGATTTATTTGAAAAAATTAAGAATTTCAATAAAAAAGCAGTGCTTGTGCACGGGATAGATGAAGCTTTTATTGAACTCCAAAAATTTAAAAATGAAAAATACATATTTCTTACACAAGGCGCAGGGAATACATCTTTACTAGCATCTAAGTTTAAATAAAATGGAAAATTTTAAAAAATTGAATTTTGGTATCTTAGGAGGTGGGTATTCAAACGAAAGAGATATTTCTTTAAAGAGCACCAAGGCTGTAAATCAAGCTCTTTTAGAAAGTGGGTACAGATCAAATATTCTTGATGTCGCAAATAAGAAAATATTATTCTCAAAAGACACTTATAAGAATTTTGATTTCATTTTTATCCTCATACATGGATTAGGCGGAGAGGATGGCGAACTGCAAAATTTTTTTGAAGAAATGAATCTTAGTTATTCTGGAAGTAGTTCAGAAGCCTGTAGAAAATCATTTGACAAAAGATTGGCAAAGAATTTTCTTTCTAAGAATATAAACACTCCAAAACAACTCCAATGGAATTCTCATGAAGAAAAAATCGATTCTAATGATCATTTATTAAAAAGAGTAGTTGTGAAACCAGCTAAAGAAGGTTCAAGCTTAGGGGTATCAATTATTGAAAATAAATCTGATCTCATAAAATCAGCAATCAACGAAGCTTCTAAGTATGGAGACTTTATGATTGAAGAATTCATCCATGGCGATGAAATAACTGTCGCGCAAGTTGGAAAGGAAATTTATCCACCTGTAAAAATAACTTCAGATAATCAATTTTATGACTTTCAGGCAAAATATAATTCTGAAAATACAAAATATACTAAAGCTGAATATTCTTCTGCAAAACAGAAAGAATTAGACGAATTAATTATTCAAATCAATAATGATTTTGGATGTAAGGCCTGGTCTAGAACAGACTTAATCGACGATGGAGAAAATTTTTATTTTCTTGAGCTAAATACAGTTCCTGGAATGACAAATACTAGTTTAGTCCCTAAAGCGGCAAAGTTTGCAGGCCTCGATTTTGATAGACTAGTTATGCAAATAATCAAAAGTTCTCTTGATTAGATTGATCGTCATAGGTACACTTCTCACGTTTTCTTGAGTCTTCTATTAGACTCAAACCCATAAGGAGACAATAATATTATGAATCATTATGAAATAGTATTTGTGGTTGATCCACAACTCGATACAGAATCCAAGTTATTTAATAAGTGCCTGGATACAGTAAAGTCTATTGATGGTCTTACTCATAGATCAGAAGACATAGGCATTAGAAAGCTTGCTTACCCAATCAATGATAAAAATACTGGACATTATTTTTTATTAAATATTGAATGCGATCCCAAAAAATTAAAGGACGTTGAAGCATTGTTTAAATTTGATGAATCTATCATGAGGTCTTCATTAGTTAAAAAGAAAAGGGCTGAAACAGAACCATCAAGCCTACTTACTCAAACAGTGAGCCAACTAAAATCTGATGTTCCTTCAGAACCAATCGTTGATGTTAAAAAAAATATTGAAGAAGAAAAAAAGTCTGAAGAAAAAATTATTGAAAAATCAAAAAAAGAAGCTGTTGAATCGGATTCAGAAAGTAGCTAATCAATAAAAAAAATTATGAGAAGAAAAAATGAAAAAAGAGGCTCTCAAAATAAAGAAACTCTAATTAATTCAAAAAGAACATGTCAATTCACTGCAGCTAATGTTGAAGAAATTGATTACAAAGATGTCGAGTTATTGACTAAATTCATAAACGAAATGGGCAAAATATCACCAGCTAGAATGACTGGTACAAGCGCAAAATACCAAAGACAACTCACGAAAGCCATTAAAAGGGCAAGACAATTAGCTTTATTGCCTTATACCGATAGCCATAGGATTTGATAGATGAAAGTTATTCTCAAAGAATCTATTACTGGATTAGGCTCTCCAGGCGACTTAGTTAAAGTAAAATCTGGATATGGAAGAAATTTTCTTATGCCTACAGGAAAAGCGATACCTGCTACTGAGGAAAACTTAAAAGCATACGAAACAGAAAAAGCTCAACTTGCAGAGTTAGAAAATAAAAAAATAGCTGATGCAGAAGTAATAAATTCCAAATTATCGGGATTCGAACTTGAAATAAAGGTTGCCGTAACAGAAGAGGAAGCAATGTACGGTTCCATTGGCACTAAAGAAATATCAGAGGCATTGATAGAAAAAGGTTTCGAAATCGACAGACAATCAATTAGGCTGCCTGAAGGTGTTTTAAAGGAACTTGGAGAATTCGAATTGGACATAGAACTTCACCCTGAAGTTATATCCAAAATAAAAATTATTTTAAAACCCGAATAATTAAAATCTAATTTGTCTTAACTGGTTTGAGATGGGAGAATATCAAACCTATTTATGAGAAAAGAATTTGATCAACCTTCTTCAGTAGAAGCAGAAAAAGCTGTTTTAGGTGGATTATTATTAGAACCTGAATTGTGGGATACAGTTTCTGTGGCTGTAGACGAAGAAGACTTTGTTTTAGTAGAACATAAGCTCATATATAGAGCTATCAGGCGATTAAGAGATCACGGCAGTGAGTTGGATACTGTGACACTTATAGAATCCTTGACCAATGATCCAGATATTTCTTCAGTCACTAACTTCAATCAAAATGATTACATTAAGCAACTTGCTTCTGACACACCTGGGACAGCAAATTTTATCAATTACACCGATATTGTTAAACAGACATCAAATTTAAGAAAGCTAATTTCGACTGCCTCGGATATATCAAGTATTGCAAAGGAGTCTGATTCATTTGAAATTGAAGATACTTTTAGCCAGGCAGAAAATAAATTAATTAATCTTAGAGATTCTATCGATCGAAAAAAAGGACCTACCTTAGCTAAAGATTTAATAAAACCTGTATATGACAATATCGAAGAAAATATAAATTCAACAACGCCATTGATAGGACATTCAACTGGATTTAGAGATCTAGATAAATTAACTTTAGGTCTTCAGGACGGAGATTTAATATTGGTTGCGGGAAGACCAAGTATGGGGAAAACCGCTTTTGGATTAAGCATCGCGGCAAATTTTATCGAAAATAATATTCCAGCAGTATTTTACAGTTTAGAAATGTCATCTAGGTCTGTTATGTATAGACTTATTTCTATCTTATCCAAAGTAGAATTAAAAAAAATATTTCAAGCGAAAGAACTCACGGATTCAGATTTTGAAAAAATAGGTAAGGCAGTTGAACTTTTAGAGAAAAGTAATTTTTTTATAGATGATACTTCTGCTCTTAGTCCGTCAGAAATCCTTTCAAGATCGAGAAAGCTTAAAAGAGAGTATCCAGATCTAGGTTTGATTGTTTTAGATTATTTACAGCTGATGAAAGCAGATATAAGTAATCCCAGCAGAGTTAATGAAATGAGTGAAATATCAAGAGCCACTAAAGCTTTGGCAAAAGAATTGGATGTTCCAGTTATTGCTTTGTCGCAGTTGAATAGAGCTTCAGAAACTAGAACAAGCAAAATACCCATAATGGCAGATCTAAGAGATTCAGGAGCTTTAGAACAAGATGCAGATTTAGTTGTCTTTCCCTTTAGACCAGAATTTCATGAACCTACTCCTGAAAACAAAGGTATTGCTAAAGTGATAGTTGCAAAACATAGAAATGGAGAAACTGGAGATGTACTTCTTCATTGGGCAGCGAGATACACTTCTTTTGAAGACCTTGCTCTTAATGATCCTGCTTATGACAACCCTTCATTTAGTAATCAAAATTGAGCCGCCCAACCATTGCTGAAATAAATCTTTCAGC
This sequence comes from Gammaproteobacteria bacterium, assembly GCA_004213955.1. Classification (GTDB taxonomy): domain Bacteria; phylum Pseudomonadota; class Gammaproteobacteria; order Magnimaribacterales; family AG-339-G14; genus AG-339-G14. Next base: position 129,605 of record SGZL01000001.1, read on the forward strand.
ATTAAAAAAAAACGTAAGAAAATTAAAAAAGCTTACTAATTCCAAGGTTTATCCAGTTGTTAAAGCCGATGCCTACGGACATGGATTGAAGAAGGTTATAGAAAACATTGATGGAATTATTTCAGGATATTGCGTAGCTACGTTTGAAGAATCTTTAGAATTAAGAAAAATTACAAAAAAAAGTATTGTCTGTATGGAAGGACCATACGATTTAAATGAATTAAAAAATTTTGAAAAACTTAATATTGACTACGTAATTCATTCATTTAGGCAAATCTTTTTTTTAGAAAGTCTGACCAAATTAAATTTAACTGGTAAAAATAAAGTTTGGTTAAAAATAGATACTGGAATGAATAGATTGGGCTTCAAGGAAAAAGAAATTTTAGAGGCTTTTTCTAGAATTAATTCAATTAAAAAAAACATGGTTTTGATGAGTCATCTTTCATCTGCAACCTCAAATAAGAGCTCAAAATTAATTACAAATAATCAAATTAAAACATTTAAAAAATTTGAATCGAAATTAAAGAAAATAAAACCAAATCTAATTTCAAGTCTTTGCAACTCGGGAGGATTAATTAATTTTAAAACTTCTCATAATGATATCTCGAGACCTGGAATAAGTATTTTCGGAAGTAAAGCGGATAATCAGAAATCTAAAATAGATTTAGAGCAAGTAATGACTTTGAAATCTAAATTTATAAGTATAAAAAAAGTTTTTAAAGGCGACAGGGTAGGATATGAAGGAACTTGGAAAGCAAAAAAAGAAAACATGATTGGAATTTTGCCTATAGGATATGCTGATGGCTATTTAACAGGAATGGGAAATTCAGCATACGTGCTTGTTGATGGGATAAAAGCAAAAGTTATTGGTCGAGTTTCAATGGATTTAACTGCAGTAGACCTAAGTAAATGCGTAAATGTTGACTATAACTCTGAAGTAATTTTGTGGGGAAGTAATTTAAAGCTTGATAAAGTTTCAAAATTTGCAAATTCTATACCATATGAATTGATAACTTCTGTTTCCAGAAGGGTTAAACGAGAATACGTATATAAATAACCTTATTTATAAAAATTATAAAATCAAAAAAAATATTTACATTCTTATGAGATATCAGATAATTGCATCATGAAAATTAAATATTTAGACGAAACACCTAGAAAACTCAAAGAATTCCCTGTTGAAAATGAATTAAATTTATCAGAGCAAGAAGTCACTGACGTCGCTGAGATATTCAGTACGCCTTTGACTGGTTCTTACAATTGGGACTACACAGTTCAAGATAATAGAATTAAGAAGCTTTACGAACTTGGAAAAGAACTCAATTGGAATGTAGAAAAGGATATTGATTGGGACCGACCACTACCAGAAAGGGATGAAACGCCTCCCGAGATATTTTGGGATCAATATGAGCCCTATCAAAAATTATCAAATGAAGATAAATTCGAGTTTTTAAGACATAGAGCTTCATGGTCTTTAAGTCAGTTTCTTCACGGAGAACAAGGAGCGTTATTGGTTGCTTCTCAATTAGTATCGTGCGCGCCAACGTTTAATGCCAAATTATATGCAGCTTCTCAAACTTTTGATGAGGCAAGACATGTAGAAGCATTTAATAAATATTTACAAACTAGACAAAAATTGATGTACCCAGTTGGAAGCGGATTAAAATCATTGTTAGATAAAATTCTTACAGATCCAAGATGGGACTTAAAGTTCATTGGTATGCAAATCATCATTGAAGGTCTTGCCCTTGCTGCTTTTAACCTTGCAAAACAAACATCAAATGATCCAGTTTTCAGAGACATGCTTTATCTTATTATTAGAGATGAAGCTAGACATGTTACTTTTGGAGTAAATTACTTAGAAGAATATTTAAAAAATCTTTCTCAGGAAGAACTAGAAGAAAGAGCAATGTTCGCTTACGAAGCATGTGTTGTTATGAGAGGTAGGCTGTTATCTGCAGAAGTATATGAAAAATTTGGTTGGGACGTTGAAGATGCTCTTGAATTTCAATCCAAAACAGATGTGACAAATAATTTCCAACATCTTTTATTTACAAGAGTTGTGCCTAATTTATCAAGAATAGGCCTAATTACAGAAAAGGTAAGACCTTTGTATGACGAATTAGGTGTTTTGGATTATGAAAGCTGGCCAACCGATGGAGACATAGATTGGGCTTCTTTAAAACAACCTTTGGATCTTTCTGAATCTGCATAAAATATATTTATTGAAGAGGTAGCAATTATTTGCTAACCTGATTTTCCATCTTGAGATAAAAAAAGATGGCATCTAATCCTAAATATTTATTCGTCACCGGTGGAGTAGTTTCCTCACTTGGTAAAGGGATTTTCTCTGCATCTCTTGGAGCAATTCTTGAAAGCAGAGGGCTCAAGGTTACGATCCAAAAACTAGATCCTTATATAAATTTAGATCCTGGCACAATGTCCCCATTTCAACATGGTGAGGTTTTTGTTACTGAAGATGGATCGGAAACAGACTTAGATTTAGGACATTATGAAAGGTTTCTAGACTCAAAAATGTCTAAATTAAACAATTTCACTGCTGGTCAAGTTTACGAACATGTCTTAAAAAAAGAGAGAAAAGGAGATTTTCTTGGATCTACAGTTCAAGTGATACCCCACATAACCGACGAAATTAAAAAGAGGATTGTTAAGTGTGCTAAAGGAAACGATATAGCAATAATTGAAGTTGGAGGTACCGTTGGGGATATAGAATCACAACCTTTTTTAGAAGCTATAAGACAAATGAAGCTTGAGTTAGGGAGTAATAGAGCTCTTTTTGCTCATTTGACGCTTATTCCTTTTTTAGCTTCTTCTGGAGAGATAAAAACTAAGCCTACGCAACACTCAATTAAAAATCTATTGTCACACGGGATTCAAGCTGATTTATTGATATGTAGATCTGAAAATCCTCTACAAAAATCAGATTCGAAAAAAATATCTTTATTCACTAATGTTGATGAAAAATGTGTGTTTTCTATTCCTGACGTTAATTCTATTCATTCAATTCCCGAGCTTTTAAATTCTCAAGGCCTAGATAAGCAAATAATGGAGAAATTAAGATTGAAATCAAAACCGGCAAATTTAAATAGATGGAAAAAAGTTACAAGATTAGAAAAAAATAGAAAGGGAATTACCAAAATCGCCATGGTAGGAAAATATACTGAGCTTGCTGACTCCTATAAATCAGTTAACGAGGCTCTTGTGCATGCTGGGATCCATAATAAAACAGAAGTTGAAATAGAATATTTTGATTCTCAAGATTTTAATAAGGGCGTCAAGAAGTTTAAACCTCAAGGAATATTAATTCCTGGCGGATTCGGAGGCAGAGGAATAAACGGAATGATAAATGTTGCCAAATATGCAAGAACGAAAAATATTCCTTATCTTGGTATTTGTTTAGGAATGCAAGTAGCTGTGATTGAATTTGCTAGAAATGTCTTAAAACTTTCAGCAAATAGTACAGAATTTGAGAAAAATACAAAACACCCTGTAATTGCATTGATTACTGAATGGATGGATAAAAAAGGTTTAACGCAGATTAGAAATGAAAATTCAGATAAGGGTGGAACAATGAGGTTGGGCAGTCAAGTATGTATTTTGGAAAAAAATAGCAAGATGTCAAAAATGTATGACTGTATAAAAATTTCAGAAAGACATAGGCATAGATATGAATTTAATAGTAATTATCTAAAACAAATGAAGATGAATGGTATGAATATTGTTGGATTTTCAGAAGATAAAAATTTAGTTGAAGCTATCGAGCTTAAAGGACATAAATGGTTTGTTGGGTGTCAATTTCATCCCGAATTTACTTCAGATCCTAGAACAGGACATCCTTTATTTAATGGTTTTGTCAGAGCTGCTAAAGTTACAAAATGAAAAAAGTTATTCTCGATGGAATAGAAATATCCAATAAAGATAAAATATGTTTTTTTGCTGGCCTAAATATTTTAGAAACTAAGGAACAAGCATTAGAAGTAGCTTTAAATTTAAGAGATATATGTAGCAAGCTTGAAAATTCATTCATATTCAAAGCTTCATTTGATAAGGCCAATAGATCCTCAATTAATTCTTACAGAGGTCCTGGAATTAGTAATGCCATTGAAATCTTTAAAGAACTTAAAAAGGAAAATATTAAAATTATTTCTGATGTTCATGAAATAGGTCAGATCTCACAATTTCAAGAATTTATTGACATTATTCAAATTCCGGCTTTTTTATGTCGTCAAACTGACTTAATTAAAGAAGCATGTGAAACAAAAAAACCAATTAACATTAAAAAAGGACAGTTTCTATCACCTTATCAAATGACAAATATAGTTGAGAAATGTAGCGCATTTGGAAATGAAAATATTTTACTTTGTGAAAGAGGCACATCTTTTGGATACAATAATCTCGTGGTAGATATGTTGGGATTGTCTGAAATGAAAAAAATAGGAAATCCAATTGTATTTGATGTTACTCACTCACTACAAATTCCTGGAGGACAAGGAGACGCTGCAAGCGGAAGAGGAGAGCAAGCTTTGGATTTAGCTTTTTCAGGAGTAGCTCAAGGGATAGCAGCAATGTTTATAGAGACTCATCCTTCGCCTAAAGATGCAAAATGCGATGGACCATCAGCTACAAAACTCAGCGAAATGGAGTCTTTTCTTAGGAAAGTATCTGATTTGGATTCTTTCGTTAAAGCACAAAAATGAAAATCAAAAAAATAAATTCTATTGAAATATTAGATTCTAGAGGTACGCCTACTATTATGACTTCAATAGAATTAGAAGATGGTACTTTAGAATTTGGATATGTACCTTCAGGAGCCTCTACTGGATCAAGAGAAGCTATTGAAAAGAGAGATGGGGGAAACACTTATAATGGAAAAGGGTTAGACCTTACAATTAAAAATTCAGCAGAAAATTTATTCCCATCTTTAATAGGATTTAATTTAAGTGATCAATTAGATTTTGATTCAAAATTAATCGAATTAGATGGATCTGAAAATAAAGAAAACTTTGGCGCTAATATTTTACTATCTTTATCATTGGCAGCTTGTAAAGCATTAGCTTCTCATCACAAAAAACCTTTATATAGATATTTAAATGAACTAGCAAAATCCCTAGGGATTCATACCACCCTGAAAGCTCCCTTACCAATGATGAATATTTTAAATGGAGGGGCTCACGCTAATAATGGATTGGATTTTCAAGAATTTATGATTCAACCTTTAGGCTTTTCAACTTTTAAGGAAAGTATTATTTGCGGGGTTGAAGTTTTTCAAGAATTAAAAAATACTCTAGCTAAAAAAGGCCTTTCAACAGCTGTTGGTGATGAAGGGGGGTTTGCTCCAAATATTAATTCATCAGAGGAAGCTTTAAATTTAATTTGCGAGGCTATCACTTCATCAGGTTATAGAGTGGGGGATGACGTAACTTTTGCATTGGACTGCGCCTCAACAGAGATTTTTAATAATAATGCTTATGAGCTTAATAAGAGAAAACTATCTTCTCAAGATTTAATAAAATTTCTAAAATTATTAAAAGATAAGTTTCCTATAACTTCCATTGAAGACGCCCTAGATGAAAACGATTGGAACGGTTGGATTGATTTAACAGAAACCCTGGGCTCAGAAACTCAACTCGTAGGAGATGATTTATTTGTAACGAACAAAATTTTTTTAAAAAAAGGTATCGAAATGAAAGCTGGAAATGCAATTTTGATAAAAATTAATCAAATTGGTACCTTGAGTGAAACTTTAGAAACAATAAAGCTTGCTTTGGACAATAAGTTTAAATGCATTATTTCTCATAGATCAGGTGAGACGGAAGATAGTTTTATAGCCGATCTTGCAGTTGCCACCGGCGTAGGACAAATCAAAACAGGAGCTCCTTCAAGGTCGGATAGAACTTCTAAATACAATCGGTTGTTATATATTGATGCAATAGAAAATCTTTCATTTGACGGTAAAAAAGAAATCAGACATCAATGATTTTTACAAAAAAAAACTTTGTACTATTTCTTCTTTTATCAATGACGACTATTTTTTTTTATTATACGGTTAATATTTTCTTTGGAAATTACAGTTTTTCTGAGATAAGAAAATTGAGTATTGATTTAGAAAATTTGAAAAATTCAAATGATATCCTGGAAAATGAAAACAAAGTCCTGTTTCAAAATTACAAAAAATTAATTAAAGAAAAGGAAATTATTAAATGAGTGAACAATACCTTGCATTGATACCTGCCGCAGGAGTTGGTTCAAGGGCTCAATTAAAAATGGCGAAACAATTCACTGAGATTGGCTCTAAAACAATAATAGAATATGCATTAGATCCATTTTTGTTAGATGAAAATTGCAAAAAAATCTGTGTGGTGACACAAGAAGATAATGAAGTTTGGGCCTCTTTGTCTATTTCAGCTCACGAAAAGATTGTTACTTGTATAGGCGGAGATACGAGAATGGAATCAGTTTTAAAGGGTTTGGAGTTATTAATGGAATCTGAAGACAAAGGTTCGTTAGTAGCAATTCACGACGCTGCGAGACCATGTTTATCCATCGAAGATTTAAAAAAAATAATGGATTTTGCTAATGAAGAATTGAAGGATGAGGGTCAGGGTGTTTTTTTAGCTCATCAGCCCTCAGAGAGCGTTAATCTGGGAGATAAAAATAAGGTTACTAAAAGCTTAGATCGCTCAAAGGTCTGGCTATCAGCAACCCCCCAGGTTTTTTTCTTAGAGGACATAATGAAGGCATTATGGAGCGCCAAAGAAGAAGAAAAGTTTTTTTCTGATGAAGTTGGAGCAGCTTTTACTTTTTTTAAAAGTACTATAAGTCCGTTATTATCGGATCGAATGAATATAAAAGTTACCAAAAAAGAAGATTTGATATTAGTCGAACAATATCTCAAGCTCTCAGGAAGATTATGATGCATTTTAGAATTGGGAATGGTTTTGATGCCCATAAGCTTGAAAAGGGTAATGGAATTACGCTTGGTGGAATTTTTATACCTTGTGAATACAGTTTAATAGCTCATTCTGATGGAGATATTATTGCTCATACAATATGTGATGCTCTACTAGGAGCAGCAAACTTAGGAGATATTGGAATCCACTTTCCAAATACAAAAAAATTTGAAAATATCTCAGGAAAAAAAATGATAGATGAAGTATTGAATAAACTTCAAGAAAAAAATTATGAAATATCTAATGTTGATATAACTTATATTGGGGAAGTTCCAAGATTAAATAGTTTTAAGTTAGAAATAATAAGTAGTCTTTCTAACTTTTTAAAAGTAGATGAGGAAAAAATCTCTTGTAAAGCTACAACCACAGACCAACTTGGTTTCGCTGGTAAAAAAGAAGGAGTAGCTTGTCTTACAAACGTATTAATTTACAAAAATTCTTAATGAATATTCTTTTGACAAATGACGATGGAATAGACCATCCGGGAATTCAAGCCCTTATCTCAAAACTTTCAGAGGAACACAATGTCTTTACTATGGCGCCAGATAGAAACAGAAGCGGTTTTGGAAGTGCGATCACTTTCTTAACAGAAACAAAAGCAACAAAGATAGAAAAAAATATTTATAGCCTCGATGGAACTCCGGTCGATTGTGTAAAAAATGCTCTAGATTATTATTGCCCGTTTGAACCAGACATAGTGGTTTCTGGAATAAATCCAGGTCCAAATTTAGGTCAAGTTTTATTATATTCTGGAACTGTAGGAGCAGCACTCGAAGGAAGAAATTTAAAGTATCCAGCTATAGCGGTTTCTGTAGCATCTTTTGACATAACAGATTACAGCTTTGCAGCTGATACTGTAGAGAATATTTTAAGTAAAATTAATAAATTAAATATAGATCCATCTTCTATATTGAATTTAAACGTACCAGATCATAAAAAATTCAAAAACCCTAAATTAAAAATAACTAAGACCTATTTGGATGAGCAAAATAAAGTTAAAGGAGATTTTTTAGAAGATCAAAAATGTCTAGAAGAAGGGTCAATTTCTCTATCTCCAATAAAACTAGAAACAATTTCTAGTGCTAATTTAAAAGGGCTCGTAGATTTTCTTAATGAGTTTTGAAAAATCGATAGATTTAAACTATCAGAGAGCAAGAAAAGCCTTGGTTGAAGAGATTTCTTCTAAAGGAATTTCAGATTTAAGAGTTCTAGATGCTTTTTTAAAAACTCCAAGACATCTATTTATTGATGGAGCATTTTCTTCAAGAGCCTACCAAGATATGTCTTTGCCAATAGGTTATCATCAAACTATTTCCCAACCCTTTGTAGTTGCAAGAATGATTGAATTAATTTTGAAAGGTAGCATTTTTGAAAAAGCTCCTTTAGGTACAATTCTTGAAATTGGTACAGGATGCGGATATCAAACAGCTATACTTTCAAAATTTTGTAGAAAAGTTTTTTCAATTGAAAGAATTTCTCCTCTGGCAGAAAGAGCAAAAAGTAATTTGAAATCCGCTGGTGTAAAAAATTTTCTTATCAGATGCGCTGATGGATCATTAGGTTGGCCTACATTTAAAAAATTCGATGCAATAATCTGTTCTGCAGTAAGTAGTAATATTCCAGAATCTTTGATAAAACAACTTGAAGTCTCTGGCAAGTTAATTTGTCCCGTTGGTAATGATAAAAACCAAAATTTAGTTTTGGTTGAAAAAAAAAGTAAAACAGAGATTACAAAAAAACTTTTAGATTCTGTTTTATTTGTCCCAATGCTGCCAGGTACAGTAGAGAAAGATCTTACATAAAAATGTAGAAACAAAATTAAGTCAGCTGTAAAATATTTTAATGGAACTTTTTAATAGTCTTTTAAAAGATCACCTTTCTAAATGGGCCTTGGTTTGGTTTGGTTTTCTGTTCTGGGGCAGTATTTTTAGTGCTTTTTTGATAATGTTTTTTCAAAATATAAGCCATTCTTATTTATACGTTCTAGGTTATTTCTTAGGAATAATATTTGGAATATTTTCAAAAATTAATAAATGGTCATGGATAAATTAGCCTGCAACGAAAATTTAGATAACGTTGAATCCAGTAATGTTCAGGATTTATCATTAGAAGCTGAAAAAAAAATAGCCAGATCCTTTATGGGTAGGATCGAATGGGAAATGATTTTGATTGGGTTCACCCAATTTTTTGTTTGGCTTGGAGTCTGGGGAGTAGTTATCAATGGTCTTTTACCTGTTTGGATAGGTTTTTTAATATTGATGGTAACAACTACTTTTGCTTACTTACCATCTCACGCTGGACAGCATGGACATCTTTCCGGAAACAAAAAACATCTTGCTTGGGTAGACTATGTTGTTGGTCAGATATCATTAATTCCACTTGCACAATCACATGACATATTAAAAGTAACTCATCTAAAACATCATGCTCACACTAATGATCCAAGTCGAGATCCAGATTATAAACATACTCATACCGGAAGTTGGCTAAAATCAGCTCTTCAAGTACATTTTCAAACAGGTGACAGGGATGAGAGGCTCAATGATATGATTGAAAATTGGACTAATACAGAACCTAAATTTAAAGAAGCTGTAGACAGAGGAGCTTTAGTCACCTTGGGATTTTTTGTCATTCAAATAGTAATGGCAATTAATTTTCCCTTGGAAACACTTCTTTTATGGTGGCTACCCAGAAAATTTACTGTTTCGTATTTAGGGGTAATTTTTTCACATATGCCACATCGCGACCTACCAGTTGGAAGACACGCAGATACAAGATTTTGGAGTAATGGGATTATTAGGTTTTTTAATCATTCAATGCAAATTCATGCCATGCATCATATGTATCCTAAAATTTGTCATCATGATGAGCCAAAGGCAATTGAGGCTTTAAGACCTTATATGATTGAAAGAGGTATACCTGGAGCAGATAAGATTCCTGAAAGGATTATCAATAATCCCTTAACTAGCTTGAAGTCTGTCTAGATTTTATCTAATGGATTTGAACCTTCTGGTAATTTAGAAGGTTGAATTGTATGAAGCAAAGTAGCTGCAAGTTTATTTTCTGAATTGAATAATTTTCCTTCAACTGTTGCAAGTTTTTTACCTAATTTGATAATTCTTACTTCAATCATAGCTTCTCCTAAAGCTACCGGTCTGTGGAACAGAACGTGAAGATCAGTTGTTAACGGACCTATTTCGAAGTTATATGCTGATATTACTACCATAGCCGTAGCATCATCGAGTGCAGCTGTAATCATTCCTCCTTGAACCATATTCATTGGGTTTGTTGTTTCGATTGGAAAAGTAGCTTTTAATTTGTAAACATCTCCTACAGTTTCAATATATTCAAGGTTCAAAAATTTTGCTGTATTTCCAGGTTTTTGCCTATTTAACCAATCAAGTGCTATTTTCATTTATTTCTCGCTTTGCGTTTATTATTCAAGTATTAAGACTTCTATTTTATTTTTAGATTCTGACCATTTTTCTGCATCAGGTAAAGCCTCTTTTTTTTCTGAAATATTTGGCCAAATTTTCGAATATTTTTCGTTGATTTCAATGAATTCTATTTCATCCGCAGGAACTTCGTCTTCTGCATATATAGCATTTACGGGACATTCAGGTTCACATAATCCGCAGTCAATACATTCTTCTGGATCAATAACTAGAGTATTTTCTCCTTCGTAAAAACAGTCCACAGGACAAACCTCAACACAATCTGTATGTTTACAATTAATACAAGCTTGACCAACAATAAATGTCATAGATAAATTATAATTTATATATGGTTAATTCAGAGAGTGTTTTAAATGACTTAGCAGAAAAAGTTGCAACCTTATTATCAGAAAAAGAATTGACTATTTCGACAGCAGAATCCTGTACTGGAGGATGGGTTGGTAAAGAGTTCACTGGTATTCCGGGAAGTTCAAAATGGTATGGAACTGGTTTTATTACTTATTCAAATCATGCAAAGCATGATTTATTAAAAGTCTCTAAAGAGTCTCTAAAGGTTCATGGAGCGGTTTCAAAAAAAGTTGTCGAAGAGATGGCTGAAGGAGTAAAAAAAATAAGTAATTCAGACTTAAGTATAGCAATTAGCGGAATTGCCGGACCTACAGGAGGGACTAAAGCAAAACCTGTGGGCACTATTTGTTTTGCATATTCAGACGAAACTAATACAAGGAGTTATGAAAAATTTTTTACAGGCAACAGAGATGAGGTCAGGAAAGCCAGTGTTAAATTTATTCTTGAAGAAATTATAAATAATTTAAATTAATTGCAATATTTAAAAAAATAAAGTTATAATACTGTAAATTTATACAGTAATTAATATGACAACAAAAAATACCAAAAAAGAAGAAATCTCATCAGATAAATCAAAAAATTTAACTTCCGCAATAAACCAAATTGAAAGTCAATTTGGCAGTGGAACAATCATGAGAATGGGCGATAAAAAAGTTGAGAAAATTCCCAGCATCTCTACTGGCTCTTTAGGATTAGATTTGGCGCTCGGCGTAATGGGTCTTCCGCGAGGAAGAGTGGTTGAAATATTTGGTCCCGAATCATCAGGAAAAACCACACTTACACTTCAAGTTATTGCTGAGTGCCAAAAACTTGGAGGGACAGCAGCTTTCATAGATGCTGAACACGCTTTAGATCCTATATATGCTGCAAAATTAGGGGTAAAAGTTGATGATTTACTTTTATCACAACCCGACACAGGTGAACAGGCTCTTGAAGTGGCTGATATTATGGTTAAATCTGGCGGTGTAGATGTTCTCGTAATAGATTCAGTAGCGGCTCTTACACCAAGAGCTGAGATAGAAGGAGAAATGGGCGATCATCACGTTGGCTTACAAGCAAGATTAATGTCTCAAGCCTTGAGGAAAATAACAGGAAATATTAAAAGATCTAATACTTTAGTAATTTTTATAAACCAAATACGTATGAAAATCGGAGTAATGTTTGGTAATCCAGAGACAACATCTGGCGGGAATGCATTGAAATTCTATTCATCCGTAAGATTAGATATAAGGAGAATAGGAACAGTTAAGGATGGAGATGAGGTAAGCGGGAACGAAACAAGAGTCAAAGTGGTTAAAAATAAAGTTGCACCTCCATTTAGACAAGCGGAATTTCAGATTTTATATGGCAAGGGTATTAATAAAGCAGGTGAGTTATTAGATATTGGTGCAGAACAGAAAATTGTTGATAAATCTGGGGCTTGGTACTCATACAATGATGAAAAAATTGGCCAAGGAAAAGTTAATTCGAGTGAGTTTTTAAAACAAAATCCAAAAATAATGAAGGAAATTGAGGATAAAATTTACAAGGCCATCAAAGAAGCTGAAACAAAATAAATTTAACTTTTAAATTTATTAATAATTTCATTAAGTTTTAAAACCTCTTTCTGTTGATCAATCCTTTTGATTAATTCAACAGTCTGATTGTCGGCTGTCTTTTCTCCCATAACTAACTGATAGGGAACACCCATTAAATTTGCATCCCTAAATTTAACCCCAGGGTTTAAATCTCTATCATCAAAAAAAACTTCAATGTCATTTTTTTTGAGTTCAAGATAAAGTTTTTCTGCCTCTGAATTTAACTGTGGATTATCTCTTTGATTAATCAAAATTATGTAACATTGAAATGGGGAGATTGACTCAGGAAATAATATTCCGTCGTCATCAAAATTTTGTTCAATTGCAGCTGCAACTATTCTAGAAACACCAATTCCATAACAACCCATAAATATTTCTTGTAAAACATTATTTACCTGAACAGTTAATCCCATTGATTTACTGTATTTAGTTCCTAATTGAAATATGTGACCAACTTCAATTCCTTTTTTTAAACTAAGATTTCCATTTCCGTCTGGACTAGGCATTCCACTTATCTTCTTAGGATCTTTTTCATCTAGAAGCTCAATATTAATTGCAAAATCACTTTTATTACTAAATGCTAATGTGTCTTCTCCCGAATCAGCCAAGACGTGAAATTCTTCAGATTTATCGCCTCCGATTGATCCTGAATCAGCTGAAACAATTCTGTAATCTAGTCCAATTTTATCAAAGATATTTTTATAAACATTTTTTATATTAGAGTAAGTTTCATGCATTGAAGTCTCGTCTATATCAAATGAATATGCGTCTTTCATTAAAAATTCTCTTGCTCTCATAACTCCAAATCTTGGTCTAATTTCGTCTCTGAATTTGTCTTTTATTTGATAAAAGATCTTAGGAAGATCTTTTAGACTTGAAATTTCTTTTTTTGCTATCTCGGTAATTATTTCTTCATGTGTTGGCCCTAAATAAAAATCTCTTTTATTTCTATCTTTAAATCCAAGTAATTCAGGGCCATATTCTTTAGATCTTCCTGATTGGTCCCATAAATCTTTAGGTTGGACTAAAGGCATAATAATTTCCAAGCAATTCCCCCGATTGAGTTCTTCCCTAATTATATTTTCAACTTTTTTTAATATTAAAGTTCCTAAGGGAAGCCAAGTATAAATCCCTGAAGCAATAGGTTTTATCATATTCGCTCTAATCATTAATTTATGACTTATCAATTCTGCATCAGAAGGCGTGTCCCTAAGAGTTTTGAAATGATATAAAGAAGCTTTCATGGAAAAAATAATTTATGATTCAATATATTTTGCCTTAATTTTATTTAATTTGTTAAATAACGAGAAGAATTATGCCAATTTATGAATTTCAATGTCTAAAATGTAATAAGAAGTTTGAAAAAATACTAAGTATTTCTGAGTCTAATAAGAAAGTTAAATGCGACTGTAGCGAAAAAGCTGTGGCCAAAAGAGTAGTTTCAGCTCCAAGTTTTAGATTAGATGGAAAGGGTTGGTACGAAACAGATTTTAAAACTGGAACAAAGAAAAATTTAGTACAATCTAAAGATCCTAAATCATTAAACAAAGAACAAAAAAATAAACCTGTTAAAAAAAAACAACCAGAATCTAAAACTTAAATGAACTCAAAAATTTTCAATCTCTCTAATTTAGACGAGGGAAAAACTGTAACCGTATATGGCTGGGTAGAAAAAGTAAGAGATCATGGAGGAGTAATTTTCCTAGATTTGAGAAAAGATCTTGAAATTATCCAAGTTGTAATTGAACCGAGTGAAAAAGAAATATTCTCTGTTGCTGAAAATATTAAAAATGAATTTGTAATTGAAGTATCTGGTCTTGTAAGAAAAAGACCAAAGGGCACTGAAAATATAAAAATGAGTACAGGAGAAGTAGAGGTTTGTGCAAACAAACTCAATATTTTTTCTAAAAGCAAACCCTTGCCGTTTCAACTAGATGAATACTCAAATGCAGGGGAAGAAATAAGGCTGAAGTACAGATATTTAGATTTAAGAAGGCCAGAAATGCATGAAAATCTTATTATGCGCTCAGAGGTAAGTAATTCAGTAAGAAATTTTTTGGTTAATAAGGGATTTATTGACATAGATACTCCTATGATGACCAAAGCGACGCCTGAAGGTGCAAGAGATTTTTTAATACCCAGTAGAGTAAATAAAGGAAAATTCTACGCGCTTCCCCAATCACCACAATTATTTAAGCAATTATTGATGGTAAGTGGTTTTAGTAAATATTTTCAAATAGCGAAATGTTTTAGAGATGAAGATACTAGAAAAGACAGACAACCCGAATTTACTCAAATTGACATCGAGATGTCTTTCACTAGTTGTGAAGAAATAATGAATATTTCTGAAAATCTAATTATCGAATTATTTAAAAATATATTAAATGTTGATCTTAAAAGATTTCCTAAAATTACCCACAAAGAATCAATGGAAAAATATGGTACAGACAAACCTGACTTAAGAAATCCAATTATTCTTCATGATGTTAAGGACTTATTTTTAGATTCTGATTTTAAGGTTTTCAAAGATCCTGCGAATGATAAAAAATCAAAACTTGTAGCGATGAAACTTAAGAAAGATATTAGTAGGGGTCAAATTGATGAATATACGAAATATGTAGGAAATTTTGGAGCCAAGGGTTTGGCTTATATAAAAGTAAATGATGTATCTGATTTAAAAAAAGGTCTGCAATCACCAATTGTTAAATTTTTATCTGAAAAAGAATTAGAAAGCTTGGTCAAAAAATTAGACTTAAAAAATGGAGAGGTAGTTTTTTTTGGAGCCGGAAACAAAAAAATTGTTTTTGATTCAATGGGAGCTTTAAGACAAAAACTAGCAGAAGACTTTGATTTGATCGATAAAACTTCTTGGAAGCCACTTTGGATTACAGATTTTCCTATGTTTGATGAAACTCTTGAGGGAGCATTAACCCCTAGTCATCATCCTTTTACAAAATCATTAAGTACTTTGGATTTACTAGAAAAGTCTCCCCATCAAGCCATATCGGAGGCGTATGATTTAGTTTTGAACGGGTTTGAACTAGGAGGAGGTTCTATGCGTATTCATGACGCAGAAGAACAAAGAAAAATATTCTCTATTTTAGGTATTAGTGATGAAGAGGCCAAACAAAAATTTGGTTTTTTTCTTGAAGCTCTTGAATACGGATGTCCTCCTCATGGAGGGATAGCTTTTGGTTTGGATAGAATCGTAATGCTAATGGCTAATGAAGATTCTATTCGAGATGTAATAGCTTTTCCTAAAACTCAGTCAGCACTGTGTTTAATGACAGAAGCTCCTGACAAAATTTCAAACGCTGAGTTAGAAGATCTATCAATAAAATCCACTTTTGAGGAGATTGAGTAAATGGCAGGTCATTCTAAATGGGCAAATATTAAACATAGAAAAGGCAGACAGGATGAAAAAAAACAAAAGATTTTTTCAAAGCTAATTAGAGAGATTACGGTTGCGTCTAAATTAGGAGGAGCCGAAGCGTCTGATAATCCGAGATTAAGGTTAGCGCTAGATAAAGCCTTAGGTGCAAATATGCCCAAAGATACAATAGAGAGAGCCATTTCTAGAGGCGCAGGAGATTCAGATTCAGGAAATTTAGAAGAAATAACTTATGAAGGCTACGGCCCTAATGGAGTAGCTATTTTAATAGAAGCAATGTCAGATAATAAAAATAGGACCGTTGCGGAAGTAAGACATGCGTTTTCTAAGTGTGGTGGAAGTTTAGGAACTGACGGATCAGTTTCTTATTTATTTTTAAAAAAAGGACAAATAATTGTAAAAGAATCTAACCAGGAAAAATTATTAGAATTACTTATTTCTGAAGGAATAGAAGACATCGAATCTTCCAATGAAGATTTAACTTTAATATTTACAGAGCCTAATAATATTCATAATGTAAAAAATGTTTTACTAAAAGAAAATATAGAAATCATAGAGGCTGAAATGATCATGGATTCTAGTCAAAATGTTCAATTAAACTCCGAGGATACAGAAAAAGTTCTAAAATTATTAGACAATCTAGAAGATTTAGATGATGTTCAAAATGTATTTTCAAATGCAGAATTTTTTCTCGATTAGATAACTTGAGATGACAAATTCAAGAAATAAAGGTGCTGCATTCGAAAGAGAAATAGCTAAATTAATAAATGAAGAATTTACCTTATCAATTCCTTTAAAAAGAATTTTAGAACAAACAAGAGAAAAATTTTTACCAGATTTAATTCTAGGTAGGTGGTATCTAGAATGTAAACGTTATGGTCATGGAAATGAACCAATTGAGAAGTGGTGGGATCAAGTTTTAGAATCAACTAAAGGAGAAGGATTTCCCGCTCTAATTTATAAATTTAATAATAGGCCAATTAAAGTCAGAGTAACACTTCATAGTGTGAATCCCGAATTAAAAATTAATAATAACAACACATGCGATCTTCTTTGGAAAGACTTTATTTATCTATTAAAAAATTTGTATATTGAAGACATTGAAATGCATAGAAAATAAAAATGTCTTCATTAAAAATAAGAATTTACTTTGAAGATACTGACGCACAAGGCCTAGTTTATAATTCAAATTATTTAAAATATTTAGAGAGAGGTCGAACAGAGTTTTTAAGAAATCTAGGCTATGATCAAAAAAAACTTTTGAAAGAAGGATTAATATTTGTAGTAAAGAGAGTAAATTTAGATTTTATTAAACCAGCAGAATTAGATGAGGTTATAGAAGTAAAGAGTAAAATTAATATCGTTAAAAAAGTTAGTTTTACTTTTCTTCAAGAAATATTTGATTCAAATCAAATAAAAATATTAGATGCAAATGTTAAATGTGGATGTTTGGAAGCTAAAAATATGAAACCGTCTAAAATACCTGTTGAGTTAAATCAATCTATGAAAGAAAACATTAATGGCATTTGAATTAAATCTTTTATCTCTTTTCCTAGAAGCAAGTTTAGTCGTTAAATTGGTTCTTATAATTTTGTTGATCATCTCTTTTGTTTCTTGGTGGTTCATAATTGAAAATTATATAACCTTTAAAAGGGTCGAAAAAGATATCTTTGAGTTTAATAAACTTTTTTGGAATAAAATTGATCTAAACGAAATTTTTTCTAAAGTTTCTAAGAAAGAAAAATTGGTGGGAGTGGAGCAGATTTTCTTTGCAGCTTTCAAAGAATTTAAAGACACCAAATATAAAATTGTTAATTTTGAATCAATAAAAAAGATCTTAGAAATCTCTATTTCTAGAAACGAAGAAATACTATCAAAAAGACTATCTTTTTTATCTACTGCAGCCTCTGTAAGCCCTTATATAGGTTTATTTGGGACTGTTTGGGGAATAATGAATGCTTTTGGAGGCTTATCACAGTTAACTCAAGTTTCAATAACAGTCGTAGCTCCAGGTATATCTGAGGCTTTAATAGCAACAGCTCTAGGTCTTTTTGCCGCTATACCAGCTTTAATTTCTTACAACTGGAATCTAAATAAAATTAATACTTTTATTAACGAATATTCTAATTTTTCTGAAGAACTTATTATTATCCTCACTAAAGAAATAGATGAGAACGAGAAATCCTAAAAAATATTTAGCCGAAATTAATGTTATTCCTTATGTGGATATTATGTTGGTTCTTTTATTAATTTTTATGGTAACAGCACCTTTTTTAATTCAAGGAATCAACATTGATCTACCTCAGGTAGATTCAGCGCCAATAGAAGATTTTGAAAATAATTCTTTAACTATTTCTATCGATTCAACAGGAAATTACTACCTTGAACTTGATTCTTTTAAGAATGTACCCATGGACTTGGATACATTGAAATCAGAATTGGTAAAAATTATCCCAAAAAACAAAATTGAAATTTTTATTC
This sequence comes from Gammaproteobacteria bacterium, assembly GCA_004213955.1. Lineage (GTDB taxonomy): Bacteria > Pseudomonadota > Gammaproteobacteria > Magnimaribacterales > AG-339-G14 > AG-339-G14. Next base: position 147,828 of record SGZL01000001.1, read on the forward strand.
GTGCAGATTCTCAGGTCATTTTTAACGAAGTAGCTTTGTTGATGTCGTCTTTACAAAAATTAAAGCCAAATTCTATTAATTTTCTTACTGAGCCCAAAGATGATTAATCTATATTTAGGATTTTTTTTATCCCTTTTAGGACATTCAATAATTTTATTAATGGTTCTTTTAGATTTTTCTATTTTTTTTTCTAATAAGCAAACTTACGAAGTCATTCCTGTTGGTTTTATATTAGAAAAAAAAGAAAATTATCTTATAAATGAAGTTCAGAAAAATTTTTTTTCTCTCAAAAACTTAGAAAGTAATAATTTCAGGAATGAAAAATTTCTTAAATCCAAAGAAAAAATTGATACCAATGATCTTCTAATTTCAGCTAAACAGTCTCTAGAATCTTTAAAAAAGGAAAAATTTAAAGTTACTATTAATATCATTCAAAAAAAATTTATTGATTTATGGGATAAGCCTTTTGTTCTTAACGATGATATAAAAGTTTCTATTAAAATAAAGTTAGCTCCCTCTGGAGAAATTTTATCTAGAACCTTAATTCAATCGAGTGGCGATAATAAATTTGATGATTCAGCAATGAAAGCTGTTGGTAAAATTAGTTTTTTAAAAGAAATATCTAATTTAAATAGAGAAGATTTTGAAAAGTACTTTAGAGAGGTTAATTTAGTTTTTAAATCAAGATAGATGAAGATTTTTTTTATAATTTTAATTTATTGTTTTAGTTTAAATTTTGAAGCAAAGTTAAAAATTGAAATTATAAAAGGCTCTGAGCAATTGCCCAATATAGCAATTGTTCCTTTCAAAAGTAATCTTGGAAGAAAGTTTGAATACGATGTCAGAAATCAGATCAATGAAAAGTTAACACTTTTTGGAGAGTTTAACTCCCTTAGATTAGATCAAATGTTGTCTTTTCCTTATAACGAAGATAGTTTCTATAGAAGAGATTGGGAGCTTTTATCTATGGACTACGTAGTCTTCGGGGAAGTTTATGAAGAGGCAGAAAATTTAGTCATTTATTATTCGGTAGCAGATATAGCTCTTAAAAGAATTATCTTGCGTGGCGACATAATAGGAGATAAAGAAAATATTAAATTAATTACTAAAAAAATTAGCGATAGAGTTTATGAAAGCATGACAGGTTTAAAAGGAGTTTTTAATACAAAACTTGCATATATATTAAATCCAGAACCAAATAAATATAGTATTTGTATATCAGATATTGATGGAGACAATGAAAATATTTTATTTTCTTCAAATTCTCCTTTAATGTCTCCTGACTGGTCACCAGACGGCAACAAACTTGCTTACGTATCTTTTGAAAAAGGTTTTGCAGAGATTTTTATTCAAAATTTATTGACAGGCGATAGAGAAACTATTCCAACTCTTGGCATGAGTAAAAGTGCTCCTGTTTGGTCTCCTGACTCAAAAAATTTAGCATTTGTAATTTCTATGTCGGGAAATCCAGATATTTATAATTATAATTTAAAAACAAAAAAAATTTCTAGATTAACTAGCCATTATGGAATTGATACCGAACCAGCCTGGTCACCAGATGGAAAAAGATTATTATTTACCTCTAATAGGTCGGGCAGCCCTCAAATTTTTGAAATTAAAATATCAAATAAAAGAATTAAGAGGGTAACTTTGGAAGGCAGTTATAACGCAAGGTCTAGATTTTTCCCTGACGGAAAAAATATAGTTTTTGTTCATGGAAATAATGGTTTTTTTCATATCGCCACTAGAAATCTTAAAGATAGATTTATTAATATTATTACTAAAACAACATTAGATGAATCGCCAACAATTTCTCCAAATGGACACATAATTATTTATTCAACAAAAAAAGAAAATCAGGGTTATTTAGCTGGCATAACTATTGATAAAAAATCAAAATTTCAATTGCCAGTTAAGAGAGGGTCCGTTCGAGAACCAGCATGGTCTCCTTTTCTGAACTAATAGAGTTTCGATGTGTCTAATAATTAAATATTTAAATTATAATAACTAGGAGATATTATGAAATTTTTAAAAGCTTTACCTTTATTTTTATTATTATTTTTAGTGAGTTGTTCTACTCAAGTAAGTGATTCCGTAAGCCAAACAAATTATAAAGAAGTTGAAGGAATAAACTTCGACGAAAAAGATAAAATCGACACTTCGATAGAAGATAAAGTTTATTTTGATTTCGATAAAAGCACTCTGAATGATGATACAAAGAAAATCCTTGCTCAATATGTCTCTGAGTCAGAAAAAGCAAACATCATCAGACTTGAGGGACATTGTGATGAAAGGGGTACTAGAGAATATAATTTAGCCTTGGGCGAAAAAAGGGCAATTGAAGTTAAAAATTATTTAATTATTCAAGGAGTGTCTTCGTCAAAAATTAAAATTATTAGTTATGGAGAAGAGAAACCTATTAGTTTTGGCTCAACAGAATCGGATTGGAAACAAAATAGAAGAGTTGAGATTGCTTTATTTTAGTTAATTTATAATAAAATGAGTAAATTACTTTTGCCCCTGACTTTAATATTTTTTACAGGTAATTTTCTCGCTCAGAGTGAACAAGAATCTTTAGAAATCTTGCTAGATAAATTAAATAAGCTTGAACAAGAAATATCGAATCTTTCCAACAATTTAGATCAGAATACTTATGAGCTTCAAAGAATTGAAGATGCCAATCAATTAAGATACATGGATTTAGATAAACGTATTCATCAGCTTGAGACTTTAATCCTTCTCTCAAGTGAAGAAGATAACCAAGATCAAATCGAGTTAAGCGATCTTGATGAAAATCCTCTATCTGGACTTATAAGCAATGATGGATCAGAAGAGGAATTTTTATTGTGGTCTAATTCTTTAAAACTTATAGAAAATTCTAGGTATTCTGAAGCTGCTGAAAACCTTAGGTTATTGATTTTATCTTTTCCTCAGGGAGAATATTCGGTTGAAGCTTACTTTTATTTAGGGGATATTTATTTTCAGCAACAAATGTATCAAGATTCTATTGAGACATTCAATTCACTTTTAAATAATTTTCCAGAAAATAAAAGAACCCCAGAGTCTTTTTTCAAATTAGGTTTGAATTTTCTTCAACTTGAAGACAAAACTTCTGCTAGAAGCAATTTTAATAATGTTATACAAAATTATCCTGAATCCAGCGCAGCTATTCTTTCAGAGGAAGAATTAGTTAAACTTAATAACTGATTTGATATAATCCTTTCACTTTGGGTCGTTAGCTCAGTTGGTAGAGCAGTTGGCTTTTAATCAATTGGTCATAGGTTCGAATCCTATACGACCCACCAAAGTTTATGAGTTATTTTTTAATTTTTATAGGCGGGGGTTTAGGTGCAGGCTCCAGATTTCTTCTTTCAAACGTTTTTGGAAATTTCTCGTTTTTTGGGTTCGGCGTGAGCACATTAATTGTCAATATAATAGGATGTTTTTTTATTGGATTTTTTATGGTGGAAGATCAAGATTTTTCTAAGTCTTTATATTTTTTCTTTGTAATTGGTTTTTTAGGTTCTTTTACAACTTTTTCAACTTTCACCAAGGAAGCAATTTTGTTTTATGAACAAATTGGAATTGTTGAAAGTTTAGTTTATATTTTTATGACTTTCATCATTTGTCTAATATCTACTTATCTAAGTTATAAATTTTTTTAAAAAATGAGTAAGACAATCTTTCAAAAAATTATAGATAGAGAAATTCCTTCCGAAATATTATATGAAGACGAGCTTTGCATTGTAATAAAAGATATTGCTCCTAAAGCTCCCGTGCATCTTTTAGTTATTCCAAAAAAATTAATTACAAAACTCTCAGAAAGTTCAGAAGAAGATACTAAATTACTTGGACATTTGATGGGAATAGTGAGAGAAATGGCTAAAGAATTCGAGATAGAGGAAGCTTTCAATGTGATTATAAATAATGGAAAAAAAGCAGGGCAGACTGTTTTTCACCTTCATATTCATATTCTAGGTGGCGATAAAGTCGAGCTGTCTTCAGAATTAGTTACAGATTAGTTTTAAGATAATTCTCTAAGAGCTTTTTTTGTTTCAAATATATCTTCCAGCCTGTTAACTATTGATTCTCTTATCTCAAAGAAATTTTTTGATAGTTTCAATGCCTCTCTTAGTTGAAAGATAGCTGCATCATATCTTCCAGTAAGCATAAAATATTCTGCTCTGGATCTATGAAGACCTAATATGTTTCCGGCTAGGCCTTGAGCTTCGGCAAGTTGATACCAAACAGAGGGGTCTGAGGATCTATTCCTGCTTAATTCGCTTAAAATTATTTCTGCTTCCCTAGCTTGATTGTTTTGTAAGTAAGCTTTGGAAAGAATTTTAGAAATAGCATAATTATTTTTGTTTAAACTTAACAATGTTTCGCCGACTGATACTGCTTCAAAGTTATTTTCTTCCTCTAAATGAAGCTCCATCAAGGTAGTTTGTAAAATTAAATTGTTTGGAAATTGATCTAGTAGAGCTCTTAAAAGTTTAAATGCTGAAGGGAAGTTTTTTAATTTTTTGTGTGACAAAACTAAACCATACTCAGCAGCTGCAATTGATTTTTGATTTATGTTGGAACGCAATATGGTTTCAAATTCCTTTATCTGATCTCTAGGACTATTTGAAGAGGATACTATTGATCTTGCTTTAATTAAATAAAAGTCTAGCGAGTCTCTATATTCTCTTTTTTGTTCTATGGAATTTTCTCTTAGTCGAGCATCGGTAATTCTTTCTTTTGGAAGAGGGTGACTCATAAGATAAGAAAACTCTTCATCATTTGCTCCTCTAGATCTTTGAAGTTTCTGAAACATACTAGACATTCCTTTAGGATCGAATCCAGCTCTCACGAGATTGTTAAAACCAATTCTATCCGCTTCTTTTTCATTACTTCTAGTGTAATTGATAGAAAGTTGTTGAATAAGAGCAGGGCCAAGATAGATTCCCTCAGGGCTTCCTGAAGCTGCTGCAACTGCAACACTTCCTAGAATGAGAAGGGCGTTTCCTAACGCAGTAACTTGAGATTGAGATCTTGCAAAATGCCTTTGACTTAAATGTGCTAATTCATGACACATGACTGATGCAAATTCTGATTCAAAATCTGTTTTAAGGAACATGCCTTTATTAATTCCAATAATTCCTCCTGGCGCAGCAAATGCATTGATTGATTCATCATCAATTACAACAAATTCGTATCTCCTATCTCTCACTTCACTAGTCTCGGAAATTCTATATATCAAATCTTCTATGTAAGTAGTTGTTAAAGGATCTTCATACTCCTTTACTGATGATCTAAAAATTGAAAGCCACAATCTTCCTAAGTCATATTCTCCAGACAATGAAATAGAAGCCGAAGATGGATCTCCCAATAAAGGAAGGTTATCTTCTGATTGATTAAGAGAGATAGTGGAAAAAGACAAAAGTAAAAATAAATAAAAATATTTCATTTAAAAAAGTATAATTCTTAAGATAAGGTATTTTAATTAAATATCGTCTTATTTTATATGGTCAAATTCTTAAAAAATTTTTTTGATACTTATTTTTTTAAAGAAGAGCAATACGCGGCTTTGGTCTTATTACTGATTGCTTTGGTTTTAATTTATTTTGTTGGAAGCTTAATTACCCCTTTTTTTGTTGCCTTACTAATTGCTTATTTATTAAATGGAGCAATGGCTTTTTTTGGCACCAGGGGAGCGTCAAAAAGAACCGCATTGTCTCTAGCATTTATAATTTTCACAGCTTTTTATGTTTCTATTTTTTTACTTCTTCCTTTAATAACCTCTCAAATCGGATCATTAATAAATGAGCTTCCTGCAATTGCAAATTATGTAGAAAAACTTGCCCAAAATTTATTAAAAGCTTATCCAGAACTCTTTTCACAAAGTCAGGTTGATGGGCTAGTTGGAAGCATAACTTCTTTCTTTCCATCCATTGCAGAGCAAATTTTGATCCAAATGAACGCTGGTTTTTCTGCGATGATGAATGCTCTGATATATATAATTTTAATCCCTTTCTTTGTTTTTTTCTTTTTAAAAGATAAAACTGAAATGATTGAATACGCTACTTATTTTCTACCCAAAAATTCACAACTTCTATCAACCCTTTGGTCTGATTTAAATGTTCAATTATTTGGCTATATTAGAGGAAAAGCCTTAGAAATGATTATTGTTGGGTTTATAACTTCAATTGTCTTTGCGTTAATAGGTGTTAACTACTCTATTTTGTTGGGAATTATGGTCGGCTTATCAGTTTTAGTCCCTTTATTTGGAGCAATTATTGTAACTATACCTGTCGTTGCGATAGGTTTATTTCAATATGGATTAGAGTCTACTTTCTTTATATTTTTAGCAAGCTATTTAATTATACAAACCTTAGATGGAAACTTTTTATTTCCCTTGCTATTGGGAAGAGAAGTAAATTTACATCCCGTATTAATTATATTAGCAATTCTAATTTTTGGAGGTATTTGGGGTTTTTGGGGCCTTTTATTAGCTGTACCGATTGCTACTTTTATTAGAGCTATTTTAAGAGTTTGGCCAAAAAAAGAATTAACTAGCTGAGATAATAGTTTCTAAAACTTCTTCAGCATGTCCTGGAACTTTTACTTTTCTCCATTCTCTTACTAACTTACCTTTTTCATCAATAAGGAATGTGCTTCTTTCAATTCCCATATATTTCTTTCCGTACATATTTTTTTCTTTGATAACATCAAAAAGATTACATAAGGATTCTTCAGGATCTGAAATTAATTCAAATGGAAAATTAAATTTTTCAATAAAGCCTTCATGTGACTTTATGCTTTCTCTAGAAACTCCATAAATTTCGGCATTAAGCTTCTTAAATTGAGGGTACAAGTCCCGAAAATTTTCACCTTCAGTAGTACATCCAGGTGTATTATCTTTAGGATAAAAATAAATGACCACTTTTTTTCCTAGTAAATCTTTTGAACTTAGTTCAGTTTTTCCAGTAACTGATACTTTAAAATTTGGGATTTTTTTATTAATTTCTACTTTCATATTTAGAATTAAATTATTAATTAAAATTAATATAAAATAAAGTATTTAATGAAGATTTCGGGCGCAATCACAGCATTAGCAACTCCAATGAAGGTTGATGGATCATTGGATTTTACTTCTCTTGAAAAGTTAATTGAATTTCAAATTTCAGAAGGTATCGATGCTTTAGTTGCTGTTGGAACTACCGGAGAATCTGCAACAGTAGATGTTAATGAACACTTAGAAATTGTTAGTTTCTTCATAGAAATTTCTAAAGGCAGAGTTCCAATTATTGCTGGAACTGGAGCAAATTCCACAAAAGAGGCTATTGAATTAACTGAAGAAGCAAGAGTATTGGGAGCAGATGCAGCTTTATTAGTATCGCCTTATTATAATAAACCAACTCAAGAGGGGCTTTTTCAACACTTCTCTAAAATTGCAGAAGCTGTTGATTTACCTCAAATTATTTACAATGTTCCTTCAAGAACCGCAAGCAATATTGAAGTTGATACAGTTAAAAGACTTTGTTCAATTAAAAATATAATAGGTATAAAAGACGCAACAGGAGATATGGATATCTTTGAGGATCTAAAAAAACAATGTTCACTAGAAATTGATTCAGGCAACTTTGCTATATATTCTGGAGATGATGAAACTTCTTTTGATTTTATTTCTAGAGGTGGACATGGAACAATTTCAGTAACTTCTAATATACTGCCTAAATTAGTATCAGAAATGTATGAGGCTGCAAAAAATAATTCGCATTCAGGAAAAGATTTAAACGAACGATTGTCAAAAATAAATAAGCTTTTATTTTTAGAATCAAATCCAATACCTGTTAAATTTGCTTTAAATTCTATGGGTATAATAGACAAAGGTATAAGGCTCCCATTAACATGGCTTGATGAAAAATTTCATCAAGATATACAGAACGAATTAAATAATCTTAAATTAATTTAAATGAAATTTTTATTATTTTCTCTTTTAATTTTTCTTCTATCGTCTTGTGCAACTGGCCCTAAGGATTCTAGATCTAACAAATATTTAAAAGAGAAAAATAATAAAACTTTAGAAGAAATTATCGATGACGACATAAATGATTCAATAGATTTTTACCCAATACCTAGTACTGCAGTAAATGAGTCATCTCAGGCCTATGATTTACCTATGCCGAATCAATTCTTTTCAGCGGAAAATAAAAATGAAATTAGATTGCATTCTTTAGGTGAGATTAGATGGATATATGTTGGTTTGGAGCCAAGTAAAGTATGGCCTATTTTAAAAGAGTATTTGGAAAATGATAATTTTGTCGAATTAGGTGCTATAGACCCAAATAAAGGAATAATGGAAAGTAAGACCTTTGATCATTTAGGAAAATTATCTAAATTTGAATATAAATTAGAAAGAGGGTTGCAAAGAGAAAGTTCTGAATTATTCATTTCTCATTTAGTAAAAGAAAAAGATAATTGGGTAAAAATTAAATTAGAGACTGAGTTAGTAGAAAGTAATTCAAAAAAATTACTAGATTATTTTGGAAATTCTGGACCAATAAGTGGTACTTCATTAATTGCTTTAAATTTAAATAATGAAGATAAGGCTATTGTTTTTGAAGATGAAGAAGGAGGAGACACAAAAATTAAAGTTATGATAGGTTTTCCTAGGGCTTGGGCTGCGGTTGAAAGGTCAATTAAAATTGCTGGATTAGAATTAATAGATAAAAATAGAGATGAAGGAAGGTTTTATTTATCTTTTAAAAGAGACTCTTCTTTTTTCAGTAGGAACGAAAGCGATCAAGTAATTCAAGTAAGAATAAATAAAATTGAGGAAAATATTTCAATAATTTCTGTTTTCATGGAAAATAAAGACTTAGAGATTTCTCGTGAAATTATTTCTCAAATAAATCAGGCGCTCACTTAAATATGTTAGAAAGAAAGGAATTACTTAAGACAGGTAAAGCAAAATCTCTTTACCACACCGATGATCCATCAAAGTTAATTATGGAATATAAAGACGATACATCAGCTTTTGATGGAAAAAAAATTGAACAAATAGCTGGAAAAGGGACCGTCAATAATAGATTCAATAGTCATATTATGGAGCACTTAAAGAAGAACGATATTCCTAATCATCATTTAGAAGTTTCAAACCCAAATGAAAGCATAGTCATGTCTTTGGATATGTTCCCAATAGAATGTGTAGTAAGGAATTTTGCTGCAGGAAGTATCTGTAAAAGACTAGGTCTAGAGGAGGGAATGAAAATGGAACCTCCTATATTTGAATTTTTTTATAAAGATGATGAGCTAGGGGATCCATTAATAAATGACTGCCACATTACTGCCTTTGGATGGGCCAATGAAAAAGATATAGAAGCAATGAAAGATTTAACTTTAAAGACTAATTCAATTTTAGTTTCTTTATTTGATGCCGCAGATTTAATCTTGGTAGATTTTAAAATTGAATTTGGTTTGGCTGATGGAAAAATTTTATTGGGCGACGAATTTACTCCCGATGGTTGCAGGGTCTGGGACAAGGAAACAAAAAAGAAACTTGATAAAGACAGATTTAGATTAGGGCTTGGCGATGTGGTCGAATCGTATCAGGAAATAGCTCACAGATTAGGAATAGACTTAACTTAAACTTTCATTTATTTTTTCTAAAGTCTTTTCTCCTGGACAAAGTTCTCCCTGTTTTAGCTGATTAAGAGGTGTTTTTGTCAGATTTAGTGTTTCGTGTAAATCTTCAGAAGATTCATCAAAATAAAGTAAACCGGTAAGTAGTTTTCCTTCTTCACTCTTCTCACGGATATAACTTAAAGAATTACCAGGATTAGTTGGATCAAATTTTGAATTTACTTTTTCTAAAGCAATTTTCGAGCCATCATGAAGATTTACTTCAACCGAAGAACCCGATTTATAAGATGTTGTAATTTCTTCTCCAAGAGGAACAAAATCGGTCTTACCTACTGCTTCATTATGATTTCTAATGTAATCATAACTTTTAGTTGAAGAATCATGGTTATTAAAAGTTACACAGGGGCTAATAATATCTAGTAAAGCGAAACCTTTATGTTGAATTGCTCCTTTAATTAAAGGAATAAGTTGATCTCTATCTCCAGAAAAACTTCTTGCAACATAACTAGCACCTAATTGGATTGCCATAGATGCTAAATCGATGGGCTTAAATAAGTTATCTTCTCCATATTTATTCTTAGATTCTAAGTCGTTAGTTGCTGAAAATTGGCCTTTTGTGAGTCCATAAGTACCATTATTTTCTACAAAATAAACCATATTAATTTGTCTTCTTATCGCATGAATAAACTGACCAATACCAATTGATGCGCTGTCACCATCTCCTGAGATACCAAGGTAAAGTAAATCACCGTTAGCACAATTCGCGCCTGTGGCAACTGAAGGCATTCTGCCATGAACTGAATTAAATCCATGAGATTGATTTAAAAAATAAGCAGGTGCTTTGGAAGAACAGCCAATGCCAGAAAGTTTAGCTACTTTATAAGCTTCAATATTTAATTGGAAACATGCCTCAATAATGCAAGCACTTATTGAATCATGACCACATCCAGCGCATAAAGTTGATATAGCTCCTTCATAGTCTCTTCTAGTAAGCCCAAGTTTATTTTGTTCAAGTCTAGGGTGATGATTTATTGGTTTAATGAAAGACATTTTTAACGCTCTTTAATATTTTTGTGAGATTTATAATTAACTTCTCGTTCAGAAATTTTGTTTACAATGTAAGCAGCCTCTATAGGATCGCCTGTAAAGTGAACTAAAGGTCTTAAAATTTCTGCTGAAATTCCTCCTTCGGCCATAATTAATGTTCTCATTTGACTATCTCTATTTTGTTCAACAACATAAATTCGGTCATGATTCGCAATAAATTCCCAGACATCAAGGTTAAAAGGGAATGATCTTATTTGCATTAAATCAACATTAATATTTTTAGTCTTCAAAATATCTTTCGCTTCTAGAACTGCCGGTTTAGAGCTTCCATAAAAAATTATTCCGCAGCTATCCTCGCCGTTTATTTCTATTAACGGTTCAGGAACAAGTTCAGAAGCAGTTCTAAATTTTCTCATTAGTCTCGTTAAAGTTTCAGCATTCACATTTCCATCTTCTGTGTATCTAGCGTATTCATCATGAGATGTACCTCTAGTAAAATAGGCTCCTTTCTCTGGATGAGTTCCAGGGTAAGTTCTATAACAAATGCCATCATTATCAGAATCTAAATATCTTCCATAAGATTCTAATTTTTCTAAATCTTCATAATTTAGTACTTTTCCTCTGTTATAAGAGATCGAATCATCCCAATCAAATTTTTCGCAAACCCAGTCATTCATTCCCATATCTAAGTCGCTGACAACAAAAACAGGAGTCTGAAGTTGATCAGCCAAATCAAAAGCTTTTGCAGAAAAATCAAAACAATCTTTAGGATCTGCTGGAAAGAGTAAGACATGTTTCGTATCTCCATGCGAAGCGTAAGCACAAGCCAGAACATCGGATTGTTGTGTTCTTGTTGGCATGCCGGTGGAAGGTCCTCCTCGCTGAACATTAAAAATTACCAGAGGAATTTCCGCAAAGTAGGCTAATCCCAAAAATTCACTCATGAGTGAAATACCTGGACCACTCGTTGCAGTAAAAGCTCTTGCACCATTCCAATTAGCGCCAATAGCCATTCCTACCGCAGCTAGTTCGTCTTCTGCTTGGACACTCGCGTAGAGATTTTTTCCACTATTCTCCTCAACTCTGTATTTTTTTGCGTACTTCTCGTATCCTTCAGCTAATGAAGTGGAAGGTGTAATAGGGTACCAAGAACAAAAAGTAGCTCCACCATAAACCGCGCCTAGGCCTGCAGCTTCATTTCCAGAGATAAGAATTTTATTTTCTAACAATTTTCTTCTAGATAATTTTATTCCAATTGGATAATCAAGATTTTCTAAAACGTAATCTCTTCCTAAATTTAACGCTTTAATATTAGGTTCAATCAAAGCAGGTTTATTTACAAATTGTTCTGAGATAATTTTTTCTAAAACTTCATATTCTATTTCCATTAAAGCAGATAAAGCTCCAACGTAAGCTATGTTTTTAAATAGAGCCCTTTGTTTAGGGTTCTTAAATGAATCAACGCAAAGTTGAGTTAATGGTATTTCAATAATGTTAATGTCAGATCTATTAAAATTTCTTTTCCAAGTTGAATCATAAAGAAGATAACCTCCCTCAGATATTTCATCTATGTCCTTCGAATAACTTTGAGGATTCATAGCAACGGCAATATCAACTCCTCCTCTTTGACCTAAATAACCTTTTTCACTAACTCTAACCTCAAACCAAGTAGGTAAACCTTGAATATTTGATGGAAAAATATTTTTTGGGCTTACAGGAATACCCATTCTAAAAATTGCTTTTGCAAACATTTGATTTGCACTAGCCGAACCAGTCCCATTGACATTTGCAAATTTAATTACAAAATCGTTAACTGCTTCAATGGATTGAAAAGATTTGGGTTCAAGCATTAGGCTACTTCTTTTACTTTAATTTTGTTATTAAGAGTGTGGCCTTCAATATATTTATGCTTCTTCATATCCCATGCTCCAGTAGGACACCTTTCTGCACAGAGCCCGCAGTGAACGCACATGTCTTCGTCCTTAACCATCCTCCTTTTTGTTTTTAACTCACCTGAGACATAAAGACTTTGATCTAAATTAAGAGCAGGAACTCTAAGTTTTCCTCTGATTTCTTGCTCAGTATCATTATCTATAAAGTTTATGCAATCAGTGGGACAAATATCGACACAAGCATCACATTCAATGCATAAATCCTCTTCGAAAACAGTTTGCATGTCACAGTTAAGGCACCTTTGAGCTTCTTCTAAGGCCAGTTTTTCATCAAAGCCCAGTTCTACCTCCATTTTCAAGTCATCTAAAGCTTTCGATAGGTCAGCATGAGGAACTTCAAACCTTTTAGCTTGAGATATATCGTTATCGTAGGACCATTCATGTATCCCCATTTTTTGACTTACCAAATTTGTAATAGGGTCAGGTCTTAAATTTAAGTCTACATTTGAACAAAAGTTATCAATAGAAATTGCTGCTTGATGACCATGAGATACTGCCCAGATTATATTTTCAGGACCCCAAGCTGCATCGCCTCCAAAGAAAACTTTAGGATGAGAGGATTGCATAGTTGTTTTATCAACAATGGGCATGTCCCATTCTCCAAACTCAATCCCAATATCTTTTCTGATCCAAGGGAATGCGTTGTCTTGACCAATAGCAAGAAGCACGTCATCACATTCGTAGACGACTTCTTCTCCACTTGGAACAAGTTTTGAAGAGCCATCAATGTCTTTCATAATCATTTTGTCGAATTTCATTCCACAAAGTTTTCCTTTTTCATCTAAAAGAAATTCTTTGGGACTTGTATTATCGAGAATCGGAATACCTTCTTCCATAGCTTCTTCAATCTCCCAATCTGAAGCTTTCATTTTGTTAAAAGGACTTCTAACTGTAACTTTTACTTCCTTAGCTCCAAGTCTGACAGCTGAACGGCAACAATCCATTGCAGTATTACCTCCCCCAATCACAAGAACTTTCTTCCCTATTTCTTTGGTATGCTCAAAAGCAATACTTGTTAGCCAATCGATACCAATATGAATATTTTCTTTTGCTTCCTCTCTTCCAGGAAGGTTTAAATCTTTACCTTTAGGAGCTCCAGAACCTATAAAAACTGCATCAAAATCTTTTATTAAAGGCTCAAGATCTTCAATATAAGAGTTCGTTTTTAAATCAGCTCCCATTTTAATAATCCTATAAACCTCTTCATCTAAAACAGACTCTGGAAGTCTGAAAGAGGGTATGTTAGTTCTCATTAAACCCCCAGGCTTAGAGTCTTTTTCAAAAATTGTGCAATCGTATCCCAGAGGAAGCAGGTCTCTAGCAACAGTTAATGATGCTGGACCGCCTCCAATCAAAGCAATCTTCATTCCATTTTTAACTTTAGGAGTTTCAGGGATTAAATCTTCTATATCACCTTTATTGTCATAGGTGACTCTTTTGAGTCTACATATTGCAACTGGTTTATCATGTGTTCTTGTTCTTCTGCAGGCGGGTTCGCAAGGTCGGTCGCAAGTCCTCCCCAAAATTCCTGGGAAAACATTAGACTCCCAATTAAGCATGTAAGCATCTGTATATTTTTTTTGAGCTATCAATCTAATATATTCAGGAACATTCGTATGAGCAGGGCAAGCATACTGACAATCTACTACTTTATGAAAATACTGAGGATCTGAAATATCTGTCTTTTTAAGAAAATCTTTTGTTGATTTATCTTCTGCATTAGAACCTAGGAACTTTGATTTAAGGTCTGAAACAATGCTGTCTCTCATCAACAGGGCTTTATCTAGATCTTTTTCACCTGTGCTTTGTCTTAAATCAAAGCCAAACTGTTCTCTAAATTTAGAAGGTACAGCAACTTTTACCCACCATACGCTGTTCCTTTTGAACAAATATTTCTTATCCATAATTTTTAAATAATTATAAGTGTACCTTAAAATGCAGTTTTATTTATTGATTATATACTCAAAAATCCTATCAAATCAATAAATTTATAGTAATCTGGTACATTGATTAAAAAAAGAAAATAAAAAACTTACTGTACCTTAATTCGATGATATAATAAGGTTATTATTTTAATCGTTATATCTGTACCTTAACTTGTATTTAACATTTTAAACAACATAATAAACACATGAAACCTCTGTATTTTGATTACGCATCCACAACTCCTGTTGATACTAGAGTCATTGACAAGATGAAAGATTGCCTTTCTTTAGATGGTAACTTTGGTAACCCAGGCTCTAGGTCTCATGCATTTGGTTGGCAAGCAGAAGAACTTGTTGAAGAAGCCAGAATTAATGTATCCAATCTTTTAAACTGTGATCCAAGGGAAATCATCTGGACCTCAGGAGCAACAGAATCTGATAATTTAGCCATTAAAGGAGCTGCTAATTTTTATAAAGAAAAAGGAAAACATATTATTACTTCCAAAATAGAACACAAAGCTGTATTGGATACTTGTAGACAATTAGAAAGTGAAGGTTTTGAAATAACCTATTTAGATCCGGATGAGAACGGAAAAATTTCAATTAAATCTCTTGAAGATAACATTAGGAAAGACACAACACTTGTTTCTTTAATGCATATTAATAACGAAATTGGTGTCATTAATGACATAGAAAAAATAGGAAATTTATGTAGAGAAAACGGAGTAATTTTCCACGTAGATGCTGCACAAAGCGCTGGGAAAATTAATATTGATTTATCTAATTTAAAAGTTGATTTGATGTCTTTTTCAGCTCACAAAATTTACGGTCCAAAGGGTATTGGTGCTTTATTCGTCAGAAGAAGGCCAAGGATCAGACTACAACCTCTTTTTCATGGCGGAGGTCAAGAAAGAGGTATTAGAGCTGGAACTTTACCTACACATCAAATTGTTGGAATGGGTGAAGCTTTTAAAGTAGCCATGAACGAAATGACTAACGATCATGAAAAAATTTCATCTCATAGAGACACGTTGTGGAAAGGTCTTAATGATATGGAAGAAATATATGTTAATGGTTCAGTCGATACAGGATATCCAGGAATTTTTAACCTTTCTTTCAATTATGTAGAAGGAGAATCCTTAATCATGGCTCTAAAAAATATTGCTGTTTCTTCAGGTTCGGCTTGCACTTCTGCTAGTCTAGAACCTTCCTATGTTTTAAGAGCACTTGGAAGACCTGATGAACTGGCCCATAGTTCAATAAGATTTTCATTTGGAAGATTTACAACTAAAGATGAAGTTGATTCAACTGTAGATTTAGTAAAAAACTCTGTTGCGCAATTACGAGAGATTTCTCCTCTATGGGAAATGTATCAAGATGGCGTAGATTTAGATAAAATAGAGTGGGCTTAAACAAGTTTTTAATGGTGAGGTAATTATGGCTTATTCCCAAAAAGTAGTAGATAAGTTTGAAAAAACTTTAAAGAATCCAGAGGAAGCCAGCGTTGGTCGTTGGAAGCCTGGAGATAAAGATTTTCATAGAGTGGGTACTGGAATAGTTGGCGCACCTGCGTGTGGTGATGTGATGAAATTGCAAATCAAATGTGAAAATATTGATGACAAAAATGTAATAGTTGATGCTAAATTTAAAACTTACGGTTGTGGGTCGGCAATAGCTTCAAGTGGACAATTAATTGATATGCTCAGAGGAAAAACAATTGAAGAGGCGCAAAAAATTTCAAATCAAGAAATAGTGGATATTTTAGAACTACCGGCAATTAAAATTCATTGTAGCGTGCTTGCCGAAGAGGCAATTCATAGAGCTATAGATGACTTTAAGAGTCGAAGAAATAATGATTAATGCCCAAAATAAAAATTTTACCTCATGATGAACTATGCCCTAATGGTGCTGAGATTGAAGCAACCGTTGGTATGTCAGTATGCGAAAATCTTCTCAATAACTCAATAGACATTGAACATGCCTGCGAGCTTTCTTGTGCTTGCACTACCTGTCACGTCATTTTTAAAGAAGGTTTTGACTCTTTAAATGAATCTACCGATGATGAAGAGGATCTTCTTGATAAAGCTTGGGGTCTTGAACCTAAATCAAGATTAAGTTGTCAAACTATTGTCGATAAAAGTGACCTTACTATTGAAATTCCAAAATATACAATTAATATGGTTTCTGAAATTCACCCAAAAAAAGAAAATAAGGCCGCTCAAATGGAAAAAAAACTAAACAAACAAGATTTCAGTTTATCTAATAGCGCTATGACTCATATCTCTGATCTTTTAAAAAAAAATAATTCATCTGGTGTAAGAGTCAGTGTGAAGCCTTCGGGCTGTTCTGGTTATGCTTATGATCTTTCTTTCGTTCAAAAAGCTGAAAAAGACGACTATAAGGCTAGCGTTGAAGATATAGATTTATTCATTAGTGAAGAAAGCCTTATATTTTTAAAAGGTACTGAAATTGATTACGTTACTAAAGGGTTAAATTCTGAGTTGGTATTTAATAATCCAAACATATCTGCCAAGTGTGGTTGTGGAGAGAGTTTTAGTATTGATCAAAATTTATTTCAAAAAGCTTAAAATTACTTACACATCTTATGAAATGGATCGATACTTACGAAATAGTAGATTTACTTATCGATAAACATCCGGAAGTTGATCCAAAAAAGATTTTATTTACGGATTTAAGAAGTTTAATTTCAAATTTAGAAGAATTTGATGACGAATTAGAAAAATGTAATGAGCGCATTTTAGAGGCTGTCCAAGCATTATGGATTGAGGAGGAAGATTAAAATATGGAACAAACCCTATGCATAATAAAACCGGATGCTGTTAAAAATTTATATGTCGATGAAATTAACAAAATTATCGAAGAAAATGAATTAATAGTTTTAAAATCAAAAAAAATCAAAATTTCTAAAGAGATTGCTGAAAGTTTTTATTCTGAGCACTCTGAGAGACCTTTTTTTTCCGAATTGGTAGATTTTATGACTTCAGATTATTCAGTGGTTCAGGTTCTTCAAGGAGAAAATGCTGTCTCAAATTATAGGAAGTTAATGGGAGCAACTAATCCAAATGAAGCCAGCGAAGGTACTTTAAGAGCAAAATTTGCTGAGTCTTTATCGAAAAATGCTGTTCATGGTTCAGATTCTCTAGAGTCTGCACAAAGAGAAATTGATATAATGTCGAAAATATTCGATTAATTATGAAAACCAACTGGGTCTCTAACTTAAAAGAAGTTAGAAATTCAAAAAATTTATCTTTAGATGCATGTTCAAAGGCAATCAATATTCCTATAGATTTCCTAAGTAACCTAGAATCAGGTAGCTTCAAAAAATTACCTCCCGCTGTATTTACAAAATTCCATATAAAAAGATATTTCGATTACTTGAACTTAGACCCCTCGGCATGTTTATCCGAATATGAAGAATTTATTTCCAATCAAGAGAAAAGAAATAGAAAAAAAGATTTAAAAGTAAAGGAAAAAAAAGCAGATAAAAATAGAAGCCTTTATAAAATCTACGCAGGAATCATCATAGTAATTATTTCTCTTGTTGTAACACTATATTTATTTCTTAATGATTCACAAAAACTAGAAGAAACTTTGTCAGATGAAACAGATATATTTCTTGATGAGAACGACGATTTAAACGAGACCAATCCAAATTTATTTGAAGAAATTATCAATGATGCTTCTGAAGTATTAGATGAAGTTAGTTTGCAGGAAGATATAACCCTGATAGAAATTCCTTTGAAAATAAATTTGGAGATTAAAGGGGAAAGTTGGATTGTTTTGGAAGACAAAAACGAAAGAATGCTTTATGAGCTCATGCAAACAGGATCTTATGAGTTGAGAGGTAGCCCTCCATTTAAGTTTAAAGTCGGATATTCCCCAGCTGTAGAAATTTTTATAGACGGAAATAAAATAAATTTTAATAATTTTATAAATAAAACCTCAAAGTATGCTGCTTTCTATACAATAAATGGAAAAGATGTCGAAAAAATCAGAAATTAAAAGAAGAGTTTCAAAGAAAATATTTGTTGGTTCTGTCGGCGTTGGTGGAGATTCGCTAATTTCAGTTCAAAGTATGACAAATACAGATACTGAAAACGTTAAAGCCACCATTAAGCAAATCAATTTATTAGAAGCAGCAGGCGCAGATATTGTTAGAGTTTCAACTCCCACACATAAATCAGTAGAAGCTTTTAAGAAAATAAAGAAATCTACTAATGTTCCATTGATAGCGGATATACATTTCGATTATAAGATTGCTTTAGAAGTTGCTAAGGCAGGAGCCGATTGCCTTAGAATTAACCCAGGAAATATTGGGTCTGCAGATAAAGTTAATCAAGTCATAAATTCAGCAGTTGAACACAATATACCTATAAGGATTGGCGTGAATGCGGGGTCTTTAGAAAAAAAACTTCAAAAAAAATATGGTGAGCCATGTCCAGAAGCTCTAGTAGAGTCTGCACTGTCACATGTTGAAATATTAACCAAAAAAAATTTCGATAATTTTAAATTAAGCATCAAAGCATCTGATATAGATCTTATGACAGAAAGCTATAGATTAATTGCTAAAGAAATAAATCAACCTCTTCATTTAGGACTTACAGAAGCTGGGGGGCTTAGATCAGGTACCGTGAAGTCATCAATAGCGATAAGTCAGCTTTTAAAAGAGGGTATTGGCGATACTTTGAGAGTTTCGCTTGCTTCTGACCCAGTAGACGAAATAAAAGTAGGATTCGATATTTTAAAATCCTTAAAGTTGAGAAAAAAGGGAATAAACTTTATCGCTTGCCCAAGTTGTTCGAGACAAAACTTCGATGTCATTAAAACTATGAATGAACTTGAAAGAAGATTGGAAGACGTTAAAGAAAGTATCGACGTAGCAGTAATAGGATGTTACGTAAATGGTCCTGGAGAATCTAAAGTTGCTCATGTTGGTTTAACGGGAGCAAACCCAAAAAGTCTTATTTATGTAGATGGAATGCCTGATAAAAAAATCAGTAATGACGAAATTGTAGATCAAATTGAACAAAGAGTAAGATCTAAGGTTAAGGAGTTATCTACAAAAAAAGAGAAATTGATTGCAAGTTCTTAACTATGGAAAAAATTCAAAAGATTAGGGGAGCCCACCAAATTGATCCAAATGATAGCCAAACCTGGAGCAAATTAACAAGAGAAATAACTGAAATATTTGAATCCTTTTCGTATCAAGAAATTAGATTGCCAATCATAGAAAATACCAACTTATTCCAAAGATCGGTTGGGGAAGGATCTGATATTGTCAATAAAGAAATGTTCACTTTTGAAAGTAAAAGTGGAAAATCTTTAACCTTGAGACCTGAAGGAACAGCAGGTTGTTTGAGGGCTTCAATAGAAATGGGATTAACCGATCAAGGTCCGATAAGACTTTTCTATCATGGACCAATGTATAGATACGAAAGGCCACAAAAAGGCAGAAATAGAGAGTTTTATCAACTAAGCGTCGAAGCTTATGGATTTGACAGTATAAATCTAGATCTTGAAATGATTTTTATGTCTCATAAAATTTTTAATTTTTTGAAATTAAAAGATTATTCTTTAGAAATTAATTCTTTAGGTTCAAAAGAAACTCAAAATAATTTTTCAAAAGCTTTCAAAGAATATTTGAGACCAATTAAAGATCAGCTGGACCCCGACAGCCAGATCAGAATAGATTCAAATACTTTGAGAATTTTGGACTCAAAGAATTCTGAAACTCAAAGAATTTTAAAGAATGGACCAAAAATTTCTGAATTTATGGATCAAAAAAGTATTAAAGACTTTGATTTGCTTAAATCAAATCTAGATGAAATGAAAATTCCCTACAAAGTAAATCAGAACTTAGTTAGAGGCTTAGACTATTACAACGATGTGGTTTATGAATGGAAATCAGAAGCTTTAGGCAGTCAAAATACTTTTTGTGCGGGAGGAAGATATGATTCTCTATCTAAAAATTTAGGGGGAAGAGATGTTTCAGCTGCAGGGTTTTCCATTGGATTAGACAGACTAATCATTTCTTTACCTAATCATGAAAGGGTTAAACCAAAAAAAAGATTAATTGTGATTATTTTAGAAAATAGCCTTTTTCAAGCAGGCCTAAAGATAGCTGAAACAATAAGAAATAATATAGAAGAATTAGTTGTGAGATTTGATGGATCTAAATCAAATCTTAAATCGCAATTAAAAAAAGCGATTAAGGAAAACTATGATTTTGCGTTAATTTTAGGGAATGAAGAAATTAAAAAAGGAGTTTTCTCATTTAAAAATTTAAAAAAAGATGACAATCAATTGTCTTTGACAGAAAGTGAAGTTATAAAGTCCGTTTCTGAGGTAATTGATAATGAATAATCTGAATTTTGAAATGCTTCTTGAGTTTTTCAAGAAGAATTATCTGTATCTAATTTTTGGACTAATTTTGGTAATGTCTGGAATTGCTTCTTATTTTTTTTACATTACAAGCATAAAAGAAAAAATTTATTCCTCTCAAGAAGCTTATGAAAATTTTTTAAGTGAGTTAGCTTTATTTGATGGGTTAGAGTTTACTGAACTAGAAGCTAAACTTGAAGAAGTAAAAAATGCTTACGACCAGTCAATTTACTATCACTTAGCAAATTTTCATCAAGCAAAAATATACTTTGAAAATGGCCAAGAGTTAAAAGCTATGAGTTTGATGGAACAACTAAATGCAGATTTGGAACAAGATAAATCATCTAGGAGTTTTCTGAGAGATATCTCAAGAATTAGGCTTGCTTCTATTTATATTGATTTTGATAGATTTGAAGACGCAAAAGAACTTCTAGATAGAAATTTTGATTTTTTTGATTCTCTAAAACTAGAAAAGTTAGGAGATATAGAAAAAGTTAAATTCAATAATGAAGGCGCAAAAAATTATTATAAACTAGCTATTGAGACATCACAGAATCAAACACAAATAAATTTATTAAATTTTAAACTTTCCAGCTTAGCTTCTTCAAATGATGAATAAAAAAATAAATTTTTTTCTTTTGACATGCGCCTGTGCTCTCATAATTGGATGCCAGTCTGATGAAATAATTATTGAAGAACCAGCAGAGCTTTTAGAAATTCAATCAGTTATAGAAATTGATAATCTGTGGTCAAAAAATATTTTTTCTAATCCTTCAGCTGGAAAAAATAACATCGTACTAGATGATGATGGCATTTATACTTTTTCTTCTGAAGGACTGGTAAGTTCATTTTCATCTAAAGGTACTCTTGATTGGGAAAAAGATCTTAATATCGATTTGTCATCAGGTGTAAGCAAAGAATTTGGCTCCTTATTTGTTACTTCGATTGATGGCGAAGTTTTTTCATTGAATTCCAATAACGGTAATTTAAATTGGGCCTCATCAGTCGAAGGAGAAAGTTTATCTGTCCCAAGTTCCAATGGTGACATTGTCGCTGTTCAAACATCCAATGGCAAAATAACTGCTTTGGGCCTCAAAGATGGTAAGTTTAGGTGGGAATATATTTCAGTTCTTCCCAATTTAAGTTTAAGAGGGACTAGTTCTCCTGTATTTGATGATCTAGCGTTATATGTTGGTTTCGCAAATGGAAATTTGGCTATGATTGAACCTAGATCTGGAGTTGTTCAGTGGGAAGTACCAGTAACTATTTCAAAAGGAGCTTCAGAGATTGAAAGAATTATTGATGTAGATTCTAAACCTAAAATTTCTTCAGGGATTGCTTTCGCTACAACTTATCAAGGAGATGTATCTGCAATTAACGTGAGAACAGGAAGGGTAATTTGGAGACAAAGTTTTTCATCAACTAAAGACATATTGGAAGTTGAAAGAAACATCTTTGTTGTAGATGAAGAAAGTGAAATTCAAGCTTTTTCTGGATTAACAGGCATTAACCTCTGGAAAACAAGTGACTATCGGTTAAGAAATCTAACTGCACCAGTTAAAATTAATAACTATTTAGTAGTTGGAGATTTTGAAGGATATTTACATTTTATTGATATAGAAAATGGCTCTGCAATTGGAAGGTATCGTGCAAGTAGATCAGGCATTCTTACCTTACAGACCTACAAAAATTCTCTAGCAAGTCTAGACATATCAGGAAGATTAACTTACCTTGAGGTTAAATAGGTGAGAGTTGACTATGGGGCCATTAATCGCAATTATCGGAAGACCAAATGTAGGCAAATCAACTTTGTTCAATTCTCTTGTGGGACAAAATTTATCGTTGGTCGCAGATTTTCCTGGGTTAACTAGAGATAGAAAATATGGTTCTGCATATATAAATAATTTTTCTTATATTTTTATTGATACCGCTGGAATAACAGACTCAGATGACGAGTTTGAAAAACAGGTTCTAAATGAAACTCAAAAAGCTTTAAAAGAGGCTGATGGCTTTATATTTTTAGTGGATGCTACAACTCCTCTTAATTCATTAGATTTAGAGATAAATGACATGTTAAGAAAATCTGGAAAAGATTACTTGTTATGTGTAAATAAGTCAGACCAAAAAAGTTCTGAGAAGAACCTTCAAGATTTCTTTGAACTTGGTGTAAAAATAACTTTAAAAATTTCTGCTAAAAACAAAAATGGTCTTATGGACTTAAGAAATAAAATTTCTGAGCAATTCATTTCTAACGTATCTGATAATAAAGATTTTAAAGAGGAAAATTTAAAAAAAATTGGCATACTTGGCAAACCCAATGCAGGAAAATCTACTTTTTTTAACAAGATCTTAAAAGATAATAGATCAATTGTCTCGAAAGTTCCCGGAACCACCGTTGACTCAATAACTGAAGAAATAAAGTTCAAAAATCAATTAATTTCTATTACAGATACAGCTGGACTGAGAAAAAAAGGCAAGATTAAGAAAGAAAATGAAATTTTTTCTTCTAAAAAATCAATAAACATTATTAGAAATTCAGAAGGGATAATTTATCTTATAGATGGCAAAGAGACAGTAACTGATCAGGATCTTCATTTACTTTCTTTAATTATATCCTCAGGTAAATCTTTAATAATTGGAATAAATAAATCTGAGTCTTTGAGCGCCTATGAAAAGACTTTGTTAAAAAAGAGCATTAGCAAAAAATTAAGTTTTGTAAGTCATATTGAAGTAAGTTATATATCGGCCTTAAAAGGTATCGGTACAAGTATTCTTTTAAATAAGTTATTAAAATTAGTAGATAGAAGCAAAGTTGAATTTAAATCTCAAGATCTAAATAAATTTATTAAAGAGGCTCAAGATATAAATCCACCTTCAATGCAAGGAAGATTTAGGCCCAAAATAAAATTCGTAAATATAGGGAGCACATCGCCCCCAACTTTTATTTTTCATGGAAATCAGTTAGAAAAATTAAATAAAAGTTATAAAAAATATATGGAAAATTTTTTAAGAAAAAAATTTAAGCTGCAAGGAATTCCGATTCAATTAATTTTTAAAGCTAATGAAAATCCCTTTAAAGATAAAAAAAACAAACTTACAAAACGGCAATATGCTAAGAGAAAAAGGGTAAGAAGTCATTGATCCCTGTTAACAACTTAATATAATGCACGAAACTTTGCTTAAAAATGACTAAACAACCTCTTTTCCTAAACTTATTAAAAATAAGATTGCCAATAACTGCAAAAGCTTCAATCACACACAGAATTGCAGCAGTAGGAGTATTTTTTCTAATTTTCCCGTTTATGGGAGCAGTTTTAATAGCTGTAAGTTCTCCTGACGGTTTTAGTTATATTCAAGAATTGGGAAATTCTATATTCGTAAAAACTTTACTTAATCTTTTTATAGCAGGTTTAACTTATCATTACATTGCCGGTTTAAGGCATTTAATTATGGATTTTGGCTTTTGGGAGACTTTTAAAGCTGGTTCTTTGAGCGCTTATGGCACTTTTCTTGTTAGTGGAAGCTTAATTATTTATTTTTCAACTTTAATATGGTGACCAAACTTTATACTTTCAAAAGAACTGGGATTTTTGATTATCTCATGGTTAGAGTTTCCGCAGTTTTTCAAGCGCTATATTTTTCAGTTATAACCTATTATTGGTTAACGTATATGCCTCTAAATTACACTCAGCTAATGGGTTTTTTTGATATTCTACTAGTGAAAATAGGAACTTTATTAGTATTAATATCGATTTCTTATCACTCGTTACAGGGTATTCACCATATTATTGAAGATTACCTTACCGAGGCAAGAGTTGGTAGTGCTTCCAGATTTCTTCAGATTTCTGTTTTAACTTTCAGTTATCTTCAAATCTTAGGAGCCATTATTTGTACTATTTTCATAATTATTTAGGAAAATTTTATGGCAATGAATGGAAAAGGATATCTAGACGCATCAAGCTTACCTGTTAAGGAATTCGATGGAATTATAGTTGGCGGTGGTGGCTCTGGCCTCATGGCTGGACTTCAACTCGCCCAATCTGGAATGAATACTGCGGTCGTATCCAAAGTTTTTCCAACTAGATCTCATACTGTGTCAGCTCAAGGAGGTATCACTTGCGCTATAGCTAGTGCGGATCCTAATGATGATTGGAGATGGCACATGTACGATACGGTTAAAGGTTCTGATTTCATTGGGGACCAAGACTCTATTGAATATATGTGTCAAGAAGGACCTGCAACCGTATTTGAATTAGAAAATATGGGGTTACCTTTCTCAAGAACCGAAGAAGGAAAAATATATCAAAGAGCTTTTGGAGGACAATCAAAAGATTACGGTAAAGGGGGTCAAGCCGAAAGAACTTGTGCAGCAGCCGACAGAACAGGTCACGCTCTTCTTCACACTCTTTATCAAGCAAACATCAAAGCCGGTACTAATTTTTTAAGTGAATGGTTTGCAGTCGATCTGGTGTTAAATGACTCTAATCAGGTAACCGGAGTTATAGCCTTTGAAATTGAATCTGGAGAAGCTTATTTTTTGAAAGCTAAGGCAACAGTTTTAGCTACTGGAGGGGCAGGTAGAATTTATAAATCTACTACGAATGCTTTAATAAATACTGGAGATGGAACAGGTATGGCTCTTAGGGCAGGATTGGCAGTCCAAGACATGGAAATGTGGCAATTCCATCCCACAGGAATTCACGGAGCAGGAACTTTAGTTACTGAGGGTTGTAGAGGTGAAGGTGGATATTTAATCAATAAAGATGGAGAAAGATTTATGGAGCGTTACGCTCCTAACGCTAAGGATCTTGCAAGCAGAGATGTTGTTGCAAGATCTATGATGCTTGAAATAATTGAAGGAAGAGGTTGTGGACCAGATAAAGATCATTGTTATTTAAAACTTGATCATCTTGGGGCAGATCTTTTGCACAAAAGACTTCCAGGAATTACTGAACTTTCTAAAACATTTGCTCATATAGATCCAGCAGATCACCCCATTCCTGTTGTTCCAACTTGCCATTATGCTATGGGAGGCATTCCAACAAATGTTCATGGTCAGGTAATTACCCAACAATCTGACGGCTCAGACAAAATTGTCGACGGCCTCTACGCTGCTGGAGAAGCAGCTTGTGTGTCAGTGCACGGAGGAAACCGTTTAGGTGGAAATTCATTATTAGATTTAGTTGTTTTTGGCAGATCCGCAGGACTTCATATTGAAGACTCCTTTAAACAAGGCATAGGTATTTCTGATCCTACGAGTGAAAATATTAATGAAGCTCTAAAAAATATTAATCGAGTAAATTCTAGTAAAGAAGGCGAGAATTCTTCGGTTATTAAAAAAGATTTACAAGAAGTCATGCAATTAAGTTTTGGAGTTTTTAGAAGCGCCAAAAATATGGAGGATGGAATCCAAGAAATTAATGATATTAGAGAAAGATCAGAAGGACTCCATTTAGCAGATAAATCTTCTAAATTTAACACCGCTAGGGTAGAAGCACTTGAATTGCTCAATTTATTAGAAGTTGCTGAGGCGACAGCAATTTGTGCGAATGAGAGAAAAGAAAGTAGAGGTGCTCACTCCAGAGATGATTATCCAGAAAGAGATGATGAAAACTGGCTTAAACATTCAATTTATTTTCAAGAGACAAAAGAAGTTTCAAAAAGAGATGTAAATTTTAGGCCTAAAATTGTTCAAGCTTTTCAACCCTTTGCCAGAACCTATTAATGAATAGTATTGCTGCGGAACAACTGAAAACTTTAAAAATTAGTATCTACAGATACGACCCTGATATTGGTAAAAAACCATATATGCAGAGTATGGATATAGATATTCCTAAGGACAAAGACATCATGGTTCTTGATGCACTGCAACTTGCAAAGGAAATTGACCCAACAATATCTTTTAGGAGATCATGTAGGGAAGGGGTGTGCGGCTCTGATGGGATGAATATTAATGGAAAAAATGGATTGGGTTGTATTACTCCCCTTTCAGAGGCTATTCGAGGAAATAAGCTTGAATTAAGACCTCTCCCTGGATTACCTGTAGTGAAAGATCTAATTGTCGACATGACACAGTTCGTTGATCAATATAAAAAAATCCAACCCTATTTGATAACTGATAAAGAGACAAATGGGAAAGAAATACCTCAAACAGTTGAAGATAGAGATAAGTTAGATGGTTTGTATGAATGTATTATGTGCGGATGTTGTTCAACTGCCTGCCCGTCTTTTTGGTGGAATCCTGACAAATTTCTTGGACCAGCTGCTCTTCTTCAAGCTTATAGGTTTATTTCAGACAGCAGAGATGTTGCAACTGAAGAAAGATTAGACCAATTAGAAGACGCTTTCAGTGTTTTCAGATGTCATGGAATTATGAATTGCGTATCCGTTTGTCCAAAAGGATTGAATCCTAACAAAGCTATCAACGAAATAAAAAAAATGCTCTTTAAGAGAGCTGTTTAGATTAAGAATAGTTTCTTTTTTTATTATTCCTTCTTTGCTACTATTCATTCACATTGAATTTACATGAATATCAGGCAAAATTTCTTTTTAAAGATTACGGTTTACCTGTATCCAAATCAGAATTAATCTTTCATGAATCTGACATTGATCAAGCAGTATCAAAACTCAACGTCGATTCTTTTGTAGTTAAAGCCCAAGTCCATGCTGGCGGAAGAGGAAAAGCAGGCGGGGTAATCCTCACTAAAAAGAAAGAAGAAATTAGAGATTTTTGTCAAAAATGGTTAGGAACTAATTTAGTAACTTATCAAACAGATGAAAAAGGACAACCTGTGTCTTGTATTCTTCTAGAAGAGTGCACGGATATAGAAACAGAACTATATTTGGGACTGGTAATCGATAGAAGTTCTAGGTCTATTGCAGTAATTGCATCTCCAGACGGAGGAGTTGATATCGAATCAGTCGCTGAAAATAGTCCAGAAAAAATATTTAAAGTATTTTTAGATTCGACTAATAAAATTAAAGAAGAGGAAATAAAAAAACTTTCTGAAGGTCTGCAATTAAATCAAAGTCAAAATTTAGAATTTAGTTCTCTGATAAAAAATCTTATTAAATTATTTGTTGATAAGGATTTTTCTCTAATAGAAATAAATCCGTTAGTAATTGATAACTCAGGGAAACTAAATTGCTTAGATGGCAAAATTAATGTCGACGGTAATGCGTTGTATCGTCAAGAAGCAATTAATGGAATGCGAGATGAATCTCAAGAAGATGCCTTAGAGCTGGATGCATCGAAATGGGGGCTAAATTATGTAACGCTCGATGGAACAGTTGGCTGTATGGTAAACGGAGCTGGATTGGCAATGGGTACTATGGACATTATAAAGCTCTCAGGGGGATTTCCAGCTAATTTTCTTGATGTCGGAGGAGCTGTAAATAGAGAAAGCGTTACAGAAGCATTCAAAATTATTGTCTCTGATTCTAAAGTCAAATCAATCTTAATAAATATTTTTGGCGGTATAGTCAGATGCGATATCGTGGCTGAAGGAATAGTTTCGGCAATGCAAGATATAGGAATTCAAATACCTGTGGTGGTTCGTCTAAAAGGCAATAACTCAGATATTGCAAAAAAAATACTTGAAAAAAGTAAATTGAATATTTTTTCTGAAACAGATCTAACTCTTGCTGCAAAAAAAGCAGTCGACTTATCTAAATGAGTATTCTTGTTGATAATCAAACGATCGCAATATGTCAGGGATTTACTGGTTCTCAGGCAACTCTTCACTGTTCTCAGTCTATAGAATATGGAACAAACATTGCAGCAGGAGTAACACCAGGAAAAGCCGGGCAAATTCATTTAAATCTTCCTGTATTTGAAAATGTTTCTCAAGCAGTTAAAGAAACTGGTGCTGACACCTCCTTAATATTCGTACCAGCCCCATTTTGTAAGAATTCTATTAATGAGGCTTTAGATTCTGAATTAAAGTTGATTATAGTTATAACTGAAGGCATTCCAACCTTGGACATGCTTTACTTAAAAGCAAAAGCTGATGAGTTAGGAGTAAGAATTATCGGACCAAATTGTCCTGGAGTTATAACCCCTGGTCAGGCAAAACTTGGAATCATGCCAGCTAGCATTCATAGCAAGGGAAAGGTTGGGATTGTTTCAAGATCTGGAACTCTCACTTACGAAGCAGTGGATCAAACTTCTCAAATTGGTTTAGGACAATCTAGTTGCGTCGGTATTGGCGGTGACCCTATACCAGGTTCAAGCTTTATAGATATCCTAGAAATGTTTGAACAAGACCCTGAAACAGAAGGTATTGTTATGGTCGGTGAAATTGGCGGTACAGCCGAAGAAGAGGCTGCAGAATTCATTCAAGAAAAAATTTCAAAACCTATTGTTTCTTATATAGCCGGAGTCAGCGCTCCACCAGGAAAAAGAATGGGCCATGCTGGAGCAATAATATCTGGTGGCAAAGGAACCGCAGAAGATAAGTTTAATGCACTAGAAAAAGCGGGTGTTAGAATTGTCAAAAGTCCTGCAGATATAGGAAAGGCTATTTTTGAAGAAATTAATTCTTAAAGTCTTTTAATTAGATTTTAATAAGCTGTTTTCCAAAATTCTTTCCAGAAAGAACATTTCTAAGCCCTTGAGGAGTATTTTCAAAACCTTCTAAAATAGATTCTTTATATTTTATCTCGCCTTTTCTAATCCATTCTGTAAGCTCCTTTGTTGCCTGATCCCATTGATTCATAAACTCCGTAACTACAAAAAATCTATGTTCAGGAACAGGATCAAGTGAACCAAAGACATCAAAAGGCGTTTCTGGTAAATCATCTCTACTATCCATATCGGGATTGAAAGAATTGTATGCTGAAATGTATCCACAAATTGGTACTCTTCCTCCTTCATTCATTAAAGGTGCTACAGCGTTAGAAACATCGCCGCCAACATTTTCAAAATAGATGTCAATTCCATCGGGGCAGGCTTCAGCAAGGTTTTGGTCAAGGTTTCCAGATTTATAATCAATTGCATGATCTAATCCCATCTCTTCTTTTACAAAAGAACATTTATCAGGTCCACCGGCAATACCGACAGTTTTACATCCTTTTAATTTTGCTATTTGACCCACTACTGACCCGACTGCTCCAGAAGCCGCAGAGACAACTACTGTGTCTGAGGATTTAAGTTTCCCTACGTCTAACAAACCAAAATAAGCTGTTCTTCCAGGCATCCCAGCTACTCCCAAAAAGGCTTGAATTGGAGCTAAATCAGGGTGAACCCTTCTTACAAATAAACTATCATCATCAGCAACTATATGAGTCTGCCATCCTAAGTGAGCTGTAACAATGTCTCCAATATTGTATTTCTTTGACCTAGATTGAATTACTGTGCCAACACTTTCTCCCACCATAACACCTCCAATTTGCACAGGTTCAGCATAAGATTTCATGTCATTCATTCGTCCACGCATGTAAGGATCTACCGAGAGAAAGGTTACTTCTATTAGAATTTGATTTTCTAATAAATCTGGAATATCAGATTCGACCAGATCCCAACAGTCATCTTCGGGCATTCCAATCGGTCTTTTTGCGAGTCTATATTGTTTGTTAATCATTTTCTCTCCTTTAATAATTTTTATTAATATAATATAGAAAAAAAACATTTAATAAAATTATGGAAAGAAAATATCAAGTTTTAGTCTATGGAGCTACAGGTTTTACGGGTAGGTTATGCGCAAAATATTTAAAAGAAAATTATCCGGATTTATCTTGGGCAATCGGCGGCAGAAATAAAAATAAATTAGAGCAACTAAAAAATGAAATGAATCTTACATGCGATATTCTTATTGCTGACGCAGAAAATTACGAAGATTTATCTAACATGGTTAAAGAAACTAAGGTTTTGATAACAACTGCAGGTCCTTATGCAAAATATGGTTCTTTGCTACTTAAAGCATGTATTTTTGAAAAAACTCATTACACCGATATAACAGGGGAAAATCATTGGGTAAAGAAACAAATGGATCTTTACAATGAAGATGCAATATCAAAAGGAGTCCGAATTATCCCTTCATGTGGTTACGACTCTTTACCATCTGACATTGGGACTTTATTTGCTGTCAATCAATTGAATAAATCGATAAAAAAAGTTGAAGTATTTCACTCCGCATCTGGAGGTGCTTCCGGAGGAACAATTGAATCAATATTTTCAATGGGAAAACTTCCTAAAGAAATGAGAGACCCATTTTTACTTAACCCAAAAGAATCGGTTACCGATTTTCAAAGAAAAGAGAGCGCGGATTCTATTTCTATAAAATGGATTAAAGAGGCTAAAAAGTGGTCTGGCTTAGGACTTTTTTCGGTTGCTAATACAAGAGTGGTTAGAAGATCTGCTGCCTTAATGGAAATGAATCAAAATTCTTATGGTAATAATTTTGTATATAAAGAATATGGAGCTTATACATCCAAAGGTTCAGCTAGAATTGCTTCTATTGGTTTGATTATAAGTTTTCTGATTATTTCTTCACCTTTAAAATGGATTGTTAGAAGGTTTTTACCAAAACCCGGAGAAGGGCCTTCTCTAGAAGTTCAAAATAATGGATGGTTTAAAGGAGTGTTTATCGCTGAGGCTGAAGATGGTCAAAAACAAGTGAGCACTATATATGGTGACGGAGATCCTGGATATAAATCCACTTCCAAAATGCTCTGCGAGTCAGCTTTAACAATTGCTCTTTCAGATAATTTACCCGGTGGAGAGGGTTTTGGAGGTTTTTTAACTCCAGCTACAGGGTTAGGAGTTCCTCTGATTGAAAGGTTAAAAAATGCCGGTATCAGATTTGAAGTTTTATGAATCCCTTATAACTTTTAATAACTTATTTTTTTATATTTATAACCCATCTGTAATAGTTCTGGGAGTATTATAAAACAAATCCAAGTGATCTTTTCTCCCCAGAAATCTCTCCTAACTTGGATTTACTGGGTTGATGTCATTGATATCAACCCATTTTAATGGCGAGATGGTGTTAAATATATGTTTTGGGCAAAGCGTTACCATCATCTTGTCACCAAATTATGAGTAACTTATTCATTTTCAGTAACGATTTAAGGCTTGATGATAATGCTGCTCTTTATCAATCTTCATTATCGAAAAAAGGCTTAACTACTGCTTTCATTTTTAATCCAAAAAAATGGGAAGATCACAATGACAGTCCATTAAAAATTAAATTCCAACTTAATCATCTCAAGGAGATAAGAGATGAACTCATTAAAAAAAATATTAATTTTAAAATTATTTATGCGAACGGAATTGAAGATGAGCCTGAGAAAATCTTAGAACTTACCAAAAAATTAGGAATAACATCAGTTTTTATAAATAAAGATTACGGATTTAACGAGAGAAAAAAAGACGACTCACTCAAGCTGCTTCTTGATAAGAAAAATATAAAATTTAATCTTTTTGACTCTTCAATTTTGAACCCTGAATTAATTAAGACTGGCTCGGGAAATTATTTTAAAGTTTTTACTCCTTATTCAAAAGTTTTCAGAAGTTTATTAACTTCTAAGGACCTTGATATTGTTCCAGAGCCTCTATTACAAGATTCAAATGTTTCAGAGAATGATCTAATTCCGGAATATGAATTAGAAGATAATTATTTTTTAAAATCTATTGAGGATTACAAAGTTGGCACCGATAAAGTAAATAAGATTTTTGAAAATTTTTTGCATGAAAAAGTAAAAGATTATAAGAACTTAAGAGATTTTCCATACTTAGATTCAACTAGTAAATTATCTCCTTATTTAACGTCCGGAATGATTTCAGCAAAAAATTGTTTAAAAGAACTTTTACAAAAATTTGAGGATACTCCGGGAACAGGACAGTATTCTTGGATGAACGAAATCCTCTGGAGAGAATTTTACAAATACATAATTTTTCACTTCCCGAAAGTTAGTAAAGGCAAATCTTTCAGTGAAAAATACGATGAAATGATTTGGAGAGACGATGAACATGACTTTAAACGCTGGTGTGAAGGAAAAACAGGAATTCCAATTATTGATGCAGCTATGACTCAACTCAACCAAACAGGGTGGATGCACAATAGATTAAGAATGGTTGTAGCGATGTTTCTTTCAAAAAATTTACTTATAGATTGGAGGTTGGGAGAAGCATACTTTATGAAGAGACTTATTGACGGAGATCATGCATCTAATAATGGGGGATGGCAGTGGAGCGCCTCTACAGGGGTAGATGCAGCACCGTATTTTAGAATTTTTAATCCTATTACTCAGTCTGAAAAATTTGATAAAGATGGTCAGTTCATTAAAAAATTTCTACCAAATCTTGAGATGATTCCTGAGAAGCTAATTCATAACCCCTCCAAAGAATTAAGGTTAGAAAATAATTATCCTGATATGATTGTCGACTTAAAAGAATCCAGAAAAAGAGCTCTGGATGCTTTTTCAAGTATATGACAAAAGAATCAAATAAAAATCTTCCAGCTTATCTTGAAAAGATGAACGCCGAAGTGTTGGAATTAAACCTTAAAACTGAATCCTTAAAAATGTCATTTAACCCTGATGAATTTTTTTGTCACTCGGATGGGACTATTTTGCAAGGAGGGTTTGTAACTACAATGTTAGATGCCAGTATGGCTTTTCTTGTGATGCAACTTTTAGATTTTAAAAAAGTTCCTTTATCAATTGATATTAACGTAAATTTTCTTTCATCAGGAGGACCAAAATTTACCATTGCAGAGGCTAAAGTAATTAAGATTGGAAAGTCCATAGCTTTTTCTTCTGCTGAGCTTTTTCAAGATGACGTTTTAATTGCAACCGCCAGCTCTTCAATTAAGTTAAAAGATTTTGTTTCTAAAAATTGGATTAATAATACTATAGGCAAAAATATTAAAATCATTAAGTAATTTTTTAAATCCCAAAGTCCCAAGACAGTCCATCACGATATTTTTTTAAAATTTGTTTAGCTATTAAAATTCTATGAACTTCATCAGGACCATCAGCAAGTCTTAGAGTTCTTGCACCTTGATACATTCCAAATAGAGGTAAATCAGCAGACACACCTTTCCAACCGTAAACCTGAATTGCACGATCAACGACTCTATGCATTGCGGCAGGAACGTAAATTTTGATTGCAGAAATATCTACTCTTGGATCACCCTCAGAATCCATCACCTCGGCACAATGGATAGTCATTAATCTGGCAGTTTGAATATCAATATAAGAATCTGCGATGAATCCTTGGATCATCTGTTTTGATTCCAACAAACCACCGTGTACTTCTCTTGTTATAGTTCGTTTAGACATCAAATCAAAAGCTCGCCACATTTGCCCAATACTGTTCATACAATGAAAAACTCTTCCAGCTCCCAATCGATCTTGGGCTGCTGCATGACCAGAACCTCTTGCACCTAATTGATTCTCAAGTGGTACACGTACATTTTCATATTTAATTTCTACATGATCTCCACCAGTATGACCCCAAATTGGCACAGATCTGATTATGTTAAAACCTGAAGAATCTGTTGGGACTATGATTTGAGTCATTTTTGAATTGATTTCTCCAGAATTTGTTTCTTCTTCGGTTCTGCACATGACAATGGCAAAATCTGCTCTAATTCCATTTGAAGTCATTACTTTATGACCGTTGATAACCCATTCATCTCCATCTTTAACAGCCGTGGTTTGTATAGATCTCGGGTCAGATCCAGCACTATCTGGCTCTGTCATTGAGAAAGCAGATTCCATTTCACCAGCTACTAAAGGCTCTAACCATTTTTTCTTTTGTTCGTCAGTGCCATATTTGAGAAGAACTTTCTGGTTTCCAGAATTTGGAGCAATCACACCAAACAATCTATTTGATAAAGGCGACCAAGCCAATATTTCATTCATATAAGCATGTGCCATAAAACCTATTCCCATTCCACCATATTGTTCAGGAAGATGAGGCGCCCAAAGTTTTTCTGACTTAACAGTCTCTCTTATTTCAGCCCTAATTGATTTAGCTGAATCCCCGCCTTTATAGATCTCTTTTTCATTAGGGATGATTTGTTCAGCAACAATACTAGCTGTTTTAGAACGAATTTCATTAATGTCTTTTGATAAAGTAGGTATAGGCGATATTTGCATAATTATTATTTTCTTATTTAAGTAATTTCTATGATAATAGCTGAGAAATTTAATAAATTAAAATTTTAAATATTATTATTTACATGAAAAATTTAATCAGCGTTGTAGTAATTTTCTTGCTAGTTTCTTGCACGGGTTCAACGAATAAAGAGTCAATCAGAGAATTATCTCAAGGAATGATTGTGGGTATAAATTCAGAAAATAATACTTTTTCCTGGAAAGGTATTCCCTTTGCAAAGCCTCCGATAAATGAATTGAGATGGAAAGCTCCTCAGATGGCTATGCCATGGGAAGGGCTTCTTGAAGCAACAGATTTTAAAGACGAATGTTTTCAAAGAGAAATTATATTGGCTGAAGAAGACTTCATCGGAAGCGAAGACTGCTTATATTTAAACATTTGGACACCCAAATTTACAAAAGATGATATAGCGTCTTTGGATAAACCATTACCTGTCATGATGTGGATTCATGGCGGAGGGAATGTAGTTGGAGACGCAAAAATCTATGATCCAAGCTCTCTTGTTTCTGGTCAAAATGTAATCGTTGTAACCATCCAATACAGGATGGGAGCATTTGGCTGGTTTAGACACCCGTCCCTTGTGGATGAAAATTCATCTTTAGAAGATAAATCAGGAAATTTTGGAACTTTAGATACAATAGCAGCGCTTGAGTGGATAAAAAATAATATTAAAACTTTTGGGGGCGATCCTAATAACATAACAATATTTGGTGAGTCAGCAGGGGGTCATAACGTAACTGCTTTGTTTGCTTCCCCTTTGGCGGAAGGCCTCTTTCATAAAGCAATTGTTCAAAGCGGTGTTTCAAGTGTTTCATCTATTGAAGCAAGCGAAAATTACTTGCCTTCAAATAATGAAGCACCTACGGATAGCGCTTTAAATATTCTTAATAAAATTTTAGTTTATAAAGGGCTAGCAAAAGATATGTCAAAGGCAAAATCCTTACAATCAAATATGACCCGTTTTGAGAGGAAAGAAATTTTATATAACGCAACTCCAGAAGAACTTGTAACAGCCCTTTTGAACGATAGACCAGATAAAGTTGGTATGACTAGGGTATTTCCAGATGGACATGTGATTTTGAAAGGCGGGTTCCAAGAGGCCTATTCAAAAAATACCTTAAAAAAAGTCCCAATAATTTTTGGAACTAATAAAGACGAAAATAAGTTCTTTAATTCTGCTAACCCTAATTTTGTAGAATGGGTTCCTGCTAGCGGTTTATTTAAAACAGCAGGTATTGATCAGATGCCTGCAAGAATTATAGATCCAGAATATTATGATGCCATCAATTTTTATGGTTCTGCTTTTTGGAAAAATTCAGCTGTAGACAGCCCATCGAGAATACTTGTTGAAAACGGGCATAACAGTACTTATGCCTACAGATTTGATTGGGACGAATTACGAGAAGTTAATGGAGTCGAACTTTCAAGGCTTGTTGGAGCTGCACATGCATTAGAAATTTTATTTGTTATGGGGACTTTTGATAACTTCATTATTAAAAGCTTTCTTTTTGGTAAAGGAGCCTTTCAACCAGCTCTTAAGCTCTCAAAAGATATTCAATCCTACTGGGCAGAATTTGCTTATAAAGGAGATCCTGGGAAAGGAAGAAATAACGACTTACCTGAATGGAAAAATTGGTCCAATACAGGACAAAAATACCTAATTTTAGATTCATCACTTGATAAGGGCATAGTAATGTCTGACGAGGAATACACTGTCGACTTTCTTTTAGAAGGCTTATCAAAAGACCAGAGATTTTCGGATATTGAAAAATGTGAAACTTTATTTGGTCTTTCTTATGACGATGGTTCTGGAGTATCCGATAATGTATTTAATAATTTTCTTGATGGTTTTTGTGTTGATCTAGACTATACTCAAACAATTGAAATAATTAATGCTGTTAGAACTAGACTAACAATTAATGATGAGGAGACGTCATGAAAAAATTAGATTTTTATTTTGATTTTGCCAGCCCAAATGCTTATTTTGGTTATCAAGTTCTCAAAGATTTTCCTGAAAAATATAATTGTGATATTAAATTTACACCAGTCCTTTTGGGGGGTATTTTTAAGTCAACAAATAACAAACCACCAATGGAACAATTTTTTGGAGTATTGAATAAGAATGAGTATCAATCTCTAGAAATTGAGAGATTTGTGGAGCGCTATAAACTCAAGAAATTTAAGATGAATCCTCATTTCCCTGTAATTACTCTTCAAATGATGAGAGGGGCGGTGGCTGCAGACATGGATGGTTATCTTGAAGATTATATTGAAAAGGTACTAGTTCACATGTGGGAAGAGCCTAAGAAAATGGACGATCCTGAGGTAATCAAAGTTGCTTTTGAAGAGTCTGGATTAGATGCAGATAAATTAATGAATCAAATGCAAGATCCTGATGTAAAGGCAAAATTAATATCCAATACTGAAGAAGCAGTTAAAAGAGGATTATTTGGAATCCCAACTTTTTTTCTTGATGATGAAATGTATTTTGGCAAGGATACTATCTGGATGATTGAAGAGATTCTTGCCTCGTCTTAAGTTTTTTATAAATAGATTTACTAAACAAGTTCCAAGTCAAAATAATTCCAATAGCTGTAAAAAAAGAAATCGATTCAGAGATTTCTAATATCGAAAATGTTATACCTATGGAGAAAATTATTAAACTAAAAAAAGAAACGATAAAAAGAGTTTCCCTTGTTGAATATCCTAAGTCTAGAAAGTAATGATGTATATGTTCTCTATCGGAACTAAAAATCGAAATTCCTTTAATTAACCTTTTCCATATTACTGTAAAGGCATTAAGTAATACTAAACCTATACACCACAGTGTATCCACAGGTCTAATTTCCGGTTCTTGAGATAGCAAAACAAAGGAACCGGAAAAAAGAAATCCTATCATCATGGCTCCATGATCTCCTATGAACACCTTAAATTTTTTACCAAAGAGACCAAGATTCATCAGAATATAAGGCAGCATAGCTGATAAAAATAATGGAAAAATAATGCTAATTTCGCCGATTAAGACAATCATTCCTATCAATGCTAATAATACTTGTGAGCTAAAAAAACCATCGATTCCATCAATCCAATTAAAAGCATTGATCACACCTACAATGCAAAAAATAGTAAAAATAAAAGCTATATATTCATGCAATATGATTTCACTTTCTCCAAGCAAAGCCCCTAAATTGATTAGGCTTACATCTCCTAGTTGGATAAATAAGATAGAGCAGCTTATTTGTGTAAACAATCTAATCCATACCGGTAGACTCACAAGATCATCAATTAAACAAATAGAGAGTAAAACTAAAGAAATAAGCAACAAAATTACGAATGAAAAGAAAGGGAAATCTGATCCATATCTTTCATTTGGTACTTGAATATTGAAAAAAGAATCCAAATTAAAATAAAAAAGTAAAAGTAAAATAAAAATAAAAAGGGAGTAACTTAAACCAAATGACAATCCTCCTGAAATTGGAACGGCCACTTCGTGTTGTTTTTTAACTCCATCCGGTGAATCAACAAAGTCTCTGTTTTTAAAAAAATGACGAACTAGTAAGTGAATAATAAAACCCACTAACAAAAATAATAAAAATAAAGAGAACACTTTTGAATGCCCTTAAATTATTAATTCAAGAAACTGTCGTCTTTCTCAAGCATTAAATCGTAAATAGGCTGGAAACTTGCCCACATCGCAAACTCAGAACCAACTTGAGATTTTGTTAATTCTGCAACTTCATCTGAAATTCTTTCCATTTGACCGGCTGATTCTGCTATTAACTGAGATTGACAACATCTGTCCATAGATAAAAAGGCCCATAAAGCAGCGTCTACTGACTCACCAGTAGTAAGGAGCCCATGATTTTTTAAAATCGCGGCTTTATTATCTCCAAGAGCTTCGGCTATCCTATCTCCTTCATCTGTTTCTAAGACAACTCCAGTAAAATCGTCAAATAAAACATGATTATTAAAAAATGCACATGAATCTTGAGTAATTGGCTCTAATAATCTGCCTAAACTAGAAAAAGATTTTCCATACATGGAATGAGAATGAGCTGCAGCATTTACGTCAGGTCTGGCTTCATGGAGTCTAGAATGAATTGCGAAAGCTGCGGTGTTAAGTAATTTCCCATCTCCCTGAACGATATTTCCTTCTCTATCAACTAGAATCAAGTCAGAAATACATATTTGTCCAAAATGCATACCAAAAGGATTCACCCAAAAATAATGAGGATACTCTGGATCTCTCAAAGTAATATGGCCAGCAATTCCCTCATCATAGCCAAAATGTGAGAACATTCTGAAGCCTGCAGCAAGCCTTTCAAGTTGATGTCTTCTTAATTCTTCTGGTGAATTACATTCTATTGGAGAAAGCGAACCTTTTTCTTTTTGAGGCAATTTCCCCAAAGAAGTGTCGATTGGCAATTGAATTTCTTTTTCTGACATAAGCCCCTCTACTTGCAGAGATTTAAAAAAATTTAAATCGTTTATTTAAATAAATATTTTGTACAATTGTATTTTAAACATTCAAAAAAGTTATGGCAAAAATAAAAAAAGGGTACCGCATAGAAAAAGACAGCTTAGGAGAAGTTTATGTTCCAAAAAAAGCTTTATATGGGGCGCAAACTCAAAGAGCAGTTGAAAACTTCCCAATTAGTGGAATAAAAATGGATTTTCCTTTTACCAATTCGTTTGTAGACACACTGGGGCTCATAAAAGATGCTGCCGCAAGAGCAAATAAAAAATTGGGTCTTTTAACAGCAAGAAAAGCAGTTGCAATTTCGAGGGCTTCAAAAGAAGTTTGGCAAAGCAAACACAACCAAGAGTTTCCACTTGATGTATTTCAAACTGGTTCAGGCACAAGTTCCAATATGAATGCAAACGAAGTTATAGCCAATTTAGCTTTCAAATTAAATGGCACTCAAATTGATCCTAACGATGATGTAAATATGAGTCAAAGCAGCAATGACGTTATCCCAACTGCCATTAAAGTAAGTGCATATAAAGATTTAACAGAAAAACTATATCCTGCATTAGAGAAATTAATTAGTGAAATCGAAAAAAAAGAAACAGCTTTCAAAGGATTAATCAAAACTGGAAGAACACACCTCATGGATGCGATGCCATTGGAAATCTCTCAAGAACTTTCAGCTTGGTCTTCACAATTGAGAAATGTTAAAAAAACATTATTGTTTTTAGAAAAAAGACTTTTGGAAATGCCCTTGGGTGGTACTGCAGTTGGAACTGGCATAAACGCTCATCCAAGATTTGCTAAAACTTTTGCAAAAGAGCTGTCATATTTAATTGGTGGAAAGTGTAAAGCTGTTTCAAGTGAAAACTTTTTTCATGAGCTAAGTTCTCAAGATACGGCAGTTCAGCTTTCAGGAGAATTAAAGAACCTTGCTGTTGTTTTGATGAAAATTTCTAATGATCTTAGGTGGATGAATTCTGGACCTTTGGCTGGATTATCAGAAATAGAACTAAAAGCTTTACAACCAGGTAGTAGTATTATGCCTGGCAAAGTAAATCCTGTTATACCCGAGGCTGTAGCTATGGCATCTGCTGATGTGATTGGAAATGATACGACAATTACTATTGCGGCCCAGTCAGGCAATTTTCAAC
>SGZL01000010.1 GCA_004213955.1 Gammaproteobacteria bacterium
AGGGTTAAAACACTCTCCTTTACAAATCTCATTCAATCTAGTGGAATCAGTTGAAGATAAATTAAATTCAGGACAACCTGGTTTTTGCTTAAATGAACCAATAGCTTTTACCTCAAAAACAGGATTTTTATCAGAGCTTATTTTACTACCCATTGGGTAAGTATTAGTTTTTGTAATTAAGTCAAACCATAAAAGAATCTGAGGACCGCTGGTGGCATAAGTTTCTTTATTTTTGAAACCTTTCCATATTCCCTCCCTTGACCTGGAATTTACATGCACAGCTGCTAGTCCGCCTGTAGTGAAGAAAGAAGATTGTCTCTCTGCTTCATACATAGTTAGCTCACTAGGTGTATTAATTTCTGAAGGAACTACTTTTCTAGAGTCTATTCTATCTTCTTCGATAGGAAAAAATGAGGATCTTACAAAAGGAGATGCTGCTCCATTTGCTTCTGTTGTCAACAATCGATCAATAGCTTTATAACCTGTTCCTGGTTTAGAGCGATGATTGTCACTAGAAGCGATAAACCCAAAATCAAATTGAATAACCTTGTCTTCATAAAACTTTCTCGAGGCTAATGCATATTGAACAGATCCTTTAGGTCGCATATTAAAAGCTGGAACAAAACAATCTTTACATTGACCTGCATCTAACCATTCTTCAGGATTTACATTAGTTAAAGCCCAATGACCAAAGTTTCCTCCTTCAACATAATTTTTTTTTGCCAATTCAGCTTTTTCGAAACATATACTCTCGTCTAAGTTTTCTGCTAAACACCTCTCTAAAACAATTTCTCCAGCACGCCAACAAGAAGGTAGATAATCCTTAGATGGAGGGGGACAAATTGCAACAGCGTTTTTAGTTAAAGTAGCGGTCCAAGATCTGTATTCTTCTGAATTTCCATGTCCTGAAAAGACTTCAATAGAAATTTGACGTTTTGGATCATGCTGATCAGATAATTGTTTATCCCAATTTGATTCAGCGGGCGTGTAATATCCCCAACTGTTACCGTGAGGAATGACAATTGAATCAGATTTTACATCATCTAAAACTTCGAATAATTCTTTAGGAGATCTTACAGAACGGTAACAGTTTCTTGGGTCAGGATCCGACATATCACAATCTGGATGCGCAAGTACCTCTTCTACGAAACTAATAAAATCTGCATATCTTTGTCTATTAGAAAAATCTACTACAGATGAAGCAAGCATGTTTTGTTTCACAGTGGGTAAATTATCATTATCTCTAAATCCATCAGATGCATAGCCCGCCGCTCCATAAGGAATTCCTGGCAGCAAATCATTATCTGTTTCTAAAAACATGACATTTTTATGGCCATAATGCTCATTTATATCTGGAGAGATTTGTGTCCATTCATATCCAACAAAACTAATTAAATCCTTTAAATTTTTTTCCTCATTTACCTTATTGCAATTTTGAACTGCTTTAATGGTTTCACTCCATTTTCTTGGAGTGCTTCCTTCTGCATGGTCGGTCATCACCCAAAAATCTATTGCTGAACAAAACCTTGCATAATCGCAAGCGTCTGCCATTAAATGAGGGCCTTCACCCTGACTGTTTGGCAAGCTCCATAAAAATGCATCGAGAGAATGAGTTGAATGGACGTGTGTATCGCCAAATAAAATTTGAGTATCTCTATTTGAAACTTCAATTTGTGACTGAATTCTAGATTGTACTAATGTCTCGGGATAAGGAGATTTTATATTGATGCCTGAGTCTTCCAATGACCCAAAAAAATTGAAATAAAAGGCAAAAAGATATAAAAAAATGATCAATGATACAGATAGAAATAAGCCAACTATCCAGAATAAAGATCTACGTATAATCCTATTAATCATTTTCTGTTTTTTATCTCTTTCTCAGATTTATTAATAAAATCTTGCAAGAAATTTTTATCTCGGTTGATCATATTATCTTTGCTTTGGAAGACAGTCCATGCTGAATTTGTTTTATTGTTAAATAATTTTGTTTCTTTCTTTTTGAAAAAAGGAATCAAAATCATACCTGCTATAAATCCTCCTATATGAGCAAAATAAGCTGTTCCGCCCTCAGATTCTAAAGAAAAAGGAGCGCTAAAAAATTGACCAAATATCCAAAAACCTAGAACAATAAATGCTGGAATCCTAACCATCTGAATGATGATAATTATAAAAAAAAGACATTTAACATTTGCTCTTGGATAAAGTAACAGATAAGCGCCTAGAACACCTGCAATTGCTCCGCTCGCACCTACCATAGGAATATTTGAAGAGGGATCAACAAAGCCTTGAGCTAAAGCAGCAATAACGCCACATGAAAGATAGAAAATTATAAACCTTATTCTGCCCATTGAATCTTCTACGTTGTCTCCAAAAATCCAGAGATAAAGCATATTGCCAGCAATATGAGCCAGGCTTCCATGCAGAAACATAGAACTAAAAACTGGAAAATAAGACTCAAAAGAAAAATTAGAATAAAAAAAATTATTAGGAATAAATCCATAATTCAAAAAAATTTCTATATTCATTTGAGATAAATATTGCAAACCAAAAAAGAAAATACAAAGCCCTATTAATATGTAAGTAATAAGAGGTTTATTTTTGCTTGGATTTTCGTCAGAAATTGGAAAAAACATTAATTATCTTTATATCCTAAGTCGTTAATTGTGTTATCAAATTTATCCCTAGTAATATTATAAAAGAAAAGACAAATAATTCCCGCTAGAGATAAAACTGGCCCTATGACCGATTGGAAAATAACTAAATTTTTGATTGGATTTTGAATTTCTTCAGAATTCATACTATTGCTGTCAAAACCTATTATTTGCATAACGATTCCTAGAATAAAGATTCCAAAACCCGATAAGATTTTTTGGATAAGATTGGGACCAGACATAAAAACTCCTTCATCTCTTCTTCCAGTAGAAATTTGACTGTCTTCAACAATGTCGTAAATCATTGATATAACTAATACAAAACCCATTGCTCTTAAGGCATCGACTATTGAAGTATGAATGATCATTACCCACCAAAGTAAATTTGTTCCATTTGAAGGAAAAAGAGTTACTAATGAAAAATCATCGAGCAATCTCAACCAAATCGGTAAGGGATCAATTATTAATCCTAAAATAAAAACCGCTATAACAATGTTCTTTTTTTCTCTACCTGTAGTAATTAAAACTGCCAATAAAGCTCCAAAAATTGTCGCAGCTCCTGCAATTACTGGGAAAAGTGAAATAGATGATGGAGTCCATTCCCAAAAGTAAGTATTTACATATGTAGCAGTTCCACTTGTAATTCCGATATTAAGTCCATAAAAACCTCCTGCCAATAACATTACTAGCCAAGATTTATTAGAAAAACACTCATAAAGTTCTTCAAAAAAAACTTTAAAAGAAAAATTAGTTTCGTTTTGAGCTTTATGAAGAAAAGGTATAAATCTATGAGTGCTTAAAGCCGAGGTGAATCCAAAAATAATTATTAACAATGCTGAGAAGAGTCCGAAATATTTATAACCATCTGGATTTAAAAAAGCTCTATTTCCGGAAAACTCTTCAGTTTCAACCAAAAAAAAAGAATACATAACAAAAGTAACTGTCATAGCGCCCAAAACGGCAGCTGCATAAGCCCACC
Source organism: Gammaproteobacteria bacterium (assembly GCA_004213955.1). Lineage (GTDB taxonomy): Bacteria > Pseudomonadota > Gammaproteobacteria > Magnimaribacterales > AG-339-G14 > AG-339-G14. Next base: position 3,631 of record SGZL01000010.1, read on the forward strand.
CGTTTACAAAATTTCTTTTGTCATAATCTTTCGTTAATTCTGGACCTAAAGATGCTCTCGGGATTTCATAAAAAGTAAGAAAAATTCTAATTATCAATACTAATATAAGTAATTTCCAAAAGAGATAGCTTTGGGTGTAACTAGCTGGCTCAGTAAACAGAAAATAAAAACTCATACTTAATGGCAATATACTTAAATAAATAAAGGGGTGTCTTCGACCCAGTTTAGATTTAAACCTATCCGACCAAGCTCCTATTAAAGGATCAGAAATTGCATCAAACACTAATGCTATTCCAAGAGCCAATGAAGCTAGTACTGGGCTTAATCCCAGAACTTGGTTATAGAAAATTAAAACCCAAGTTCCAAAAATAGCTGCGTTTATACCAATTACTCCTGAACCAGAGGCGTAGAGAACAAGAAAGCGATTGGTAACTTGTTTTAACAACTTTAATTAAGACTGAAAATCTAGTCAGCTTTGTAAATAGATTTCTTAGTTTTTGATAAAACTTTTTCTAACATTGGCACAAAAGTTTCTATCGGCAAGGTGTCATAGTTTGGATCAAAAGAGTTTTGATCATACTTAGCGCAAAATTCAACACAATCACGCCAATGTTCATTATCTTTAAATTTATCTCGCATATGTCTATCTAAACCTAAAAAATGAAAAAAGTAATATCCTTGGAAAATTCCATGATGTTTAAGAATCCAAAAGTTTTTTTCAGAAATATAAGGCTCAAGTAATGTTGCTGCAAAATCTGCATGGTTTGCGGGAGCTAGGATATCGCCAATATCGTGAAGTAAAGCACATACTACATACTCTTCATTTCTACCATCTCTGTAAGCCCTTGTCGCTGTTTGAAGGCAGTGGGTGTAACGGTCAACCGCAAAACCTCCGTGATCCCCTTTTAACATCTCTAAGTGTTCTAATATTCTTTTTGGTAATTCCAAGGCATGTTCCATACCGGCCTCAACAATAGGTAAGTAATCTTCAGCGGTACCATTAACCATTTCAGTGAATTTAGCAGTTTTACTCATTTGTGAATTATATCTTCTTTAAGAAAGAAGCAAAGATATATCCTCCAGAAAATCCAAAGATGATGTGAAACATCCATCCTAAAGTATATCGATTGCCGGCAATTATTTGTGTTTCAAATAGCAGAGCTACTGAAAAGTACAAGATAGCTGCGACTGCGCAGGCTCCTGATACTCCATAAACAATTTTTTTTTCCCAAGAAACTAAAAGCAATAAAAGTTTTGAAGACAAAAAAGCTATTAAAAAACCTATCGAATAAATTATAAAAAGGACGGGAGAGAAATATATCCAATCATGAATAAGACTATCAACTATTACTTCTAAATTAATAGGGATATTTATTGAAGAAAGCCAGTATAAATAAGAAATGCTCGTTATGGGAACTGAAAAGAAAACAGAAACTAATGTGCTAAATAAAAATATACTTATAAGTTTGACGCCAATCAACATTAAAATATTATAAGTTTTAAATTAAATTTTTATAATTAATTTATGAAAAATATATTACCTTTTATTATTTTCGCATCTGTAAATTTATTCTCTTTTTATAAACTAGATACCTTGATTGATGACCTTAATTATCCATGGGGAATGACTTTCATCTCAGAAAATACTCTTTTAATCACAGAATTACCTGGAAAAATAAAAAGAATAAATCTAATGACATATGAAGTTACTGAAATTAAAAATGTAAAAAAAGTTTTATTCAGAGGACAAGGAGGCTTGTCAGGCATAACACTCCATCCTCAATATAAAGAAAATGGATGGATTTATATAAGCTATTCTGCATCTACTAAAACAGGAGAAAATACCCTTTTTGTAGACAGAATAAAAATTGAAAATGATTATGTCTCTGAACAAGAAAACATTTTTAAGGCTTCTGCTCTAAGAACACCTCCGGTTCATTTCGGAGCTAAAATGGCGTTTCTTAAAGACAATTCACTTTTAATTACTAGCGGCGATGGTTTTGACTATCGAGAGTCAGCTCAAAAACTTGATAATCATTTTGGAAAAATAATACGTATCAAAGACAATGGTGATATTCCTTCTGATAATCCATTTTTTTACACTCTTGGTTTAAAAGATATATTTTCTTATGGCCATAGAAATATGCAAGGATTAGTAGTATTAAGTGATGGAACGATAGTAGAACATGAACACGGTCCGAGGGGAGGAGATGAAATAAATTTCATTAGACCAGGTAAAAATTATGGTTGGCCAGCTATCACTTATGGTATTGATTATTCGGGTGCTTTAATTTCTCCATTTAAAAAAATTGAAGGAATGGAACAACCTATTCATTACTGGACTCCCTCAATAGCACCCTCAGGAATGATGTTTTATGAGGGGAATAAATTTCCTTTGTGGAAAAATTCTTTTTTTATTTCAGCATTAGTTCCAGGTGATGTGAGAAGAATTAAAATTTCAAAAGATAATGAAATAACTGAAGAAATTTTATTTAGTGAGTTAAATGCAAGAATTAGAAATATTATAGAATCACCTAATGGTGAAATTTATTTAATTACTGATAAATCTAATGCAAAATTAATTAAAGTTAGTCCAAACTAATTTAGACTCACTAATAAACTCTTAAGCTGAACTTTATTATTTAACCTAACGCCAGAGTTCAAATCTATCAAAATTTCTTGAATTGTTTTAAAGATTTCAGCAAGTTCTATTAAAGTTTTATTTTCAAGGCTATCTATCTTGAATCTAATTGAATTAGTTTCAATCTTTAATTTACTCGCAAAAGAATTAATTATAATTCGAGATAACCAAATTAACTTTTCTTGAATTAATTCGTTGTCCCACTTAGAAACCAACTTTTCAATTTCCTTATAAGAAGTTAATTCTGTTAATTCAGAAGTAAATTCTTGCCAATTTTCCCTAGCTTTATTTAAATTTTTTTCTGACAATTCAGATAAATTTGAGCCTTTTAAAAGCTCAAAATCCTCATCTTTAATAATTAATCCTTGCGATTCATAATAATCTTGCAATTCAACGTACCTTGGAAATTTAAACTGAATATGAGAAAGACGACTTAAAAGAGTTTTTTTCAATAAATAAGGTGAAGAAGACAGCAAAAAGATGAAAGTTTTTGAAGGTGGTTCTTCTAGAATTTTCAAAAGAAAGTTTTGCGACTCATCATTCATTAGATGAGCGTTATTGATAATAAAAACTTTGGATGAAGAAACCAAGGGAGTTTCATAAATTTTATCTACTATTCCCTCAAAAGCATCTTTCTTTTGTTTGTTCCCTCTTAGCTGACCTATTTTTATAATATTTGAACCGCTCTCCTCTTCAATATAGTGATAATCTGGTGAGCTTTTTCCAAAAAGTAATTTACACGAATTACACTGCCCGCATGCTTCAAAAAGATTATTTGATTCAGTACAAAGAATTGATTTAGTCAATTCATTAACAAAGTCTTTTTTTCCAATACCATTCTCTCCTGACAACAAATAACCATGAGAAAGTAATTCATTTTTAAATGAATCTTTGTATTCGTTCAACCAAGGAGGTAAATTTTTGCTAGTTTTACTCAATTTTTAATTTTTCTAATATATTAAAAAATATATCATCAGAATTCTGAGAAGCGTCGATTTTAACTATTCTTTTTGCATTTTGTTTATGTAGATCGAGATAATTTTGCCTAACGCCCTCATGAAAAGCTATTTCTTCACTTTCAAATCTATCCAAAGAAGCTCTATTTTTTGCTCTTTTCAAGCCAAGCTCAACTGGTAAATCAAGCAAAAAAGTAATGTCGGGAGTTGGCAAGTCTAGTTTGGATATCAAATCATTAATCTCTGTTTTATTTATTCCTTCTCTCTGCCCTTGATAAGCAATTGATGAATCGTAATATCTATCTGAAATAACAATTTTTCCTTCGGTTAATTTAGGTTTTATAAACTCGTGAACATGTTGCAATCTATCTGCAAAAATTAGAAATATTTCTGTTTGAGGAAGAATTTTATTTTCTTTATTTAACAAAATAGATCTTATTTCTTTTCCAACCTCTGTGGATCCTGGTTCTCTTGTAAAAACTGCGTTTAGAGATTTTTTTTCAAAGAATTCTTTCAGCAATTGAATTTGAGTAGTTTTTCCCGAGCCTTCAATACCTTCAAACGTAATGAACATTATTTATTTTTTTGAAATTTGTTTACAGCTGCCTTATGGTCTTTATAGTTTGTGGAAAATTCGTGTAAACATTTTTCTTTTTTTACAAAATATAAAAATCTGTGATCATCAGGATACGTAGAAGCTTTTATAGCGTTTAAAGAAGGATTGCTAATTGGAGTTGGCGGAAGACCAGAATTTAGGTAACTGTTGTAAGCGTTAGAAGTTTTTAGATGTTTCTTTGTTAAATTTCCATCGAAATTTTCGACTCCATATATTACCGTTGAATCAATTTGTAATTTCATATTCTTTTGCAGTCTATTATAAATAACTCCAGCAACTTGAGGCATTTCATTTCTACAGCTTTCTTTTTCAATTATGGATGCAATGATTAAAAGTTCTAGCGAGTTTTTAACTAAGCTGTTTCTATTTTTATTATAGTAATTTTCTAAGAAAGATAATTGCATATTAAAGGCTCTATTCAGTACTTCATTAAAATCTTCATAAAATTCGTAAACATAAGTATTTGGATGGAAGAAACCATCTAAATTACATTCTGAAATACTTTTGTACTTACAAAAACTCTCGATTTGTTTTTTTGTTAAGAAGTCTATCGACTTTGATCCCTCTGGAATGTAAAGAGACCGGTAGTCGACATCATTAGTCAAAATTTTGAAGGCAATTTCTAATGAAGTATCTTTATTTTTAAATAGATATTCTCCAATTCTTAAATCTTCATCTTTATTAGTAATAAAAAATACGATCTTTACCAAATTAGGAAAAAAAATATTTTTTTGTGATAACTTATTTTTTACATCGCTAAATGTATTTCCAGAATCTATTTTTAAAACAAAATCTTCTTGATTACGATCCAAAGTAAAAATCGAATATATAAAGGATAAAAAAACAAAATTAATTAGAAAAAATATTTTCACTCAAACTTCTTGAAAATCAATGAAACATTCGTTCCGCCAAAACCAAAAGTGTTATTCATAACGTAATTAATTTTTTTGCTTATGGTTTCATTTGCAACTAATTGTAGATTTGCTTCATTGTCAGGATTCGCAAGATTAATAGTAGGAGGTATGACGCTATCGTTTAATGACAGAATACTAAATATAGATTCAATAGCTCCAGCTGCACCTAATAAATGACCTGTCATTGATTTCGTCGATGTGACTAGAATTTTATCTGCATCCTTGGAAAATAATTCTCTAATAGCCTTAGATTCAACAACATCACCCAAAGGAGTGGAAGTACCGTGAGCATTGATATGATCTATCTCGGAATAATCAATTTCTGCATCAATTAAAGAATTTTTCATGGCCAGTTTTGCGCCTTTTCCATCTTCTGCTGGTGCAGTCATGTGATAAGCATCATCACTCATTCCAAAGCCAATAATCTCTGCATATATTTTGGCGGATCGTTTTTTGGCAGATTCTAAATCCTCTAGAATCAAAACTCCTGAGCCTTCACCTAACACAAAACCATCTCTATCCTTATCCCATGGTCTACTTGCTTCTTTTGGGGATTCATTTCTGGTTGAAAGTGCTTTAGCAGCATTAAAACCTGCTAAACCCAGAGGACTCATGGCCGCTTCTGCGCCTCCTGTAACCATAATATCTACTTCACCATAAGCAATGCTTCTCGCAGAATATCCAATACTATGGCCAGCAGACGAACAAGCTGAAACCATAGATAAGTTTGGGCCCCTTAGTCCGTATTTAATAGCAACTGTGCCAGAAGCCATATTTATTATTGAACCTGGAACAAAAAAAGGAGAAATTCTTTTTGGACCTTTATCTTTGAGTATCAAAGAATTTTTTTCAATTGTTTCTAGACCTCCAATTCCTGAACCGATAGAAACTCCTATTCTATCCAAATCATGATCTTTTAAATTAATTCCGGAATCTTTTATTGCTTCAGCAGTAGCGGCGAGACCAAATTGAATGAATGGGTCAAGTCTTCTTGAGTCTTTTGCATCGATATTTTCGTTTTTATCGAAATCTTTTACAGTGGCACCAAACTTTGTAGTAAATTCTGAAGTATCGAATTTCGATATTAATTCTACTCCACTTTGGCCGTTAACAACGCTTTCCCAAGCAGAAATGACGTCGTTACCGTTAGGACAAACGGTACCCAGACCAGTAACAACTACTCGCCTGCCTTGAGCCATTAAAAAATATTAAGATGCTGAGTCGATGTAGTCGACTGCATTTTTAACAGTAGCTATCTTTTCAGCTTCTTCATCAGGAATTTCAATTTCGAATTCCTCTTCAAAAGCCATTACTAATTCAACTGTATCAAGAGAATCTGCACCCAAGTCATCAATGAAAGAGGCTTCAAGTGTAACTTCTTCCTCACCTACTCCCAGTTGCTCACATACTATTCTTTTTACTCTATCTTCAGTACTACTCATAAGAACCTCTCTAAAGTTCGATAATTATATATCTAATTTACAAAAAAACTAGATAAGTTAATCATTTACATAAAAAGACCACCATTAATATGAATGGTTTGTCCAGTAATATAATCCGCTTCATCCGAAGTTAAGAAATTAACTAAATCAGCTACTTCTTCTGTTTTTCCAAACCTTTGAAGTGGTATTTGAGTGGCTACAAGATTTTTGTAGTCACCGTCAAGTTTCTCCGTCATATCTGTATCAATAAAACCTGGAGCAACGCAATTAACGGTTATATTTTTTAAGCCAAATTCTCTAGCTAGTGTTTTAGACATAGCTTCTATTCCAGACTTAGCAGCTACATAATTTGCCTGTCCCTTATTTCCAATGGCAGCAGCTGCAGATGATAGATTTATAATTCTACCAAATTTATTTTTTAACATAGGCTTGATTAAATTTTTGATGATCTTAAATTGAGCATTTAGGTGTACGTTTATCACATCAGACCATTCATCATCTTTCATTCTTAGAAAAATATTGTCTTTCGTAAAACCTGCATTATTTATCAAAATATCAGGGTATAAATCATTTTCTTTTAAATATGTAAAAAAATTTTCTAGAGATTCATCGTCATTTAAATCTAGAATAATTCCTTTTCCTGATGAATTTTTAGATGAAATAACCTCATCAATTGATTTAATTCCATCTTCTGAAGTTGCTGTTCCAACCAAATAAAAATTCTTTTCTGTAAAAGACTCTAGAATGGCTTTGCCAATTCCTCGAGAAGCCCCAGTAATTAAAACTTTTCTTTCAAAACTCACTTAATTTTCTTCAGATTCTGAAGCTTCTTTTTTTACTTTAACTTCCATGACTTTTTTGCCTTTATAAAAGCCATCCTCAGTCATATGATGACGTAAGTGAATTTCTCCTGTGGTTTGATCAGTAGATAATGCGGGAGACTTCAATTTATTATGAGATCTTCTTGCGCCTCTTCTAGATCTAGATACTTTGCTCTTTTGTACTGCCATAACTTAAAAAAAGTTGATTCTATTGCAAAAATTATAAAGTTTCATCAAATTTTAGAATTTTTTTAAATTCATTTGGTTCTTTAGCTTCGATCGATACGTTTAAGTTAGGAATTTTTAATTTATAAGAATGAAGAAACATTCGATGAAATTGATTATATTTTTTATTTAATTCTCTTCTTCCATACTTCGAATCTCCTACAATCGAAAATCCTTCAGAAGAAGTTTGAACTCTTATTTGATGAGTCCTTCCTGTAATTATATTACAACTTAATTTTGATAAATTTCTTGATTGCATCAATACCCTAAATTTTGAAATTGATTCTTTGCCCTCAGGGTTCTCATATACATAATTTTCTCCTTTCAAATTTTTAGTTTTTAACAAATTAGAGCTTATTTTTTTTTTATTTTTAGACCATTCGCCATGAACTATGACCAAATATTCTTTGAAACTTCTGCCCAATCTAATTTCTTCATTACATTTTCTTAAGAATTGTTGTTTCTTAGAAATAATCTGACATCCTGAAGTTTCTTTATCCAACCTATGAACTAACTTGCAATCTCTATAATTTCTTCCAAAATTTCTTACTGATTCGATTAATCCTATTTTTATTCCACTTCCCCCATGTGAAGCAACACCACAAGGTTTATTAATTGCTAAAAAATCATCATTTTCATAAATAATTTTACTTTTTAATGAATTTATTAAGTTTTCTGGAATAAATTTAGGTTTGCTTCTTTCATCAAATTCAAGAGGAGGAATTCTAATTTCATTTCCTTTAATTAGTTTATAAGATGGTTTTTTTCTGGATCCGTCTACCCTGATCTCTCCCCTTCTTATAATGGAATAGATCTTTGATTTTGGGATACCTTTCAGTAAGTTGATCAGAAAATTATCTATTCTTTGACCATCGAAGTCCTCAGAGATCTTTATCTTTTTAACTTTATTAAACATGCCAAAAAAAGTTATGTTTTTTTAGGTTTCTAATCTAAAATAGCCCACTTATTAATTGAGTAGGAATTATATATCCTATTTATAAAGAATTTTAAAACAGCTTTTATTACAGAATTTAATTTTAATTAGGTAAAGAGACGTAAATCCTAAATTAAAATCCTTACAAAGAATCTATTAGAGATTTTTAATTCCTTGTTTAAAAGCATTATTGGAGATGTCCTATGAAAAGGATGCTTATTAATGCAACTCAACCCGAAGAGGTAAGAATTGCTATTACCGATGGTAATTCACTTTTTGATCTAGATATTGAAAACGTAGCAGAAGTTAGACGTAAAGGTAATATTTATAAAGGAAAGGTTAGCAGGATTGAACCTAGTCTCGGCGCAGCTTTTGTTGATTTTGGAGCTGAAAGACATGGATTTTTGCCTTTTAAAGAATTAGCACCTCAATATTTACCTAAAGATAGAAAAGGAAAAGAGAGAATCTCAATTAAAGATTGCCTCAGCAAAGATCAGGAAATAATTATTCAAGTTGAAAAAGACGAAAGAGGTAACAAAGGAGCTGCGCTTACTACTCAAATAAGTATTGCCGGCCGATTTCTTGTTTTAATGCCTAATAATCCTCGTGCATCTGGTATCTCCAGAAGGCTTAACCCTGATCAGAGAGAGCTGCTTAAGAAAAAAGTTGCTGATCTCAATGCTCCTGAAGGTATGGGAGTGATTGTGAGAACTGCTGGAGAAGGAAGAGATCAAGATGATTTAAAATGGGATTTGTCTTACTTATTAAATGTATGGGAAGCAATTCTAGAAGCTAACGCTCTAAAAAATGCACCTTTTCTAATTTATAAGGAAAGTGACATTATTATCAGGACATTACGAGATTATTTAAAGGAAGACGTTGATGAGATTTGGATAGACACAAATGAAGCATACGAACAAGCTGAGGAATTTATTAATAGCGTGATGCCAGAACAAACAAAAATATTAAACAAATATGAAAATACCTTACCTCTATTCACTAGATATCAGATTGAATCTCAAATCGAGACAGCTTATCAAAGAGAGGTAAGACTTAACTCTGGAGGTGCGATTGTAATCGATGATACTGAAGCTTTGGTAGCAATAGATATTAATTCTTCTCAAGCAACTCAAGGAAAAGATATAGAAGAAACAGCAGCAAACACTAATTTAGAAGCTAGTCGAGAAATAGCGAGGCAACTTAGATTAAGAGATATCGGAGGTCTAGTGGTTATAGACTTTATTGACATGATGAAGTTGGAGAACAAAAGAGCAGTTGAAGACGAAATGAGAAAAGCCCTTGCTGTTGATAGAGCTAGGGTTCAAATTGGAAGAATTTCAAGATTTGGTCTAATGGAATTATCGCGCCAACGTTTGAGATCTTCACTTTCAGAAAGATGGACACAGGATGTAAATACCTTATCGACTTCTATTTTAAGACTTTTAGAAGAAGAAACGAGTAAAACAAATACAAGTGAAGTTAGAGCTATTGTATCTCCTGACATGTCAGCATTATTGCTCAATGAAAGGCGTATTAGACTTAATGATATTGAAGCTAGATCTGGTGTAAAAGTTATTGTTATTTCAGATGCAACAAGGCCTGATTCAAGATTTGAAGTTATTAGAATTAAAGACGGCAAGGTTCAAGATCCAGATAAAAATAAATCTTCTATTTCTGCTGCTGAACAATTTGAAAGAAAAACAAAGAAAACAAAGAAACCTAAAGAAGTTGCTGCTGTGAAAATAATGCCTTCCTCAAGACCGAAAAAGGGAATTATCTCCAAGATTACAAGTTTATTTAAATCCAATCCTAAGGTAAGTGAGAAACCAAAAAGAAGAACTAACAGCAAAAGAAAGACTCAAAATAAAAATTTCAAACCTCAAAATAAACAAAATAAAAGATTTGAGAATAAAAATAAAAATTTTCAAAAAAATAAACCTAAAAAAGAAAATTTTAATAAAGCTAAAAGAACTAAAGATGTCTCTGAAAAGCAACCCAAAAAGGAGCCAATAAAAGAAGCTTCAGAAAGCAAAATTGTACCTAGAAAATTAAGTAGACCAAAAAAAAATGAAGCGCCGAAAGCTGAGACTCCAAAAGCAAAAACTCAGAATGCAAAAATTGATAATTCAGTCGGAAGAGCGTCAAATGATCCGAGGAACAAAACTTAAGAGTTTTCTTTCACGTAGTATTCAATTAGTTTCCCTGAGATAGAAATGTTGGCAGGAGGCGTATTGGGTAAATTATCTATCTTGAACCAATCAGCTTTATCAATTTCTTCTAAATCTGGAGAAATTTCACCGCCATCATATTCTGCAAAATATCCAAGCATTAGCTGACTTGGAAATGGCCATGATTGACTTCCGAAATATTTAATATTTTTTACTTTTATGCCCACTTCTTCGAGGACTTCTCTTTCTAAAGCAGCCTCCACTGATTCCCCAGACTCAATAAAGCCAGCTAAAGTGCTATAAAAGTTGTCTGGAAAATTAACATTATGTGCTAACAAAATTTCATTCTTTTTGTGAATCAAGGTTATCACGCAAGGAGAAATCTTCGGATAAGCCGGAGGAGCATCACAATGATTACAAATCATCGCTCTTTCATTTATATTTTCAACTAATTCACTTCCGCAGTACCCGCAAAATTTATGAGATTCAAACCAATGTTGAATCTGAATTGCTCTTGAAATTACAGAAAATAAATCATCTGGAATTCTTCCTAAAATTGATCTTAAATCAGTAAATATTGCTTCTTCTAACGCACACTCTCCATCGGTTGCAACAACAAAACAAGACTCATTATTTAAATAACCCAAAAAATGTTTTCTTTTAATTTCAAGTCCTGACCAACTTAATTCGTCACCAGATAAAGGTCTTACAAAATTTTCATTTTTAAAGCTTAGAATTTTATGTGAATTAATTACAAAGTACTTTGACTCGCTAGTATCTTTTTCAATAGAATTGGCAGGATTAAATAGATTCAAAATATAATTACATGATTTATAACCTTTATAGCAATTTTTTGGGAGCTTCTGCAAATTGGTACAAGAATTTGATTATCGTATTTCTTGTATCAAATCCAATTATTTATTTTATTTTGTTGAATACTGACCTAGATGCAGGTTTTATTTTAGGCTGGATTATTTTAGGTCAATTCATTATCACGCTTGCTATGGCTTTAGAGTGTTACCCTCTTCAACCCGGAGGCTTAATAGCTATTCAATCTGTAATATTGGGACTAACTACATCGAAACATGTTTATCAGGAAGTTTTGCTAAATCTTAAAGTAATTTTATTACTAGTTTTTATGGTTGCGGGAATATACTTTATGAAAGATTTTTTACTTTTCATTTTTACTAAATTGTTAATAAATGTAAAAAATAAGAAATTACTTTCCTTATTATTTTTAATAAGTGCCGCCGTTCTATCTGCCTTTCTAGATGCTTTAACTGTTACTGCTGTTTTAATTGCGGTTGCTGTAGGGTTTTATACACTTTACCAGGAAAATAAGTCTTTATTAGAAAGTGATAACCTTGATCATGAAACTGAAGAATTTAAGAGGTTTTTAAGAAATCTTTTAATGCATGGAGCAGTAGGTACAGCTCTTGGAGGAGTTAGTACAATTGTTGGGGAGCCTCAAAATCTTCTGATTGGTTCAGTAGCAGATTGGGATTTCATAGAATTCTTTATAAGAATGTTACCTGTATCACTTCCAGTATTTATATTTGGAATATTTACTTGCTACATAATTGAAAAATTAAAAATTGTTGGTTATGGAGCTGAATTATCACCAAAAATAAGAGATATTATTAACGACTTTGGTGCAAAAGAAGATGCTCAAAGAACAGCCTCTCAAAAAACTAAACTAGTAATTCAACTTCTAGTCGCTTTAATTTTAATTCTTGCCCTGGCTTTCAATGTCGCAGCTGTTGGATTAATCGGATTAATGGTGATAGTTCTCTTAACCGCATTTAATGGAATTACTGAAGAACACAAACTAGGAAAAGCCTTTGAAGAAGCTCTTCCATTTACTGCTCTACTAGTCGTATTTTTTGTAATTGTCTCTGTAATTCATGATCAACATCTATTTTCTCCTGTAATAAATTATGTATTAACCTTAAATTTTGATTTACAAGTTCCAATGTTTTTTCTAGCCAATGGAATTTTATCGATGATTAGTGATAATGTTTTTGTGGCTACAATATATATTAGTGAAGTTAAAAATGCCTTTGATACTGGTGTCATCGATAGAAATCAATTTGATCTTTTAGCTATCGCAATAAACACAGGAACTAATTTACCAAGCGTTGCCACCCCTAACGGTCAAGCTGCTTTTCTTTTCTTACTTACGTCTTCTATTGCTCCATTAATAAATCTTTCATACTTTAGAATGATCATAATGGCTCTGCCCTACACTTTTGTTTTAACGGTAGTAGGACTTTATTCTGTTATATATTTCTTATAAAAAATGGATAGGTCTTACTCTATAGCCCCTATGATGGGAAGAACTGATAGTCAGTTTAGATATCTTATTAGACTTATATCTAAAAAGACTGTCCTCTTTACTGAAATGATTCATTCAAATGCTATTCTTTACGGAAATAAGAATAAATTAGAAGAATACTCCAATATTGAAAACCCAATAGTTCTTCAATTAGGCGGTAATGACCCTAAGAATCTTGGTAAAGTTTCAAAGATTGCAAACAAATTTAACTACGATGAAATCAATTTGAATCTAGGCTGTCCAAGTCCTAGAGTTAGTAGTGGTGGCTTCGGTGCTGCTTTGATGAATGACCCTGAATTAGTAAAGGATTGTTTATTATCAATCAAAGAGAATTTTAATAAAGAAGTGTCTGTAAAAATTCGTCTCGGTACAGATGATAATGACATAGATAAAACATTAGACGATTTTGTCGACTCAATTCAATCGTGCAATATTAAAGTTTTTTATGTTCACGCGAGAAAAGCTATATTGAAAGGCTTAACGCCTAAACAAAATAGAGAGATACCACCTCTCAATTACGAAAGAGTTAGAAAATTAAAAGAAGACTTTTCAGATTTAGAAATAATAATAAATGGCGGAATTAAACAGTTAGATTTTCTTAAAAAGAATGATTTGTCTAGTCTTGAGGGCATCATGATCGGTAGAGAAGCTTACTCAAACCCGCTAATCTTTAGTAAAGTAGATAAAATCTTAGAGGCTAGATTGATAAAGGATAATTCTTTATACGACATTACTTCAGAAATGTTTAATTATTTTGAAACTATTAAAAATATTAATCTTGTTAGACGAGGCTTGATACATATGCATGGTTTATTCAATGGTCACAAAGAAGCTAAAAAAATAAGAATTCTTTTATCAAATATTATTTATCTAGAAAAATCTAAATATGAGATATTATCAATTCTTGAAAAAGATATTATTAGAGCAGCATGAAAAACTTTTTTTCTAAATTTTTTAATAAACAAGAAGCAATCGAAGAAAAAGAGGTTGATAAGGTGGTATCTGCATGTATTTCATTGATGATCGAAGTCAGTTTAGCTGATCAATCAATAGACGAATCTGAAATTGAAAGTTTAAAAAAAACTCTCTCTAATAAATTCGATATTGATGAATCTGAGATTTCATCTTTAATTTCAGCAGGAAAAGAATCGCAAGAAGAATCCACATCACTCTATGAATTTACAAGAGTTGTTAATGATGATTTTAGTTTCGAAGAAAAATATGATTTGATCAAATCAATGTGGGAAATAGCTTTTGCTGACGGAAATGTTGATAAATATGAAGAATATGTAATTAGAAAAGTATCAGATCTAATTTACATTTCTCATGAAGAATTTATAAAAGCAAAGATGGAGGTTAAAAATGAAGATACATAATCCAGAAAAACTTGGTTTATCAAAAAATAAATTAAAAGAAATGGAGAATTTTTTCAAACAAAACTACACCGATAAAGGAAAACTCGCTGGTACTCAAACTTTAATTTCGAGAAAGGGAAAAATTGTACATTTTCATTCAAATGGTTATAGAGACGTAGAGAATTCAAAAAAAATTGAAAAAAATACAATATTTAGAATTTATTCAATGACCAAACCTGTTACGAGTGTTGCACTTATGCAGCTTTTTGAAAAGGGTCTTTTTCAATTAGCTGATCCTGTTGGTAAGTTTCTTCCTGAGTTTAGAAAATCATCCGTTTTTCAATCAGGTAGCTACCCCAATTTCATGACTTCAAATCCTGACAGAGAAATAACTGTTAGAGATCTTTTGAGTCATACCTCTGGGTTAACTTACGGCTTTCATTATCAGACAAACGTTGATCACGCTTATAGAAAAGTTTGGAGTGGTCCAAGAGGAGAAAATTCAGATTTTTCTTTCCCGCCAATGGATCTAGAAAACTTTTCAAAAACAATTGCAGGTCTACCTCTTGAATTCAGTCCAGGAGATAAATGGAATTACAGTGTCTCCACAGATATTTGCGGGAGACTAATAGAGGTTTTAAGTGGATTATCGTTGTCAGAATATTTCAAAAAAAATATCTTTTCACCTCTTAAGATGACTGATACAGATTTTTTTGTAAAAAAATCAAAACTAAATAGATTCTCTTCTTGTTATGAAAGAACTCCTAAAACTTATCTAAGACGTAATGATGAATCTGACAAAAATAGTGTATTTTCAAAAGAACCAAAATTTTACTCTGGCGGTGGTGGACTAGTTTCTACAGCAAACGATTATCATAATTTCTGTTTAATGTTATTAAACAAGGGTGAATTTGAAGGAAAGCGAATTCTTTCTAGAAAAACAGTTGAATTGATGACGATTAATCATCTTCCAGACAACCAAGATATGATCTCTATGGGGTCTGAAGGAAGTTTTAGCGAAGTAAGGTATAAAGGCGTTGGATTTGGATTAGGATTTGGAGTGAATATTGATCTTGCTGGAACACAAAATAGTGGATCTCTAGGGAGTTATAATTGGGGCGGAGCTGCAAGTACTTTTTTTTGGGTAGATCCTAAAGAGGAACTGATTTGTATTTTAATGACTCAGTTAATGCCATCTGGGTATTATCCAATAAGAGTACAAATGCAATCTATGGTTTATAGTGCCTTTCTAGACTAATCGAACTCATCAAACATTACGTCTTCTTCAAGTTCTCCATCATTGATTTGATAGATTCTTCTTTGAATATATGCATCCCTATAGAAAGTATACTGATCGCTACCTGAGATTTCTGCTACGCCTAATAAATCAGATCTGAGGTCCAATAGGTTTAGAGCTCCTGTGCCTATTCTCGCCGAATCATCTCTGGGTACATTAGGGTATAAATATAAGTCAGGAATGATAGAAAACGAGTCTCTAAAATTACTTGGTCCGTAAAAAGGAATAACTATGAAAGGGCCTGATGAGATGCCCCAATGACCTAAAGTTTGACCGAAATCTTCTCTGGATTCTTCAATGCCCATTTCAGAAGCAATATCAAAAATTCCAAATAATCCCATAGTTGAATTTATTAAAAATCTTGAAAGATCTTTTATAAATGCAACTGGTTTGAGTTGCAAAATATTATTTGCAGCCGAACTAGCATCGCCCAGATTCCCAAAAATGTTAGAAATTCCAAGTTGAAAAAATTCTGGAGTTCCTGAATTATAAATTTCTGCCGCGGGCTTAAAAAATAAATTATCTATAGAGCTGTTAAAGTTATGCACTCTTCT
Source organism: Gammaproteobacteria bacterium (assembly GCA_004213955.1). Lineage (GTDB taxonomy): Bacteria > Pseudomonadota > Gammaproteobacteria > Magnimaribacterales > AG-339-G14 > AG-339-G14. The sequence continues at coordinate 19,889 of SGZL01000010.1, forward strand.
ATTAAATTTTTCAAATGGATCATTATTTAATTGATCAATAGAACCCATGGTCTCTGGATTTATTGAAGATGTTTTTCTTTCAGTGAATGTTTTGAGAGGTTCTGACTCTAAAAGAGAAAAATAAGTAAATTTGCTATCAATTAAAGAATTTTGTCTTGCAACTTCAAAGATAGATTGAGAGGTATCAAAAGTTTCTATAAAACTGGAGCTTGGAATTTCAAGAAAACTAGTTTTTTTTAAATAATTAATATTATTTCTATCAAAAGAAGTTTCATTCAAATCTTGGAAGGCCATCATAATTTGATAAACAGAAACATTATTTATCTCAGATTTAAGCTCGATTGCGATTGACCAAAGATTATTGAAATCTGATTTAGAAACATTTATTTGACTTTCGTCACTGTAATCATTTGCGTAGGAAATAAAACTAATTAAAGTAGAGATAAGGAACCAAGATAAGTAAAATCTAAGTCTTGAAAAGCTGATTTTCATAACAAAATTATATGCCAAACAAAAACAATCTACTAATAATCACTTCAGCGCTTCCTTATGCTAATGGGCCTCTGCACTTTGGTCATTTACTTGAACATATTCAAACAGATATATGGGTAAGAACTAATAGAGCGCTAGGCAAAAAATGTATTTATATTTGTGCAAGTGATGCGCATGGCACGCCAATCATGTTAAAAGCAGAAGAAGAGAATATTGAACCTGAGAAACTTATAAAAGAAATAACTAAGATACAAAAAAATTCTTTAGTTAATTTCAATATAAAACATGACAACTATTACACAACTCATTCAGAAGAAAATAGAGTTTTTAGTGAGTTGATTTTCAACAGTGCTGACGAGAAAGGCTTGATTATTCGAAAAAAAATAAAACAGCTTTTCGATGACTCAAAAGGTCTTTTTTTAGCTGATAGATATGTTCAAGGAGAATGTCCAAAATGCGGAGCGAAAGATCAATATGGAGATAATTGTGAAGTGTGTGGTGCAACTTATGAAGCTACTGAATTATTAAACCCAAAATCTATTTTTACTGGCAGTAAACCAACTATAAAAGAAAGTGAACATTTGTTTTTTGATGTTGGATCTTGCAGTGAAAACCTAAAAAAATGGATATCGAATACAGACTTACAATCTGCAGTAGAGAACAAAATTCAAGAATGGTTTATTGATGGATTAAAGCCATGGGATATTAGCAGAGATGCACCTTATTTTGGTTTTAGAATTCCCGGATACGAAGATAAATATTTTTATGTTTGGTTAGATGCTCCTATAGGTTATATAGCGAGTTTAGAAAATTATCTAAAGAAAGAAAATATTGATAAGGATTCAAAAACCCTTTGGGGGGAGCAAAGCGATGCTGAAATTTATCATTTTATAGGAAAAGATATTATGAACTTTCACACCCTATTTTGGCCATGTATGCTTGAAACGGCAGGTTTTAAAAAACCAAACAATGTCTTTGTTCATGGTTTTATGACTTTAAATGGAAAAAAAATGTCTAAATCAAAGAAAAACTTTCTTTTAGTTGATGATTATCTTCAAGTGTTGCAGCCAGATTTAATTAGATATTACTTGGCTTCAAAATTATCATCGGGCGTTGATGATTTAGATTTGGACATAAAAGACTTTCAGAAAAAAGTTAATACTGATCTTGTTGGAAAATTCATAAATATAGCTAGTAGGTCTCAAGGTTTTTTAAAAAAAGATAATAATAAGCTAAGCGAAATACTTGATAATGAAATTATCGAAGAGTTTATTAAAGAAAAAGAAAATATATTCAATTTATTTATAGCAAGAGATTATTCAAAAGCTGTGAAAGAGATCATGCTTCTTGCTGATAAAGCTAACCAGTACATAGATTCGAAAAAGCCATGGGAATTAGTTAAAGAAGAAGCAAATAGTATGGAAGTAAAAAAAATAGCATCGACTGCAATTAATCTTTTTAGAATTTTAAATCTATATTTAGAACCAGTGATTCCAGAGACTTCTGGAAAAATTAAAAATTATTTAAAATCTAATCAACCTTTAGATGATTTAACAGATAACTTAGTAAATCATCAATTGGAAACCTTTAAACCTTTGTTAGTAAGAATAGAAGATTCTGAAATAGCTAAGTTAGCCGAGATTAGTCAAAATGGATGAAATTGAAATAAATGATTTTTTAAAACTTGATCTCAGGATAGCTAAGATCAACTCTGCAGAAAATGTAGAAGAAGCTGATAAGTTAATTAAAATAAATCTAGACATAGGAGATTTTGGAGAAAAAACTGTCTTTGCTGGTATAAAAAAATTTTATGACCCAGAGGATTTAGTAGGAAAGCTGGTGATATGTGTGAATAATTTAAAAACTAGAGAAATGAAGTTCGGCGATTCGGAAGGAATGATTTTAGCTTCGAGTAATGACGACGGTATTTTCTTGGTTGGAACAGAAAGTGGTGCAAAACCTGGAGATAAAGTTACCTAATATGAAAGAAACAGATATTTTAATAATTGGAGCTGGTCCTGTGGGTTTATTTACTGTCTTTGAAGCAGGACTTCTCGGATTGAGTTGTGAATTGGTTGACAATCTGGACAAAATTGGAGGCCAATGCATTGAACTTTATCCTGATAAACCAATTTATGATATTCCTGGTGTTGCTAATCAAACTGGAAGAGAACACATTGAAGCCTTATTAGAACAAATCAAACCTTTTGACTACAACGTTCATTTAAATACTCGAGTTGAAGCCATTGAATCAAAAGGAGAAAAATGGATTGTAAAAACTAATAACAATTCAGAATTTCTAACTAGTAATATTTTTATCGCAGCTGGAGCTGGTTCGTTTGAATCGAGAAGGCCTCCGGTTGAAAATCCAGATAGATTTTTAGGAAATGGAATTGAATATGCTGTAAGAGATATTAATAAATATAAAAATAAAGAAATCGTTATATTTGGAGGCGGAGACAGTGCCCTTGACTGGTCAGTCGAATTGGCAAAAATTGCTAAGAAGATTTATTTAGTTCACCGAAGAGATGAATTCCGTGGAGCTCAACACACTGAATCACAAATGAGAGATTTAGTTAAATCAGGAAAAATTAATTTAAAGATTCCATACGTCATTAAAGACGTAAATGGGGAAGACTCTTTTTCTGGTGTAGATTTAATGCATTTTGAGACAAAAGAAATAGAAACAATTGAATGCGAAGAGGCCCTTTTCTTTTTTGGTTTAAATAAACAACTTGGTCCAATTTTAGAGTGGGAAATAGAGCTAAGCGAAAAAAAAGTTTCAGTGAACACAGAAAATTTTGAAACAAATAAAAAAGGAATCTTTGCTGTTGGTGATATTAATACTTATCCAGGAAAATTAGATCTGATTTTATGTGGCTTTCATGAAACAACTTTAGCTGTCCAAGAAGCATTTAAAAGAATAAATCCAGGAGAACGAGTGCCTTTTGGATATACAACCTCTAATAAAGGACTTCAGGAAAAATTAAAAGTTAATAAAAATTAGTACTATTTCCGCCATCTATCGATATGCTTTGGCCGGATATATAAGCTGCTTGTTCAGAACATAAAAAAGCTGCTAAATCTGAAAATTCTTCGACCGTTCCCATTCTTTTTGCAGTGAGTTCTTCTTCCATATTTTGTTTGGCTTCGTCATAAGAGATTCCAGCTAGTTTTGCTTGAAACTCAATGACTCTGGTCTGTCTATCTGTATCAATGCGCTCAGGAAGTAAATTATTGATTGTTATGTTGAATTGAGCCATTTCCCTAGATAGTCCTTTAGAAAGACCTAAAAGTCCTGACCTAGCTGAGGTTGATAAACCCATAATTACATGAGGATTTTTTACCATAGCTGAGAGAATATTTATTATTCTTCCAAACTTTCTATCCTTCATTCCAGGTAAAACCGATTGCATTAACATAGCCGATTGAGTGAAGTTTGATTTAATAGCAGCAAGAAAATCATCTTCGCTCCAATCAAAAAAATTTCCTGGAGGCGGTCCACCACTGTTATTAATTAAAATATCAGGCTCAGGACATGCTTCAAGTAACGCTATCCTTGTGGCCTTGTCCTCCATGGCTCCTAAAATCGAAGTAACTTTATACCCTTTAGATTTAAATTCAGCTTCGGTATTTCTTAAATTATCTTCGTTAACCCCATTGATAACAATTTCCGCTCCTTCCTTAGCTAAGGATTCAGCGCAAGCTTTACCCAAACCTCTACTAGAGGCACAGACAATGGCTTTTTTTTCTGATATACCTAAATCCACTAATTAACCGTTTTCAGCATTACCAAAAGTATTGCTTAGCGATGGGCCCCATTGAGATTCTGCTGGCTCCTCTCCCAAACCAGCTTCATCTATCATTACGTTTAAGTCTCTTGTAGGAAAAGTATTATCAAACATGTCGCCATCGGTTTGATGTTCGTGAGTTTGACCAAATGGGTTGCGCCAATAATCAAATAATTGACTGCCTTGATAGTGTCTACCGATTCCCCATTCCTGAAAATAATTAAACTCTTCTTTTTTTGCTTCGAGCATCTCGTTTCCAGTAAATACATCATCAATGTTAAACATTTCGAAGGATACGTGATTCATTACTGGCTTGCCCTCAGAGAGCATGGGCGCAGATAAAAAGAAAATAGTGTGATGATCGGCAGGCTCCATACCCTTATCCAATCTGGAGAAAATTCCTTGCATGGGAGTATTGGGATCTTTTGGATCGCCAAGAAATAGTCTATCGCTTGCAATGAGCCCTAGATGTTTTTGATACCAATCAAAAGAGTCTTGAACATTTACTGCATTAAGACCAGCATGAGCAAATCTTAGAATTCTAGGATAAGAGCCTTTTAAAAACCTTTTCATTTGATTAACCCTATTAACAGCCCTTCCCTCGTTAGTTGGAATGGTTTCAGCTGTTTTTTTTAGGTTTTTAATACCATAAACAACTTCTACTCCAAATCCGTCTAGATCTTTGCCTTTCGAAACAAAACCCCCTCCTGGTGTGCTAAGTTCTTCAATATCTGAAAAAGATTCTGTCTTGCTAATTTTTTCTAGGTCTTCCATAGATGATGCAACAAAAGCAAGGCTAATAAATTTCTTTTCACCTTTTAAGATTTTTTCAATAAAAGGTTGAGTTCCATCACCTTTCATTAAAAGCATTTCTTCAGTTTTTTCTACAGTGTGCATCCCAAAATGAATTAAAAACTGTTCTTGAATATCTAAATCAGGACACTGCAAAGTGCAATATTGAACATCTGTTGCTTTGATAATTGGTTCCATAATCTTCTCCTTTCAAAAATCTTAATAATTCTTTGCAAGATTATCAAGGCAATAAAGCCGACATAAAGTAAGTATATTGTGATTTAAATTACTAATAAATTTATACATTAAATAAGTTAAAATCCAAATTCAATGTTTGATGTTGCAGTAATTGGATATGGGCCGGTTGGTTCAATAATGGCTAATTTATTGGCAATTAAAGGACATAAAGTTCTTATTATCGATGCAAATAAAGGTACCAGTCCTACAGCTAGAGCAATTAATACAGATGGCGAACAATGTCGTGCCTTCGATCTCTTGGGATTCGCAGAAGAAGTTGTAGAGAATACTGGTTATATTGATAAGGTTTCTTTCACAGATGCTGAATTAAACGAAATAATCACTCAAGACCAGCCATTGGAAGTTGGCGCAATGGGATGGCCGCCTCAACTTCTTTTTTATCAACCGGAACTTGAGAAAATAATTAGATCTTCAGTTGAATCGAAAAAAAATATTGAAATTAAGCAAGAAACTATTCTAGAAAATTTCCACATGGAAAAGAATAAGATAATTCTTGATTGCTCTTCAAATGAAGGAATGAGTCATTTCGAATGTAAATATTTGATTGGGTGTGACGGAGCGAGTAGCAGTGTAAGAAAACTCCTTAAAATTGAAAGAGATGATCTTGGTTACGATCAAGATTGGTTGGTTGCAGATGCTCATCTTACCCAAACAACTGATATTCCAAGACATCATGCGAAACAAATCTGTAATCCAAAAAGGCCTGCTACCTATGTTCCTGGTCGAAGGGGTCATAGAAGATTTGAATTCAAATTAATGCCAGGTGAAACCAAAGAAGAAATAGAAAAAGAAGAGAAAGTTTGGGAATTATTATCCCCATGGATTAATCCTAGCAATGCTTCTTTAGAAAGGGCAGATGTTTATCAATTTCATGCAGCTCTAGCTAAAGAGTGGAGAGTAGGAAATTGTCTAATAGCTGGAGATGCTGCGCATCAAATGCCTCCTTTTATGGGAGCTGGAATGGGTACAGGAATTAGAGATGCAATGAATTTATTTTGGAAGCTAGATCTAATCTTATCTGGAAAAGCAAGTGATGCTATTCTTGAAACTTACAAAGCAGAGAGATATCCACATGCCAAATGGACCGTGGCTCAATCGGTTTCTATTGGAAAAATCATTGAAGGAATATGTGCTCAACAAGAAGGAAAAGATTTTGCTCCTGATGATAACGACGGATACGGAGTTAAATTCCCTCATCTGCCTTCAGGAATTTTTAAAGATGCCTCAGATGAAATTTCTGGATACCCCTGTCCCCAACCATTATTGTTGCGAGATGAAGTAAAGCAATTATCCGACCGAGTAGTAGGCTCTAAATTTTGTGTATTTACTCGAGACAATATTTCTAAACTCAGCGATAAAGCGGAAAAAATTGTAAAGGCATTAGATATCCAAATAATTGAGCTTTCTGAAAAAGACGACGAAGAGAACAGGATGGAGAAGATCTTCTCTTTATATAAATTAATTATAGTTAGGCCAGATCGTTATGTTTATGGCGGTATAAAATCCTTAGAGGACACCTCTAAAATCATTGAAAGTCTCGAAACTTCTTTTTGTTTGCAAATATGAAAGCGCTTTTATTCCCTGGACAAGGAGTTCAAAAAATTGGCATGTTGAATGAAATTATTTCTTCAAATCCAGAAATTCATGATTTTGTTGCAGAAGCTTCAGAAGATTTAGACTTTGATTTAATCAAATTAATTACTTCAGGCCCTGAAGAACAATTAAATTTAACCGAATATGCTCAACCAGCTATTTTAGCCACTAGTATTGCAATAGTTAAAGCTAAGAAAGTTAATTCAAATATAAGTGTAACCGCCGGGTTATCTTTAGGTGAATACTCAGCTTTAGTCTATGCCAATTGTCTAAGATTTTCAGATGCTCTTAAGCTAGTCAACGTTAGAGGAAAACTAATGCAAAGTGCCGTTCCGGAGGGAACCGCTGGAATGTTAGTGGTGCTAAATATGGGCTTAGAAGAAATTTATAAAATGATAGATTCGGTTAATTCATCACAAGAAGAAATTAATTTTTCTACTGATAATGCCGAAGGGGTTTCGGTTTTAGCTGGTAAAAACACATCTATAGAAGCTTGTAAAAAATACATTGAAGACAATGATTTTAAAAGAGTAAAAACTCAAATGGTTCAAATGTCTGTGCCTTCTCATTGTTCTTTGCTATCTGAGGCTCAAACAGAACTAGAAAAACTATTGAATACAATGGAATTTAAAAACCCTGAAATTCCTGTTATTCCAAACGTTCTTGCTCAACCGACAAGTAATGTAGACGAAATTAAAAACTCACTCATTACTCAACTCACCAATACAGTCAGATGGAGAGAAACACTTTTGTTTTTATCCAATAATAAGATTCAAGAGATTATCGATGCTGGCCCCGGGAAAACTATTGTTAATATGGCTAGAAAGTTAAGAAGTATTGAGAAGACAAGCTTATTGGATTTATAAATTAAATATCAAACTTAAGTATATTAGTTTTAATATGCTCAGCCATGTCTTCATTAGAAAACCCTCCTTTTGCTTCAAAACTAGCCTTGTTTTCATCGTAAAGTGAATTTTGACTTTCTTTGCCTAAACTAATGATGTTGCCCTTAAAAAGTTTTAAAGACACCGAACCGCTTACTTTCTCAGAGACTAAATCAATTTGATTTTGTAATTCTATTCTTTTATTGCTCCACCAAAGCCCGTCATAAATCAACTTTGCGTACGAAGGCATAAGCGAATCTTTTTCAATAATGTTATCTCTCGTGAGACATAGAGATTCCATTGCTCTTCTGGCTTTGAGCAAGATAGTTCCTCCCGGAGTTTCGTAACAACCTCTTGATTTCATACCTGTTGCTCTTGATTCGACAATGTCTATTCTTCCGATCCCATGAACACAACCTAAACTATTAAGATTTTTAAGAATTTCAGCAGCCGACATAGCGATATCATTAATAGCAATTGGATCACCGTTTTGAAATTTTATATTTATTATTTCTGGCTCTGACTTTGCTGCTTCTATAGATTTTACTTTCAACCACATATCTTCTGGAGGCGGAGTTGATAAGTCTTCTAAAACCCCTCCTTCGTATGAAATATGTAATAAATTTTCATCCATTGAAAATGGTGGTTCTTCAGCTTTACTGGCTGGCATAGGAATTTGATGCTCTTTGCAGTAATTCATAAGATCTGTTCGAGAAGACAGATCCCACTCTCTCCATGGAGCAATAACTTGAATTTTTGGATTTAAAGCGTGGGCCCCCATTTCAAATCTTATTTGGTCATTACCCTTCCCAGTAGCTCCGTGAGAAATTAAATTCGTTCCTTCTGTATTTGCAATATCCACTAGACGCTTTGCAATTAATGGTCGAGCGATGGCAGTGCCTAATAAATATTCGCCTTCATATAAGGTATTGCAACGAAACATTGGAAAGACGTAATTTGAGACAAATTCATTTGATAGATCATCTACTACAACTTTAACAGCACCAAAACCTTTAGCTCGTTCCTCAAGATCATCTGGAATATCTCCTTGACCCATATCCGCAGTATAGGTGATTACATCAAGATTTTTTTCCTCTTGAAGCCATTTAAGAATTACGGAAGTATCTAATCCACCAGAGTAGGCTAATATTACTTTTTTTGATGACATAATCGTGAGAATAATATCATGAGAATGATTTTCCCAATTTATTAATTAATTTTGACTGTATAAGAAATAAGAAGTTCTTAAAGCGTCTTAAATCTCGACTTCGTCTATTAACTTTTTGAGTTCACCATTTTGATACATGTCCATCATGATATCGCTTCCGCCAATTAACTCTCCTTCGATATACAATTGCGGAAATGTAGGCCAATTTGAAACTCCAGGAAGAGTTTCTCGAATGTCTGGATTAGATAAAATATCAACAAAAGAAAATTCTTTCCCACATGCCATTAAAATTTGAGTAGCTCTTTGAGAAAAACCACACTGAGGCTTATCTGGCGAACCTTTCATGTATAAAAGGATTTTATTATCCTCTATTTGTTTTTTTATATTTTCTTCAGTACTCATATTGTTATTTTAGTATTTTAAGATATCTTTTGATAGTTTCTTTAACTCCAAGATCTAAGCTTTCAATTATCAATGCGTGTCCTATTGAAACCTCCTCTATATCTCCATATTCAAGTAGAGTTGGTAAATTAGATAAATTTAAATCATGTCCTGCATTCAAAGCGACATTTATGTTGTTCGCAAAGCTAATTGCCTCCTGATAACTTTTTAGAGATTTATTATCTTTTTCTTCAAACGCCCTAGCAAATGGACCGGTGTAAAGCTCAACTCTATCGATATTAATTTCTTTTGCAATTTCAAGTTGTTCTTTATCAGGATCTAGAAAAATACTTGTTCTAATATTATTATTTTTGAATCTCTCTGAAAAATCTTTTATTTGAGATAAGTTAGATTTTAAGTCCCATCCATGATCAGAAGTCAATTGATTGAGATTATCAGGAACTAAAGTTACTTGATCGGGTAAATGTTCTTCGATAAGAGCTAAAAATCCCGGGTAGTTATTATTTTTTTTCTCAAATGGATTTCCTTCAATATTAAATTCAACATTGTATTCTTTAGTAATTTTTTTTATTTCTGCCAAATCTGATGGTTTGATATGTCTTAAATCTGGACGTGGATGAACCGTAATCCCATGCGCTCCATATTCCAAGTATTTTTGAGCAAACGCCAAAGGTGAAGGATTATTACCTGGTCGAGAGTTTCTCAATAGAGCGATTTTATTTATATTTACGCTTAAATTTGTCATTTAGGTTGAAACAATAGTTAACCCATCATAAATTAATTTTGATCCAGTTAAAATCAAGCAAAAATGGGTGATTGAGTAAAATATTTCCTGACTTACTCTTTCAGTCAAATACGCTCCAACATAAACTCCAATAGGTGCTAAAGGCAATAATAAAATTGAAGTGAGCAGGTTTTGAAAGTTTATTTGGCCGAAATAGGCATAGGGAATCATTTTAAAAAGATTTAATGCTAAAAATACTATGGCCAAAGTTGCTACGTATTTTCTGCGATCTAGTCTCATCGGTAAAAGATAAAAACTTAATGGCAACCCTCCTGCATGAATTGTAAAACTTGTAAAACCAGCCAAAGTTGACCAAAAAGTTCCAGCAGCTTTGCTGCTTTTAACAATTTTTTTTGACTTATTTACAAAATATTCTAATCCAAAGCCACAAGCAATTACTCCTAAGATAATTCTGATCGAATTATCCGAGAGAAAACTATAAGTGATTGTGCCAATTATCACACCAAATAAGGTAAGTGGAATAATAGATTTAACTAATTCAAGATCCCATAAACTCCAAAAACGTCTGATGGTTACCAAATCCATAAAAATGAGAGGTATTACTAAAATAGCTAAGGCCTGTAATGGAGGAATAAATATACTCATAAGCGGTATTGCAAGAATAGGTAATCCTAGTCCAAAACCTGCTTTGCCCATGCCATGAAAAAAAACCGATAACACAGCAACGACGTAAAAATACGGATCGAGGATCATTTAATCTTAAAGAGCTTTATAAAGAGCTTTGGTTAGATCGTTAGCAGACTTGTATAACTTTCCAAGCGAATGTTGTCTATTATTTACAAAAGCAAAGCCTATCTTGTTAACTTTATCTCCAAAACCTGCTGCCCCGCCAATACCTGTATGACCGAACATTGTATTTTTATATCCGATTGGAGAAAAGGGAGCGTCAAGCATATAACCCAATCCAAATTTGTAAGAGGCTTGCAGTAACACTTTATCAGGTCCTGCTGTAAATTCTGTTGTGGCGAGATCAATGGTCTCTTGATCTAATATTTTTTTCCCATCACGAGCACCTCCGTTTGAGAGAATACCAAAGAATTTAGCCACACCTCTGGCTGTTCCGTGACCGTTAGCCGCCGGGATTTCGCCTTTACGCCATTGAGGACTATTTGGAAAATCAGTTACAGATCTTAGATTTTGATCATCCTGAACTATTTCAATAAAAGCTTTTCGATACTCTGCGCTTGAAAGAGTGTCTCCGATTGCTCGAATTCTGCTTGGAAGAAGCCATCGAGGAATTCTTCTAAAAAAGTTAATCACATTTATTGGGGCACTCTGCATAACCATTTCAGCGCATCTTTCAAATTCGCTTTCGTCTAGACCTATCTTAAAATCAATGTCAAAAACATCCGCAATTTCTTCCTTAAAAAAAGTACCTACCGATCTACCATCTACTCTTTTAATGATCTCCCCAAGTAAAAATCCAAAAGTCATTGCATGATACCCCTGAGCAGTACCAGGAACGTGAAAAGGTTCTTGTTTGGCTAATTGATTAACAATTAAATCCCAATCTTCCCAACACTCATACGGTAGTGGCTCTTGAAAGCCGAACATTCCAGCACGGTGCGTAAAAAAATCTTTGATCGAAGTATCTCCCTTAGATTTACAATCGTACTCAGGCCAGTATCTAGTTACTCGATCTCCTAAATTAATTTTCTTTTCTTCTAATAATTTGAGTGCACATGTTGCAGTCATTGCTTTCGTAACCGAAAACACGTTAGCAATAGTATCTTCAGTCCAATCTTCCGTATGTTCTATGTCCTTAAACCCTCCCCACATGTCAATCACTACTTCATTTTCAATTTCTAGCGATAGTGCCGCGCCGTCATCAAAACCAGATTTAATCGACTTAGAAAAAATATCTCCCAACTTAGAAAACTTCGGATCACAAAATCCTTCAACTTTAGCAACAGTCATTTTTTTAAAATATTTTGAATTAACTCAATAAACTCTTCTGGCATATCTAAGAATAAATGATGCATGGCGCCATCAAGTTTATGCATCTTATTTTTATCTAAATTACCAACGTAGACCATATAGTCTATAACATCTTGAGAGTAAAGTTGGCTGGAGCCTCCGTACACTATTTCAATATCAACTTTGGCTTTCATAAAAATTTCGTGCAAATCGTTATATTCATAGGTTTTTGGTATGAGTGGATCTGCTTTGAGGGTCCAACCCTCTTCAGTTTGTTTATATGAATGCTTAGCAACGTTTCTTAAAACAAAGTCTTTTGCACAAGGCTGTGGCGGCATCAACCTAAATCTGGCGATGGCCTCCTCTAATTCCTCTGAAAACACGGCAAATCTTGATGAGGGTCTACTCGATTTCATGGCAGTTGCTTTTTCAGGAGGTAATACGATTATTGAATCCAATAAAATTAGTTTAGAGAATAAATCTGGAAAAATAGACGTAGAAAACATTGATACCGATCCTCCCATACTGTGTGCAAGACAAGTCACTGAATCCCAGCCCATTGCATTCACAACGCCTTTGATTTCTTTGCTATAGATTTCCTGAGAGTAAAAATCTCTGCGCCCACTATCGCCCATGCCACTAAAATCCATGGCAACTACACAATATTTTTCCATGAATGCAGGAGCAATATGTGACCACCAAAGACTGTGAGCATTAAAGCCATGCAATAAAAGGAGTCCGGGAAGGTTTTTATCTCCCCAAACATTAAAATTTATCGAAGTACCGTCTACTTCAACAGAATTATTTTCTGGCTCAATTTCGATATTACGTGTGAACCATTTAGGTGATGCATTCAACGGATTCTTTCCTATCAACATTTATTAATCTCCATAAAATAATTCATATAAATTTCCTTTAATTTTAATATCTGGTGCACGACTTAGTGGTTTAGTTAAAAGTTTTGAAATTTTTGATAAAACTAATGCTGAGTTTGCAACTAAAACATAGTTTAGCTCATTATCAACGGTGAAATTGCCCTTCAAAACATCTTGGTTTGGCGTACTAAAGAAATCTCCTATCAGCTTATTATCTTTGCAGCCCAAAATTACTTCCATTTTTGTTGTCACAGCTTGGTTGAGAAGGCCTTTTCTGTCTAAATCAGCATAAAGGTTACCTGATGCCTCGTAACACCCATCTACGTCGAAAGTCATATTTAAGTTATTTCCAGAAACAGCAGAAATCGAAGGAACTCTCTGCAAAAATCTTCTAGAGCCTATCTCAAAATTTGTTTCTCTTAAATTAATTTTTTCTTCAATTATTGAGCTAATGATATTTATTTTCCCTTCTACTGAAACTTCATTATCATTTAAATAAAATTTTAAAGTCCTTAAATCCATTTCTGTATTTAGACTTCCTAAATATTCATTAGCAAAACTCAAATCATAAATTTTTCCAGACCAAATTGTTCCATCAATTTTACTAAAGGTAATTTCTGGAAAATATTCAGCCATACCTGGCTTGATAATTCTCAAAGGTAAATTAATAACCACAACTAACGAAATAATTAAAAAACTTGAAATAATAAAGTAAATAAAATATTTCATTTTTTTATAACTTAACTGTTAATTGTGCGCTTACTGTTTCTTTAGAAATCCTCCTAATACTCATCTTTGTTATTTCAACCCCATTATTATTAATTTCTAAAAACCAGTTGAATAAATCTATAAAATTAGATTCATTAATCCAAATAGATATTTCATTATTTGAAATAGGCAATGTCCGGTCAATTTTTAATTTATTATCTCTAGCAGAAGAATTGACTGAAGAAGCAAAATTTGATGAGAATGCCGATTTTGAATTTATTTCCTGTTCTTCAATAGCAGCTATAAACTCTATTCGGTTTAGATTAATTTCATTTTCTTTTTTTAAGTTATTAACATTATTTTTTAAAATCATCAACGATGATGACAAGATATATATCGAAAGACAAAGAGCAAAAGCTGCAAAAATAATTTGATTTTGTCTTGATATTCTTATGTTTATAATATTTCTAAAAAGTTCTAACATTTAGCTCTCCTACTAATAGATTGTTTAGTCTTCTAGAACTTCCAATAGATAAGTCAATATTCATGGTCGACATTAATTTCACTAATTTTTCTAATTGGTCATAATCTACTGCTTCTACTTCTATGGTAATTTTGCTGCCATCAGAATTAATTGAAATGAGACTTAAATTTTCCATCATTACGATTTCATTAGACAAAAGTCTTAAAGAATCTAAATTTTTCTTCGAGTAAGAATTTAGATTTACTAGATTATTTACCTGTGAAATAAGATCATTTTCAATTGTTTCATTAGGGAATTTTAATTTAAAAACCTCAGAAAGCTGATTATTCAATTGGTAATTTAAAATTGATAATGAACCAAACTGTATAAGATTTGAAACCAAGAAAATAGAATAGATAGCTAAAGCAGAAATAATATAAAATCTAAAATCCTTTATTTTTTGAAACCAGTTTATTTTAGGCTCGAACTTACCTTTTAAAATATTAAATCCTAGTTTTAAAGATGGCAGATTTGCCATCCATAAAGATCGAATATCCTTATGTAAGGTGAAATTTAAAAATTCCTTATCTTTTAGTTGTTCTGGTACCTTGATCAGACAATGACTTTCAATAATTTTATCTTTTAGCTTTTCTTCGATAAAAGAGAGATGATTATAGAAAACTTCTAACGAACCCGACCAATACCATTGATTCTGGAGCGATAAAATTACCTTATCATCAATAATTATCAAATTATCTCTATCAAAAGATGCTTCGATTGGATTCAGAGAAGATGTTGAATAGAGATCTATCTTATTTATTAGAGTATTTAATTTTTCTTTGCTAGTTAAAAGAAGAACTTTGTCATCGGTATTTAAAAGCCAAGAATAATTATTAACATCATCTAATAAGCTATCTTGAATTAAAAATGGAATAGCTTTTTTTTGATTAGTTAAATTTGTTTCAGGTAAGTCTAAATCTATAGAGTCAAATAAGTCAGATATCAAGAAAATATTTTTTTTAATATCGGAATATTTTTTGAATTCTTTTTCTTTTAATTCTTTTATTTCATTGTTGTTAACCAAAAAATAAAGCTTTTCATCAGAAAAATAATTGAAGAGGACATAAATTGCTTTACTCATAAGAAATTACCTATTTTCCTAGAAATTATTTTCATGTCTTCATCGTCTTTAATGATTCTAGAGTTCATTATAAATGTGAATTCGTCATATTTTATTTGAGTTTCTAAATTAAAATAAAATGATTCAGCATTTAGTTTCTTTCTTGAAAAACTAGATGAAAGAGATTGTTTTACAAATTCATCATTAAAAAACTCGTCAATATTTTCATAACCACTTAAAGGTCTATCTTCTAAGATTGAAATAGCCTCTTGATCTGAAAGTTTTTTTTCACTCAAAGCTACCAGTATTTTTGGTTTTAGAGGTGAAATCGAATTTATGTTTATAAACTTAAAATTTGATGGCAGTGCGCATATATAGGGTTCAATTTTTTTATAAATAACTTCTGTAACACCTTTAACTTTTCTTAATTCCGAAATATTTTGCATATACTGATTGGATGTCAGATATGGTGTATTCAAATTAGAATAATAAAAATCTTCTGCGCCATTATAATTATCAGGAAAATCATCCTCATCTATCCAATCTATCAAAGATGCGCTAATACTTTCGATCTTATCACTTGGAATTTCTAAACTAGACAGTAAATTTTTAAAAAAGAGAAGTTCATCTTGATTAACTGTTTTAGTCTTTGATTCTTCATCATTTGTAACAATCAAATTCAAATTAAAACAATCACTTTTGTCTTCAATTTGAGCCACTATATTTCCTCTTTTCAAAGGAATCTCAATGGGACTGTATGGATCATATCTGTTGGTAATTAAAGATAATGATTTTCTTTTTTCAGCTGAGCTCATGTAATCAAGTGTGTAAGATTCGAGGCTGAGTACCATTAAAAAAGATTGTTGATGGCTTAGGTTTCTCTTTTCCACTTCGGATGTGAACATTGTTAAATCAAAAAGCTTATAACCTATAATCGAGACAATAGATGTAATGAATAAAGTCAGCAAAAGAGTCGCTCCATTATTTATTTTTGATTCTTTATTAAGCATTGGAAACTACGAAAACTTTATTAAAAAAGACTTCTTTAATTTTTATTTTAAAATTAACAATCTTTGGCAAACTATTTAAATCATATGCTGATCTTGAAAAAGCTAATGGATTATCAATTTTAACTTCACTAACGTTTTGAATCAGAGTTATATGATCGTTTAAATATGGAGAATTTAAAAAATTACTTGAGTATCTCTTTAGCATTCCATTTTCTAAAA
>SGZL01000011.1 GCA_004213955.1 Gammaproteobacteria bacterium
ATTTTTACTTTTATTTATTTTGGATCTTTAAACTCTCTTTTTTCTAAAAACACATTCAATTTAAAGCCTGTTTCTGAGAGTTTTACAAATAATATCTTTGCGATGGTAGAGAGAAAAACTAACACGATATTATTATTAGGAATTTTAATATTTACGATTTCAATTATAGGGTTTAATAAATTGACTGTAGAAAATAAATTCATAGATTACTTCAAATCTTCATCAGAAATATATAAAGGCCTTTCGCTAATAGATAAAAAATTAGGAGGCACTGCAACATTGGATGTAATAATTAACGCCCCAGATTCCGTTATTGAAGATGAGGAATATAGCTATGAAGATGACTTCGATGATGATTTTGGCGATGATTTAGATAAGGAAATTCAAAAACAAGGTTATTGGTTTACTTCAGAAAATTTAAAATTTTTAGAGAGTATTCATGATTATTTAGAGGATAGAGAAGAAATTGGTAAGGTTTTATCAGTTTCTAGCGGAATAAAATTAGCTGAAATTGCAAACAATAATATGAGATTAACGGATGTTGAATTAGCTTTACTTAGGAATTTATTGCCTGAAGAAATTGAAGAGCAATTGCTGAGCTCTTATATAAGTGAAGATGATAATCAGGTGCGACTTTCTGCAAGAGTTATTGAGTCTTTAGATGGACTAAATAGAAAGGATTTTATAAATTCAATAGATAGCGATTTACAAGAAGTTTTTAATTTAGAATCAAACCAATATTCTTTAACTGGAATCTCTGTAATTTACAGCAATCTTCTACAAAGCTTATTTGGTTCTTTGTTTGGAAGCATGGGAATTGTTTTTGTTTCTATTTTCGTAATGTTTTTATTTTTATTTAAATCTTTCAATTTAGCCTTGTTAGGCATGATTCCCAATTTTCTTTCAGCTGGAGCAGTAATTGGCGCAATAGGTTTAGTTGGAATTCCATTGGATGTTATGACTGTAACAGTAGCTGCTGTTAGCATCGGTATGGGAGTAGATAATACTATTCACTATATTTTTAGGTTTAAAAAAGAATACGATTCAACAAAAGATTATCTTTTGTCTTCAAAAAATACTCACCTAACAATTGGAAAAGCTTTACTTTTCACTTCAATGACAATAATTTTTGGTTTCTTATCTTTAGCTATGTCAAATTTTAATCCAACTGTTTATTTTGGGATTTTTACTGCCCTTGCAATGAGTATGGCGATCTTAAGCTCTTTAGTGCTTTTACCAGCTTTACTAATTAAACTTAAACCTTTGGGGGAGTAATTTTATGGGACCACTAACAGGAACAAAAATAATTGAATTTGCAGGATTAGGACCTGGCCCGTTTTGCGGAATGATCTTAGCTGACATGGGGGCTGAAGTAATCGTTGTAGACCGAATTGAAAATTATGGGAAAGAAAAAAAGAATGATCTTGCTAGTAGAGGTAAAAAGTCTATAGCAGTAGATTTAAAAAATCCTAATTCAAAAGAGTTGATCAACGAATTGATCAAAACTGCGGATGCTGTAATAGAGGGTTTGAGACCTGGAAAGATGGAAAACTTAGGTTATGGACCTGAAGATCTTTTAAAAATAAATCCGAAATTAATATATGGACGAATGACGGGGTGGGGACAAACAGGAAGTTTTGCTTCCGAAGCTGGTCATGATATCAATTACATTGCTTTAACAGGCGCACTTGGGGCTATGGGAGCTAAAGATATTCCTCCAATTCCACCTTTAAATTTGGTCGGAGATTTTGGTGGGGGAGGAATGCTTCTCGCTTTAGGAATTTGCGCCGCATTACTTGAGACAGCTAAATCAGGAAAAGGACAAGTCATTGATGCGGCAATGACGGATGGTTCTGCATTATTAATGACTATGATGTTTGGTATGTATAGCGCAGGTCAATGGAAAGATGAGAGAGAATCAAACCTTCTGGATGGTGCAGCCCATTTTTATGGTTGTTATGAATGCAAAGATAAAAAATATATTTCTATTGGATCAATAGAACCCCAATTTTATGGGTCTTTAATAGAAAGCATGGAGTTAGATAAATCAATGTTTTCAAAACAATTTGATCAAAGCTCATGGCCATTATTGAAAGACATCATTAGCGAGCGTTTTAAAGAAAAGAGTAGAGACAAATGGTGCGATATCTTTACAGGTAAAGATGTTTGTTTTGCTCCCGTTCTTTCTCTAGAAGAATCTTTAAATAATAAGCATAATGTTGAAAGAAAAACTTTTATTGAAGTTGCCGGAATTAAACAACCAGCTCCTGCTCCAAGATTTTCAAGAACAGAAAGTGAAGTTAAACACCCACCTCTTAATGTGGGCATCAATACAGAAGAAATAATTGAGAATTTGAATTTAGAAAAAGATAAGACAGAATTATTTAATGAAAAAATTATTCGTTTAGATTAAAAAAATTCATGCTGTTTTCATAAATTTGATACTGAAGTACTTCTTTGGATTCACTTCTTAAATCGTAAATTTTATTAAATATTTCTGGAAGAAAATATGGTTCGTTCCGTCTATTTTTTGTTTTGATATTTTTAGGAAGTAAATAAGGCGAATCAGTTTCAATCATTAATCTTTCAATAGGTATCTTAGGAATTGTTTTTTCTAAATCTTTTCCTCTTTTTGGATCACAAAGCCATCCAGTTATTCCAATGTATAAGCCTTGATCTAAATAATCATAAAGCTCTGAAATTGATCCAGTAAAACAGTGAACTACTCCTTTACTAGGTATTATTTCTTTAGTAATGCAGTGCATAAAATCTTGATGAGCATCTCTCTGGTGAAGAAATAAAGGGAGGTCAAGGTTATTTGCAATCTGAATATGATTTACAAAAGAAATAATTTGATTTTCTTTTAAAGATAAATTTCTGTTGAAATCTAAGCCTGTCTCACCAATCGCTTTAACAATTGGTGATTCTGCTAATTCAAGGATCTTTAATTTAGCCAACTCGTCATAACTATCAGCGTAATGTGGATGAATCCCGACTGATGTAATAAGATTTTTTTTAAATTCTTCTGCTATTTCTAGACACCTTTTACTATCTAAAATTGATGTCCCAGTTAGACAGATTCTTTTAATATTGTTACTGAATGCTTTCTCTAACACTTCCTTATAATCAAGATTAAAAGATTCATGTGTAAGATTAACACCTATATCAAAAAAATTACCTTGCATATAAAAAACCCTATAATTTGTTAATCTATTATTATGAAAACACCATTTGATCACTTTAAAACAGATACATCTGTGGTTCAAATCGAAGAAAATATATACGAAGGTAACCTTTCAGATCGATGGAGCATCGGTAAAACTCCTAATGGTGGTTACACAATGGCTTTAGCTGCAAAAGCTATTTCTGAAAGTCTCAATCATAAAGATCCTTTGGTGATAACTGCCAATTATTTAAATAGGCTAAATTTTGGAAAAGTATTGATCTCTATCGAAGTGCTTCCATTTACAAAAAGTCTTAGTTCTGCGAGAGCTACAATGCTACAAGATGACGAAATTAAGGTCATTTTTACCGCAACTTTTACAGATTTTTCTCAATCGAAAGGATTAAACAAGAATTTTAGACAAGAACCAGATTTTGTAGATTACAAAGATTGTATATTTCATCCATTCAAGAAAGGTTTTAACCCTGGGTTAGAAAAATTTATTGAAAAGAAATATTGTCCTAACTCTGTATGGTGGGAGGACGAAAAGGAAAGTAAGACAAATAAAGCGGTTTTAAATTTATACATGTCTTGGCCTGACAAAGAGACTGCTGATCTATATAGTTTAATTTTATTTTTAGACTCAACGACTCCACCAATTTTTAACAACATGGGTTCTGTTGGATGGGTTCCAACTATTAGTCTCACAAGTCATTTAAGAGCTTTCCCCTCAAATGGACCATTAAAAGTAATAGCTAAAACCGACTTTCTAACCTCTGGTTTCATTGAGGAAGATAGAGAGATCTGGGATTCTAGAGGCAATTTAGTAGGCCAATCAAAACAGTTGGCAAAATTAAGATTAAAGAAGTAATTTTTTTTCTTTTTGATATTATAGATATTCTTATTTAGTCACGGAGACAATTTATGCAATTTAAAGGAACAAAATCATATATTTCTACTGAAGATCTCAGTTTGGCAGTTAACGCATCTGTAAATTTAGAAAAACCACTTTTGATTAAGGGAGAACCAGGAACAGGAAAGACTATGCTTGCTAGGGAGATAGCTAGTTCCTTGAAAGTCCCTCTTATTGAATGGAATATTAAATCTACAACAAAGGCTCAACAGGGTCTTTATGAATATGATGCTGTTACAAGATTAAGAGATTCGCAACTTGGAGATGAAAGAGTAAAAGATATATCTAATTACATTGATAGAGGAAAGTTATGGGAAGCTTTTCAAAGTGAAGAAAAAGTAGTTTTACTTATTGATGAAATTGATAAGGCAGATATTGAATTTCCAAATGACCTTCTTCAAGAATTAGATCGAATGGAGTTTTATGTTTATGAAACTAAGGAAACAATTAAAGCGGTGAACAGACCAATCGTTGTTATAACTAGTAATAATGAAAAAGAATTGCCAGATGCTTTTTTACGAAGATGTTTTTTTCACTACATTTCGTTTCCTGATAGAGAAACTATGAAAAAAATTATAAAAGTTCATCACCCAAAAATTAAAGAAAAGTTAGTCAAAGAAGCTTTAGATATTTTTTTCGACGTAAGAAAAGTTCCAGGAATTAAGAAAAAACCCTCTACATCTGAGTTGGTAGATTGGCTTAAACTTTTAATGGCAGACGATCTACCTGATGAAATTCTGAAAAATAGAGATCCTTCTAAGGCAATTCCACCTCTGTATGGAGCACTTATAAAAAACGAACAAGATGTACAACTACTTGAAAGACTTGCTTTTATGACCAGAAGGGAATCTAACAATTAGATGTTAATAAACTTATTTAACACTTTAAGAGATACTGGGGTGCCTTGCACTCTAAGAGAACTTTTAGATCTATTGAATGCATTGGATAAAAGACTTGTATTTGCAAATACGGAAGAGTTTTATTTTATCTCAAGAGCTATTCTTGTTAAGGATGAGAAAAATTACGATAAATTTGATCGAGCCTTTGATATTTATTTTAAAGGACTAGAAACTTTGGATGACGTTATTCAAGCTTTAATACCGGATGAATGGCTAAGAAAGGAATTCGAAAAATTTCTTACTCCAGAAGAACTTGAAAAGATCAAATCTATGGGGGGTTTGGAAAAACTTTTAGACGAATTTAAAAAAAGGCTCGAAGAGCAGAAAGGAAGACATGAAGGTGGAGATAAGTGGGTTGGAACTGGAGGTACTTCTCCTTATGGTAATTCAGGTATGAATCCAGAAGGAATAAGAGTAGGCGGCGAAGGAAAGCAAAATAAAGCAGTAAAAGTTTGGGAGAAGAGAGATTTTAAAAACTTAGATGATTCAATTGAGTTGGGAACTAGGAATATAAAAATTGCTTTAAGAAGGTTAAGAAAATTTGTAAGAGAATCACATAATGAAGAATTTGATCTTGATGGCACTATTAAATCTACAGCTAAGAATGCAGGATTATTAGATATAAAGATGGTTCCTGAGAAAGCAAACGCTGTGAAAGTCATCGTGCTTTTTGACGTTGGTGGTTCAATGGATCCCCATGTCAAAATTTGTGAAGAATTATTTTCAGCGTGCAAAACTGAATTTAAAAATTTAGAGTATTTTTATTTTCATAATTTCATTTATGAAACGGTTTGGAAAGATAATTCTAGAAGACATAACGAAAGAATTGAGACTGCTGAATTATTTCAAAAATACTCTCAAGACTACAAAATAATTTTTATTGGAGATGCAACTATGGCTCCCTATGAAATTACTAACGCCGGTGGAAGTATTGAACATTGGAACGAAGAACCAGGTTCATCGTGGATGAAAAAATTCTTTTCAAATTATGAAAAATTAATTTGGTTAAATCCTGTGCCAGAAGACCATTGGGATTATTCTTCATCAATAGAACTCTCTAGAACTCTTATAGAAGACCAAATGTTTCCTTTGACCTTAAAAGGTTTAGAAGACGGGATGTCTTTTTTAACTAAGTAACCAAAAAATTTAAGCTTTGTTTTGGAAAAAATAGCTCTTGATATAGAAAATCTCTGCAAAATATATCCCAAGAACTTTAAAGCTCTTGACCAAGTAAGCTTAAAAGTTAATTCAGGAGATTTTTATGCTCTACTAGGTCCTAATGGAGCTGGCAAGTCTACTTTGATTGGGATCATTAGCTCTTTAGTAAACAAAAGTAACGGAAAAGTAGAAATACTGGGAATTGATATTGATAAGAATCACTCTTTAGCAAAACAAAAAATGGGTGTGGTTGGACAAGAAGTTAATTTCAATCAATTTGAAACCGTTTACCAAATATTAACTCAACAAGCAGGATATTTTGGTTTAGATAAAAAAGTGGTAAAAACAAATAGTGAATATTATTTAAAAGCTTTAGATTTATGGGATAAAAGAAACGAACAAGGTAGAAATCTCTCAGGAGGAATGAAGAGAAGGCTCATGGTTGCAAAAGCCTTGGTCAATGAGCCTGAATTACTAATTTTAGATGAACCTACTGCAGGGGTAGATATTGAATTAAGAAGGTCGTTATGGAAATTTTTAAAAAAAATAAATGAAAAAGGAACGACAATAATTTTAACAACACATTACTTAGAAGAAGCAGAAAAATTATGTAAGAACATATCAATTATTGATCAAGGAAAAATAGTTAAAACCTCCTCTATGAAGTCTCTTCTTAAAGAACTTGAATCTGAAATTTACGTATTTGAAGTAAAAGAAAAAGTACCGCATGATCTGAAATTAGACGATCTCAAGATTAAAATAATCGATGAAATGACTATTTCAGTTCAAGTTGGAAAATCTAAAGGAATAGATGAAGTTTTAAAAATATTCCAGTCAAATAATATTGAAATTAATAGTATCCATAATGAAACCAATAGATTAGAAGAACTTTTCATAAAACTTACAAACCAAATATGAAACCAAAAGAACTTTTCATCTCTCTAAATACTCTCACAATCAAAGAAATTAAACGTTTTATGAGGATTTGGCAGCAAACTTTAATTCCATCCGTAATAACTACTGTTTTATATTTTATTATTTTTGGAAATTTTATTGGCTCAAGAATTGGATTAATGGGTGGTTTTGACTATATGCAGTTTATGGCACCTGGTTTAGTAATGCTTGCGGTCATTACTAATTCTTACAATAATGTAGTTTCTTCCTTTTATGGAGTTAAATTTCAAAAAAGCATAGAAGAGTTATTAGTTTCTCCAATGCCAACCTATCTAATTTTACTTGGCTTTGTGGCCGGTGGAGTAGTTAGAGGAATTATAGTTGGTCTTTTGGTGATGCTGACCTCACTTTTCTTTACAGAAATAACAATACAATACTACTTCATTACTATTTTAGTAGTAATACTAACTTCAATTCTTTTTTCATTAGCTGGTCTTTTGAATGCAATCTTTGCAGACAGTTTTGACGATATTACAATTATTCCAACTTTTGTTTTGACACCACTTATTTATTTGGGAGGTGTTTTTTATTCAATCTCATTACTATCAGAAACTTGGCAACTTATATCAAAATTAAATCCTCTTTTATATATGGTTAATTCTTTTCGATATGGAATGTTGGGAGTTTCGGATATCAACGTAATGTATGCAATATCTATGATTTTATTATTTATAGTTATTTTTTATTCAGTTGCGTTGCACCTCTTAAAGAAAGGGGTAGGAATTAGAAGTTAATCTATATAATAAAGACATATAATGGGAGAGATGGCAGAGTGGTCGAATGCGCTCGCTTGGAAAGCGGGTAAGGGGGAAACTCCTTCAAGGGTTCGAATCCCTTTCTCTCCGCCAATGAGCTGATGGAATATATTGAATCAAAATACTTTAGTTACGCAGATCCTGACGATCCTATTTTCAAAAAATTAATTATTAGATCGATTGAGTTTTGTGCAGGCCAACCCGAGATTTTTAAACTTTATAGAAAATATCAAGAAAATCCCTCAAATTGGGAAAGTTTTTGGGATGGCTGTGTAAATCTTCTCAATCTTGAAATAGATATAACAAAAGACAGGTTGGAAAATATCCCAAAAGAGGGTTCAACAATTGTAGTTGCCAATCACCCTTTTGGAGTTTTAGATGGTTTAGTTCTAAGTTGGCTAGTTAGTAAAAGGAGAGATGATTTTAAGTTATTAGTTCATTCCCTTCTTTTGAGAGCGCCTGAGACAAAAAAATATCTACTACCTATTGATTTTACAGGTGATAAAAATGCTCTTCTTACAAATATAGAAACAAGAAAAATAGCTCGAAGGCATCTAGCAGATGGAGGTTCAGTAATTATTTTTCCTGCAGGTTCAGTTTCTACAACTTCAAAGTTTTACCAAAATAAAGACAAAGCTTTTGATTGTGAATGGAAAAAATTCACTTCTAGATTAATAAAACAATCTGACGCTACCATTGTTCCAGTTTATTTTTCTGGTTCCAATTCAGGACTGTTTCAATTTGTTAGCCACTTTAGCACCATGTTAAGGTCTTCTTTACTTTTTCACGAAGTTAAAAGACGGATAAACACAAAAGTTCCATTCATTGTAGGAGATTCTTTTAAATATTCTGAATTGAACGTAGATTATACAAATGATGAGTTAGCTGATTATCTCAGAAAGACCACTTATCTACTAAACAAAAAAAATTTAAAAACTCCTCCATTAGGTTTCGAACCTCCTGATTAATTTTTACGTATACAATGTCGGTATTCTTGTGTACTATCAAATAAGGGGAGGAATGTTTTGCTCGTTCTCAGTAGAAAACAAGAGCAATCAGTTTTGATTGGTCAAGATATAAAAATTACAGTTTTAGAAATCAAAGGATCTCATGTTAGGTTAGGTATAACAGCACCTGAAACGATTAAGGTCCTAAGAGAAGAAATAAATAATAATATTTAATAAAAACTGTAAGATATGTTCATGCGCCCGTAGCTCAGCTGGATAGAGCACGTGGCTACGAACTACGGTGTCGGAGGTTCGAATCCTTCCGGGCGCGCCAAAAAAATATAGATTTATGACACTTGAATTAAATAGCGATAAACAACCTTATGTCAAAATAGCTAAGCCTAATTTTGATCACGCTTATAAATTTGATAGAAAATTTGATCTTACAGATTTAATTCTTTTTACTAAAGGACAGCCTTATAGTCATTTCAAAGAATTAAGAGAAAAAGCCCCCGTATATTTTCACGAAACAGGGCCGGAAGACAGTGAACCTGGTTTTTGGGTGCTTACAAGTTACAAAGATATTGAGTACGTTTCAAAAAATCAACAAATTTTTTCTTCTCAGTTAGCTGGAGGCACTTCATTAACACATGGGTTTGAACCACCAGAAAATGATTTGCTTTATCGATCTACAATGGATCATATGTTGAGCCTTGATGGAATGTTGCATTTAAACATTAGGAATCCTCACATGTCTTTCTTCAATCCAAAATATGTTGAAAACTTAAAGAAAAAAGTTTCACTTAAAGTTGATCAGTTATTAGACGATATTGCTCCTTTGGGTAAATGTAACTTGGTTGATTCAGTATCCGCAGAACTTCCCTTGTTTACACTCTGTGAAATGCTGGGAGTTCCAGAAGCCGATAGACCAAAAATAATTGAATGGATGAAACTATTGGAAATGGCTCAACTTCTAGCAGCAAGCCAACAGATGCAAAATCGAGGTGAAGAATTTTCTGAGGAACAACAAGCTCATGCTCCCGATCCAGCTTTAATAGAAGCTTTTAATATCATGGTTCAAGAAATGTTTGATTACGGTAGATCGATATTAATGTCTCGAAGAAAAGATCCAAAAGAAGATTTATTGTCAGTCATTGCCAATTTAGAAGTTGAAGGAGAGAAACTCCCAGGAGAATATTTAGATGGCTCTTGGCTTTTAATTATATTTGCAGGCAACGATACGACCAGAAATTCAATTAGCGGCACAATGAACTTGCTCTCAGAAAATCCAGCTCAAAAGGAGCTTGTGATGAATAATAAAGATTTATTGCCGAATATGGTTCATGAATCGATAAGAATGGTCTCTCCAGTGATATACATGAGACGAACTACTAAAGAAGAAGTGCAAATAAGAGATCAAATATTGGCTCCTAACGAAAAAGTTACCTTGTGGTATGGTGCAGCCAATAGAGATCCAGAAATTTTTGAAAATCCTGATGTTTACGACATCACTCGAGAAAATGCCAAAAAACATCTAGCTTTCGGTTACGGCAGACATCTTTGTTTGGGTAAGCATGTTGCGAATATGCAATTGGAAGTTGTGTATCAAAAGATTTTTGAAAGATTTCCAGATATGGTTCAAGACGGAGAAATGGTCTTAACTCCAAATAATTTTGTTAACGCCATTCAGGAATTACCTGTAAAATTCACGCCAAAATAATAGACACGTAGCTCAGTTGGTTAGAGTATCACCTTGACATGGTGGGGGTCCCCGGTTCGAATCCGGGCGTGTCTACCATTCTCAAAAGTTTTTTTGCTATTATCTTATAAGCAACTAAAGCTCTAATATATGTTTTTATGAATAAATTGTTAGAAAGTTTTTTACGTTCGGACCACGCTGGTGAAGTAGGCGCTGTATTTATCTATAAAGGAATTTTATCCGTTGCAAAAGATCCTGAGTTGTTAGAATTCTCAAAAAGACATCTAGCTACTGAACAAGAGCATTTAAGAAAAATAGAAGAGGTTTTGCCAAAAAATAAAAGGAGCAGACTTGTTTTTCTATGGAAAATTTCAGGCTATCTTTTAGGATTTCTTCCCGCTTTATTTGGGCCTAAGATAGTTTTTGCTACCATTGAGGCTGTTGAGTCTTTTGTTGAAGATCATTATGAAGAGCAGCTTGTCTATTTAAGATCTCAAGGTAACTCTAATGAATCTCTTATTAACCTTTTACAATCTTGTCAGGATGATGAAATCGAACATAAAATTGAGTCTGGTCATAAAAAAAATCTTTCTTCAGGTTTCTTCCTTAATCTTTGGGTAAAAATTGTCGGCGGAGGTTCAGCTTTCGCAGTAAGAGTTGCCAAAGTAATTTAATTTTAGTTGCATTTCTTAGGTGTAGTAATATACTGTATATATATACAGTATATCTTAACTACCTTAGATGAAAATTAAAAATTTGGGGGGTTATTTTGACCCCGATAAAAATACTACAAAAGTTCCAATATTCACTGAACCAGTAAAAGTAGGTTGGCCAAGTCCTGCAGATGATTATGTTGAACGATCAATTGATTTAAATGAATTTTTGATTAGTAATCCGGCTGCCACATACCTGGTTAGAGCAAGTGGAGATTCAATGCTTAACGCAGGTATTAATAATGGCGCAATATTGATTGTCGATCGTAGTATAGAGCCACAACATGGAAAAATTGTAATCGCTTCTGTTGATGGTGCTTATACTTGTAAAAAATTACAGCTTTTTCCTAAACCAAAACTACTTTCAGCAAATATTAAATATCCTCCAATAAAAGTTAGTAAAGAAGAAGATTTAGAAATTTTGGGAGTAGTAATAGCAGCCATAAATCAATTCTAACTAATGTTTGCTTTAGTAGACTGCAATAGTTTTTATGCTTCTTGTGAAAGAGTTTTTCGACCTGATTTAAAAAATAAACCTATAGTTGTGCTGTCAAATAATGATGGCTGTGTAGTCGCTTTGACAAAGGAGGCTAAAGAGATAGGTATTAAAATGTGCGATCCTTGGTTCGAAATAGAAAAAGAATACACAAAAAAAGGAGGGATAGTTTTTTCTTCAAATTATGAACTATACGCAGATATTTCATCGAGAGTTATGGATGTTCTAGAACAGCTTGCACCACGCTTAGAGGTCTATAGTATTGACGAAGCTTTTCTAGATTTATCAGGCGTAAATAATTGCATGAATCTCTATGATTTTGGAATTGATTGTCAGCAAAAAATATTTAAATGGATTGGAGTACCAGTCAGAGTTGGAATAGGACCAACTAAGACTTTAGCCAAAATTGCAAGTTATGGTGCTAAAAAATACCCAGCGACTAATGGTGTAGTAGATTTGTCTGATAAAAAAAGGCAAGAGAGGCTTTTAAAAATAACGCCAATAGGAGAAATTTGGGGAGTTGGGAGGAGATTGGAAAAACACTTAAATGCCATTGGTATTCAAAATGCTTATGAGTTAACGCAGTTAGACATAAGTTATGTTCGGAAACGTTTTAATATTGTTTTGGCTAAAACAATCAGAGAATTAAAAGGCGAGACATGTATTGATTTAGAAGACCAACCAATAACAAAAAAACAAATTGTCGTAAGTCGAACTTTTAGTCAGAGGGTTACAGATCAGAACCTATTAAATGAAGCTGTTAGTGATTATGCAGCAAGAGCAGGAGTCAAATTAAGAAAAGAAAAACAAGTATGTAAGCTGTTATCAGTTTTTATCAGAACGAATCCTTTTCGTAAGCAAGATATTCAGCATAGAGAAATGATTTCAATTCCATTCATTAATCCAACTAACGATTCAAGGGATCTAATGTATGGTGCAAGAATGGCTATGGAAAAAATTTTTAAACCCAATTTTCAATACAATAAAGCTGGCATAATGCTTAGTGATTTTTATAATGAAGAGGTTCTTCAATTAGATTTATTTAAGTCAGAACATCGAAATTCTATTGATAAGAACTTAATGAAAACTATTGATAAGATTAATAAAACAAGTAATGGACCTGTCACATTTTTGTCGCAAGGGATAAAAAAAGAATGGTCTATGAAAAGAGAATTACAGTCTCCAAGGTATACAACCAATTGGTATCAACTACCAAGAGCTAATTAAGATTTATTGGAATACCAATTAACATCGGATGCAGAATCATTAATTTGATCTGAAACACCTAAGATAAGTGTAAAAAGTGACATTCTAATTAACAAGCCATTATCGGTTTGACGATAAATTGCTAAATTTGGATTTTGATTTAAGTCAGAATCAAGTTCGTTAGCGTCATTTCTAGAATCTCTGGGGAGGGGGTGCATTATTACAGTATTCGGCTCACAGTTTTTTGTGTAAATCTCTTCATTGAGTGACATCAAGCCCTTATATTTTTTTACTTCTTCTGCATCATTAAATCTTTCTTCTTGTATTCTAGTAACATACAAAATATCAACATCTGAAATCCCTTCTTGGATGTTATCTGTTTCCTTTAAAGCAACTGAACTAACTTTGAGCTCTTTTATTGAAGAAGAGGGTAGTTTAAGTTTTTCTGGAGACACAAGATTTAGAGAAATATTATTATAAAGACTCAGGATTTTACAAAGTGAATGAACAGCTCGGCCATATTTTAGATCGCCGATTAAAGCCACTCTAGCATTTTCAATAGTTTTACCTCTCGATTCTAGTTCTTTTTTAATTGTGTAGAGATCTAATAAGGCCTGGCTTGGATGTTCATTATCTCCATCACCTGCATTAATGACAGGAACTCTAGATGCCTCAGCAAATTCTTCAACTGAACCAGCAATTGGATGACGCATAACTATTATGTCGCTGTAACCGCTAAGAACTCTGGAAGTATCATATAAAGATTCGCCTTTTTTTAAAGAAGTGGAACCCATCTCAGTTGTTTCTCTAACTGAGCCACCTAATATATTGAATGCACTTCCGAAGCTTATTCTTGTCCTTGTACTAGGCTCAAAGAACATATTACTTAAAATTGCACCATCTAAAACTTTAGTTAATTTTGATCTGTTAGCGAAAGGAATAAGGGAATCGGCTGTTTTGAAAATCGATTCAATATCATCTTTTTCAAATTGGTTTATGGAGATGATATTGCTGCCTAGAAACTCCATTGAGCAGAATAATATCACTTAGGAAACAATGAATATAGTATAAAGTTTTAGTTATTTGTATTTAGATATAGAGCCAACTTTGAGTAATTTCGTAGTATTATTTAATTAATGTCTAAGGATTGTCTTATTTTAAATGGTAATGGAAAACCGCTAAGCTATTTCCCTTTATCAGCTGTTGATTGGAAAACAGCAGTAAAATTAGTTTTTACTAGAAACGTAATTGTGATCAAAGAACATCCTGATTGGGTTGTAAGGTCTCCTTCTATAACTTTTAGAGTCCCTAGTATAGTTATGCTTCGAAAGTATCATAAATTTTCCAGTAAAATAAAATTTTCTCGTTCAAATGTTTTCTTAAGAGATATGTACACTTGTCAGTATTGTACAAATGTATTTGAAAAAAAAGATCTTACAATTGATCATTTAATACCTAGAAGTAAAGGCGGTAAAACAAGTTGGGATAATGTAACTACTTCATGTAAATCGTGTAATATTTCTAAAGCAGATAAAATATTAGACAATCCTCCTGAAGCTTCTATTCCTACTTATAGGGATCTTTTGAAAGGACAAGAAATTTCAATAAAGGATAAAATTATTGAAGATTGGGAAGAATATATCGTAGCTTAATAACTCTCTTTTAAATAATTTTCCAGAATAGACTTATTCAACACTTCCGGAAGAATAACTGGTCCGTATTCTTCATAGGGATAGAACACATAAAGAGGTATTCCAGATCTGCCATATGACTCTATTAATCTATTAATGTTAGGGTCTTTATTAGTCCAATCAATTTTTAAATAATTTATATTTTTATCTTTAATCAATAAATTAAAATTATCTCCACTTAATGCAATCTGTTCATTTACTTTACAAGTAATACACCAATCAGCTGTAAAGTTTATAAATAATGGGCCTTTTCTAGATAAAATTTCAATTTCCTCAAGAGAGATTTCAGATTTTGTTTCATCCTTCACTTGATAGTTAAAAGGAAGTAAATAAATAGAAAAAAATAATAAAATTGCGAAGGCTGGACTAATCAAATTAGAGGATAACTTTAAAAAAGTAACAATCTGTTTTATGAAACATAGTAAAAATATAATAGAAACACCTGCTAAAACGCTTATTAAGTTTAGAAATGATATCTGATTACTTAAAATCCATATCAGCCAAAGAATTGTAAGAAAAATTGGTATAGCCATAATTTTTCTAAAAGTTTCCATCCAATTACCAGGCTTTGGTAGATAACTTAGAGATTGAGGAAAAAGACTTATAACTAGATAAGGTAAAGAAAAACCTACTCCTAAAAATAAAAAAATCAAGATAGAAAAAAAATTGGGCTGAGTTAATGCCAAGCCCAAAGCAGACCCCATGAAAGGCGCGGTACAAGGTGTTGCTACTGCAACTGCTAAGACACCAGTTCCAAAAGAGCTTTTATATGAATTCGTATTAGAGGCTTTGGTCCCAAATTTCCCAAAAAAATTTGGTATATTAAAAAATCCAATAAAATTAAGAAATAACAGAGCAAAAAGGTAAATTAGCAAAGCAACAAACATTGGAGATTGCAGCTGGAAACCCCATCCTATTTCTTCCCCAAAAATCTTTAAAACTAAAATAAATAAACCAATTGATACAAAAGTAACTATTGAACCAATGGAAAAAGACATACCATGCAATAAAACCTCTCTCTTATTATTTGCAATTTCAATAAAATTAAAGATTTTCAGAGAAATTACTGGAAATACACAAGGCATAAGGTTCAGAAGCAAACCTCCAACAAAAGCAGAAAGTAAGGCAATTGAGAGGTTTAAAAGACTAAATTGATTTTCTAAAAAAAAATTATTAGACGAAAAGTAAAAAGAACTAATATCGTTATTTTTCTTAAAAGTAATAACTCCTTTTATGTTCGATTTTTCAATATTTTGCTCTGACTTCAAAACTCTATGCAAAAAAGAATTTTCTCTGATTTCAGAATTTTGAATAGCCGTATGAGATATCAAATTTTGATCGTAAGGAAAAAAATAAATTTCAGAATCTTTAAAAGCATCGTTTAATTCACTTGATAAAATTAATTCATTATTTTTTGCCGACACTGATATTGGATATGGATACTTTTTCGGAAGATTATCTTTTAATTCTTGAATGTTTGGTTGATCTTCTATGGGTGAAATAAAAACGTCATTAAGATTAACCTTTGATGAACCTGATTGTGGAAGACAAATATCGGCACAAGCCAACCATTCTGAATTTAGGTTTATTTCACCTTTTTCGGAAGAATTTAACTCCTTAAAAAGACTGAATAAAATAACTACTTCATTTTCATACCCATAAGTCATCAAAGGGGGGTAAGGAATTTTAGTTGGGCTAGGCCATTTAGGATTAGAAATTTTATAACCTTCAGGTAGCTCCCATTCAAATTTTGCTTTTTCTCCAGAATCTCCTGGGTTAATCCAGTAAGTGTGCCATCCTCGATCAAATTCAAATTTCACGCCAATCAAATATTCATCCTCTGAAATTTTTACTATTTCATCAGACAAAATCTTTATTGAAGAATTTGACGCAGAATCAGGATATTCAGCTTGAACAAAATAGCTAAAGGTTAATACAAACAGAAAAAGTAGCTTACGAATTACCATAATTCACGCTCACGGTCTTCAAATCAAATCCAGCTAACTTTGAGACTTTGTTTATCTTTTGGTCGTTAGGAGTACTAAATATTATGTCTTTGTGAGAAGGTGTAATTAACCAATTTCCAGTGAGTATTTCATTTTCTAGTTGTCCTTTGCTCCATCCAGTAAAACCGAACGAAACTAGAAATTCTTCAGGACCATCGTCGTTAAGAATCGCTTTTATTAAATTTACGTCTTGCGAAACTGAAATATCATTGTTTATTTCTATTAAAGGCTTGAACCTATCATCATTTGAATAAAGAACATAAACCGACATAGGTTGAACTGGTCCCCCAAGAATTATTTTTCCAGAATTAAGTTTTTTTTCTAACTTTGTACTAATTGATGAAAAAAAATCCTTTAATTTAATTTCTACTGTTCTATTAATAATTAATCCATATGATCCATTTTCATCATTTGAACACAAATAAATTAAAGAATTATTAAAATAATCTTCATCACTTTCTGCAGCGCAAAAATACAAGAATTTATCTTTGAGAGTATCTTTCATTAGTCAACATGTTAAATTTTAAAATATAAATGTCTAATATCTTTTTTATTTGGTATTTATATATATGATTTCTTGTAAAATTATCAATATACCTGTCTATATATGAATAACGTAGTTCCAAATCATCTTTTAAAAAAACATCAGAAAAATATTCTGAACGAGAAGAAATATAATTTTGAAACTCTTCAAAATCTTAAATCATCAATAAAGAAACTACTTATCGACAAGAATGGTGTATTGATTTCTCATTATTATGTAGATCAGGAAATTCAAAAATTAACAGAAGAAACAAATGGATGTGTTTCTGATTCTCTTCAAATGGCTAAATTCGGACAGGAAACAGACGCTGACTTACTAGTAGTCTCTGGAGTTAAATTTATGGGAGAAACTTCAAAAATCCTCAATCCAGAAAAAACCGTTTTAATGCCGACTCTTGAGGCAACTTGTTCTTTGGATTTGGGTTGCCCAGTAGAAGAATTTAAAAAGTTCTGTGATCAATTTCCAGAGCGAGAAGTTGTGGTTTATGCGAATACCTCAGCTGAAGTAAAAGCTATTGCAGATTGGGTTGTTACATCTAGTATTGCATTAGAAGTTGTTGAGCATTTAGATAGTTTAGGCAAAAAAATAATATGGGCTCCAGATAAACATTTAGGAAAATATATTCAAACCGAAACTAATGCCGATATGATTCTATGGGACGCGTCATGCATAGTACATGATGAGTTTAAGTTTGAAGGGTTAAAAAAAATGAAAAAGCTTCATCCAGATGCTGGAATTTTAGTTCACCCAGAGTCACCTATGGAAGTTATTCAGCTTGCTGATTCTGTAGGGTCTACTTCTCAAATAATAAGTGCATCCAAAAAATTAAATTTTAAAAAATTTATTGTGGCAACTGATAAAGGAATTTTTTATCAATTACAAAAAGAAAACCCTGAAAAAGAATTCTTTGAAGCTCCTACTGCTGGTAATGGGGCTCAATGTAGAAGTTGTTCTCAATGTCCTTGGATGGGTTTAAATTCTTTAGAAAATCTTGAGAAAAGTCTTATCGAAATGAAAAATACTATTTCTGTTTCAGAAAAAGTAACTCTTGATGCCCAGAGATCTTTAAATAGGATGACATCTTTTTAATTCATGGATCATCAAATTATTAAAGCTAGTGTAAGAAGAGCATTAAAAGAAGATAGAGCTAAAAATGATTTAACTTTAAGAATTCTGAATGGTTTTTCTAACAAAATAATTACAGCAAAACTAACTGTAAAAGAAAAAGCGATACTGTCGGGAACTGAATGGTTTGAAGAAAGCTTTAAGCAATTAGACTCCAAAATAAGAGTCAAATGGAATTTCAAAGAAGGAACAAAACTACCTAAAAATTCTTTGGTAGCAACAATAAAAGGTCCATCAAGTTCTATTTTATCAGGAGAAAGAACTGCTTTAAATTTTTTACAATTTATGTCTGGAATTTCAACAAAAACCTCAAATATTAAAAAAACTATTAAAAATAAAAATATTGAATTATTAGATACTAGAAAAACTATTCCAGGGATGAGGTATGAACAAAAATATGCAACCTCAGTTGGAGGTGCAAAAAATCATCGTTTTGATTTATCTGATGGTCTAATGATTAAGGACAACCATATAGCGGTTGTGGAAGGCTTGGAAAATTTTTCTTTTCAAAAAAATTTAAAGAAAGGCAAATTCTTAGAGATTGAAGTTAAGAAACTCTCTCAAATCCTTCCAGCATTAAAGTTAAATCCAGATATTATTATGTTGGATAACTTTAATTTCACATCTTTGGTAAAAGCGATATCAATTATTAACCATAAATGTATGGTAGAAATTTCTGGAATTAAAAATGAAAGTCAATTTGAAGAATTCTCTAAACTTGATATTGATTTTATTTCTCTCGGAGATCTGACTAAAAACATCAAATCTATAGATTTTTCATTAAATTTAAGTAAATGAAAATTTTATTCACAATTGTCTTTATTTTAACTTTTACCGCTTGTTCTGATGAAGAAAGCTATGAAGTAATTTTTCCTGAGAAAGTTTTTATAGAATTCAATTGGTGTTCTTATGAACCAAGTAAAGAAGCAGACGACTTGGGAAAAGTCTTTATAGATTATAGAAATTTTTTAGATTCCGATAATTTCTACGCCACTTATCTTAATCCTATATTTCAAGTTAAAAATTATGATTTTATTCTGATGGAGTCTTTTAAAAATAAAGAAGTTTTTCAATCGAATCTTCAAGACAAGGAAAGTTTTTTTTATAAAAGATGGAAATCAAATTTTGATAACACAGCGAAATGTAATGAATTAAACAAACAGTATTTTTATGAACGATCAAATTCTAATTTGGAGGAACTAAATAAAAAGGGGGCTGAACTTCAATTTTTATTTTGTAAAAAATTAGATAATGTATCAATTAATCAAATATTAGATAATCTTCAATTACTCCAAATAGATAATACAAAAAACGTTTTTATATTAACCCCTGAAGTTTTTAATGATTACTATGATTATCTTTTTGTTATCTCAAATAATAATGATGATATTTTTGAAGGAGAAATTTTATTAAACAATATAGGATTTCTTGTTAATTGTGATTTAAATTTCAAAGGTGAAAATTTCAATCAATTAATATTTGAGAGTTATCCATTAATTTAGGAATTCAATTGAAAAAAAAAATTTCAACTAAAGATATAAGGTTAAAAATTATGAATGCTCTTTCTAGAAGAGAACACTCTGAGAAAGAAATTTATTTAAAATTCATAAATTTAGTAGATTCAAAAAATAATCTTTTAGAAGAAATTGTTAAATTAAAGGAAGAAGGTTTAATTTCTAATCAAAGATATGCAGAAGCCTACATAAGATCTCGTTTTCACTCTGGATTTGGACCAGTTCGTATTAAATACGAGCTAGGAAAAAAAGGAGTAATTGAAACAACGATAATAAAGGCTTTTCAAGAAACTGACTTAGATTGGGATGATAAACTTAAGAGTGAATTTAAAAAGAAATATGAATCAAACGAAGTGAAAAACCTAAATATTAATAAAATTTCAAAATTTTTCTTGTACAGAGGTTTTGATCTTGAAAAAATATCAAAACTAATAAAAAGCAATTGAGTTACTTAGTATTAGCAAGAAAATGGAGGCCAAAAACTTTTTCTGAAGTTGTTGGTCAAGACCACGTCGTCAAGGCATTACAAAATTCTTTAATAAATGACTCTGCACACCAAGCATTTCTTTTTACAGGGACGAGAGGAGTTGGAAAAACCTCGTTAGCTAGAATATTAACAAAAGCGTTAAATTGTGAAAATTTAGTTGATGGAGAGCCATGTAATGAATGTGATTCCTGTTTATCTATTAATAATAATTCTTCTATAGATTTTCAAGAGATTGACGCTGCATCAAGAAGAGGTATTTCTGAAACAAAGGAACTTTTAGAAACCATTCCTTATATGCCTTCTTCATCAAAGTTTAAAGTTTATTTAATTGATGAAGTTCATATGCTTACGAAGGAAAGTTTTAATTCTCTTTTAAAAACTTTAGAAGAACCTCCTCCTCACGTAATTTTTATGTTTGCAACAACTGAATTTTCTCAAATTCCTGCAACTATTCTGTCCAGATGCTTACAATTAAATCTGAACTCAGTCACCACAGAAGATTTAAGAAAACAACTATCACTAATTTATTCTAAAGAAAAAGTTAAGTGCGAAGATTCAGCATTAACATTAATTTCTGATGCTGCTAATGGAAGTATAAGAGACGCTCTTACTATTTCTGAAAAAATTATCTCTTTTTCTGAAAGAAATATTACTAGTTCAGTTGTAAGAGAGGTTCTTGGAATTCCAGATGATGAGCTTATTCAAGGAATTTTAAAAAATCTTAAAGACAAAAATTCTGAAGAACTTTTTAAAATTCTAGACGAAATTAATAATGATTCATCAATAAAAAGTATATTTATTAATTTAATGGAATTGATAAAAAATATTTCTTTAACCCAATTTTCAAATATAAAAAAAGATTCATTTGATCCTAGTTTATTAGAAATAGACCCCGGAATACTTCAAATTTTTTATCAATTATGTCTAGTAAATATTGAATATATCGACGATTTTCCAGACCCTAAAGGACTCTTGGAAATGACACTTCTTAAAATGCTAGCTTTCGATTTTGAAGAAAAAAAAAATTTAATATTTGATGAAATGCCAAATGAATTTGATTGGCCTCGATTACTTAATGAGTTGAAACTGAGTAAAGTTTTTTCTCAACATTTAATGCAAAGTAATGCTTTCATAAATCAAAAAGATTTTATTTTATCTCTACCTCAGGAAAAAAAAGTTCTAATCAATGATAAAAATATTAAAGATTTAGAGTTGAAATTAAGAAGTATGCTTTCTGTTAAAGATTTAAAAGTCATTGTAAATACAAATTATGATGTTTTAGACTCTCCTATGAATATTAAGGAAGAGAACCAAAAGAAAAATAATGAAATAATTGAAGAAAAAATTTCCAGTAGCAAGTCTTACAAAAAACTGGTGAGTGAATTAAATCCTAAAATTAAAAAGTTCGATAACTCTTAATGAAAGTAAGCAAAAATATTGAAAGTTTAATGTCTTCTCTCCAAATCTTACCTGGAGTTGGTCCAAAAACGGCTAAACGCCTTTCATTATTTTTATTGGGAGAAAATAAAGAAGGAGCTAAAAATTTGTCTTCTTCAATTGATACAGCTCTTAACTCTATAAAGCATTGCAAAATCTGTGGGGTCTTAAACGATTTAGATGAATGTGCAATTTGTACAGATTTATCCAGAGATGAAAAATATCTATGTATTGTTGAATCTACTTCAGATCTCTTTGCTATTGAAGAGACTAATGAATTTCAAGGTAAATATTTTGTTTTAAATGGTCTTTTATCTCCTATAGATGGAATTGGCCCTGATGAATTAAAAATAAAGAAATTACTTAACTTGTGCACACAAAGAGAAATAAAAGAGGTTATCATTGCTTTAAATTCTACTTTAGAGGGCGAGGCAACAAGTTATTTCCTATTAGAGAACTTGAAAGAGATGAACATAAAAGTCACAAAATTAGCAGAAGGAGTTCCAGCTGGAGGAGACTTAGATTATGTTGATAATAACACTCTGAAAAGAGCCTTTTCTTGGAGAAGAGAATTAGGAGATAAATCTTAGTCATGACAATTAAATCTGATAAGTGGATTAAAACTAAGGCTCTTGAATTAGATATGATTAAACCCTTTCAGCCTAATCAAGTAAGAAAAAATGAATCTGAAAAATTGATATCTTATGGATTATCCAGTTATGGCTATGACGTGAGATGCTCAGAAGATTTTAAGATATTTACTAATATAAAATCAGCTACTGTCGACCCTAAAAGCTTTGATCCAGATAGTTTTGTAGATTACAAAGGTTCTGAATGTATTATCCCTCCTAATTCATTTGCTCTTGCTAGCACGATTGAATATTTTAAAATCCCAAGGAACGTTTTGACAATTTGTCTGGGAAAATCCACCTATGCCCGATGCGGAATTATTGTAAATGTAACGCCTCTTGAACCGGAATGGGAGGGACATGTGACATTAGAGTTCTCTAATACAACAAGTCTGCCAGCGAAAATTTATGCAAATGAAGGAGTTGCTCAAATGTTATTCTTCGAATCAGATGAGGATTGTGAAGTAAGTTACAAAGATCGAGGTGGAAAATACCAAGGACAAAAAGGGGTAACTCTTCCTAAGGCTTAGAGTCAACTAACCTCCATGTTGCGGTTCTTGGGCCAAAATCGTTGAAAATTTTAAAAGTAGTTAAAAAATCATCTTTCTTAAACCACAAATAATACTCTCTATCATCATCTCTAATTTCAGATATTTTAAAAGA
The DNA here is from genome assembly GCA_004213955.1 of Gammaproteobacteria bacterium. Taxonomy (GTDB): domain Bacteria; phylum Pseudomonadota; class Gammaproteobacteria; order Magnimaribacterales; family AG-339-G14; genus AG-339-G14. The sequence continues at coordinate 23,000 of SGZL01000011.1, forward strand.
AGCAAATGACTCATCATTTTCTTTATTTATATCAGTAACAAACTTTTTTGTTTTTATTTTTCCTTTGTCTAAGAATAAATATTCTTTAGATAAAGGAAGTGAATTAGAATTTAAATCAAATTTTAATTGAAGTTGTAAACTTAAATTTCCGTAAAGTGGGTTATCAAAATTAAATTTTCCTGCTTTTTTGTTAAATGTATATTCAACCTCTTTAGTATCATAATTTAATTTATAAGTTTGATTTTCCTTTCTTAGTCCTCCAAAAGCACGAAGATTCCTTTGCATTTCTGTTACGAATATCTGTTTGTTTTCAATAAAAAAAACAGATCTTTGTGAAAAATTGAATAATGAATGTTTTGCTTTAGATTCCATTAACCAAAGTTTTTCGTTAAGTTTTTGAAGAGTTTCGATTACTTCAGCACCCTCAGTGGCATAATAGTTCTCGTATTCTTCTAGAACAAAACAGTTACTAGCTAAAGAAAACAATAAAAAAAGGCTAAAAAATATACTCTTTACCATTAGAATATTCTAGTCCGTTAATAGTAAGAATTTTATCGATGAATTTAATTTCGTCATTTTTTATTAGACTACAGATTAAAGGTAAAAGTTTGTGTTCTATTTCGTGAACTTTTTGTTCTAATGATGTTAAATCATAATCATTAACTTCAAACTTGCTATATCCAATGATTTGACCGGTATCCAATCCAGAATCAACAAAATGTACTGTTGCGCCATGATGGATTTCCTTATTTTCTATGATTTTTTCATGGGTATTTAATCCAGGATATTTTGGCAGTAAAGAAGGGTGGAGATTAATAATCTTATCCTCATATGTCTTTACAAATTTCTCACTAAGAATTCTCATATATCCAGCCAATACCAGCAGATCAAAATCAAAATCTTTTAATTTATCAATAATTGCTTCATCAAAAGCTTCTCTTGAATTAAATTTTTTTGGATCAAGCGTAAAAAAAGGAATATTATTTTCTTTAGCTCTTTTTATTCCTAGAGCATTTTTATTGTTTGAAAACACAACTGAAATATTTAAAGAATGGTCGTTATTTATCTTTTTTGTGTCAATTAAGCTTTGAAGATTTGATCCATTACCAGATAAAAATACAGCAATCTTAAAGGAGCTCATAAAAAAAATTAAATTATCAGAGTTTCTGATTTATCAGAGGTTCTTTTAACCCGTCCAATAATTTTATATTGTTGTCCCAACGTTTTAAGAGACTTAAAAACTTTTTCTAAATCTTCACTGCCCACAACCAGAACCATTCCGTATCCGCAATTGAAGGTTTTTAACATTTCTTTTTCCGTTAGATTAGCTTTATTCATTAGATAACGAAAAAGTTTTTTATTGAAAGTAAATAAATTCTTTTTCTCGATTAAAAAACTATATTTTTCATTTAAAATTCTATTCAAATTTCCTAAAAGTCCTCCACCCGTAATATGAGCCATAGCTTTTATATTCGTTATTTTAGATATTGCCTTAATCTCTTTCACATAAATTTTTGTTGGTTTCAATAAAATTTTACCTAAAGTACTTACGCCTAATTTTGTTTTAAGATTAATCTTTTTTCTTTTCAATAACTCTCTTATAAGGGAGTAGCCATTTGAATGTAAGCCAGAAGATTTTAAACCTATAAGAAGATCATTATTTTTAAAATTATTTGTTCTTAAATCTTTTTTCTCTATAACACCCACTGAAAATCCAGCCAGGTCATATTTTCCTTTAGGAAAATTTTTAGGGTGTTCCGCTGTTTCCCCACCTATCAGAGAGCATTCTGAAATTTTACATCCCTTAGCAATTCCAGAAATTATATCTTGTGATTTATTTAAATTAATCTTATCTGTTACAAGATAATCTAAAAAAAATAAAGGCTCTGCGCCCGTGGTTATTAAATCGTTCACACACATTGCAACCAAATCAATTCCTATAGACTTATGGTCATTCATCATTTCAGCAATTTCTATTTTTGTTCCAACTCCATCAGTAGAACTAACTAAAACTGGATTTTCATAATTTTTTGGAACATCAAAGAGTGAAGAAAAACCACCTATTTCATTAATAACCTCTTTCCTAAACGTTTTTTTTGCTAGAGGCTTTATTTTTTCTACAAGTTTTTCTCCTAGGGCAATATCAACCCCAGAGGTTTTATAAGAAATTTTTTTTCGTGAAGACAATATGTTTAACTTAGAGAATGTTTAAATATTATAATTGAATGTTAAATGATTCGATTAATTTTTTCTTATAAATTTTTTTTCCTTTTAGGTTTTATTTCAAATCTTGCTTTTGCTGATTTGCCTGACGAGCATGAATTTTTAATTGAGATAAATGAACAAAATCAATCTTCCTTCCTAAATCATGCATTGCAAAATTCGATACTAAAAATTTTGGGTAGCTATGAAACATACATAAAAAAAGAGAATTTTTTCAATTCAATAAACCCAAGAGATTTTATTAGTGAATTTGGATCATTTAATGAAAGTGATAAATCCTTTTCAAAAATAATAATAGACGCAAGCTCTCTAAGAAATTTTCTAGTTAAAAATGGCTTCGATATTTCCTCAGAAATAAAAACTAAATTTATTGGATGGATTTTATGTGATGCTGATCTAGATTCTTTGAAATTTTACAAAAGAGCAAAACAAAAATGTGAACAAATCAAAAAAAATCTTTTTAACATATCTCAAAATAGAAACGCAGATTTATATTTTCCAATACTAGATTCAGAGGATTTAATATCTTTCAAAGCTCAAAATAAAGAAGACGAAGCAGATTTTATATATTTAAGTGATAGATACAAAGCTGATAGTTTCATCTATTGTCGTTTATCTTATCAAAATGAAAATTGTTACTTACCAGATAAGAATTTATCCGGAAGATATTTAAATTTTTCTAAAAATTTAAAACCAAATTTAGCTATGCACACATTAATTGATAGCGTCTTATCTGACCAAATTTTAGAAATAAATTCTTTGAATCCAAAACCATTTACTATAAATATAAAAAATATATCTTCTTTAGACGATTACAAAAATGTATTGAAGGAAGTTAAAAAAATTATTATTTTTTCTGATGTAACTACTTATTCTTTATCTGGAAATGAATTAAGCCTCTCTACATCGTTGATTGGAAATTATGATCAAATCAGTAAACTTTTTTTAGATTATTCTTTTTTTATTTTAGAAGATGCAAATGAAGCAAGTATTTCTCTAATCTATAATTGAAAATGATTTATTTCCTGCCAAACCTATTAACAATCTTTAGATTTTTTTTAGTGTATCCAGTTGTAATATGTATTTTTGAAAAACAATTTATTTTAGCAATAGGTTTTTTTGTGCTTGCGGGCATTTCTGATTTTCTTGATGGTTACCTGGCTCGGAAATTAGAGGCTATTTCAGAGTTCGGAATGATTGCAGATCCCATTGCGGATAAAACTCTAATAATTGGCACTCTAGTATCTTTATCTATTGTCGGAGAAATAGATCTTTGGCTGGCATACATGATTTTAGGAAGAGATATGATTGCAGTAGTTGGTTTTATTCTCGCTTCAATTTTACTAAGCCCTTATAAAGTAAAAACTCATTTTTCTGGTAAAGCTTATACAGCTTTCTTATTAGTATTCTTAGGAATTACAATTTTAGCTTCTGCTGAAATTTTTTATTATCAACTACTAAATGTTCTTATTATTTCAGTTCTAATATTTTCTATTTTTTTTAGTTTATTTGATTATTTTAGAGATCCTGGTTTAAGACTATTAAAAAAAGTTTTTTGAGAAATGAAACAGCAAAGTTTAAATTTAAAATTTCAGGAGTACATCGACATAAAAGACATGGAAGCTTGTAGTTTTTTTAAAGAAATTTTTACAAGATGTATGAATTTTCTAAATGGCAATAATCATTCGATGATATTAGTGGGTAAAGAGGATATGGCTAAATCTTTCTTTTTCTATGCTTTTTATAATCATCTAAAAAAAAACAATAATTGCTATTTTAAATCTATAAAACAGGAAAGTGATTTTCTTTCTTGCGAAAACTTAAAAGAAGATATTATTTTCTTGGATTGTCACAACACTTTGTACGGTTCTAAAAGTGGAGAAATTTTGTTGTTTAAACTTTTTAATGAATCAAAACAGAAAAACATAAAAGTTTTATTTAATAATTCTATTTTTGAAGAGCAAAAACCTAATTTAAAGGATTTAGAATCTAGAATGTCTTCTAGTTTGCTAATTAATTTTCCTGTCCTTTCTGATGAAGATAAAAAAATAATTATCTTAAATTTTTTAAAAAACAGAGGTCTTATTTTAACTGACCAATCAGTAGAATTTATTATTAATAGATACTCCAGAAGTCTTAATGATTTAATAGAGCTCTATATTAAGTTAGACAAAATATCTTTAGAGCAAAAGAAAAATATTACTATTCCATTAATAAAAAATTCTACCGGTCTTTAAAACACTCTAAACACAATAAATTGATATCGAATGGAATCTTCTGCCTGTTGTGAAAGATTGATCTAATAGGACCAGTTAAGTTTTCGTCAATTAAATTATTAATAGTTATCGGTAAAAAGTCGGAAGCAAATAAGCTTATTTGATCAAGAAAACTAATCTCTTCCTCTATTAAATCAACGTTGTAATCGTTTAGTTTTGCTAACTGCGCAAGGCGATCAAGAGAATTTCTTTGAGATCCAATTTCATCAATTAAACCATTTTCTTTTGCTTCTATTGAAGTCCAGATTTTTCCCTCAGAAATAGTTTTTGTATAATCTTTATCTAAATTTCTCCCATTTGAGACAACTTCAAGAAAGTATTCATATGCAGAGTTCACAACACTCTGGATCAATAGCTTTGAATTATCGTCTGGACCAGTTATGAGAGATGGATTAAATTTAGTTGTGCTAACACCGTCATAATTAATTCCAAAATCTTCCAGACTTTCGTCAAAATCTGGAAGCGCCGTCCAAACTCCAATTGACCCCGTTAACGAGAAAGGAGAAGCCCATATTTCATCAACATCAGCAGAAATCCAATAACCTCCAGATGCAGCAATATCCGCCATTGAAACGATAATTGGAATCTTTAAATCTTTAAGTTGTATTATCTCTTGTCTGATGATCTCCGAAGCGAAACCACTTCCACCAGGAGTATTAAGTCTTATTAGCAATCCTTTGTAATTACCTTTTTTTACTTTTTTTATAAGTCTTGAAAAATGACCACTTGAAAGATTATTGTCAAAAACATCTCCATCAACTATTTCTCCTTTTGCATCAATGATTGCAAGTTTATTTTTAGATTCATTTTTTTTAGAAATTTCATGATATTTAGAAAATGTTAAGAAATAATCCCTATTATTATTTAGATTTGATAAATAATTTTCCATATCCTTCCTATTCATAATTTTATCTACAAGCCCTAAATCAAGAGCTAGGTTTGAACCTTTTTTATTAGATGAATTGATCAAAGTGCCAATGTTGTCAATGTAGTCTTGAATTTTTATAGAAATTTCTTTTTCCCTATTTGATGAAACACTCTTTATCCACTCATTCCACAAAGCTGATAGAAACCTCATAGACTCTGATCTAGAATTCTCAGACATAGAATCGTTAGTAAATATTTCTGACGCCGATTTATAATCACCCGCAACAAAGGTATTTACATTAATATTTAATTTGTTTAAAGCCTCTTTCAAGTAAAATCTATAGTTCTTGTAACCCTCTAAATAAACAAGTCCAAATGGATTTAAAATAATTTCATCTGAATAAGAAGCTAATAAATATTGATTTTGAAAATAAAAATCTCCATAAGTAATTACTTTTTTTCCGCTAGATCTAAAACTATTTAGAGATTCTCCAATTTCATTAGCATCCGTTGCTGAGAGATTCATCAAAGATATATCTATTAAAATAGTTTCTATTTCATCATCTTTCTCAGCAATCTCAATAACGTTTACAATTTCAAAATTGTTCAGGCCAGAATTTTTAGATAAGAAAGAAGAGTTGATGGATTCTTGTGAGCTAGCATCCAGAAATAGAATAGAATCTTTTTTATTGATTGATTCACCTAAAAAAGGTGTGATAAGTAAAAACAAAAAAATTCCCAATAAAAAAATTAAAAAAAATGTATTTATTAATATCTTTCTAAAAAAATCTATCTTATTAAGAATGTTTGTAAACATATAAGCTTTACTAATTAGTTAAGGTAAAATTTAAGTACAAATGAGATTATCTTTATTTACTTTTTTCATCTTTTTTACCTTGGGCTGTTCTAATTATGAATTGTCATTCCAAAACAGCAAAGGAAAAAATTTAAACGATTTAAAAGGAAAATGGACCGTTATAAATTATTGGGCCGATTGGTGTCCCCCATGCATTAAAGAAATACCTGAATTACATAACTTAAACAATAACAATTCGAATGTGCAAGTTTTCCTTTTTAATTTTGATAGACTTGAAGGAGAAGAACTGGAAGAGCAGTTACTTAAATTCAACATCGATCTTCCCGCCATATTAACCGATCCCAAAGATTATTTTCCAATTGTTTCTCCAGATGCTTTGCCTGTATCTTACTTAATTGATCCTAAGTTAAAACTTTCTAAGGTACTAAATGGCCCTCAAACAGAATTAAGTATTCTTGAGGCTATACAATTTATTGAATAAATAATTCAGGGTTTAATTTCTTATTAAAAAAGAGAACTTCAAAGTGAAGATGCGATCCAGTAACTCTTCCAGATTTACCAACTAAACCTATTAATTGACCTTTTGTTACCTGTTCGTTTGCTTTGACTAGTATTTTACTTAAATGGGAATAGGAAGATTTGAAGTTGTTATCATGACCGATAAGTATGAATTTGCCTCTATAAAAAAAATTTTCTGATAATAGAATTAATCCATCTGCAACTGCATAGACCGGTGTGCCAATATCCGCGGCAATATCTAAACCCAAATGAGGATTTCTTTGAACGTTATTAATAAATCTTTTTACCCCATATTCACTTGAAGTAATTCCCTTCGTTGGAGTTAATAGAGGGAAATCTAAATTAGTTGCATAGTATTCTCTCTCTAAACTATCTATGTATTTTTTTCTCTCTTTTTCAATTCTAACCAGATCAACTTTACTGATTTGGTTAAATTTTTTATCAGTGATTTTTATATAAGAGTTCCTAAAAGATTTTTCTTCTATTTGGATACCTAAAACTTCAAAGAGTCTTTTATCAGAGTTATATGGTATCGGAGCAATAATCCTTGTGTTATTTCCAATACCACATTCTAAATAATCAATATTTAAAAGATTATGATTTATATCATTTTTTATTAAATTTATTATGCCTCCAGGCTCCAAAGCCTGATTAGGAAAATCACATTTATCGGAAAAAAGGGGGATTGAACTACAGTTATAAAGAAAAAAAACAAGAAAATAGAAAGATTTAACTTTTAATAACTTTGGAGTCGAATAAAGTTTCTGAAACTTTTGTAGTAATAACATCTCCAGGACTCACATCATTTTGATTTCTTATTATCTTACCAGTTTTTTTATTATTGGTTATTGAGTAGCCTCTAGACAAAACATTCAAAGGACTTAAAGAGTTCATCTCTCCAATTAACCTAGAAAATCTTTCTTTTTTTAATTCGATAAAAGTATCCATAATTTTTAAAAGAATATTTTGATTAGATTGCAATTCTTTTTTACGAATAAGTATATTCTGTAAGGGACTTAAATTTGATAATTCAGATTTTGAAAGTGCGATATTATTTTTTAATTTAACAATAACTCCCTTGATATTAATATTAAGTAAATTCTCGTACTCATCTAGTTTTTGATGATTTTGAAATATTTTTGTTTTTGGATTTATAAGACTCTTTTGAATAATTTTTAATTTATTATCATATCCATTAAGAACATTCTTAAAATAAGTACCTAATAAATTAGATATCTCAGTAAGTTCAGCAAATTTTTCTAAGTAACTTTCGCTTATAATTTCAGCCGCTGCTGAAGGGGTAGGAGCTCTTAAATCTGATACAAAATCGCATATTGTAAAATCAGTTTCGTGGCCAATGGCACTTATGGTTGGAATTTGTAATTTAAAAATTTCCATTGCCAGTTTTTCTGAATTAAATGACCAAAGATCCTCTAGAGATCCACCACCTCTTGCCAAAATAAGTGCGTTAACTTTTTTTAAGTCATTCAATTTTTTTACTTGTGTTAGAGCATTTAAAAGACTTTCTTCAGAACCGTCTCCTTGAACCAACGCAGGAATTAAAGTGATATCTATAAGTGGAGCTCTTCTATTGATTACATTTCTTATATCCTGAATTACTGCACCATTCGCAGAGGAAATTACTGCTATATGCTGAGGAAGATGAGGAAGGTTTAATTTAGTTTCTTCATCAAAGAATCCATCATTCTGAAGCCTTTTTTTTAGCGCTTCAAAACTTTTTAATAAGACTCCTTCTCCAGCATATTCAATTGAGTCAACTTGAAATTGATACGATCCCTTTGCAACGTACATTGAAATTGAACCATTTAAAACTACTTGATCACCATCAGATGGTTTCATGTTCGCAGAATTATTTCTAAATCTAAACATTACACACTGTATTTCAGAATTATCGTCTTTTACTTTGAAATACCAATGTCCTGAATCGTACGATCTAAAGTTTGTTACTTCACCTTGAATCCAAATAGATGAATAATTTTTTTCTAATAGTCTTTTTGCAGAGTTATTTAGGTCTGATACAGATAATATATCTAAGTTATTTTTTTGATTAGAATCCTGCATTAATGCAGTATAAACAATTAAAAAAAAATTTTATAAAAAATGAATGATAAAGCTTTTCCAATCTTTGCAACGTGTTTAGGAGGATGCTTAATTGGATTAGCTCCAATTTTTGTAAGATTTAGTGAGATTGGACCGTCTTTTACTGGATTTTATAGATTTCTATTTGCTTCATTATTAATTTTTTTTTATGGAATTTTTTTTCAAAAAATAAGAATTTTTAATTTCAAAGAGCTATTAATTGTTGCAATTCCAGGCTTATGTTTTGGAATAGATATTGCCTTTTGGCACTCTGCAATCACTATGACTTCAGTTGCCAATGCAACACTTTTTATAAACACCGCCCCTTTATATGTATGTTTATTTGCTTTAGTTATCTTCAAAGAAAAATTAAATTTTCTTTTTTCTATTGCTCTTATTTTATGCTTATCAGGAATTCTAATCTTAACAATGTCGAATTCTTCTTTTTCAGGAGATTTATATTCTATTGGTAATCTTTTAGCATTATTTGGCGCTTTTTTTTATGCTGGGTATCTTTTATCTGTAAATAAGTTATCTGCTAAATATGATATTTTTAATCTTATTTTTTACTCTTCCTTATTTGCTTGTATCCCTTTGGGAATTGGTAGTTTATTAGAGCTAGACAATCCGTTTCCTCAATCATATCTGGGTTGGAGTAATTTTTTAGGGCAAGCAATTTTTGTACAAATTATGGGACAGGGATTGGTTGTCTTTGGTCTTTCTAAAATTAAGCCTCAGATATCATCATTGCTTTTATTATTCCAACCAGTAACAGCAACTATATTAGGAGTATATTTTTTTTCAGAAACTTTATTATTAGGTCAATTCTTTGGTGTTATTATTCTTTTGGTAGGAATTTATTTTGCGGGTTTGAGCGAAAGATTAAATAGGGAAGGCTAATGAGTAAAGAAATGATAAGAATCGCTAATTGTAGTGGTTTTTATGGGGATAAGTTGTCTGTAGCGAAAGATATGGTCGAAGGCGGGCCTATAGACGTACTTACCGGAGATTATCTTGCTGAACTTACAATGACTATTCTTTACAACCAAAAAATGAAAAGAGGTGAGGAACACGGTTATGTTGGTACTTTTATAAAACAATTTAAAGATGTCGCAAAAATTACTCAAGATAAAAATATAAAAATTGTTACAAATGCCGGAGGCCTTAATCCAAAATCTATGGCCCAAGAAATTACAAAGGTTGTTGAAGAATTAGATTTAGATTTAAAAGTTTCTTATATAGATGGAGATGATTTAATCCCAGAAATTGATAAATTAACTGATCTTGGTGAAAAATTCTCAAATTTAGATAAAAATATAGATCTAAAAGAATATTCAAAAAAAGCTATAACTGCTAATGCTTATTTAGGAGCTTGGGGAATAAAAGAGGCTTTAGATAATGGGGCAGATGTAGTTGTTTGTCCTAGGGTAACTGATGCAGCAGTTGTAATAGGACCAGCTGCATGGAAGTTTAACTGGTCAAGAGATCAATATGATGAGCTAGCTGGAGCATTGGCAGCTGGCCACATAATTGAATGCGGAGCACAAGCTACGGGAGGAAATTACTCTTTTTTTCAAGAGGTACCTACATTTGACAATATAGGTTATCCCATAGCAGAGATTTATAAAGATGGAAGTTTTGTTATTACTAAACATGAAAATACTGGTGGTTTAGTATCAGTTGGAACTGTCACGGCACAATTACTTTATGAAATTAGCTCGCCAGCATATTTAAATCCAGATGTGATAAGTCATTTTGATACCCTTAAAATCACACAAGAATCTAATAATCGAGTTCTTGTTGAAAATGCCAGAGGAAGTAGTCCAACAAATTCTCATAAGGTTTGCGTTAATTTAGTAGGAGGCTTTAGGAATGGAATTGAACTATTACTTACTGGATTAGATATTGAGGAAAAAGCTGAGTTAATTACAGAACAAATTTTTAAATCGGTTGGAGGTAAAGATCAATTTGATAAAGTTGATATTCAATTGCATCGAACAGATAAAGAAAACCCTAATTCGAATGAAGAAGCGCAAGCATTTTTGAGAATTGATGTCATGTCTTCCAATCCAGACCTTGTGGGAAGAATTTTTAATGCAAAAATAGTTGAATTAGCATTGGCAAATTTTCCTGGTTGGACTGGTAGAAGCGGAGTTGTTCCTAGTGGTGCTTTTATTGAATATTGGCCTACTTTGGTTGATAGCAAATATATTAAAGAGCGCATCCATGTTGATGACAAAGTCATTGAAGTTATCCCAACAAGTCAATTGGGATTAGAAGAGAAATACTATCAAAAAGTTCCTTACGTAAATCCTAAGCTTAAAACTGAAGAACTTAGAGAAGATTTTTTTGGAAGGATTTTTGGAACTAGATCGGGAGATAAAGGCGGTTGTGCAAATTTGGGCGTATGGGCTAAAACAGAAGATTCCTATTCATTCTTATTTGATTTTTTAACTGTTGAGAAATTAAAAGAACTTTTGCCTGATTTAGAAACATTTAAAATTGATAGATATGAATTACCCAATATTTTTTCTTTAAATTTTTATGTTCATGGAATTCTTCAGGAGGGGGTATCTTCATCTACAAGAATGGATGGACAAGCTAAATCTTTAGGGGAGTATTTGAGAGCAAAAAAAATTAATTTTCCTGCACAATTACTAAAATAATGATGAATAAAAAAAAATTAACTCTAAATGGCTTGATCTTTAATGCTACTAAAATTGATGAGGTAAATAATGTTTTATCAATAACCCTTAATCGCCCTGAAAAGAAAAATGCTTTAAACAACGTAATGATGAATGAAATTTGTTATGCGTTGGCCTACGCGAAACAAGAGAGATCTATAAGAGTAGTGGTTATAGCTGCTGAAGGAGATATATTTTGTGCTGGAGCTGATTTAAGAAGAGAAGAATCAGAGTCAAACGTTCCAAAACTAGAAGGCGCTGATGATATTAGTTTGATGTTAAGACATTTGTATAAACCTGTAATTTGTAAAATCCAAGGTTCTGTCTTGGCTGGTGCGCTTTTAATGGTTACTAACTCAACTCATGCAGTTGCAGTTCAAGAAGCAAAATTTTCTGCACCAGAAATTTTAAGAGGTTTATGGCCTCATATGGTTATGGCCGGATTATTTAGAGTAATGCCTAAAAGGGCGGGACTAGATTTCGTGATGAGAGGTCAGCCTATAGATGCAAAACAAGCAAAAGAATGGGGTCTAATAAACGAATTTGTTAGAGCTGAAGAACTAGATGATTGTGTAAACAAACTTTCAGAGGAATTGGCAAGTCTCGCACCTGGAACTATGTCATTTGGGTTGGAGGCTTATGAGAAACAGGACGCTTTGGCATTTGACGAAGCTTTGCCTTTTTTGCAAAAACAAATAGCAAAAACTTTTGAAGGCCCTGATGCCAAAGAGGGCATTGCAGCATTTTTAGAAAAAAGAAAACCTAATTGGGATAAATAAAAAAAATGAGAGTTCTAGCGCTTGGTGGCAGCGGAGGAATGGGAAGGTTCTCATCATTT
>SGZL01000012.1 GCA_004213955.1 Gammaproteobacteria bacterium
TACTGCACCGACGAAATTGATTACGCCTTAAAGCTAGAAGATTTAGGTTGTAGTGCGGTAATGCCGCTTGCTGCTCCAATAGGCTCTGGTTTAGGAATTGTTAATCCTGATGCAATTGCAAAGATCGTAGAAAAAATTTCTTGTCCAGTTCTAGTAGATGCTGGAATTGGAACCGCTTCTGAAGTTTCTCTTGCGATGGAATTAGGTTGTGATGCTGTATTATTAAATACCGCAATAGCAAGAGCAAAAAATCCTATAATGATGGCCGAAGCCATGAGAGATGCTGCAGTAGCGGGAAGAAAAGCTTTTCTGGCAGGACGGATTCCAAAGAACAATTTAGGCTCACCAAGTTCTCCTGTAAAAGGCAGAGTTAATTCTTGAAGCAAAGCATCAAAAGTTTTGTAAGAGCCCGTAATCGACTCTCAAAAATAAATAGAAACTTACTTAATCAATCGCCAATAGACTCATTTTGCAGAGTTGAGCATTTTAATGGCTTTGATTTGAGCCAATCAAAACAAAAGAGAATTTTAGAAATTGGGTTTGGCGATGGTGAAAATTTAATCTTAAGTGCTCTAGATAATCCAGAAGCTTCTTATTACGGTATAGAAGTCTATGAGATGGGGGTTGCCAATATTTTAAAAGCCATTGAATGCAAAGAAATAAGTAATGCAAATATTATTTTAGGCGATGCGATAGAAGTTTTAGAGAAGAATTCTGTAGAGGATTATTTTGATGAAATTCTTATTTTTTTCCCTGACCCATGGCCAAAAAGAAAACATAATAAGAGAAGGCTAATTTCAAAAATTTTTTTATGTGATATAAAAAAAATTTTAAAGAACGATGGAGTGCTAATTATAAAAACTGATTGGCAAGAATATGCAAACGAAATTGAACAGAATTTAAAGAAAACTTTTGAGGGCTATAAAAAGTCTGTTGATAAAAAATCAAATTTAGTTACTAAGTATGAAAAAATCGCTTTGAAAGAAAAGAGACAAATCACTCGTTTTGAAACTTTTTGAGCTCCGCCAACATTTTGTTTGTTGATTCTGCTCTGTGACTTACTTTCATTCTTTTCTCAAATGAAATTTGAGCCATCGTTATGTTTGTATTTTTTATTTTGAACAGAGGGTCATAACCAAAACCTTGGGCACCTTTTTCTTTTTTTCCGATAGACCCTTTAAGCTCTCCATAGGTATAAATCTCTATTTTTTTCTCAGGATCATAAAAAATTAATACCGATACAAACTTTGCATCTCTGTTGGATTCATTTTTTAATTTTGCGAGTAATTTTTCATTATTTTTCTTATCTGTAACATCATTTCCAGCATATCTTGCAGAAAAAATTCCTGGTTCATTATTTAAACTTTTGACTTCTAAACCTGAATCATCTGCCAAAACAGGAAGTCCTGAGATTTCAAATGATTTCTTAGCTTTCAAATAAGCATTTTCTTCATAGCTATTTCCTGTTTCGGGAATTTTTATTTTAGAAAATTTACTTAAAGGAATAACTTCAAAACCTGAATTTTTAAACAAGAAATTAAACTCTTTGATTTTTCCTTTGTTACTAGACGCTAAAACTACTTTCAAAGCTTTTGCTTAAGTTTATAAAGGGCAACCTCAGTAAAAAGGTTAGGAAAAAATTTCATGAAAATTGAATGTTTTCCATCATTTCGAATTAATTTTCTTTCGATGACTTGAATGTTTAATTTTTCACATAATGATTCAAAATCTTTTAATGAACATAGGTGTAGATTGGGAGTTGAATACCATTCATGCGGTAAAGCTTTGGAAACAGGCATCTTACCTGTTAATGCCAGCTGAATTCTACATTTAAGGTTGGCAAAATTTGGAATACTTACAATACACTCACTTCCAATCCTAACTATTTCTTTTAATGCGTTTTCGGGTTTCTTTAAAGCTTGGATAGATTGACTCATGATTACAATATCAAAGGAGCTATTCATAAAATTATCTAATCCCGCATCAATGTCTTGTTCAATAACGTTTAAACCTTTACTCAGGGAGAGTTCAATATTTTTTTCTGAAATATCTACTCCGTAACCTGAAATATCAAGATCGTCTTTAAGGCTTGCAAGAAGGCTCCCATCACCACAACCTAGATCTAAAACTTCTGAGTTTTTTGGTATCCACGATTTTAAAACATCATTCATTTTTTCAAAAAAGTTTTGATACTTTGTACGTATCTTTTGTCAGGAAATAAAAAACCATCATGACCTTGATGACTCTTTATTTCCGCATAACTTACTGATTTTTTAGAGGAGATGAGAGCATTTACAATTTCTTTTGAGCGCTCTGGAGCAAATCTCCAATCTGAAGAAAAAGATAAAATTAAAAAATCTGATGTGGTTTTTTCAAGTGCTTTATTTAAGTCATTTGCATAATCTCGAGAAGGATCAAAATAATCAAGAGCTTTTGTCATAAGTAAATAGGTATGCGCATTAAATTTATCTGAAAATGTATCTGCCTGGTATCTCAAATAACTTTCAACTTCAAATTCAACGTCAAACCCATATTCATATTCCTCTTTTTTTAAATCTCTACCAAATTTTTCTTTCATCATTTCTTCTGACAAGTAAGTAATATGACCAAGCATTCTTGCCAAACCAAGACCTCTCTTGGGATGAAAGCTGCCTTGATCAAAATCTGGATCAGTAACTATTGCTTGCCTGGCAACTTCATTAAAAGCAATATTCTGTGCGCTTAATTTTGGAGCTGCTGCTATGACGATACTTTTCTTAATGCGTCCTCCAAAATCGATAGCCCATTGAAGTGCTTGCATGCCCCCAAGACTTCCTCCTGCAACCGCATGCCAAAAATCTAGACCAAGGTGCGAGCGCAATAAATCCTGACTCTTTACCCAATCTTTTACAGTAATAAGTGGAAAATTTTTACCGAAAGGTTTAGAGGTTTCTGGATCAATTGAGCTAGGACCAGATGAACCATGACATCCTCCAAGATTATTTAACGAAACAATAAAATATTTATTTGTATCGAAGGCTTTATTAGGACCAATTAACTCATTCCACCATCCAGGTTTATCTTGCTCGTCTTGTGAAAAACCCGCGGCGTGGTGATTTCCGCTTAGTGCATGACATATTAAAACAGCATTAGATTTTTCTTTATTTAATTCACCATAAGTTTCATAAATTATTTCAAAGCCTTTTAAAATCTTTCCAGATTCAAGCTCAAAGTTTTCTTTGAATTGAAAGAATTTTGGTTCAACGATCCCTAGACTTTCACTTTCCATTAAAACAAACCTGGCAGTTCTAGATAGAATCTAAAATTATGGATCATTCGATCAATTTGAATCAAAATAAAAAAGACAATGATTGGAGAAAAATCTATCCCACCCATTGCTGTAAACCTTTGAAAAGGTCTCAAAAGAGGCTGTGTGATGCCATGGCAAATGATTAAAAAAGCATTATTACTTGTCGGAGCAATCCAGCTTCCAATAATAGATATAAATAACGAATATCTTAAAACTAAAGAAATAGTCAAAAGGACACTTAATACAGACCAAGAAATTGACTCTATTGAATTAGTTTCTAAGGATTGACTTTCAACATAAAGATAAAAGGACAGGCCTTTAAAAATAATAGACAAAGCCAAACTTGCAAGATCTACTTTGAAAATGACCGGCAAAATTAATCTAAAAGGCTTTGTAAAAGGCTCTAGAATTGTAAATGAGTATTTTACTATTGGATTTAAGAAGCTCAATTCAAAAAATCTAAATACAACGTAGACAAGAAAAAGTATCGAGAGCAAGTTAGAAATTACAGAAGATATAAATAAAGGATCCATTAATTATCTCCTAATTTTTTCGATTGATTGATAGCGTCTTCTATTGCAGATTTCCATATTTCTTCCATTCCAGAAGATTCAATTTTCTTAAGGGCTGCTTCAGTAACTCCGCCCTTAGAGGCTACCATACTCTTAATCTCATTAAATGAAGGTTTGTTAGCAGAATTATGTATTTCATAAGTCCCCTTTAAAAGTTCTCGAATCAAGGGCTCAGGATCCTCAAATCCATTCGATAAGGCAATTTCTGAAAGTAAATTTCCCAAATAACTTATGTAAGCTGGACCTGCCCCAAAAATTGACGTGAAAGCGTCAAATTTAGATTCTTCTATTCTAATACACTGCCCCAACTTATTAAGAATCTCTTGACCAGTACTATTTTCTATTTCTTTTGATGAGCAGAAGGCTATGGGGCTGGCTCCATTGCTAATACCTAAAGTAGGCATGGCCCTAATTACATTATCATTCAACAAGAATGTATTGAGTTTTTCTAATGACATTCCTGCAATAAAAGAAATTATTAATTTATTTTTCACTAGATCTTTAATTTCATTTAAAACCTCTTTAGCTTTATTTGGTTTTATAGTTAGAAAAATTACATCAGAATTTTTACAAAGATCTTCAATCGGTTGATACGAAACACCTAACTCTTTAATTTCCTCGTTTTGAATTGGATCAGAAGCTATGATGCTGTAAAAGTTTTTTAAACCAAAAATGGCATGTCGACCTAAGTTGCCAACACCGATAAAACCCACGTTTATATTATTGTCTTTCACCAAAAATCCCCGTACCAATCCTAATAATAGTTGATCCTTCTTTCAAAGCAATTTTGAAATCCTGTGACATTCCCATTGAAAGTTCAATCTTGTTTTTTTCTGATAAATAGATTTTATCAGCCAACAAGAAAGCCTCTTTGTATAAAAGGGTTAATTCATTCTCTTTGGCTTCTACACTTGGCATAATCATTAACCCTCTAAAGCTTAAATTCTCTAATTTTTTTAATTCACATAAAAAGTCATCTAAATTTTCTTTATCTATCCCACCTTTATTTTCGTCATGATCTAGATTAATTTGAATCAAAGTATTTAATTTTTTCCCTTTGGGAACATATTTATTTAATTTTTCTGCAATCTTCAATCGATCCAAAGTATGTACCCACTCAAAATTTTCTGCAATGTCTTTACATTTGTTTGACTGTATTTTTCCAATAAAGTGCCAAATTATTTTCTCATCTCTTAGGTTTGCTATTTTCGGTAAGGATTCTTGAAGGTAGTTTTCGCCGAAGTTTTTTATTCCTAATTTAGCTGCTTTTAAAATTTCGCTGACCGGTTTTTTTTTACTGACCGCGACAAGTTTTACTTTCTGATTTTTATAATTTTTAGTTATTTCATCAATATCAGTTAAAACCTTTTCAATTTTATTCTTCATTACCATGTCACATTTTTTCTGGCGCATCTATTGATAGAATTTCTAACCCTTGTTGAAAAACTTTTTTTAAAGCAAAAACTAAAGTGAACTTAGCATCCCTTAAATTCATATCTTCCTCAATAAATTTATTTGAGTTGTAGTAAGAATGAAACTTCGATGCTACTTCTCTAAGATAGAAGCATAAAGGATGAATTTCTAAATCTTTTTTACATTGCACCAAAACATCTTGAAATCTTTCAATGTCGTTAATGATTTCAAGTTCATCTCCCTTAGTAATAAGACTCAAATTATTTAACCCGTTATCTTGATTGATAATAAATTTTCTTTTTTTAGCTTCTTTTTCTAAGCTACAAATTCGAGCATGAGCATATTGAATATAGTAAACAGGATTATTTTTATCTTCTTTTTTTGCAAGATCGATATCAAATTCTAGAGCTTGATCACTCTTTCTAGCCAAAAAGAAAAACCTAGTAGCTTCCACGCCGACTTCATCTATTAGTTCATTTAAAGTTATAAACTCTCCTTTTCTAGTGGACATGCTCACATTTTTTCCAGATCTAATTAGAGATACGAATTGAATTATTAAGGTTTTGAGTTTCTTTGAATCTAGTTCTAATGCTTCTAAAGCCCCGTTAAGTCTTGGTATATAACCATGATGATCAGCGCCCCAAATGTTTATAAGTTGATCAAAATCTCTATCAAATTTAAATTTATGATAAGCAATATCAGAAGCAAAATAAGTAGGATCTTGATTGTTTCTTATTAAAACCCTGTCCTTTTCATCATTAAATTCTTTTGATTTAAACCAAAGCGCTTCATCTTGGAAATAAGTAAATTTATTATTCTTTAAGGTGTTAATTACTTTCTCAAAAAAATTCTCATTGGTTGACTCTTTATAAAGTTCTTTTTCGCTGACCCAATTATTGTGATGAACTTGAAATTTGGAAAGATCAGTTTTAATTTTTTGCATTTGTGATTCAACACAAAAATCAACAAACTCATTAAATTTTGGAAAAGCTGTGTAGATTTCTTTTATTAAATCAGAAGGATTGGAATGATTAAAAATTTTAAGGTTTTTTTTGTCTAAAAATTTATCTAAAAATTTTTCTTTTGCCAAAAAAGCACATTCTTTTATATATTCGCCCTGATAACACTCTTCAGGAAAAATCACATTTACTTTGAATAATTCTTGGTACCTCAGAAATACGCTTAAAGCCAATATATCGGTTTGCAGACCTCTATCGTTTATGTAGTATTCTTCAATTACTTCATCTCCCGCAAATCTTAATAAATTAGCTAATGCTGATCCAAAAGCAGCTCCTCTGCCATGGCCAATATGTATGGGACCAGTAGGATTGCTAGATACGTATTCGATCAAAACTTTTTTTGGCGCTTCATTTTTAAAAAAAGACAGATCATCATTGAAGAAATTTTTTAAAAAATGTGATTGAGCTTCTTCTGTTAAAAAAAAATTTATAAAACCTGGACCAGCAATTTCAACTTTCTCTAACCATTCTTTTTTTGCAAAAGAATTTACAAGTTTTTCAGCAATAATCAATGGTTTCTGTTTCAAAGCTTTTGCCAAAATTAATGCAACATTTGTACTCCAATTTCCATGAGATTTTATTTTTGTTCTGGATATATCAAACTCTAAATCGCTTCCTTTATAATTTTCTTCGATGGATGTTAAGAGTATTTCTCTGATTTCAGGTTTCATTTATTTACTCTATTTTGATATTCACAACTTCTTGTATCTACTTTAACTACATCACCGACTTCAATAAATAGTGGGACTTTTATTTCAATACCGTTTGATAGCATTGCTTCTTTAAGCGTGTTGGTTGAGGTATCACCTTTAAAACCTGGCTCAGTTTCAGAAATCTCTATTTCAATAAAATTTTGAATTTCAACGTTAACAATTTTTTCTTCCCACATAGATATTTCATACTCTTCTCCTTCCTTCATCCATTTAATTTTCTCTTCTATTAGACTTTTTTCTATATTAATTTGTTCGAAAGTATTTGAATTCATGAAAACTAAATCTTTTTCTTCAGAGTATAAAAATTGCATTTTTGTTATTTCTATATCTGCCTTTTCTATGGACTCCCCAGTTTTGAAAGTTTTATCCAAAACTTGAGAGGTTATGAGGTTTTTATACTTTACTCTCATGACCGCTTGACCTTTTCCAGGCTTATGAAACTGATGCTCTATAATTTCGCATAAGTTATTTTCAATGATAACCTTCATTCCAGCTCTAAATTCATTTGTTTGAATTATTGTCATTTTTTAGGTGTAAGTTTAATTTAGTAGTAAAATTTAAAGAAAACTAAAGTAGTCATTTTAATTGTTGCAAGATAAAATGATTTTACTTAAAGTGAGAGCTGAAAGGGGTAATTTAAATAAATTTTTTATTGATTCCCTTTTTTTTGTAGGTGTAAAAATGAAAATTTTAAAAAATAATATAACTTTTAAAAAGCTTTTGTCCTTCTTTCTAGTTGTGTCTTCCATAAGTTTATTTTCACAAGTAGATCCAGTTTTACAAGAAAATAAAGAAAGAGCTGATAATGCGGCTGCTTCTCAAGTCAAAATAGATTCATTTCAAACTAAAACAGACAAGGATGCTTCTGAATATAAAGGTGTGACAAAACAAATTGAAGGGTTGAAGGTTTATAACGCTCAAAAAAAGAAACAAATAAGAAGACAGATTGCAAGAATGGAAGAAATTGAAGAAACAATGAAATATGCTGCTGTGCTCCAAAGACAAATTCCACCTTTATCACGAAGAATGCATGAAGGCTTGTCAAATTTTGTTGAATTAGATCTTCCTTTTCGTAAAGGAGAAAGAACAGAAAGGCTTAAATTTATTAAAGACGCTTTAGATAATCCGACAGTGTCCCCTGCTGAAAAATTAAGACAAGTATTGGAAGGATTTAATGTAGAGGCTGAATATGGAAGAAAAATCGATACTTATAAAGATACTATAATTCTTGATGGCCAAGATAGGGAGGTGAATATTCTAAGAGTTGGCCGAATGGTTTTGGCTTATCAAACTACTGATTTAGACGAAACAGGAATTTGGAATAAAGAAACCAATAGCTGGGAAAGTCTGCCAGGTAGGTATCAAAGACCTGTGAGAGATGGGATCTCAATGGCAAAGAAACTCAAAACAGTTGATATGCTCGAATTACCTATCCCAGCAGCTGAGGTGATCCAATGAAAAAAATAACAAGAATATTCTTAATTTTTTCACTAACTTTTTCTGGGATACTTTTCTCTCAGGAAGATACCGAAAAACCAGACAATATTGCTTTAGATCTTGACCAACTTTTAGAGCTAGTGAAACAAGGTAGATTTGCTGAGTCAGAAGAAGCCGCGGAAAGAGAGGCTAGGTTTACAAGAGAAAAAAATAGACAAGCTACTTTACTTGCTAATGCAAAAGCAGAAAGATCTAGACTTGAAGCTGAAGCTTCAAGATTGGAAGCAACCTTTGAAGCAAATGACGCCAAACTCACTCTTTTAGAGGATCAATTGAAAACAAGATTGGGTTCGCTTTATGAAACTTTTGGCCACTTACAAGGCGTAGCAACAGACACGCAAGCAACTTTTGAAACTTCTTTAACTTCAGGACAATTTGGTAAAGAACGTGAAGCTTTTCTTGATGATCTTGCTAAAAAAATGGGAGAAGGAGTAAGTGTTGCAACAATCGAAGAATTAGAAAGGTTGTGGTATGAGCTTTCAAGAGAACTAATTGCATCCGGAAGCGTTGAAAGGTTTACAGCTACTGTAATTGATAATAATGGTGACGCTTCGGAAGAGGAAGTCGTTAGAATAGGAAATTTTAACGTTGTAGCAGAAGGAGAGTATTTAACTTATTTAACAGGACGAGGAGCTTATGAAACTCTTCCGAAACAACCAAGTAGATTTTTAGACGGTTCTTATGACATTTTCGACGAAGATTCAGGATTTGTGCAATTTGCTGTTGATCCAACTGGACCTCAAGGAGGAGCGCTTCTAGTAAATTTAATTTCTCTTCCGTCATTCTTTGAGCAAATTCAATATGGAAGGATAACGGGTTACACAATTATCTTATTGTTTTTACTTGCTACAGGAGTATTTGTCTGGAGATTTTATTCCTTGTTCACAATAAATAGTGCTATAAAAAAAGAGGTAAGCGGTGAAAAATCAAGTGACAATCCTTTGTCTAGAATATTTACAGTTGCTAGAGATAACAAAACCGACACTGAAACATTGGAATTGAAACTTGCCGAACAGATTCTTGTTGAAAGACAATCGATTGATCAGTATATATGGGTTGTTAGGCTGATCTCAGTAATTTCGCCTTTATTAGGTTTGTTTGGAACTATTATTGGAATGATCAATACCTTCCAAGCCATCACTCTTTTCGGAACCGGAGATCCAAAAACAATGGCAGGCGGTATTTCTGAGGCATTAGTTACAACAATGTTGGGATTAATGAGTGCAATTCCTACAACATTTATGGCAGCAGCCTTGAGCAATTACTCGAAAGGTATTCTTTCAGTTCTTGAAGAACAGAGCACTGGAATGGTTGCAGCTAGATCAGAAGAAACTCAAGAGACTTCATCCGTCTAAGTTATGGCTTGGTTTTACAACCTGCAATCTATCCTTTTCGAATTCTTGGAAAAGGGCGGCGGCGTGGTATTGCTTATAGCCTTTCTAATTTTGATAATGTGGTTTTTTATTTTCGAGAGAATTTGGTATTTTCAATTCATTCATCCTTCAGTTGAAAGAGATACTATTCAAGAATGGTCAAATGTAAAAAAACATAAATCCTGGGAAGGACATGTAATCAGGGTTATGTTGATTTCAAAAGCTGAGCAACAAATTAAAAACAATATTGAGTTTATAAGAGTTTGCGTTGCTCTGGCACCTCTGTTCGGATTGCTTGGGACTATAATTGGAATGATTGAAGTATTCCATATCTTGGCTGTTACAGGCGGAGGAGACGCTAAAGCAATGGCTGGAGGAGTAGCTAGGTCAACAATACCTGCAATGGCAGGTCTTATGGCAGCTATCCCAGCAAGCATTGCTGCTAGATGGCTAGACAGTAATGTAAAAAAGAAAACAGATTTACTTTCAGAACGTTTAACTTACGAATAATTTATTATGAGAAGATCACTTATTAATCAAGCTGTAGAAGAAACCGAAGAACCAAATATTACACCTATGTTGGATGTAGTATTTATTTTATTAATTTTCTTTATCGTTACTGCTAACTTTATTAAAGAACCTGGCTTGGAAATTAATCGTCCAGATTCTGAAACTTCTGAGATTACTGAGAACGCTGCAATTCTTATTGCCATAGGCGCAGCAGGCGAAATATACATGGACGGTAGAAGAATCGACGTCAGACAAGTTAAAGCCAACGTTATAAGACTGATTGCTGAAAACCCTCAAGGCTCTGTCGTTATTCAAGCCGATATTAAATCAACTGCTGAAAAAATCGTAGCTGTTATGGATGAAGTTAGAGAAGCTGGAGTGGTTGATATTTCAATTGCTTCGGAACCTAATTTTTAAATGATCAATAAATTTTTAAATACAGATTTAGATAATATTTATCAAAAATATGGTCTTGCTGCAGCTGCAGGGACCACAGTTTCTCTTCTTTCTTTAATTCTTATGGCCGTCTTAATTGCAACCGGTGATGTATCTTTAGATGAAGTAAAAACTAGAAAAATTGCTGATATTGTTATGCCCCCTCAAGACTTGGAGCTCATTGACAGTTTTGAAAGACCAGAAGAGGCAGAACCTGAGCCCGATCAACTCCCTCCTGACGTAGATATAGAAACCGTTGATGATTTTGATGACTCAATGAGTTTAAATTTTAATTTTAAAGCAAGAAGACAAGGAGTTTTTGCCGATGGTTCTTACGTTCCAATATTTCAAGTTCCTCCTCAATACCCAAGAAGAGCAGCAGAAAGAGGAATTGAAGGATGTGTTGTATTGGAATACACGGTTACTCCTCTCGGTGCAGTCTCTGAGCCAGTAGTAGTTCAATCTAATCCGCCTGGTATTTTTGATAGAGCTGCAACAAGAGCTGCGTTAAGATATAAATATAAACCACTTATTAGGGACGGCGTTGCTGTGGCGGTAGAAGGAGTGAGACAAAGAATTACCTTTATATTAGAAGGTGAAGGAAAAGGGCCAGGGTATGTCCCTGAAAACTGTTTGGAGATGATGTAATGAACTATTTTAAATTTTTATTTACAGCTTTAATTATATTTAGTTTAAGTTCTTTGCTAATCAGTCAAGAAAAAGAAGCAAAAGAAGAAAGAGAGTTTAAATTTCCAGGGTATACCTTAAGTAAGTGTTTAAAGGGATACGATATTGCAAAACAATCCAAGAGAAGAGTAGCAAAGCTTCCTAGTCAAAAAGCTCAAAAATATCTTAAAAGACTTTATCCAGCTTTAGAAGAAGATAATCTAATTCTTGCGCTTGAAATATTAAATGAAATGAAGGTTGATGAAGCTCTCAATAATGTTGATAAAGCTCAAATGTGGTATTACTTCGCGTATGTTCATTTTAGCCAAGATGATTTAAAAAAAGCGGAAAAAGATTACTTTAATTTTCTGAAAATAGAAGAGGCAGATCCAAGACTCAAAGCAAACGTAATTTTCAGTCTTGCACAGATAGCTTACTCAAGAGAAGATTATCGAAAATCTATTGAAAGGATGAGGGAATGGCTTTCTATTGAATCTAATCCGAGCTCTACTGGATTCGATATTATGGCAGCAGCTCATTGGCAATTAAATGAGAAAAAAATGGCATTAAAAAATGCGGACACTGCAATGTGTGTAGCAAAAGCTAACAGTTCTAAACCGAGAGAATCTACTTATAACCTCCTTTTGGCTCTTTATAATGAAGCGCAAAAAACTGATGAAATGCTTCCTCTTTACAAAGAATTAGTAGATTTTTATCCTAAGAAAAGATATTGGGTTCAACTATCTTCGCTCTACGGAGGCTTGGAGCAAGAAAGCAATCAATTATCGGCCCTGGAAGCGGCACATGATCAAAGGTTATTGAATAAAGAGTCAGAATACATAGCTTTATATCAACTTCTTATGAGGGCAGAAGCTCCTTATAAAGCGGCTAAAGCTCTGCAATATGGAGTTGATGAAGAATTCGTTGAAAGAAAAGAGAAAAATTTAAAAATGCTTGCTCAAGGCTGGCATATGTCTCAAGAATTAAAAAAAGCAGAGCCACTTTATAAGGAAGCTGCTGAAAAATCTGAAGAAGGGGAGTTGTTTGTTTTCTTAGGCCAATTATATTTAGCAACCGATAGATACGATTTAGCTATGGATGCACTTCAACTCGGACTCGATAAAGGCAAACTGAAAGACCCCGTAACTGTAAATATCTTGCTTGGACAAGTTTCCTATGAACAACAAAATTTTGACGACGCTACAATTTTTTTCCGAAAAGCGTTAGATAGATTAACGGATATCCAAATCAAAGATAAGAAACTGAAAGAAAAGAAGCAAGATAAACTAAGAGAGCAGGCATTAACTTGGCTTACATTTACTGAGCAAGAAGCTAAAAGAGTTAAAATTCTAGAACAAAGGAAAAAAGATTTAGAAAATAGTTAAGCTTTGTTATAAATTTTTATTTCACACCTTAATTCACTACTCTCGTCAGTAAATTTTTCAGAAGATACATTATTCCAGTCTTCTAAATTAATAGGAAAAAACGAGTCTCCATCAAATTCTTTTAAAACATGCGTGATAACCAGTCTTGTGCAATAAGGTTCCAAAAGTTTATATATTTCTGAACCTCCTATCACAAAGACTTCACTGTCTAAACCTTCACAATAGTTAAGTAACTTATCAAGGTTTTTAAAAATCTTTATTTCGTCTGACGACTTATATCCTTTTTGGGTAAGTACAATATTGATTCTATTGGGTAAAGGGCGTCCTATGGATTCATATGTTTTTCGCCCCATGATTATTGGACTACCTGAAGTTAAGGCCTTAAATCTTTTTAAATCTTCTGGAATATTCCATGGCAAAGAATTATTTTTACCTATTACTAAATTTTTAGATACCGCTGCTACTGCTGTAAGTTTCATTACACAGCTATAGGAGCTGAAATTAAAGGATGAGATTCATAGTCTACAACCTCAATATCATCATATTTAAAATCAAAAATGCTTTTTACGTCTTCATTTAATTTTAATTTTGGCAGTGGTTTAGGTGCTCTTGTAAGTTGTAAGTTGGCTTGGTCTAAATGATTTAAATATAAATGGGTATCACCAAAAGTATGAACAAATTTGTGAGCTTTTAAATCACAAACTTGTGCAACCATATGGGTCAATAAAGCATAGGAAGCAATGTTAAAAGGAACGCCTAAGAAGACATCTGCACTGCGTTGGTAAAGTTGGCAAGATAAATTCTTTCCAGCTACATAAAACTGAAACAGAGTATGACAAGGCGGCAAAGCCATTTCGTCTATTAAAGTCGGATTCCAACCACTAACAATATGCCTTCTTGAATATGGATTCTCTTTAATACCTTTAATTAAGTTAGAAATTTGATCTATGGGTTCTTTATCTGGATTAGGCCAAGACCTCCATTGGGCTCCATAGACAGGTCCTAATTCCCCATTTTCATCGGCCCATTCATCCCAAATTGAAACACCATTTTCTTTTAAATAAGCGATATTCGTAGAACCTTGAAGAAACCATATCAACTCATGAATTATTGATTTAAGGTGAATTTTTTTTGTTGTAACTAAAGGGAATCCATCTTCTAAATCAAAGTGCATTTGGTGACCGAATATGCTTTTTGTGCCAGTACCAGTTCGATCAGATCTCTCAACTCCCTCATCTAAAATTTTTTGCATTAAATCAAGATATTGTTGCATTTTTATTTTCTCTAAAAGCTAATATTATTAAGGTTAAACCTATTAAAATCATGGGCGTAGATAGAAGTTGTCCCCTTGTAATGATATCAAATAAATCGAAACCAATATGAGAATCAGGAGATCTAAATTGCTCTGTAAAAATTCTAAATATTCCATACAACGATAAAAACGAGCCGGACATTGCCATTCTAGGCATGTTCTTTTTTGATAGAAGGTACATAATAAAAAATAAAATCGGCCCCTCTAAAAAAGCTTGGTAAATTTGAGAAGGATGCCTTGAGAGTTGTAATGGGTCGCTCCAAAAAATTACTCCCCAAGGAAGTTCTGTTGGTCGTCCCAATAATTCACCTCCTAAAAAATTACCAATCCTAACAATTCCTAAGCCCAGAGGAAAACTTAAGGCGATATGATCTGAAAATTCAAAAAAAGATAGTTTAGTTTTTTTACAAAATAAAAAAAATGAAAATATAACTCCTATTAAACCACCATGAAAAGATAAACCTCCTTCCCAAACTCGTAAAATAGAAAAAGGATTCTCAATGATTTGATCAAATCCATAAAATAGCATGTATCCAAATCTCCCACCTATCACCGCTCCTAAAACTCCATAAAATAAGAAGCTTTCTATGTCGTCTTTTGAAAAATTAGCTTTATTTGACAGGGTTAACTTTGCCACCCAATGGATCGTCAATATAGCCAAAACCCAACTTAAGCCATACCAGTAGATAGGCCACCATCCTACAAAAGGGATGGGGATATGAAATGCGACAGGATCAATTATTAAGTTCATATAAGCGTGTCATAAATAATTCTCGCAGCTGAGATAATCACCACTAAAGCAAAAGCTAATCTTAGATTTTTTGAGGAAGTTTTATTTGAAATTTTTGCTCCCATTTTTGCGAAATAAATACTAGATAATCCAACTATTAATACTGCTGGTAAATAAGCTGAGCCAATCATCCAATTTATACTTTCCGAACCTTTTGGGGCAAATAATAATCCTCCTATTGAACCGGAGATGGCTATAAAAAAACCCATAACCGAAGATGTGCCAATAGCTTCACGCATTGATAAACCTCTGAAAGTAAAATAAGGCACCATTAATATTCCACCCCCAATTCCTACAAGAGAAGTGATTAATCCGATGCCGCACGATACAAGCGCTAACTCTACAAAATTTATTTCTGGAGTAATTTTTTTTGGCTTTACATCAACAGCTACTTGGAAAGCTGCTACAACTAAAGAAATAGCAATGATCAGTTGAAGCGTCACACTTTCCATTTGCAGCGCAATATATCTAGCAAAAATTGTGAAACAAAAAACAAATACAAACATTTTTTTTACAATCTCTAAATTTACATTTGAATTAAAATAATGAGTAAATGCAGCATTTGGTATAACGAGCACCATTGTTGTCATTGATGTTCCGGTAGCTAAAAGAGGAATTATTTCAGCAGGAAAATTTAAAAAATTAAAAAGAAAAAAATAAGCCGGCACAAGAATAACGCCACTTCCAATACCAAAAAAACCAGACAATAATCCCGCAAAAATTCCTAGAACAACAAGTAACAAAAAGATCTCAATCATTAATTAACATTATCTCTTATCTTTTTGCTCTGATAAACTTTGGTACTTTCTGATATGTGTTTAATTTTGGTTTCTAATCCCACCAAGGGAGATTTTAAGTTCATTCTTGCTTCTAATAGAGATGAATTTTATAAGAGAAAAACTAACAATATGTTTTGGTGGAGCGATATTAATGGGTTGCTTGCGGGCCAAGATCTTGAACAAAAGGGAACTTGGTTGGGAATATCTAATAAAGGAAAATTTGCCGCTGTAACTAATGTAAGAGAATTTTATAAAGATGAACCTAATGAAAAATTTCTTTCTCGGGGAGATTTAGTCAAAGATTATTTTAATTTTTCTGGTTCTCCTCAAAATTATGTCCAAAATATTCAAGCTGAAAAATACATGGGTTTTAATCTAATAGTTTCAAATTTTGAAAGCTCTTCAGTTTTTTCTAGTCAAGGTATAGAAAAGTTTAATTCAGAATTAATAGTGATAGGAAATAGGGCGTTAAATACTGAAACTGAAAAACTTAAAAGTGCAGAAGACGATTTTAAAACTATTATTTCCAAAAATTTCAAACATTCAGATTTAATTAGTTTGATGCAAAGCCCAAAAAAAAATTACCAATTTGATTTGAAAGAAATTAACAACAATCATGGAAATGAATTCAGTTCAAGATTCATTACCTCGGACATTTATGGAACCAGATCCACCACAGTAATAACTATCGATAGACAAAATATGGTTAATGTTTCTGAAGTTATTTACGATGGTTTTGGTGAAAACTTAGAATCAAATTCTTTTAATTTCAAAATACGATCTTAAATCGATGGAAGGTTATAGAAAAAATGTAGCAATGGTGGTTTTAAACGATAAACAAGAGGTTCTTATTTGCAAAAGAAAAGGAACGGAAAATTGGCAATTTCCTCAAGGTGGAATCGATGAAAATGAATTTATTGAAGATGCTATGTACCGAGAACTCTATGAGGAAGTAGGTCTCAAAAAAAAGGATGTTTCAATTGTTGGAAAAACTAATCATGAAATTAGATATGATATTCCTAAGACAATTCGATCGAGAGTGTTAGGTGGCAAATTTAAAGGACAATTACAAACTTGGTATTTATTGAGATTTGAAGATAAAAGCAGCTCTATTAATTTAGATCATGATCCTTCACCTGAGTTTGATAAGTTTGATTGGGTGCCTTATTGGCTTCCTTTATCGAAGATTGTAGATTTTAAGAAAGAGGCTTATAGAGAAGCTTTAAACGAACTTAGAAAATTCTTATGAAAAGTTTAGCCATATACGACTTAGACGACACATTACTATGTGGAGATAGTGAATTTC
The DNA here is from genome assembly GCA_004213955.1 of Gammaproteobacteria bacterium. Taxonomy (GTDB): domain Bacteria; phylum Pseudomonadota; class Gammaproteobacteria; order Magnimaribacterales; family AG-339-G14; genus AG-339-G14. Next base: position 17,060 of record SGZL01000012.1, read on the forward strand.
ATTGGGCAAAATTTACTGTTTCTAAAGGATTCATAAAAAAAGAAGTTTATTTAAAAAAAATAAAAGCTTTTGAAATCGACTATAGGTCTGGAAATCTTGATTTTGATGAATATTGTTCATTTCTTTTAAATCCTCTTATAGGAATGGATGTTGACGACTTGGATGAACTAGTTTCAGAATTTATTGAAACTCATAAAGAAAAATTAATTGATCCAATGACTTTTGATTTACTTGAAAGACATATAAATGAGTTTAGATTAGTCGCATCTGGTTCACTTGATTTCATTGTCAAAGGATTTACCAACTACTTCAAATTGGATGCTTACCTAGGTTCGTCTTATGAAGTTATAGATAATAAAATAACTGGAAAACTTAAGAAGGCAGCTTTTGCGCATGGCAAACTAGAAAAAGTAAGAGAGTGGTGTCAAAAGAATAGTTATATTGTTGAAGAATCTTTCTTTTATACTGACTCGATAAATGATTTACCATTAATTAAAGTTTGTCCAAGAAGCATTATAATTTCACCAGATAAGAAATTAGAACAATATGCTTTAAAAAATAATATAGAAGTACTGACTAGATAAAAAAGATGAAAAAAGCCGAATTAAAAGATATTTATCAAGATATTTTAAAGCAAAAATTAAATTTAGACTTAACTAGGGGCCAGCCTTCTAAAGAACAATTAAAACTTTCTGAACCACTTGACCAAATTTTAAATAAAAAATTTATATACGAAGGAGAAGATTTAAGAAATTATGGATTAATTAAAGGATTAAATTCAGCTCGTAAACTTGGCGGATCATTGTTGGGTGTGAATTATAAAAATGTTATTGCCAATGGCACTAGTAGCTTAAATCTTACTTTTATGGTGATTCAAGCTCTTTTTTTTCTGGGTTTAAATGGCGAGCCTTGGAAAAACCTTAGGAAGATATCTTTTTTATGTCCAGTACCAGGATATGACAGACACTTTGCTCTTTTGGAGAGTATGGGAATAAAGATGATAAATGTGCCTTTAACTGGAGAAGGCCCTGATATGGACTATGTTGAGCACTTGGTATCTAAGGATAAATCTATCAAGGGCATAATCTGCGTTCCAAAACATTCTAATCCAACAGGAGAAATATATTCTCTTAAAGTATTAGAAAAACTTGCGAAACTTCCAAAAAAAACTTCAAAAGATTTTATGATTTTTTACGATAATGCTTATAGCGTTCATGATTTTAAAAAGTCAAAAAAATTAGGCAATGTTTTCAATCTATGTAAAAAATTTAAGACTACTAATAATATTGTAATGTTTGCTAGTACAAGCAAAATTACTTTTGCTGGTGCAGGAGTGTCTTTTTTAGCCGCTTCAGAAAAAGTACTTCTAAATTTTCTTAAATTTTATGAAAAAACTAGAGTTGGTTCTGACAAGATCAATCAAGCCAAGCATGCTAAGTTTTTCAAAGACAAAAAATCAATTGAAAAGCATATGTCTAAGCACGCTGCCTTGCTTTCTAAAAAATTTGAAATTGTTGAAAAACATCTTTCAAAACTTCCACCAGAATTTGGTATCTGGACAAAACCTACTGGAGGATATTTTGTATCTTTTGATTCTAAGCCAGGTAAGGCAAAGAAAATTTTTAAGTTGTGTGATGCGGCAGGATTAAAGCTTACTAAGGTAGGTGCTACTTTTCCTTACAATAAAGATCCACTTGATCAGAATATAAGAATTTCTCCATCAAAGATAAGCAATTCAGATTTAAGAAAAGCAATGGAAGTTTTTGTTATTTCAGTATTACTTGCAGGCTAATTTCTTGCGCCTTGAAGAATCTCATAGACTCTTCCGTTGAAAGGACCAAAATTTGCAGTTACATCTGGATGCGCAACTGGTTCATTTGATTCATCGATAAGTAAGTTTTGTTGAGATACATAAGCTGTATAAAAAACGTCATCATTTTCAGCAAACACGTGATAAAAAGGCTGATCTTTGCTAGGTCTAATTTGAGAGGGAATGCTTTGGTACCACTCTTCTGTATTATTAAACTCTGGATCTACGTCGAAAATAACGCCCCTGAAGTCTAGAAACTTATGCTTAACTACTTGGCCAAGTGAAAAATTTGTCTCTATTACTTCTTTCATTTATTAATTAATTCTACACTATTATATCTAGTGGCATCTAAAATAAATTCAAGCTTTATGTGCCTCTTTAAGATAGGAAGTTGATTGCATCTCAATTAATCTGCTGATCGTTCTTTTGTATTTTTCTTTTAAATTTAAACCTCTATAAATGTTTTTGAAATCTTCTTCTGCGCTTATTATCAACTTAACTTTTCTGTCATAACATTCGTCAATAAGGCTTATAAAACGTCTGGCAATATCATCTGATTCCATTTTGAACATGTTTGAAATAATTATTGTCTGAAACTCTTTTGAAATCTCTATGTAATCCATTGAACTTCTAGGAGATTTACATATTGTGTTAAATTCAAACCACACAACCCCTTTAGAAGACTTTACTGTTGGAATTTTTCTTTGAAGAATTTCAATTTCGTCTAGTTTCACATTGTTTATACCTATGAGAGATTTAAAAATTTCCTCAAGATTATTCTCTACTTCATTAGAAAGAGGGTAAAAAAATAATTTGTTCTGCTCCAGAGTTCTAAACCGGTAATCATTCTTTGAATCTAAATTATAAAGCTCACAATTTTGTTCAATTGATTCTATAGCGGGCAAAAAAAGTTTCCTTTGCAACCCCCCTTCATAAAGTCTTGAAGGTTCTATATTTGAAGTAGTGACAAAGCAGGCATTCGATTTAAAAAATTCCTGCATAAATTTCCCTAAGAGCATTGCGTCCCCAATATCTTCAACAAAAAATTCGTCAAAGCAAAAAAAAGAATATTTTTTTGTAAGTTTTTTTACAATTTTATTGATTGGATCTGTTTGTCCTTTAAGTTGATTTAAATCATCATGTAAAAGCTGCATAAATCTATGAAAATGTAACCTTAATTTTTTTTTGGATGGGATTTCTTTAAAGAAAAGATCCATCAAAAAAGTTTTTCCTCTTCCTACCTCCCCATAAATATAGATACTTTTTGGTAGTTTTGAGCGCTTAAAAATTTCTAAAAAATTAGATTTTTTTGTCCAGCTAAGTTTCTCTTCAAGAGTTTCAATCAAAAGAACTTGATTTTCATCAAATTCGATCAGACCGTCATCGACAGCTTTTAAGTAATACTGTTTCAGCTTATTAGCTTATGGGTTGTTATTTCTGGAGCTCCAGCTAAAAAAGGTGCTAATTCCATACCAATAGTTTTGAAATGTTCGGTTTGGGTATGATTTGCATGAGCTGCTTCATCTTCGTAAACCTCAATCATCATAATCGTTTGTGGGTCAGAAGTTTCATGCATTTGATAATAAACACTTCCTGGCTCGTTGTCAGAAACAGCTTGTACAAGCTTTCTCATAACTTCTTTAAACCCCTCTAGTTCGCCATCTTTTATTTTTAGTTTTGCTATTGCTCCAATCATAATATTCTCCTTAATAAGTTATAATCATTCTACTTTTCTAATTTGTTTGATTCAATTCCGAAGGTAATAATATGATAAAAATATGGGGTACAGAAAGTTCAAGAGCAATGAGACCCATATGGACTGCAGAAGAGATGGGAATAGAATACGAACTCGAAATGATGCCGTTTCCTCCAAGAGTATTTATGAAAGAGTATTTAGATGTAAATATGTTGGGAACTATCCCTTACTTAATTGATGGTAATGTAAAAATGACAGAATCTGTTGCTATGTCCCAATATTTGGTTGAGAAATATGGACCAACTGACTTAAGAGTCATGCCAAATGAACCTGATTATCCAGATTATTTGAATTGGCTTTTTCACTCAGATGCTACTCTAACTTTTCCTCAAACGGTTGTTTTGAGATATAAATTACAAGAGCCAGGCGTCGCTGATGCAGCGGTTGATGGTTATAGCAGATGGTTTGTCTCTAGATGTAAATTATTAGAGAAAACTTTAAATGATAGAGAATATTTATGCTCTAACAGGTTTACTATTGCAGACATCTGCGTAAGTTACGCTTTTGTGGTTGCTGAGTCCTTAGGTATAGATCAAGCTTTTAAACCTAATATTAAGAGATATACAGAAATGCTTTTTGATAGAGAAGCTTTTAAAAGGTCAAGATCATATAAGTTTGAAGAAAAATAATGCCAATATTAAGTTCTACCCTAATGACGAAAAATTAGTTTTTAATTTTTTGGTGGAAGTGGAATCAAAACTGAAGTATTTTTAATATAATTTTTATATTCTTCGTTATCCCCCCATCTTTTCATTCCTTGTCTTTCTAGAAGGTTGATGCCACTGACTTTTGTTAAAAGGAAAATAACAAAAATTGGAGATAACAATGCGAAGTATTGCCAGCTCTCAATCACTGGAAAAGCGATTACTGCTATTCCAATCCATAAAACTATTTCCCCAAAATAATTAGGATGCCTAGAAAATGACCACAAACCTTCTTGTATAAACTTTCCTTGGTTTAAAGGGTTGCTTTTAAAATTTGTTTTTTGCTTATCTGAGATAACTTCAATGATAAAGCCAATTAACCATAATAAAGCTCCAATGACAGCAAATGCGTCTAGCCCTAATTTATTTTTTGAACTTAATGCCGCAAAAGCCATTCCAGCTGTCATTAACACCCAGAGCCCTTGAATCGTCCAGGTCATTAGAAACTGATAAAAATTAGGTTTTATGTGTACGAATCTAGTATCTTCTCCAGCATTAGCTACTCTTTTAGATAAAAACAAGCCTAATCTGCTGGCCCAAATAATTATTAGAGAACAGATTAAAACATCTCTGAAATCAATTTCTTGGGCAAAGAAAATCACAAGCAGGATCGAGGTGATGTAAGTCATAGATCCAGTCAAATCAAAATAATGCTCAGTTTGATTCAGATACGACGGTAGGAATACAATCCATTGCAAAATAAAAATATAAAAGGTAACAAAATATAAAATAGGCACATTAGCGAATTCAACTGTATTAGCTGATAGGGCATAAGTAAAAAGCAAACCTAATAGAATTGAAATTGCTGTGAAAAAAATTGAAGACAAAGGTTTCATTACACTTTTTAGTATAAACTTAATCTAGTTAAATTTAAAAATTTAAGGAGTATAAAAATGAAATCACCAATTTGTGAAATGTTAGAAATTGAATTTCCTTTGGTTGCTTTTTCACACTGTAGAGATGTCGTTGTTGCAGTTTCAAAAGCAGGAGGATGTGGAGTTTTGGGAGCAGTAGGGATGTCTCCTGAGCAATTAGAGAAAGAATTAAAATGGATTGATGAGCATATAGATGGCAAGCCTTACGGTGTTGATGTATTAATTCCAAATAAAATGGTTGGAAAAGATGAAAAGTTCAATCCTGACAAGTTGGCAAAAATGATTCCTCAGGAGTATGCAGATTTTAGAACGGATGTATTAGAAAATCATGGAATAGAGGCGCCTGAATTAAGAGAAATAGACACTGCAGGCTCTGGATTTGCTGAGAATACTCAGTCCGACGGTGCTAAAGCTTTATTAGATGTAGCTTTCAATCATCCTATAAAAATTATTGCTAATGCTTTAGGAGTTCCACCAGATTGGATGATCGAAATGGGCAAAAAAAATAATTGCAAGGTTGCTGCTTTATTGGGAACAGCTCAACACGCAATAAATCAAGTAAAAGCAGGAGTAGATATTCTAGTGGTTTCTGGTACTGAAGCGGGAGGACATTGTGGAAGTGTTTCTACAATGGTTTTGATTCCTGAAGTACATGAGGCTATTCAGCCTTATGGAGATGTCCCTATTTTGGCCGCTGGCGGAATTGTGACCGGAAAACAAATGGCTGCTGCAATGGCGATGGGTGCATCGGGTGCATGGTGCGGATCGGTGTGGTTAACGACAATTGAATCTGAGGTAGAGCCAATTATTAAAGAAAAAATGGTTGCTGCAAATTCTAGCCAGACTGTAAGGTCTAGAAGCAGAACTGGAAAACATTCAAGACAATTAGTAACTCCTTGGACAGAGGCCTGGGAGTCAGAGTCAGCTCCTGAACCTCTTCCAATGCCACTGCAACCAATGGTTGCTGAACCAGCGCTGCAAAAAGTAAATAAGTTAGCAGCAGGGGGACATGAGGGAGCTAAAGATTTAGCTACTTATTGGGTAGGTCAAGGCGTAGGGCTAATGAATCAAAGCATATCTGCTAGTGACGTTGTTCAAGAATTCAAAGAAGATTTCATAAATGCTTATGAAAGATTAAACGATTTTGTAAGTTAGAGCTTTATTTAATCTTAGAGATTTCTTCACTGAGTTCACCTGCAACTCTGTCGAAACCATAAAGATTTCCACGGAAATCCATTGTGTATGGTCCTAATGCCTCTTTAAGTTTTGAATTTGCATTGCCTAAGATCGAAGCACTTTTAATAGAAAAATTTTCGACAAATCCAGCTTCCCACTTTGTGCCTGTGAAGTTTTTCATATGAAATAAAGCAGCCTCATTATTTGGATATATTTCCAACAAAAAAACTTTGTTTTCTGTATTAGAAAAGTGATATTGGTAGACCAGTGTTTGTGGTTCATTTTTTTTTACGTTATCTGTAATTGTTGAAACAAAACTAACCGCACTATTTTCTTTTCCTTCATTAATTTCCAGATCAATGGCAAAGACTATTACATCAAGTTTTGCATGATGCATCCCAAATATTGAAGTGGAAATAAGTAATAAAAAGAGTGAAATTTTTTTCATAATTTAGTCTCGTTAACAATTAATGATTCCACCAAGCTTGATCTGAAAAAGCTCTGATGTCAATTTCATGAGTCCAGGTTGATTTTTTTTGTTTAGCAATAAACAAGTAAGTTTCTGCAACTTCTTCTGGCAAGATCATTCCATTTTTTCCTTTTTGCTCTTTAAATTGTTCGAACAATTCAGGACCCAACATTTTTCCTAAAGTATCAGGAGCATCTACAGCACCGTCAATAATAACGTGTGCGACATGAATTCCATCTTTGGAAAATTCTGCATTTAGAGACTGACATAACATTCTTCTTCCACCCATTGCAGCAGCATGTGAGTGTTGTCCGCCATTTCCTCTAACAGCTGATGTGGCAGAAGTAACTATAATGTTTCCAGTTTGTCTTTCTTTCATTTTGGGAGTGATAACTTGAGCTAGTCTGAACAAACCAAATGTAGCCATTCTCCATCCCATTTCAAAGGCTTTGTAACTAGTTTCTGCTAAAGCTCTATCACCAATTTGAGCACCAATGTTATAAATCACAGTATCTATGGGCCCAATGTTAGATTCAATTTTATTGACTAAATCTTCGATTGAATTTTCTTCAATTACATTTAAGAGTGAACCAGAAGCCTTGCCGCCTGATTCTTTTATTTCTGCAATTAGTTTATTTAAACCATCCTCATCGGTTCTTCTGGCTAAGTAAGAATGATAACCATCAGCTGCAAATTTCTTAGCAACAGTTCCTCCTATGCCTGCGCCGGCTCCAATTACTAAACAAACTTTTTCCATAACTTTATAAAATTCCTTACATTGCCTCTAAAAATAATTTTTCCCATTCTTCTGGAGTAGGTAATCTGGGAGTTGTCATGTTGCTTGGGTCCGTTATTGAATGAGCAACGAGTTCAGGGATCATTTCTTCAGTCACTCCCATTTCTTTCAACCCACTTGGCAAGCCAATTTTTTCGTTTAATTTTTCAATTTCAACTGCTAGATCAACCGATTCGCTTTTTCCCATAGCTCTAGAAATTCTTGGATATTTATCACCTACATGATCATGATTGAACCTGAGAATTGTTGGCAATATAACTCCGTTCAAAGTTCCATGATGCAGTCTCAGTTCTCGATTCGCTCCAATTGCATGACTCATGGAATGTACTGCTCCAAGTCCTTTAGAAAATGCCATAGCACCTTCGGTAGAGGCCATCATCATATTCCATCGCGCATCTTTATCTTGACCATCTTCACAAGCTCTAATGAGACTCTCTTTTTTAATTATTTTTTCAATTCCGTCTAAGCCAACAGCTTCAGCTGGCGGATCGTTGATCGGAGACATAATTGCTTCGATACAATGAGTAAGAGCATCCATTCCCGCCCCAGCTGTTAAAACAGGAGGTAAAGCTAGAGTTAGTTCTGGATCGCAAATAGCTGCATCAGGTCTTAAATGTTCGCTAGCGAGAATAAGTTTTCTTCCATCATTCATAATGATTACTGAGCCAGGAGAAACTTCGCTGCCAGTACCAGAAGTAGTGGGGATAGCTATCATTGGCACGGTTTTATTTATTTTTCCTAAACCTCCTTCATTAATGGAATAATCAACTACATTGCCTTCATGATTTGCCATCAACGCAACCGCTTTTCCTAAGTCCATACTTGAGCCTCCTCCAAAACCTATAACGCCATCACAGTCATTAGTTTTGTATGTTTCCAAGGCTTCGTTGACAGCCTTTTCAGTAGGATTGGCCGGCGTCTTTTCATAAAAAGTAGGAGAAAGCTCGTTTGACAGAAGATTTCTTATTTTGTCTGTCATACCAATGGAAGCAAGACCAGGGTCTGTACATATTAAAGGCTTTTTTATTCCATGAGCTTTAAGTATTTCAGATATTTTTTTTAAAGATCCGTTTTCAAAGTGAGGTTTGTTGAGAAAATTGAGTTGCATTATAAAAACTTATCCTAAACTTTTGATGACTGATAAATTATGCATTACAGAATTTGGATGTCTGTGGTCTTTTGACAACTTCTGATACTCTTCATCGTTGTACCAACTGTCAAATTCATTCTTTGAATTGAATGTCCACATGGCAACTCTACCTTTTAGTTCTTCGCCTTCAATTTTTTCTGGAGTGTCATCAAAAGTAATAAATTCTCCACCATGTTTTTTTAAAATACCAAAAAAGCCTTTTTCATAATTTCTAAATTCTTCCGAATTACTTATTTCAAAATTTGCTATAACGTAAACCTTATCAGACATATCTCTCCTCAACTATATGATGAAATTATCTTATCAAAAAATAGTATAAATTTTTTTTATTTTTCTTATCGCCGACTCAAAGACGGGCAAAAAGTCTTTTAATTATATGATTTTAAAAATAAAATTTTAAAAATATTCTATAGGGGGAATAAATGAGAAATTTAAAAACGTCTGCAATTGCATTATTTACATGTATTGTCTTTTCAAGCGCTGGAGTAGCTCAAGCTACATTAGAGGAGCTTGTTGTTACAGCTACTAAATCTGAGTCTACTGTAATGGATACTGCAGCTGCAGTAACTGCAATAAGTGGCGAAGGGCTGCAATCAGCCAGAGCCAACAATATTGAAGGATTGTCTTTAGTTTCGCCGGATTTAGTCGTTGCTGGGGAAGGAAAGTCTAGAATGAACTTAAGAATTAGAGGAGTTGGTTCATATGCTTTTGATATTGCTACTGACCCAGGTGTAATTATGGTGATTGACGGAATTGCCCAGCCTAGAATTTCAACCATGACACAAAATTTTAATGACGTTGAACGTCTAGAAATTCTAAAAGGACCCCAAGGAGCGCTTTATGGAACCAATGCCCTTGGTGGAATAGTTAACATTGTTTCAAAAAAAGCAACTCAAGAGCAAATGGCAAGATTAAGTATAGGAGCAGGAACTATTGGTTTAGTTAATTCAGATTTGATGATCCAAGGAGGAGTTACTGATTCAGTTTCTGCAAGATTTAATCTTCAAAAAACTACCGACGATGGCACCATGACTGAAACAACTTATGGTAACAACAATGGGGCGGATGTACAGGTAGCAAAATTACAATTTTACGGTGAAACCGATGCCGGCGAGTGGAATGCTTCGTTATCACATACAACTTTAATGCAGGAAGCAGTAATATCTGAACCTGTTTTCTTATGTAATTCTGCTAATCCTCAAGCTCATTATGTCTTAACTCCTGCAATTCCTGGAAGCACAGATTTCTGTGCATCTCTTCCTGCTGCAAATGTTGATGGAGTTCAAGGTGACAAAAATACCGCTAATGCGATTTATGCTGACTCAATTGCAGATCCTCGAGCTCAAGAGTTAACTACGGATGGTTTTAATTTTACTGAAACAATTAATTTTGGATTGAATTATCAAGTGGATTTTGATGATTATTCTCTTACTACGCTTTTTGGATATCAAAAGGCGAATTCTGGAGAATCAAGAGATTTTGATTCGTTTGTTTCAGACGTAATGATTCAAAGTCATGGCGCAGACACTGAAACTATGACATTTGAACTGAGATTAGACTCTGAAACAGATTCTGGAATTGCTTGGTCTGCGGGTCTATATGCGATGCAAGATGAAGGAACAAGAAGCGATAACTTCTCTACAGGCCCAGCTGGCTTACCTAGTGCTTTTGTAACACTTTCAGCAGTAGCAATGGTAAATAATGCTAACGGTACAACATTGAATCCATTGGCAAATCCAGGCGATATGGTAGCAGTTATTCAAGCAGTAAATGCTTGTGCTCAATCTGGGAATTGTATGGCCTATGTCCAACCAACTGTCCAAAGAGGAACTAACTTTAACGGCACTACTGACTTAGCTAACTTTAACAATGTTCTTGCAGGTGGAAGGTTTGATAACATCGCCACAGTGAGTATTGACACTGAAGTAACGGCAATTTTCGGAAGCGTTAAATTTCCTTTAACTGATGATTTATCTTTGCTTTTAGCAGGAAGATATACCGACCATAGTAAACCCTACACTTATTCAGGAGCAACTAATGGTATCGGCGTGATATTAATGCCAGTTCCATTCAATACTGGTGAAATAGTTATTGAAGCAGAAGAATTTACTCCAAAGGCTACTTTAGAATATGTATTTGACGATAGCCTAGCTTGGTTCACTTATTCTAATGGTTACAAAATCGGCGCACCAAGTTTTGCACAATGGTCTTCAGCTGTCGCGAGTGTTCCGTCAGGAGATGAAGAAATAACTATGATGGAAGCAGGTTATAAAACTACCTTTGGTAATGGCAGCCAGCTAGAGTTGATTTATTATGATTATGATTACGATAATAAACAAAATTTATTAGTTGCTATGGGACCTACTGGACCATATGGAAAATTAGTATTCGGAGATGCATCAATTTCTGGACTCGATGTGGCGTTTAGAACTTTACTAGGTCCAGCAACTAAATTGTCTGTCGCTTACGCTTATATTGATGGTGCTTGGGATGATTTTGTTAACGACGCAACTTATGGCGCTGGTTCAAGTAATCCTAATGGAAAACAGATGGCAGGATTACCGCTCCCATTTACTGCAGACAACAATCTTTCTTTGAGTTTGGAACATGTTCAATCAACAGAATTGGGAGATATTGCTTTCACCGCTTCTTATGCTTACAAAGATAAATATATCTTGTTTGTAGAAGACTATCCTGGAGTAGTGGATGTTGATCCATACTCTCTATTGAACTTTGACATGACTCTTTCAACTAATGAAGGGTATGATCTTTCACTGTACTGTAAGAATTGTTTAGATGAGCAGTATTACAACGTTGCTCTAATGTTGCCAAGACTTTCTGGAGGAGGAGCACGAAACCAACTTGCACAAGGAAGACAGATCGGAGTTCAGTGGACTTCTGAATTCTAAGTTAGAACTTATTGTTTAAGTTTATTCATAAAAAAGCGCCTAATTAGTTAGGCGCTTTTTTATTTCGACTCTACAAGTTCAGATATTACCTCGTTGATTTGATCTAAGGAAACACCAACTGTCTTTTCAAGGATACTTTTTACGGAAGGCCCAAGTGAATTAGCCAAAACTTGATATATTGAAAGATGCATGGCGACCATTGAAAAAGCTTCTTCAGTCGGATGGTACTCGATCACTCTCTTATCTCTGCTAGGAATTTTTTTAAAATAGCCTTGTTTTGTAGCTCTACTAATTAATCTCTCAATACTTCTTGTATTTAAATTAGTAGTTCCTACTAAATCACTCATGGTAAAAAATCCTTTGGTTATAAAATTAGAGACCATAATTAATCGAATCAACTCATATCTGCTGTCATTGACATATACCTGGTTCCAATCAGAAGTTTCTGCAAATTTAGCTATCACTTCGTACTTTTTTAACTCAAAATCAAGCATGGCTTGTGAAAGCAATTTCAAGCTGGCAAGTTTATCTAATTTATTTTTCATAAAGTTTGAAAATATTAAATGATACATTTAACTTTGTTAGAATAGCATTTCCAGGGGAGTATTTCTAAGTCTAGTAAAAACCGATAAATGAAAATTTTTTTTCTTTTAATAATCACTCTTGTGTCGGGTTTCTTAAAAGCCAACGAGAAGCCCAATATAATAATCATTTTGACTGATGATCTAGGCTGGGGCGATGTTTCTTATCATGGAGGTTACATTCCAACTCCAAACATCGATCAATTGGCTCAAGATGGCATGGAAATGAATAGGTTTTATGCCAATCCGGTTTGTAGTCCAACTAGAGCATCTTTATTAACCGGGCTTCACATTTTTAATCACGGTGTCGTGCGACCCTTTATGAATCCAGCGGCTGAGCAAACAGGTATGCCGCCAGAATTAAAAATTATGCCACAGTATCTTAAAGAGGCGGGCTACCAAACCGCCTTGTCTGGAAAATGGCATCTTGGTATGGCTAAAGAGGAATTTTGGCCTACCAATAGAGGTTTTGAGACAAGTTATGGACATATGACTGGCGGCATAGGCTACTTCGATCATACAGCTGCAGGTCGATTGGATTGGCACAGAAATGAAAAAACATTAATCGAAGAAGGATATTCAACTGAGTTAATTGCTAACGAAGCGATCAATATCATTCAAAATAAAGATACAAATAGACCTTTGTTCTTATATATTGCTTTCAATGCACCACACACTCCCATAGAAGCACCAGATAAAAATATTGAATCTTTTTCTTTTTTGGAAAATAAAAAAGACAGGGTATACGCTGCAAATGTAAACGCTCTAGATCATGAAATAGGAAGGATAATAAAAGCAATAGAAAATAAAGGAATACTGGAAGAGACAATTATCATTTTCTTTAGCGATAATGGTCCAGTTTTCGATGTGGATCCGATAGTCAAAGTTATTGCTCCAAATCTAGTTAATGCCAGAGGAAGTACGGCCGGATTGAGAGGCAGTAAAGTTTCAGCTCTGGAAGGAGGTATAAGGGTCCCTGCAGTAATCTGGTGGAAGGGAAAAATAGAAAACTCAAAATCTGAGCAATTCTTTTTTGTACAAGACTTATTGCCAACTCTATTAACTGCATTAGATATAAAAGTGGATAAAACAGAATTTGACGGCAGAGATAAATGGAAGAATTTAATCACAAATGAAATAACTCCACCAAATAATGCCTTTGTTGGAGCGAGAGTTATTTCAGATGAAAGAGCTTTATTTGACGGTGAATGGAAGCTTTATTCGGCAAAACCTCAATTAATTCCCATATCGCCCTCGTATAGTTTGTTCAACATCGTTGAAGATCCTTTTGAAACGAACGATTTATCTAAATATGAACCTGAGATTTTTGAAAGTATGAAAACAATTCTTACCTCTTTACCAGGTCGAGATGTTGTGGGTGATATGAACCCAGCTCACTCTTATCTTCATGGTGATGATAGGCAGGGAGGCACTGAATTAGGCTCTCCGTGGTTAGAAGGCGATTATGAATTACATACTCCACCCTCTACAGTTCTATCAATTCTAATCACAATTTGGATTTTAATATTAGCTTTTAAAGAATACTTATTGGCTCTATTAATAATCATTTTGATACCAATTATATTTTTTAAATTTGTAAGAAAATCATGAAATTACCTTTGTGGTTAAGATGGACTATTTTTGGAGTAATAGTTTTTACTTCTCTTGTCTTGCCCTTAATTATTTTTGAAAGCCCACTTTCGAAATATGGAGAAATTGCTTTGAATTGGGCAGGAGATAACGAGTTATTAGTATCTTTTGTTGTGATTATCGCTCTTACAGCTGATGTAATTTTACCGGTACCTAATGGGCTAACTAACACCCTAGCCGGAGTTTCTCTTGGCTGGACGGTTGCATCTTTAGTTGTTTGGGTGGGGCTTAATTTAGGAGCCTGTGTAGGCTATTGCCTGGGTCGTTTTGCAGCTAGGCCATTGGCCCAAAAAATGATTAGTGAAAGTGACTTTAACGAGGCTGAAAAATCCCTTAAAAATTTTAGTACCATAGGCTTGATCCTTTCTAGACCAGTCCCAGCTTTTGCAGAATTGATAACAATAAGCGCGGGTCTAGCAAGAATGTCTTTTATTAAATTTATCCTAGTAGTTGGAATTGTAAATATTGGAGTTGCAGTCGTATTTTCAGGTATTGGCGCCGCAGCTATGGAAGCTAATTCTTCAACTCTAGCATTTATCGGAGTTGCTGTATTACCTGCTTTATTCTATTGGACTTATATCAAGTTTTATAAAAGATAACTTCAATTTAAAAAGACTGTTGATAAGTCAATTTCCACTCTTCACCAGGTGCATAATAAGTAGTTTGGATGCTTGCTAGAACGGGATCTCCAAATTGAGCGTAACCATAAAGTTCATCGGTTATATTTTTCCCAACTAAGGTTAAAGTCTGTGAATCAGAAATCTGCAAACTTGAAGTAAAGTCTAAAGTGGAATAATTATGAAGTTGCGAATAATCATATAATTCCGTAGTCGTAAAATCGTCACCGACGTGAGTCCAACTCAATGAAGAAGAAATCGTTCTAGAATTTAAAGAAAAAACATTTAGTAAAGTAATGTTAGTTCTAGACTCAGGACCTTCAGCATCGTAAGTAAATCCAGTTAAATCATTTCCATTATCGTCTAGAAACTCTATATATTTACCACCGTAAGCCCCTCTCGAAGCAAGAACTGAAAAATAGTCATTGATGAAAGCTTTAATTTCAATTTCGTATCCATCAACTTCTGCTTTTTGAATTGGTACGGTAGCAATAGATGCAGCGCCACTATTCGGATCTATTCTAGCGACACTTCTTTGATTGTTGATGTAGTCAAACAAAAAGATGTTTGCATTGACTTGTAATTTGCCATCCAAATAAGTTCCTTTCGTTCCAATTTCATAGTTGTCTGCGGTCTCAGCAGGGAAAGCAGAGACTCTGTCATCGTTGTTAAACCCACCAGAGGCGAATCCTTTTGCATAGGAAGCATAAATAAGAGAGCCATTAGGCAAGATATAATCTAACGCAAATCTAAATGAGTCATTCTCAAATTCTTCAGTTCCTATACAGTAAGCATCTTTTTGAAAGGTTCCAAATGGACCAAAGCTAATCGACGTTCCCGCGTTAAAAGTTTGAGCACAAGTTCCTGCAGCGGGAGATCTTAAACCTCCAAAACCATTACTTAAACCAGGAATAATTGCGTCAGAATAAGTTTTAACCATTTTATCTTCACTTGTAAATCTGTAACCAAAGGTAACGTTTGTTTTGATATTTATCGCATAAGTTCCTTCAAAAAAGAATGCATCAGACTTATTTTCTGCAAAAGTAGTTTGTTGGGAGCTAAGAGCTTGCAAACTTTGAACAGTAGAACACAATTGAGCTACAGTAAGACTTGTTCCTGGATTATCACAATCGTTTCCAATTGCAGCAAAAGTAGCCGCGTGAATTTGATTAGCTCTTGCATTTACCGTAGCTTGAGTCTCGAGTGTGCTTACTCCATCAAAATACATTGTATTTAATTGGTTAATTCCAGATTCATCAAAAGTATAAGCACCGACAACAAAATCAAGTTTTCCATTTAGTGCTTCACCAGACCACCTTAGTTCTATTTGGTTAGAGGTTGCATCGTTAACAATATCTCTAGGGTCTAAATAAGACGCCGAAGTTCCTGCCAGAGGAGCATTCGGTCTATTTCCGTTTACACTAATACCAAGACTGCCATTAAGAGATTCTAAATCTGAATGATTAAAAATTAATTTAACTTCCCCAAAATTTAATTTATAAGTTGTGTCTATAGTAGTTCTTTTTAAATCGTCATCTACACGAGGACTTGTTATTGATGTTCCGCTTATACCAGGGACACTTGAATTACAATTTGTCTGTACGGCAGAGGCAAGTGTAGGGTCAGCAACAAAAGCAAGCCCCATAAAAGCCGAACCATTAATACCCTGTGCACCTGTTCCATTTAAAGGATGGGCTATCACCTCGCACGCACCAAGAACTCTATTTCCATCTCTGTTGTAATTTACGTGTGAGAATAAAATATCTATATCATTTGAGAGTTTATAAATTCCTGAAAGCCTAATAGTTTCGGCATCAATTGCTCCTGAGAATTCGTTACGGGTAGTGTTATATATATAACCGTCTTGTTTTTCTTGACTGTAAGAGAATCTAAGCGCGGTGATGTCTGAAATTGGAAGATTAGCCATTAAAGCTAATTCGTTCCTCGAATCTGTTCCTGCTCCAACTCTTACTTTATAGTTTTGGGAATCAAAATTGGGCTTATTATAAAAAAAGGAAACTGCCCCAACGGTTGAGTTCTTTCCAAACAAGGTACCTTGCGGACCTTTCAACACTTCGACTCTTTCTAAATCCCAAAGATCTAGAAAATTTCCTTGAGTTCTAGGGACATAAGCCCCGTCAATGTAAGTTGCCGCTTGCGATTCAGATGTAACAGAGATTCCACTACCACCAACACCTCTAATAGTCACTGCAGCAGTTCCATAAGCTCCATTTTTGACAACCTGCAAATTTGGAGAAATACGATCAAGATCCTCATAAGTAAAGATTCCAATTTCCTCAATAGTTTCACCAGAAAATGCAGAAATTGAAATAGGAACAGATTGAGATCCTTCCTCTCGTTTTCTTGCGGTGACAATGATTTCTTCAGAAATATTACTAAAAGTGTTTTGAGTAGATTGAGAAAACCCAAAAACAGGATTTAACGAAATAATTATTAATAAAATTCTTAAGTGCACTTTCCCCCCGAAAAAATTAAATGATAATGTAATTACTCAGCTAATCAACTATTAAATAAAAATTTTAATACTGGAAAAAAATAAAAAAATAATTATCATTTCTTTATGTTAATGAAAGAACAAAATAGGCTCTTGAAAGGCTTAATTGGGCATCTAGATTTTTTGACTTTTGGAAAAAATGAACCCGCACTTCATCATTATCACAACACTTACAGATACGCTTTGGGTCTGCAAAAATTGTCTTTAATAAAGGTTTAAAAATGATCAATTTATATTACGCGCCAACTCCTAATGGTTGGAAGATTTCGATAATGCTTGAAGAGTGTGGAATGGATTACAAAGTAGTGTTTGTAAATTTGGGTAACGGCGATCAATTCAAACCCGATTTTCTAAGGATAAGCCCCAACAATAGAATGCCAGTAATTGTTGATTATGAAAATATTGTTAATGGTGAGCCGATAAGTGTGTTCGAGTCTGGCGCTATTTTGATGTACCTAGCAGAAAAGTCTGGGAAGTTTTTTCCTCAAACTTCGCCTGAAAGAGAAAGAGTTCTTGAATGGTTATTTTGGCAAGTAGGCGGTTTAGGCCCAATGGCAGGACAGGTGAGTCATTTTGTAAATTACGCGCCAAATTTTCCTGGCGATCATTCTTACTCTGAAAAAAGATACAAAGACGAATACGATCGTCTACTCGGCGTAATGGATCGAGTTTTGGCTGAAAGAGAATATCTTGCTGGAGAGTATTCAATTGCAGATATGGCTTCATTCCCTTGGGTTACAGCTTACAAGCGATACGAAGTAGATTTGGATTCTTTTGCAAATGTTAGAAGGTGGTTTGATGCCATCAAGTCTAGACCAGCAGTGAGAAAGGGCATCGAAGTTGGTAAGGAGGTTAGAAATTTTGGAAAGGGTATATCCAAAGAAAGTCTAAAAACTATGTTCAATCAAGACGCAAAGAGTATTTCAGAAATGGCAAAAGCTAAAAAAGAGGAATAATCAAATTAAATTATTTTTTCTATAAGTTGAAGCCGAT
>SGZL01000013.1 GCA_004213955.1 Gammaproteobacteria bacterium
TTTAATCTTGAGTAATTTCTATTCGGTCGCCTTCTTTAAGAGCGACATATGCTTTTTTCCAATTGGATTTTTTTGAAATCTTTCCTTTCGCAGTCATGCTTCTTTTAATTTTTCCTTTTACATTAATAATGTTTACTTTGTTTACAGTTACCTTGTACTCATTTTCAACCGCATTTTTTACATCTATCTTTGAAGCTTTGGGATTTACTTTAAACACGTAAGCATTAGCAAATTGGCCTACTAAAGAGGCTTTCTCAGTCATGTGTCCTGAATAAATTACTTGGTTAGGTATGATTTCATTCATGAGTAAAGCTCCTCTAACTCCTTAAAACAATCATCGCTGATTAAAATTGCTTTGTGTTTAAGAAGAGAGACAGGGTTTAGAGAATTAATTTCGGTTACTTCGATGTTTGGGATATTTCTACTTGATAAGATGAGATTTTCGTTTAATTCTTTAAAAATTAATAAGCCTTTGTCGAAGCCAATCTTTTTAAGAAGGCCAGCCATTTCCGTAGTTTTTGGCGATCCCACCTCTAGGCCTTGAGAAATAAATATTTTGTTAGTCTTGGCTAAACTTGAAAGAATAGATTTCATTGCGACTTTATACATCTTTTTGTTTATTTTTTTTGGATTCGAAGACTTTGACCTAGCTGCAAAAGTTACTCCACCCCCTCTCCAAATTGGACTTCTAGAGGTTCCTGCTCTTGCTCTTCCAGTTCCTTTTTGTCTCCAAGGTTTTTTTCCGCCACCACTTACTTGAGATCTATTTTTTTGAGCCTTGGTTCCCTGATGTCCATTATCGATATATGAATTGATAAGTTGATTAATTAAATTGTCATTAATATCTTGATTAAATAAAGAATCAGGAACTTTA
Source organism: Gammaproteobacteria bacterium (assembly GCA_004213955.1). GTDB lineage: Bacteria > Pseudomonadota > Gammaproteobacteria > Magnimaribacterales > AG-339-G14 > AG-339-G14. The sequence continues at coordinate 875 of SGZL01000013.1, forward strand.
AGACTTTTGCTTTTTGAATTAATTACAGGAAGTTCCATGATTATTTTTTAATAGCAGGTTTAATTAAGATAGTAGAACCTGACGGACCAGGTATTGATCCTTTAACTAAAATAAGTTTATTTTCGCCATCTATTTTTATTATTTTCAAGTTTTGAATTGTTTTATTTACGTTACCCATGTGACCAGACATTTTTTTTCCTTTCCAAACTCTTCCTGGCGTTTGACACTGTCCTATAGAACCAGGTTTTCTATGCGCCAAAGAATTACCGTGAGTGGCATCTTGAGTCGCAAAATTCCATCTTTTCACTGTTCCTGCAAATCCCTTACCTTTAGAAACTCCAGAAATATCTACATATTGACCTTCCTCAAATGTATCAACGGAAAATTCTTTACCAATTTCAATTTCAGCTAGTTTTTCTTCAGAGATTCTGAATTCATGAACTTTATTTTTTATTGAAAGGTCATTTTTACTGAAGTGACCCTTGAAGGACTTTGATGTATTTTTTTCTTTTTTATCTTGAGAGGAAAGTTGAATTGCTGAGTAACCATCGTTTTCACAATTTTTTATTTGAGAAACAAAATTTGTATCAACTTTTAGAACGCTTACAGGGATAGACTCTCCACTCTCATGGAAAATTCTTGTCATTCCTTCCTTCGTTGCAATTAAACCAATCACTTTAAATAACCTGCTATTTAGTTAATTCGTCTAGAGATATCTGAACATCCACCCCTGCGGATAAATCCAATTTCATCAAAGCATCAACAGTTTTTTCGGTTGGCTTGATAATATCCATTATTCTTTTATAAGTTCTAATTTCGTATTGATCTCTGGCATCCTTATCCTTGTGTGGTGAGATAAGAATAGTAGTTAATCTTTTTCTTACGGGCATTGGAATCGGTCCCTTAATAATAGCTCCTGTCCTTTTGACAGTTTCAACTATTTCTTTAGCCGATTTATCAATCAGTTTATTATCAAAGGCTTTGAGCCTTATTCTGATATTTTGGTTTTGCAAAATATACCCCTAAAAAATACAAAATTGTTAAAGAACTCAGCTTCTAAATTACTAATATAAAAGCACAAAGAGTCGCAATTCTATTGATGCAGAAGGGATGTGTCAACCAATAAAATCTTTAAGATTTATTGATAATTGCATCAGCTACATTGGTTGGAACTTCAGAGTATTTTAGAGGCTCCATGGTGAAAGTGGCGCGACCTTGAGTAGCAGATCTAAGATCCGTTGCGTAACCAAACATCTCTGCCAAGGGGACTTCGCCATCTAAAACTTTGCCTGCGTGAACATCTGTCATACCGTTAACAATCCCTCTTCTTCTGTTTAGATCTCCAACGACGTCACCCATATATTCTTCAGGTGTCACAACCTCTAATTTCATAATTGGTTCCAATAAAGCTGGTTTAGCTTTGAGCGCACCATCTTTTAAAGCCATTGAAGATGCTACTTTAAAAGCTATTTCACTAGAATCAACATCGTGAAAAGAACCATCGTAGACTGTTACTTTGACATCGATGAGTGGGTAGCCAGCAATGACTCCAGATTGCATTTGTTCTTTAGCACCTTTTTCAACTGCTGGTATGAACTCTCGTGGAATGGTTCCACCAACTATTTTATTTATGAACTGAAAAACTTCTTTTTCATCTTCCTTATCAGATTCCTCTAAAGGCTCTATTTTTAGCCACACATGACCATACTGGCCTTTACCTCCAGACTGTCTTACAAACTTTCCTTCAGACTCAACGCTTGCTCGAATAGATTCTCTGTAAGCAACTTGAGGTTTACCAATATTCGCTTCAACATCAAATTCTCTTTTCATCCTATCAACTAAAACTTCCAAATGGAGTTCTCCCATGCCAGATATAATAGTTTGCCCAGATTCTTCGTCCGTATTTACTCTAAAAGATGGATCTTCCTGAGCCAATCTTCCAAGTGAGATTCCCATTTTTTCTTGATCAGATTTTGTTTTAGGTTCTACTGCGACAGAAATTACTGGCTCTGGAAAGGTCATTTTTTCCAAAATAATAGTCTTCTTTAAATCGCAAAGAGTGTCTCCAGTTGTCACATCTTTTAATCCTATTATTGCTGCAATATCTCCAGCTCTTACTTCAGAAATTTCTTCTCTATTATTAGCATGCATTTGAAGCATTCTTCCAACCCTCTCTTTAGAACTCTTTGATGATGCAAAGACTGAGTCACCTTGTTTTAGTACGCCAGAATAGACTCTTATAAAGGTAAGTGTTCCAACAAAAGGATCTGTAGCTATTTTGAAAGCTAGAGCAGAAAAAGGCTCATCATCATCAGAATTTCTTGATTCGACTGTTTCTCCATCTTCAAGAACCCCTTGAATTGCTTCAACTTCAGTTGGAGATGGAAGATAGTGAATTACAGCATCTAACATAGGTTGAACGCCCTTATTTTTAAAGGCTGAACCGCAAATACAAACTACAATTTCATTTGATAGCGTTCTTTCTCTTAAACCCTGATGAATATCTTCTTCCGTTAAATCACCATCATTTAAATATTTCTCCATTAACTCTTCGTTAGCTTCAGCGGCAGATTCCAACATTTCTTCCCTGAGTTGATTAGCTTTTTCTAAAAGATTTTCTGGAATTTCTTCTTCTTTATAAGAAGTTCCCTTGTCGTCACCATCCCAATAGAGAGCTTTCATTTTTATTAAATCTACAATTCCTGCAAAATCATCCTCTGCTCCAATTGGAAGTTGAATTACAACTGGGGAAGCGCCTAATCTATTTTTGATTTGATCAACGACTCTTTCAAAATCAGCTCCGGCTCTATCCATTTTATTTATAAAACAAATTCTTGGTACCTTGTAACGATTAGCTTGTCGCCAGACTGTTTCTGATTGAGGTTCTACTCCAGAGCTGCCACAAAACACAACTACTGCTCCATCTAAAACCCTCAAAGATCTCTCAACTTCAATGGTGAAATCTACGTGACCAGGTGTATCGATAATATTAATTCTATGTTCTTGAAAGTTTTTTCTCATTCCCTTCCAAAAACAAGTAGTTGCAGCAGAAGTAATAGTAATACCTCTTTCTTGCTCCTGTTCCATCCAATCCATTGTTGCAGCTCCGTCATGGACCTCTCCAATTTTATGGGAAATACCAGTATAAAAGAGAACTCTTTCGGTTGTAGTAGTTTTACCCGCATCAACATGCGCACAAATACCGATATTACGGTAGAGACTTAGCGGAAAGTTACGTTCAGACATTTAAAATCTGAAATGGGAAAAAGCTTTATTCGCTTCAGCCATTTTATGGGTGTCTTGTCTTTTTTTAACTGCTTCACCCTTGCCTTCGGATGCATCAATTAACTCATTAGCTAGTTTGGTCGACATATTTTTTTCAGATCTATTTTTTGCACTGTTAACAAGCCATCTCATTGCTAAAGCCATTTTTCTAGCCGTCTTAACTTCTAGAGGAACTTGGTATGTTGCTCCTCCAACTCTTCTTGATTTGACTTCAACTTGAGGGCCAACCTTGTCAAGAGCTTCTTCAAAAATCTCAAGAGGATCTCTTTTAGCTTTATTAGATATTTCGTCTAAAGCGGAATAAATTATTTTTTCTGCAGTACTTTTTTTTCCTCTTTCCATTAAATTATTAATGAATTTAGAAAGTTTTAAATTGCCATATTTAGGATCTGGCAATATTTCTCTTTTAGGAATCGGTCCTTTTCTAGGCATTATTTGGGTTTTTTAGATCCGTATTTTGATCTTCTTTGTTTTCTGTCTTCTACTCCGGTGGTATCTAAAGTCCCCCTGACAGTGTGATATCTAACTCCGGGCAGATCTTTTACCCTGCCGCCCCTTAGCAGCACTACGGAATGTTCTTGTAAATTATGTCCTTCTCCTCCGATATAAGAAATTACTTCATATCCTGAAGTGAGCCTTACCTTGCAAACCTTTCTTAAAGCAGAATTAGGCTTCTTAGGTGTCGTTGTGTAAACCCTAGTACACACACCTCTTCTTTGCGGAGAACCTCCAAGAGCAGGAACATCGCTTTTCGCCCTCTTGATCTTTCGAGGTTTTTTTATCAATTGATTTATAGTAGCCATAAAAATGTTGCGATTTTAATGATGCTTTTGAGTTTGGTCAATTAAATTAGTGATTATTCTGAGAGCTCTTCGTCAGAGTTCATTGCATCAAGGATTTCAGACTCTAGCTCAGCTACATTTAGCTCCTCTTTTTTATCTGAATTATAACCAGTGCCTGAAGGAACAAGCCTTCCGATTACAACGTTTTCTTTTAACCCTCTAAGCTTATCAACTTTACCTGTAACGGCAGCCTCTGTAAGAACTCTTGTAGTTTCTTGGAAAGAAGCTGCTGATATAAATGATTCAGTTGCCAGCGAGGCTTTGGTAATACCTAATAAAAGCCTGTTAAATTTAGCAGGGACACTGCCTTCTGCTAGAAGTTTTTTATTAATATTTACAACTTCAGAAAACTCAACTTGATCTCCAATAATGAAATCAGAATCTCCTGACTCAGTAATTTCAGCTTTTCTTAACATCTGTCTAAGAATACATTCAATATGTTTATCACTAATTTCAACACCTTGTAATCTGTAAACGTCTTGGATTTCGTTGACTACGTAATCTGTTAATTCAGCAACTCCTTTAAGAGACAAAATATCATGAGGGCTCAATGATCCCTCGCTTATAACATCTCCTTTGTTTACAGTCTCTCCTTCAAAAACGTTAATGCTTCTGGTTTTTAAAATAAGTGTTTCACTTACAACTTCTTCTCCAGAATCTTTTCCAGTGATTATTAGCCTTCTTTTGCCTTTGGTTTCTTTACCCCAAGAAACAACTCCACTTAACTCTGCAAGAATAGCAACTTCTTTTGGTTTTCTTGCCTCGAAAAGATCAGCTACTCTTGGTAATCCACCTGTAATGTCTCTGGTTTTGGAAGACTCTTTAGGTATTCTTGCCAAAATATCTCCTACATTTATCGCTTGAGCATCTGACACATTAACTAAAGATTTTTGTTCAAGGACATAGTTTGCAGGTCTTTTTCCATTTGGAAGAATCACTTCATTTCCTTTTGAATCTACTATTGATATTGTAGGTGTAAGGTCTTTCCCTGCTGACGTTCTTTCAGCGGCGTCCAAAACTTCCATGCTACTTAAGCCGGTCAATTCATCTTGAACAACTCTAACCGATATACCATTTTCCATGTCGATCAGTTTAGATTTTCCTTTAACTTCTGAAATAATCGGATGATTAAGAGGATCCCATCTAGCCAAAATTTCTCCAGCTTTAACCTTCGCTCCATCCTTAACATTTATTGTTGCTCCATAAGGAAGTTTGTATCTTTCTTTTTCAAAATCATTTTCATCCAATAACAAGATCTCAGCTGATCTAGAAATACATACTTGGTTTTTGTCTTTATTGGTAACAGAACTGATATTTTTATACTTCACAACACCATCAAATTTAACCTCAATTTTATCGTTTTCAGATGATCTTGATGCTGCACCTCCTATGTGAAAAGTTCTCATGGTCAACTGTGTACCAGGCTCTCCTATAGATTGAGCTGCGACAATACCGACAGCTTCACCAGGATCAACTAAATTGCCTCGTCCTAAATCTCTTCCGTAACACTTAGAACAAATACCAAAACTTGTTTCACACGTGATCGCTGATCTTACTAAAGCATAATTAATTTTATGATTTTCTATCTTTTCTGCTAACTCTTCGTCTATTAAAGTTCCTTTTTCAATTTTGAGCTCTCCATCTTTCGACTCGATATCTGCAGCTAAAACTCTTCCTAAAATTCTTTCACTTAGGGATTGAACAACTTCTCCACCATCAATAATTGTTCTGAGTTCAAGACCATCTTCAGTTCCACAATCAAATTCTCTTATAACAAGATCTTGAGCAACATCAACAAGTCTTCTAGTTAAATAACCAGAATTCGCGGTCTTTAAAGCAGTATCAGCTAAACCCTTCCTTGCTCCATGAGTTGATGTGAAGTATTGAAGAACAGTTAAACCTTCTCTGAAATTTGCTGTGATAGGAGTTTCAATAATAGATCCATCAGGTTTAGCCATTAAACCTCTCATTCCAGCTAACTGTCTTACTTGAGCGGGAGAACTTCTCGCGCCAGAATCTAAATACATAAATACAGAATTGAAAGAATCTTCATCTACTTCTTCACCCTGGGAGTTCGTAACCTTATCTTTAGAAATAGTTTCCATAAGAGAGCTCGCAACTGCTTCATTTGCCCTAGACCAAATATCAATCACTTTATTATATTTTTCTCCTTGCGTTACCAATCCTGAAGAATATTGAGCTTCAATTTCTTTTACTTCATTTTGAGCTTGAGAAATTATTGATTCTTTGTTGTCCGGAATTACACAATCCTCTACACAAATTGAAGAACCTGAAATTGTAGAATAGTCGTATCCAAGATTTTTAATCTTATCTGAAAAAATTACTGTAGCTTTCAAGCCTGAATACCTATAGGAAGTGTTTATCAGATCAGAAATATCTTTGCTATTTAGCGGCTTGTTCACTTGATCAAAAGAAATTTCTTTAGGTACCACCCCCCAAAGAATTGTTCGTCCAACCGTGGTTTCAATAAGCTCATTTGAGCCTTCCTGATTAGTGATTCTGCATTTTATGATTGCTTGTAAATCAACTTGCTTGGAATCATATGCCCTTTTTACTTCATCGACATCTGCAAATATTGATCCTTCACCAAGAGCATTAAGTTTAGATTTTGTCATGTAGTAGATACCAAGCACTACGTCTTGCGAGGGATCTATTATTGGTCTTCCATTAGAAGGAGATAAAATGTTGTTGCTAGCCATCATCAAAGCTCTACATTCCAATTGAGATTCTAAGGTCAAAGGAACATGAACAGCCATTTGATCGCCATCAAAGTCTGCATTGTAAGCTTTACAAACTAGAGGATGTAACTGGATAGCTTTACCTTCAATTAAAATTGGTTCAAAAGCTTGAATACCCAGTCTATGAAGAGTAGGAGCTCTATTCAAAAGAATCGGATGCTCTCTGATAACCTCAGCCAATATATCCCAAACTACAGGTTCTTCACGTTCTACCATTCGTTTAGCACCTTTAATGGTAGTGGCTAATTCCATATTTTGGAGCCTTCCAAAGACAAAAGGCTTAAATAATTCTAAAGCCATTTTTTTTGGTAATCCGCATTGGTGTAACTTAAGAGTTGGGCCTACAACTATTACTGATCTTCCAGAATAATCGACTCTTTTTCCGAGAAGATTTTGTCTAAATCTTCCCTGCTTACCTTTAATCATATCTGACAGAGATTTGAGTGGTCTTTTATTTGAACCGGTAATTGCTCTACCCCTTCTTCCATTATCAAGCAAAGCATCAACAGATTCTTGAAGCATTCTTTTTTCATTTCTAACGATGATTTCAGGAGCGCTTAATTCAAGTAATCTTTTCAGTCTATTATTCCTATTAATTACTCTTCGATATAAGTCATTTAAATCTGAAGTAGCAAATCTTCCTCCTTCTAACGGCACTAATGGTCTTAAATCAGGAGGCAAAACTGGTAGAACATCAAGAATCATCCATTCCGGTTTATTACTAGAAGAAAGAAACCCTTTCAAAATCTTTAGACGCTTTGATAATTTTTTTATCTTAGCTTCGCTGTTAGTACCCTCAATTTGAGATAAAACCTCTGAAATTTCTTCTTCTAAGTTCATTTCTGAAAGTAATATTTTTACAGATTCAGCTCCCATGCCAGCAGAAAACTCTTCTCCATAATTTTCTAAAGCCTCGAAATACTCTTCTTCATCCAAAATTTGACCTTTTTCAAGATCTGTCATCCCAGGATCAGTGACAACGAAGGATTCGAAATACAAAATTCTTTCAATTTCTCTGAGAGTCATATCTAGTAAGAGTGAAATTCTAGAAGGTAAAGATTTCAAAAACCAAATATGCGCAACTGGTGCAGCTAATTCAATGTGCCCCATTCTTTCCCTTCTTACTTTTGCAAGAGTTACTTCTACTCCACATTTTTCACAAACGACACCTCTGTGCTTCATACGTTTATATTTTCCACATATACATTCATAGTCTTTTACTGGACCGAAAATCTTTGCACAGAAAAGCCCATCTCTTTCTGGTTTGAAAGTTCTATAATTTATGGTCTCAGGTTTTTTTACTTCACCAAAAGACCAAGATCTAATTTGCTGAGAAGAAGCCAATCCAGCTTTAATTGAATTAAAACTTTCTGTCTGGTCTTGATTAAATAATTTTAATAAATCTTTCATAAATTACTCTACCTCTTCAAAATCAATGTCTATACCTAAGGATCGGATTTCTTTAGTAAGCACGTTGTAAGACTCAGGAATACCTGCTTCCATCTCGTGATTACCATCGACTATATTTTTATAAACCTTTGTTCTTCCAGCTACGTCATCAGATTTAACTGTCAACATTTCTTGTAAAGTATGAGCAGCTCCGTAAGCTTCAAGAGCCCAAACTTCCATTTCCCCAAGTCTTTGACCTCCGAATTGAGCTTTTCCTCCAAGAGGTTGTTGAGTTACTAAACTATAAGAACCTGTAGATCTAGCATGCATTTTGTCTTCAATTAAATGATTTAGTTTAAGCATATACATGTAGCCTATGGTGACTGGTCTTTCGAAAGCGTCACCTGTTCTTCCATCGTAAAGGGTTGTTTGTCCAGAAGTAGGAAGACCTGCAAGTTCTAGCATAGTTTTAATTTCAGACTCGGAAGCGCCATCAAAAACTGGTGTAGCCATAGGCACTCCAGTTTTTAAGTTATTGCATAACTCTTTAAATTCTTTTTCATTTAACTTGCTTATATCTTCATCTTTTCCTGAAGATGAATAGACTTTATCCACAAAATCTCTAGCTTCTTTACTAGTTGCGGTATCAATTAGCTCGCCAATTTTTTTACCTAACTCTTTTGAAGCCCACCCAAGGTGAGTTTCCATAAGTTGTCCTACGTTCATTCTTGAAGGAACACCTAATGGGTTAAGGACGATATCTACAGGTTCACCATTTTCATCATACGGCATGTCTTCTACAGGCATAATTACTGATATGACTCCCTTGTTTCCATGTCTTCCAGCTAATTTGTCTCCAGGCTGAATTCTTCTTTTAACAGCCAAATAAACCTTAATGACTTGTTGGACTCCAGGAGCTAAGTCGTCTCCTGAAACTATTTTTTTCTTTTTGTCCTCAAATTTTTTCTTTAAGTCATCTTCATAATTTTTTAACTTATCTTTTGCTTCTTTTATATCATCATTTAGAGACTCATCCTTCATTCTTAATTTAAACAATTCAGAAGGTGGAAGATCTGCTAAAAACTCCTCTGTAACTTTGTCACCTTTTTTTAAACCCTTAGCACTAATAATTTCTTTCCCAATTATTGAAGATTTAAGAGAGTTAAGAGTTGCAAAAGACACAATAGATAATTCTTGATCTATATCTTTTTGAATTTCAGACAATGAAATAGATTCTATGACCTGAGCTCTAGAATTTTTTTCTAACCCTTCTCTGGTGAAGACTTTTACATCAATTACTGTACCGTCTTGACCTGACTTAACTCTTAAAGACGTATCTTTAACGTCGGATGCTTTTTCCCCAAAAATTGCTCTAAGAAGTTTTTCTTCAGGAGATAACTGAGTCTCGCCTTTTGGAGTAACTTTACCTACTAAAATATCACCAGCGTTTACTTCAGCTCCAATGTGAACTATTCCACATTCATCTAATTTTGACAGGGCAGAATCTCCGACATTTGGAATATCTGCAGTTATTTCATCTGGTCCTAGTTTTGTATCTCTGGCAGTACAGGTTTCTTCGACAATATGAACGCTTGTTAATTTGTCTTCTTGGACAAGCCTATCGGAAATTAATATTGAGTCTTCATAGTTGTACCCATGCCAAGGCATGAAAGCGATTTTAATGTTTTGACCTAGTGCTAATTCACCTAAGTCTATGGAAGAACCGTCTGCAAGAATATCACCTTTAGATACTTTGTCTCCTTCAGAAACAATAGGTTTCTGATTGATGCAAGTATTTTGATTAGATCTTGTGTATTTCACAAGATTATAAATATCAACTGCTGATCCAGTTCCAGATATATCTTTTAAATTTTTTCTGACAACAATTCGTCCAGAGTCTACTTTTTCAATTACTCCAGCGTTTCTTGCGATGACACAGTCTCCAGAGTTTCTAGCAACTACTCTTTCCATACCTGTCCCGACTAATGGTGTTTCAGTTGACAATGTAGGTACAGCTTGACGCATCATATTTGAACCCATCAATGCTCTATTTGCATCGTCGTGTTCCAGAAAAGGAATCAAAGCAGCAGCTATTGATACAACCTGTTGAGGGGAAACATCCATAAGATCTACTCGATCTGGAGTCATTAATTCGAATTCGTTTCGATATCTTACTGGAACTAATTCTTCTAAAAATTTATTATTTTTATCAAGTTTTGCACTGGCCTGTGCAATTACAAACTCACCCTCTTCTATTGCAGAAATGTATCTAATATTTTCTGTAACCTTACCGTTGGCTATCTCTCTATAAGGAGTTTCTATAAAACCATAATCATTAACTCTCGCATATACAGACAAGGAGTTGATCAATCCTATATTTGGGCCTTCAGGAGTCTCAATAGGACATACCCTGCCATAATGAGTCGGATGAACATCCCTAACTTCAAAGCCAGCTCTTTCTCTGGTCAACCCTCCAGGACCTAGAGCTGAAACTCTTCTTTTATGGGTAACTTCAGATAAAGGATTATTTTGATCCATAAATTGAGAAAGTTGACTCGAACCAAAAAATTCATTTATGGCTGCAGTTACTGGTTTAGCATTTATAAGATCAGCTGGGCCAAATCCTTCTGCTTCTGCGACATTTAATCTTTCCCTAACCGCTCTTTCAACTCTTAACAAACCTACTCTAACCTGATTAGATACCATTTCTCCGACTGACCTTATTCTTCTATTACCTAAATGATCGATGTCGTCACAATTTTGAATACCGTTTCTAATATCAACTAAAGTTTTCATAACTTCTAAGATATCTTCTTTTGACAATACTCCCTCACCCAGAAGATCTTCTTTGCCTAGTCTTTTATTAAATTTCATTCGACCAACGTCAGAAAGATCATATTTATCTGGATTGAAGAACAAATTTTCAAATAATAATGTTGCTGCTTCTTTAGTAGGAGGTTCTCCTGGGCGCATCATTCTATAAATTTCCGCTAAAGCCTCTAGGTTAGTTGCCGAAGTATCTGCTCTTAATGTATCCGAAAGATAAGGTCCAGATTCAAGCTCATTTATATAAAGAGTATTTAATTGCTTAATTTTTTGTTCCTCTAATTTTTCCAGAACATCTAGATCAACCAGCGTGTTGCAAGGAAAAATTATTTCTCCAGTAGATTCATCAATAATATCATCTGCTAATGTAAGTCCTATTAAAGCCTCTTTCGGTAGATCAAGAGTTTTAATCTTGCTTGATTCAATAAGTCTGATATGTCTGGCAGTTATCCTTTTTCCAGCTTCAATAATTACACTTTTATCTTTCGCTATTATGTCTACTGGCGCTAATCTTCCAACTAATTTTTGGGAGTTAAGCGCAAGACTATATAAACCTTTTTTATTCAGGGTGTAAGTTTCTTGCTCATAAAAAATATCTAGAATTTCTTTTGGAGTCATCCCCAAGCTTTTTAAAAGTATAGAAGCATAAAGTTTTCTTCTTCTGTCAATTCTTATGTAAATTAAATCTTTGTGATCAAATTCAAAATCTAGCCAAGAGCCTCTGTAAGGAATTACTCTAGAAGAATAAAGAAGTTTTCCAGAAGAATGAGTTTTACCTTTATCGTGATCGAAAATTAACCCAGGTGATCTATGCAATTGAGAGACAACTACTCTTTCAGTTCCATTAATTACGAAGGTGCCGTGATCTGTCATCAAGGGCATAGTCCCCATATAGACTTTTTCATCTCTAGCGCTTTTTAGATTCTCCTCTCCTGTTGTTTTATCGATAAAAGTTATTCGACACCAGATATGCAATGGCGCTTCGTAAGTTCTTCCTCTTGGCAAACATTCAAATACATCAAATTCAGGCTCTCCAAGTTCATATCTTAGATAATCTATCTTCGCATTTCCTGAGACACTTACTATTGGAAATATGGATCTAAATACTTGTTCTAAACCCTGAACCTTTCTTTTTTCAGGTGAAGCTTCCTCTTGTAAGAAATGCTTATAAGAATCTGTTTGAATTTCAAGAATGTCTGGTAAAGACATCACGCTTGAAATCTTTTCAAAACTTTTTCTTATCCTTTTCTTCTCTGCAAATGAATAGTTTTCTGTCATAAATAATTTAATTATTTAAGTTCCACAGTAGCGCCAGCCTCTTCTAATTGAGACTTGGCTGTTTCTGCTTCTTCTTTATTAGCTCCTTCTTTGACTGATGCGGGTGCGCCATCGACAATAGCTTTTGCTTCTTTCAAGCCTAAGCCAGTAATTGTTCGAACAGCTTTGATTACATCTATTTTTTTATCTCCAACGTCAGCTATGAAAATTTCAAATTCGCTTTGTTCTTCTGCTACTTCAGCTCCTGAATCTGCTGCCGCAGGTGCTGCAGCGGCAACTGGCGCAGCTGCTGATACACCAAATTTATCTTCCATCATCTTGACAAGGTCGACGACGTCCATGACGCTCATTTCTGAAATTGCGTCTAAAATTTCTTCTTTAGTTAAAGCCATTGTTAGCTCCTATATAATAAATCAAACTCAATTTTTTGAATCCCCATAAGCACTCAAAGTTCTTACCATAGAAGAAGGTATTTCCTTTGAAATCAAAGCTAAGTTAGTTATTGGCGCTTTCATAAGACCTAGTAACATTGATATTGCTTCGTCCTTAGTAGGAAGAGAAGCTATACTATTTAATAGGTCTGCGGAAAGCAATCCTTCACCGATAGAAAGACCTTTTACTTCAAAGGATTCTTCCTTTTTAGCAAAATCTTGAATGAGCTTAGCAGCGCTTTGGTAGTCTTCTTTAGAAAATGCAATCAAAGATGGTCCTGTTAAAACATCTTTTAAAGAATCGAATTTGGTATCTTCAAGAGCTCTTTTGGCAAGAGTATTTTTAATTATCTTAATAAATACAGACTTGTCTTTTGCTTCTTTTCTAAAACCAGTCAATTTAGGAACATCTGTTCCTCTGTAATCGACAACAACTGCTGAAAGAGATTCTTCAGCCACTTGTTTTAATTCATCAACTTTAACTTTTTTTGCGTCTAAATTTGACATTGTTAATTTCTCAAAATCGAGTAATACATAACCTCAACATTTATAAAAATGTTAAGAACCATCTGCGTAGGAAAAATTAAGCCTTTGTTGAAACTCAGGCTCCTACGGTCTTTGACAATTGCAATAGAATTGCAACGGCACAAAAAATCTTTTTTATTTTTAAAAAATTTGTACACTTTTAAAAATTTAATGTAGTTAAATCTATATCAAAACCCTCACCCATGGTTGATGAGATAGACACTTTAGAAATAAATACTCCTTTTGAAGAAGGAGGTTTGGCTTTTTTTAAATCCGTTAAAAAAGCCTCTAAATTATCTCTTAATTGTTCTTCTGAATATCCTACCTGACCAATTCGGGTGTGGATTATACCTTGCTTATCTGATTTATACCTAATTTGTCCTGCCTTTGCATTTTTTACAGCCGTCTTTACATCTTTTGTAACAGTCTCAGATTTTGGATTGGGCATTAATCCTTTAGGGCCCAATATTTGACCTAGAGGACTCACAACTTTCATAGTAGCGGGAGTTGCTATGATTACATCATAATTTAAATCACCTTTTTTCATATCTTCTGCTAAATCTTCCATTCCTACTTTATCTGCTCCATTATCCAAAGCGTCTTTTGCTTCATCTCCTTCAGCGAAAACTGCAACTTTATAAGTTTTACCATTTCCATGAGGTAAGTTAGTTGCGCCTCTCACAGCTTGATCAGTCTTTTTAGGATCAATCCCTAAATTGACTGCAACATCTAAAGCTTCTTTAAAATTTTTAGATGCATTTTCATTGATCTCACTTAAAGCTTTCTCTAATTTAACTTTCTCTATCATTTAATTATCTACCTCTATACCCATACTTCTTGCGCTACCTTCAATAATTTTTACGGCTGCATCTAAGTCAGATGCGTTCAAGTCAGACATTTTGGCTTGAGCTATTTCTTCTAATTGAGATCTGTTTACTCTTCCAACTTTTTCTGAATTTGGCGTACTACTTCCTTTAGACAAACCTGCAGCTTTTTTTAATAAAATACTTGCGGGAGTAGTTTTAATAATGAAGTCAAAACTTCTGTCTTCATAAACAGAAATAACTACTGGCACAGGAACATTTTTTTCTAATTCATTAGTTTTCGAATTAAAAGCATTGCAAAAGTCCATTAAATTAACTCCATGTTGACCAAGGGCTGGTCCCACTGGTGGACTTGGACTTGCTGCTCCAGCAGGAACTTGAAGCTTTATATATGTCATAATTTTTTTTTCTTTAGCCATTAACTTCTCTCTATTTGAGTGAAATCTAATTCCACTGGAGTTGATCTTCCAAAAATCATTACAGCGACTTTAACTTTATTTTTTTCACCATCTACTTCTTCAACAACTCCGCTGAAGTCGTTAAATGGCCCATCAATTACTCTTATCATCTCGCCAGGTTCAAATGCAACTGACTGTGAAGACTCATCTATACCATGCTCTATTTGATTTAAAATTCTGCTTGCTTCAGCATCGCTAATGCTTTTGGGATTATTTTTAGTCCCCCCAATAAAACCCAAAACTCTTGGTGTCTCCTTTACCAGATGCCAAGTGTCATCATTCATTTCCATTTCAACTAAAATATATCCAGGAAAAAACTTTTTTTGGACTACTTTTTCTTTGCCGCCTTTTATCTCTGTAATCTCTTGAGTAGGAACTTCTATTCGGCCAAAGTAATCATCTTGACCTTCATTGATGATTCTTTCCATCAATTGTTCTTTGGCTTTATTTTCATATCCTGAATAAGAGTTAATTACATACCAAGCTTTTGACATCTGTTAACCTAAAACCAATTTAATTAAAAATGAAAACAAAGAATCTAGCCCCCACAAAATTAATGAAGCTACAAGAACCGCTGCAGCAACAATCAGAGTTGTTTGTGTCGTTTCTGTTCTATTTGGCCAGACAACTTTCCTAATTTCCGTTGATGACTGTATAAGTAAATTAAAAGTCTGATTTCCAAAAACTGTAAATTTTAAAACAAATATTGACAGCAAAAGAATGGCCACCACTCCAAGAACTCTATAAAGCAAGCCGACATCAGAAAAATAAGAATTGCCCCAAACAGCCAACATGATAAGCGACAAACCCAAAACCCAAAGAGCTTTGCTTTGAACGTTTATGTTATTTCCTTCTTGTTGTGACATCAAAAAACTACCTTCAAATTGTGGCAGGCCAGGAGGGAATCGAACCCCCAACCTGCGGTTTTGGAGACCGCCGCTCTACCAATTGAGCTACTGGCCTACTCGATAATCTTAGTTACTACTCCAGCACCAACTGTTCTTCCACCTTCACGGATCGCGAATTTCATTCCGTCTTCCATTGCAATAGGTGAAATTAATTCAACTGAAACTGAGATATCGTCTCCAGGCATAACCATTTCTACTCCATCAGGGAGAGTCACAGCTCCTGTAACGTCTGTAGTTCTTACGTAAAATTGAGGTCTATAACCTTTAAAGAAAGGGGTGTGTCTTCCACCTTCTTCCTTGCTCAGCACATATACTTGCGCTTCAAACTTGGTGTGGGATTTTATTGATCCAGGAGCACATAGAACCTGTCCTCTCTCAACATCTTCCCTTTTAGTTCCTCTTAAAAGAACACCAACGTTTTCTCCAGCTCTTCCTTGGTCTAAAAGTTTCCTAAACATTTCTACACCTGTACATACTGTAGCTTCGGTATCCTTGATACCGATAATATCTAGTGCGTCATTAACATTTACCATCCCTCTTTCTATTCTTCCTGTAACAACAGTACCTCTTCCTTGAATAGAGAAAATATCTTCAATCGGCATTAAAAAAGGTTTGTCAGTTTCTCTTTCTGGTTCAGGAATATAAGAATCCAATGCTTCAACAAGTTTTGTTACTGCTGGAACTCCAATGTCAGAAGTATCTCCTTCAAGAGCCTTCAATGCAGAGCCAATTACAATTGGTGTGTCAGCGCCAGGAAAATCGTATTCTGTTAATAATTCTCTTATCTCTTCTTCAACGAGCATAGTTAATTCTTCATCGTCTACCATGTCAGCTTTGTTAAGAAAAACTACAATAAAAGGAACACCAACTTGTCTAGCCAAGAGGATATGCTCTCTGGTTTGAGGCATAGGGCCATCTGCTGCGTTAACTACTAAGATAGCGCCATCCATTTGAGCAGCTCCAGTAATCATATTTTTGATATAGTCAGCGTGACCAGGGCAATCCACGTGAGCGTAATGTCTATTTGGTGTGTCATACTCTACGTGAGACGTTGCAATCGTAATTCCTCTTTCTTTTTCTTCAGGAGCATTATCGATACCATCAAAAGCTACGGCTTCTCCTGATCCATAAGCATCGGCACAAACCTTCGTTAAAGCTGCAGTAAGTGTAGTTTTACCATGATCCACGTGCCCAATGGTTCCAACATTCACATGCGGTTTGGTTCTTTCAAATTTTTCTTTAGCCATCTTTAATCCTCTTAAAATAAATTTCTTTTTTTTTAAACCTGGAGCTCATAACCGGATTTGAACCGGTGACCTCTTCCTTACCAAGGAAGTGCTCTACCGACTGAGCTATATGAGCTTACCTTGTAAGAAAAAAGGGTATTTTAGAAAAATTACTTAAAGAATTTAAGTAAGAATTCTAGACCCACATCTCCGTTCGCGTTTATACTCAATTATAAGGTTAATTGCAACAAAAATATGGTGGAGGGGGCAGGATTCGAACCTGCGAAGCCGAAGCGGCTGATTTACAGTCAGCTGGGTTTGACCGCTCCCCAACCCCTCCATATTGGTCGCTTATTCTCTTGCTACAAATGAAAGATGTCAATCAAAACCCATTAAATAAGAAAATTATTAACTCGTTTTTAGATTCAAATGAATTCCATAAGGTAAAAATACTAATTTTTGAAGAAATAGACTCTACTAATAGATACTTATCGGATTTAGAAATTGATAAAAATACTCTCTATATTTGTTCAGCGGAAAAACAAATTAGAGGTAAAGGCAGAGGGAATAAAAAATGGGAAAGTCCAACGGGTCAAAATATTTACTTGTCACTGTCTTTCCAATTAGAAAAAAACTCCAACCTTAATGGCTATAGTTTAATGGTAGGTCTGGCAATAAGAGATAGTCTGAACGAACTTTATGGCATAAATTCAAAAATAAAATGGCCAAATGATATTTTTTTTGAAAATAGAAAATTTTGTGGAATTTTAATTGAAACAAAGTTTGAGAATAATTTACGCAAGATTATTGTCGGCATAGGAATTAATGTCTTTATGCAAACTAATGATCATATAGATCAGGATTGGACTTCCCTAAAATTAATTGATGGAGAAAAAAAGTTTGATAGAAACCTAATAATAGGAAAACTAACTTCAAAAATATTAAATTATTCTAAAACTTTTGAGAAATATGGTTTTGCTCACTTTCAAAATGCGTTCAATCAACACAATTATTTAAAAAATAAAATAGTCACCTCGGAAAATTTTGAAGGTAAAGATTGCAAGGTTAAGGAAGTAGACGCAGAGGGAAAATTGAAAGTAGAAATCGAGAAAGAAGCTAAACTAATTTCTTCGGGAGAACTCTCTTTCAAAATAAAAGAATAGTTATATAATCAATTCCCTTGGCTGGCGTAGCTCAGTTGGTAGAGCTCCTGATTTGTAATCAGGCGGTCGTTGGTTCGAATCCAATCGCCAGCTCCATTTTTATTTTGAAATGATAAAAATTTTCAGTGAAATCGTATTTGCCTTTCTGGTACAAACTTTTCTCCTTTTTTTAAAAATTATCTTTACAGTAATTTGCTTTTTCAGAGAGAAAGAGAAATTGTTTACGAAACAAAGTAATTACCTTAACTACAATGGTGTTTGTTTAGAAAAAAGATTTATTCATATTAATGGTTATCAGCATTTAATAACTCAATGCGGGGATATTGATGCCTCAGAGGAGAATACTATTGTGATGATGGGCGGGATTCCATCCGATCCTAGCGAGAGCCTCTACTGGATGGCAGCAGAGCTTTGTAAAAGTGATAAAGATTTACACGTTCTAATATTGCATCTGCCCTATTACGAAGAATATTCAACAATAGATTTAGATAAAGATAGTTTTGCGAAGTTTAATGCGTTTAAGCTTCCTTTCGATCGAGAGATAAATTTAAAGAAAGTTAATATTGATCCAAAATTTAGTCACGAAAGCCAAGCACAAATTACCCTAGAAATATTCCAAAAATTAAAATTAAAAAAAGCGCATTTCGTTGGACACGACAGAGGTGTAATAGTTTTTGAAAACTTATTAATTACAAATCCGGAAATATTTCTTAGCTTGAGTAGAGGATCTCAGATTTGGGATTATTATGAGGATGATTGGTCAAAGCTAGCTCCCAAAATTTGTGTAGGACCTCCCCACAGGTATATGGCATACCCTTATCAATTGAGGCTTTTATTTATTCTAATAACATTTATTAAGCTTCCTTTTGGAATTACAGAAATAGCTAGCCACTTAAGAGGCTCAAAAAAAGATTCTGAAGAATATGATCGAGTAACTCACTTAATTTTTAAAGCAAATAATCCTTCAAGAAAATTTCTTTTAAAGGTTCAACAAACCTTCATGCAAACTGATTCTAAAATGGAAGTTAAGAATAGAGAGAAATTGAAAAATATGGATGTAAAAATTATGCAATTTCAAGGAGAAGATGAATTTAAATACGGAAAAAACGGAAAATTAATATCTGATCAACCTTATTTTGGGATTTATAATCTTTTTAGAAATGAGGTCGAAGATCTATTTCCTGGTTGTGTTGGTCAAGATCTAAATAAGAAAGCATCTCATCTTATTGAAGAAAAAAAAGAATATAAAAAGCTTAAGTTACTGCCCAACGCAACAATTGAATCTTTTACTCTCATTCCAAAATCAGCACATTTCAATGTCATAGAAAATCCTAAAGGTTGCGCGAACGCAGTGTATGATTTTATAAAAAATATCTAAAAAAGATTATGAATGAGTCCAATCCTATTAAAATCTGGCACGAAGTAGTTGAAAACGGAGAAATTGCTAAGCTAGATAAGATCTTAGATGAAGATTGCATCTTTTATTCACCGGTGGTTTTTTCCCCGCAAAAAGGAAAAGAAGCAACAAAGAAATATTTAAGCGCTGCAGCTGTTGTTTTTGCAGACGAAAGTTTTAAATACACAAAAGAGTTAATCTCCTCGGGATTGGCTTGCTTGGAGTTTGAATTGGTTTTAAATGAAATAAATATTAATGGTATAGATATTATTTCTTGGAACAAGGATGGGAAAATAACAGAATTTAAAGTTATGATCAGACCGCTAAAAGCAGTCGAAATTATTCATAAATTCATGGGTGAGGAATTAAAATAGATTTCATTCAAAATTTCTCTTCGTCGACAATTTCTGCATCAACTATCTGATCTTCATTTTTCTTTTTTTTGGTTTTCTTTGTCGAAGAAAAAAACATTCCTAATAACAGAAAAAGATAAGGCCAAAAAAATAACAGAACTGCAAACAAAATATTCCAACCCCAAACCAAAGTTGCTCCGAGTATTCCCAAAACTGGCCCTAGTACTGGAGTGAATGTTAAAAAAATTGAAAATATAAAAGTTATTCCTTCAAAAAAAGTATTGTCGATATTAAAAATAAATAATAAAGAATCTGTGACAGCAGTAATTTGAAAAATTGAAATTACAAAATAAAAACCTAATGTTAAGAGTATCCAGTTAAAGGAAATTTTCAAGAAGTCTCCAATTTGGTTTTAGAAACAAGAACGCCACTTTCATCAGCATATACCCAAAATCCTTCATCAACTAAAATGCTCCCGATTTCAACAGGCTGTCCTAAAGTGCCTTTGTTTTCCTTCTTACTTCTCACTGGACACGAGCCGATGGCAAAAATACCAAGCGGAAGGTCTTTTAAAATTTCTACGTCACGAACACAACCGTTGATTATCACTCCCTCCCAAGAATTCTCAATCGCTTGTTTCGCAATCATATCTCCTAAAAGAGCTACTTTGGAACTGCCATTGCCATCTACCAAAAGAACTTTTCCCGATCCATCTTGACTCAAAATCTCTTTTACTTTGCTGTTATCGTTTGGGCATTGAACGGTTTTAACTTGACCACAAAAATAATCTTTTTTTCCATAACTTCGAAATTGAATATTTATAGCGAGTGAATCTGAATATTTATCACTAATATCGGGCGTGCTAAATCTTTTAATCATTTTAGGAATTATAATGCATAAGATGGCCAAGAAAAAAAATGTAAAAAAGAATTCATTTATCAGTTATGAATTCAGCAATCCTTTTGAGTTTTCAACTGAGTTGGCTTTAGAAAGATCTGACATTTCTGAGACTTGGCCCAAATCAATAATTAGAGAAATTAATAAGATCAAAAAAGAAGAAACGTCGGATTCTTCTGTTTCCCGAGTTGATTTTACGAATAAATCTTTCGTAACAATAGATGGTAAAAGTGCAAAAGATTTTGATGACGCCCTTTATGCAGAGGAAACCCCTTCTGGTTTTAAGCTATTCGTCTCAATTGCCGATGTATCTGAATACGTAAAAAAAAATTCGTCTTTAGATATTGAAGCTTTGAATAGAGGCACTTCAATATATTTTAGAAATAAAGTAATTCCTATGTTGCCTGAAATCTTATCAAACGGTAGGTGTTCTCTTAATCCAAACGAGAAAAAATATACAATTTCGTGTGTGATTGACCTGACCAGGGATGCAGAAATAATAGATTATTATTTTTGTGAATCAGTTATAACTTCCAAAGCACGTCTAACCTACGAAAGTCTCGGCCCTCTTTTTTTGAAACCAAAAAATAAGTTAGATAAGAAAATTGATACAAGTCTAAATAACTTAGAGAAAATATATAAAGCTCTAAAGGAAAAGAGACAACAGAGAAAAAGTATCGAATTCAATCTTTCTGAAACTAAACCGATATCAAATAAATCTAATCAGATTTTAAAATTCTCAAAATTGAATAGAAATGAATATCATGGGATTGTTGAAGAATGTATGATTCTCGCAAATATTTGTGCTGCTAACTTTTTACTAAAGAAAAAAATTCCAACAATTTTTAGATTTCACGAAAAACCAGACCTTTCAAAGATCACAAACTTAAAAGAGTTTCTTGCAAGCAGAGGTTTTAAAAAAAATATGAAATCTAATAACTTTAGAAGTTCAATTCTCACTTGGCTCGAAGAATCAAAAAAAACAAGATTTGAAGAAATAATCAACATTCAGATTTTGAGGAGCATGAAACTCGCAAAGTATGATTCTACTAATAGCGATCATTTTGCATTAGCTCTTGATAAATACTGCCACTTTACTTCTCCGATAAGAAGGTATGCTGATTTAGTTGTGCACCGAGGTATCAAAGGTTATCTTCGGGAACAAAGTAAAAATGGTGGCGCTAGTTTTTTTTACAATAAAAATGAAGTAGCTGAGATTTCTGAGCTTATTTCAGACAAGGAAAGAAAAGCAGAAAAAATTACTAAGGAAGCAGAAAAGTTTCTCAAGTGTAAATGTGCTGAAAATTATATCGGAGAAGATTTTGAAGGTACGATTGTTTCGGTTTTTAATTTCGGATTCTTTGTAAAAATTCACAAACTTAATATTGATGGATTTTGTCACGTAAATTCTTTTAAGGGCGGTAGAAGAATTAGATATAAATTAGACGAGACAATTCAAGCTTTGAAAGGAAGAAAAGAAAATTATTACGTTGGGGATTCAATAAAAGTAAAAATAACCTCAGTAGATATTTTTAGAAAACGTATAGATTTAAAGAAATGCTAAAAGAAAGAATTATTACTTCAACCGATATAAATTTCATTAAGACTTTAATTGAATTAAATCATGAAAAGATCGTTGAGATTAAATACAAAGAGGGAATAGACCGAATAACTGCTATTGTTGATAAAGCCAAAGCGAAAGATGTTCGAGTCTCTAAATCTGATACAAAAGATCTTAGAATATCAATGACTTTTTATCCTGAAGAGATAAAGAATATAAATTTTCTCGAAGATTTAATCTTCAATAAAAAAAATTTATTCTTTGTGATACTAGACAGAATTCAAGATCCACAAAATTTAGGTTCAATCTTTAGAACTTCGCTTGGCGTTAACGTGGATGCAATTATTGTTCCCAATAAAAATTCCTGTCGTCTCACTAATACTGTCAGAGAGGTTTCAAAGGGAGCTACCGAAGTTATACCTTTAATATCGGTATCTAACCTTCCAAAAGTCACTAAATTTCTTATTCAAAATAATGTAAATATATTTACTTGTTCAGGCGAAAGTAAGAAAAATTTCTATGAAGCTAATTTTAAACAAAGCTTAGCGCTAGTGTTTGGATCAGAAAATGATGGAGTTTCAAAGACTTTAGAGGAATTGGCTTTGGAAAAAATAAAGATTCCTATGGATGCAAAATTAGAAAGTCTTAACGTTTCTAATGCTTCTTCTGTTATTCTATTTGAAGTTTTTCGTCAGAGAGAATTGTAAATGCTAGTTCAAAGAACATTGACTAATTCAATAAATGCTGTGGGCATTGGACTTCACTCCGGCAGAAAAATTTCTATAAAACTCCTGCCTGCTGAAGAAGATACAGGAATAATATTCAGAAGAGTTGACATCAGCCCTCCAATTGAAATTAAGGCAATTGTAAATAATGTTGGAGCAACCACTCTTGCTACTACTTTGGTTCAAGGAGAAGTCCAAATCTCAACAATTGAACATATGCTTTCTGCTTTTGCAGGTTTAGGTATAGATAATGCAATTATTGAGATAGATGATGTTGAAGTTCCAATTATGGATGGCAGTTCTAGTTCTTTTGTATTTCTTATTCAATCTGCCGGTATAAAAGAGCAAACTAAACCAAAAAAATTCATAAAAATTAAAAAAGACATATCTATTGAAACTGATAATGGAGCTTTTGCAAGATTATCTCCATACGATGGATTTAAAGTCACTTATTCTTTAGTTTATGACGATGACAAACATAAACAATATTCTAGTAAATCAACTATTGATTTTAATTCCACAACATATTTAAAAGAAATATCTAGAGCTAGGACATTTGGTTTTATGGAAGAAGTTAATATGCTCAAAGAGAAAAATCTTGCGCTAGGTGCGAGCGAAAAAAATGCGATTGCCATTGGAGAAGATGGAATTATTAATGAAGAAGGTTTGAGATCAAAAGATGAGTTTGTCAAACATAAAATCTTAGACGTGGTTGGAGACTTATATTTGCTTCAATACAATATTATAGGAGAATTTGAAGGTTATAAATCAGGTCACACTCAGAACAATTTATTATTAAAAAAATTACAAGAGTCACCTGAGACATGGGAATTAATCTCTTCAGACGGAGATGCACCTGAAATAAAATATATTGAACCAATTATCGATCCTAGTTCCGGTTAAATTTTAAAGAATGTCCTTTCTAAGCAAAATTTTTGGAAACAAAGATATCAAAAGCTTAAAAGTAGCTAAAGGTTACCTCGCGCAAATAAATTCTCTTGAAGAGGATTTTTCAAAACTTTCAGACGAAGGTTTAAAACAAAAGACATCAGATCTTATTCGCTTTTATGAGCAAGAATCCAACCTAGAAGCATTAATACCTGAAGCTTTCGCTGCTGTCAGAGAGTCAAGTAAAAGGAATATAGGTTTGAGGCATTACGATTGTCAAATTGTTGGTGGAATTATTTTACACAATGGCAGTATTGCTGAAATGGCAACTGGAGAAGGAAAAACTCTTGCTGCCACGCTCCCTTGTTATTTAAATGCATTGACCAAAAAGAGCGTGTTAGTAATCACTGCGAACGAATATTTAGCTGAAAGAGATGCTAAATGGATGGGGCCAATCTTTGAAGGCTTGGGGATGTCAGTAGGATTTATCTCTTCTGAATTAAATTTAGCTGAAAGAAAAGTTATCTATGAAAAAGACATCGTCTACGTAACAAACAATGAAATAGGTTTTGATTATCTTCGCGACAATATGCTTATTAGAAAAGAAGACAAGACTTTAAGAGGTTTAAATTTTGCCGTCATTGATGAGGTTGACTCTATTTTAATAGACGAGGCAAGAACTCCTTTAATAATTAGTGGGGTTGCAGAAGATAATGCTGATTTGTATTTGAAGTTAAAGAACGTTCCTAAATCTCTCAACGAAGAAATTATTGACGTTGAAACAAATGAAACTTCTCAGGAGGGAGATTACGTTATTGATCTTCAATCAAACTCAATAGAACTTACGAATCAAGGTCATGAAAAAATTGAAGAAAAACTTAGAGAATTAAATTTAATTGCATCAAACGAGAATCTTTACTCAAGTAAAAATTTAAAATTACTTGATATGGTAATTTGCATATTGAGAGCAAATTTACTTTTTCAGAAAAATACTGATTACATTCTTCAAAATAATAAAATTGTTTTGATCGACTCTAACTCAGGAAGGCCTATGCCGGGCAGAAGACTATCGGGTGGAGTGCATCAGGCTTTAGAAATGAAAGAAAACCTTCCGATTCAGCAAGAAAGTCAAACGCTTGCTTCAATAACCTTTCAAAACTTTTTTAGACTTTTTGAAAAAATTTCTGGAATGACCGGTACAGCAAAGACTGAAGCGGCAGAATTTGAAGAAATCTATGGCCTATCGTCTGTTTCAATACCAACCAACATGCCCATGGTTAGAGATGATATGGAAGATAAAATTTATTTATCTTTGGATGAAAAATTTGAAGCAGTTGTTGATGAGATTTCTTCTATACATGCAAAACAAAGACCAATTTTAATAGGTACTATTTCTATTGAAACTTCTGAAATTATTTCAAATAAGTTAAGCGCTTTAAACATCGATCATAATGTTTTAAATGCTAAGCAAAATCAAAGCGAAGCTCAGATCATTTCTGAAGCAGGTAAATTAGGAGCGGTTACCATTGCTACTAACATGGCAGGAAGAGGTACAGATATTGTTCTAGGAGGGCTAGATTCTTCGAATGAAGAGAAGCAAGAAATAAAAGAATTGGGCGGATTACATGTCATCGGAACTGAAAGACATGAATCTAGAAGAATAGATAATCAATTAAGGGGAAGAAGTGGTAGACAAGGTGATCCGGGATCTTCAAGGTTCTTTTTGTCTTTAGAAGATCCTTTGATGAAAATCTTTGCTCCAGAAAGAATAAAAAATCTAATGACTTCTATGGGAGGAATGGAAAAAGGAGAAGCTATAGAACATAGAATGTTAACAAACGCTATTGAAAGAGCTCAAAAGAGAGTGGAAGGAAGAAACTTTGATATTAGAAAAAGGATTTTAGAATTTGATGATGTGCTTAACGAGCAAAGAAAAATAATCTATTCGCAACGAGACGAAATTCTTAACAGTTTAGAAATTAATGAATTGATAGATTCAATGATCGAAGATGTTTTGTCTTATCAGTTCGATCAACTGATTCCCGAAGCTGGTTTAGAGTCTGAATGGAAAAGTGAAGAATTAAATAATCTCTATAAAAATGAATATGATGTTGATATAAGTTTCACCAATATTTTTGAAGAAAATGATACTGATCTTAGTGAGTCTAAAAATGAGATTCTTGAACTTGTTTCAAAAAAATATTTATCAAAAAGAGATGAAAAGAAAGAAGTATTCATTCAAATCGAGAAACAAATAGTTCTGCAAGTTATAGATCAATCTTGGAAGAATCACATTAATAGCTTAGAAAGTCTAAGACAGAATATAGGTTTCAGAAGTTATGCTGGGAAAGACCCTAGACTGGAATATAAAAGAGAAGCCTTTGAAATGTTTGAAAAGCTTTTGGAAACTATCAAATCAGAATCGGTTAGATTTTTAACTAAGGTCGAAGTCTCTGAAACTGCGTCAGGTGATAATGAAAGGAGTGAGGATTTAATTAATAAAACAAAATCAAAGAAAGATTCTTTTGCTTCATTACTAGAGAATAAATTAGAACCTAATGACGATCAAACCAATCCAAATACTGAAGGCAATAGAAGACAAAGACGCATGAAAGCGAAAGCAAAAAGAAAAAGAAGATAATATGTTAAGTGAAGTTGAAATTGGTTGTGCGACCACTAATTCAAAATACAAAGAACGTTTGGATTGCGCTGTAGTCAAAATTCCAAAGTCTTCAAGCCTATCTGGAGTTTTTACTACTAACAATTTCAAGTCAGCTCCAGTGAAAAACTGTCTAAAGAAGTTTTCGCAAAAAATGAGTGGTGAAAAACTACTGGCCATTAATGCTGGTAATGCTAATGCTGGGACCGGTAAAGCGGGAGAGAATGATTTGGAATTAGTGTTAGATTCCATCGCCCAGGAGACCGGTATTAACAAAAAAAATATATTCCACTTTTCGACTGGAGTCATCGGAGAACGACTTGAGATCAAATCAATAACTTCGACTTTTGAAAAATGTTTGAAAGTTTTCAAAAGAAATAATTTTCAAAGCTTGGCAACATCCATAATGACTACTGACAAAAAAATTAAAATCTCAAAAACAATAGTCAAAATTGGAAATAAAAAATTTTCCATCGTTGGCGTAGCCAAAGGAGTTGGGATGATTGAACCAAATATGGCAACAACACTAAGCTTTGTTTTTACTGATCTAAAAATTTCCGAATCAACCTTAAAAAAAATTCATAAAAATATTTGCAACGAAACTTTTAATTCCATTTCAGTTGATGGCGAACAATCTCCAAGTGACTCTAGTATTTTAGTTGCGACAGGTAAAAATTTAATAAAATCTCCAAAATTACTCAGGATTTTTGAAAAGTCGCTACTGAAAATTTTTACAGAACTTTCCGAAAAGCTGTTGTTGGATGGGGAAGGTGCAACAAAACTAATAGAGATAGAGGTATCCGGATTAAAGTCAAAAATTGCATGTAAAGAAGTAGCAAAAAAAATTGCTAATTCACCTTTATTAAAAACTGCAGCTTATGGGGAAGACCCTAATTGGGGTCGAATTCTATCTGCCGCAGGAAATACAGAAAATAAATTTCAAGAGAAAGACGTATCTCTAAAAATTGGAAAAATTAGAGTGTTAGAAAAAGGAGAAATTCACAAAAAATATAAAGAATCTTTAGGTAAAAAGGAATTCAAAAAGAAAAGAATATCCCTTGCTATTATATTGGGATCTTCAAAGCATAGTGCAAAAGTTAAATCATCTGATTTAACTCATGAGTACGTTTCAATAAATAGTGATTACCGAAGTTAATCTAATAGGTATTACTCCAGAAGTTATACGAGATGAGGATTTTGAAAATATAAAAAAATCTTTCGAATCCAGAATAGATTTAATAATCCTTAGATTTGAAACTAACAAAGAATTCAACAAACATCATGAAAATTTTGTTGCTTTAGCTAAGGACGTAGATAAAGAATTATCTATCAATTCTAGGCATATAGATCAAATACCCAAAAATTCAAACTTACATTTAAATTCAAAAGATTTGTTGCGACTTGCTCAAAGGCCCATTTCAACTAGTCTGCTTTTGGGTGCGTCTTGTCATAATGAAGCAGAGGTAAAACAAGCAAAAAAAATTGGTTGTGATTATCTATTGATTTCTCCTGTTTACAACACTAATGGTAAAGAAGGCATAGGTTGGAGTCATTTCAAAACATTGTCGGCATTAAGTACTTGTCCGTGTTTTGCTTTAGGAGGAATGAAAAAAGAGAATATCAAAGACTCTCTTGAGAATGGCGGGCAAGGTGTCGCTGGAATATCTTTGATGAACGATTAATCGTAATTTTCTTCAGAATCCAAAGTTCTTGAGATTACATTTTTTTCACTGAGCCAATTTGATAAGTCTAATGATCTACATCTCTCCGAGCAAAAAGGTTTAAAGTTGTTTTGATCGCTGCTCTTGAATTCTTTTTTACAGTGCAAACATTTCATTAAGTCATTTCTTTTAAAAGATTTTCATGAACTTTTTTTACGTTTATTTCTAATTGCTCTAAAGAATCATCATTGTTGATAACTATCGATGCAATTTTTAATTTATCGTCTCGAGACATTTGAGCTGAAATTATTTTCTTAACCGAATCTTCTGAAACTGAGTCTCTTTTTGAAGTTCTAGATACTTGCGAATTTAATGAAGAGTCAATCAAAATAGTCGCATTACAAAATTCATGTTGATCTGTCTCGAATAATAAGGGTGACACTAAAATGACATATTCTGAAGATGAATTTTTTAACTTGGATTGAATGATGTGTCTTATTTCTGGATGTAATAATTGCTCCAACCAAATCTTATCTTCTGAATTATCGAAAATTATTTCTCTTAGCTTAGCTCTGTTTAAAGTTTGATCCTCGAGGAGAATTTCGCTTCCAAATTTTTTTTGAATTTCATCTAAAGCCTTAGAACCTGGAAGTACCGCTTCCCTTGACGCTAAGTCTGCATCAACCACATCTATTCCTAGATCTTCAAAAATAGCAGTGGCCGCTGATTTTCCTGAGCCTATTCCACCAGTTAATCCAACAACGAACATTCTAGAATGATAACAATAATTTCTTCAATGGTGGAGCCAGGCGGGATCGAACCGCCGACCTCCTGAATGCAAATCAGGCGCTCTCCCAGCTGAGCTATGGCCCCAAAAAAGTTTTTGGATTATATCTCTCAGATATTAAATTTACTATAAATATTATTTAAGCCTATTCCAAAAAGTAGTTAAGCTTGTGGAAGATAATTTAAAGCTTCTACAATTCTTTCAACAACCAATTTTTGCGAATACTGCTTTGTTTTTTCATAGTGAGGATGAGGAAGAGTAGACAAATCGTTAGCTCTTGTTATAGCAGTCTCAACCAACTGATCTGCTGGTACAACTTCATCTAAAAGACCTGCGGTAACTGCCTCCGAAGGCGTGTAAGTAGCTGAATGATAAAGTGCTTTATAGTAATGTTTCTTATCTAGCCTATCTTTAATAATCTCTAAAATTTGCACGGGTATATCCATGTTGTTTCTAACTTCATTAGCTTGCAAAACAAATTTTCCTTCGGTACCAATTCTGATATCAGCGCAGCATACTGTAAACAATCCTAAAGCAACTGCATGGCCAGATACCGCCGCGACTATTGGACGCGGAAAAGAATAAAGATCTAGAAGAGTTTTGAATCCTAAGTTTGTCATCTTTATAGCTGCCTCAGCATCTCCAGATGCAAGAGTTTTAAGATCAAAACCACCAGAAAATATACCTGCTCTTCCTGTGATAACTACAGCCCCTGAATCTTTAGGTATCTCGTTAAGAAAGCCTTGAACGGTGGTGAGCATATCAAAAGAAAAAGCATTGGCTTTTCCATCGTCTAGTTGAATAATTGAGATGTCCCCTTCCTTAGATAATTTAGCTATATCAGTCATTCATTTCTCCATAAAAGTATTAAGCCAAAAAACTTTAACGTAAAATCATTGCCTAAACAATAAGTTAAACATAGAATTTTTGCATGGAAAGTATAGCTTTTGACTCTTCGATAATAATTAATTTGGCTGTGCCAACTTTTTTTCTACTCATGTTTATAGAAATTCTCTATGGCCATTTTAGTGGAAAAAATAATTATCGATTCAATGATACTTTCACAAGCATATCACTTGGACTAATTAGTAGATTTATTCCCTTATTAGGGATTGGTCTGCAAGGCGCTGCTTTTGCCTATGTAGCTGTTTATTTTAACCTGGCATTGTTTTCAACTAACAACCTTTGGGTATGGGTCTTAGCTTTCTTTTTATACGATTTAAGTTACTACTGGATGCACAGATTACATCACGAAGTTAAGGTCTTATGGGCAACGCATGTAGTGCATCATCATGGCGAAGAATTTAATCTTTCAACAGCGCTCAGACAAACTAGTACAGGTTTCCTTTGGAAGTGGATTTTCTACTTACCAATGTTTCTTATCGGGATTCCGCCTGAAGTCTTTGTGACCGTAGCAGGTATAAATTTAGTCTATCAATTCTGGGTACATACCGAACATATTGGAAAATTAGGTTGGCTAGAGTATGTTTTCGTTACTCCATCGAATCACAGAGTTCACCACGCTCAGAACAAAGACTACATCGATGCAAATTATGGCGGTGTGTTCATTCTGTGGGACAGGATGTTTGGTTCTTATAAACCTGAAAAAGACGAAGTGAAACCGATCTATGGCACAACTAAACCGCTGCGAAGTTGGAATCCTCTCAAAGCAAATTTTGAAGTGTTCGCCGAGATTATTAGAGATTTCAGCAGCACAAAAAAATGGTCTGATAAATTCAAAGTAATTTTCTCTCCACCAAAATGGCGTCCCAGTGATGTAGAACAAAATTACCCCATCTTCAGAAATGACTTAGCAAATTTTGAAGTCTACGATCCGAAAAACTCAATCTATTTAAAAATTTATGGCTGGATCCAGCTGTCTTTCATTATTTTGACTTCGGCATTTATCGCCTCATCTATTGGCAGTCTAGGTCTACTGGAAAGTTATGCTTACGCTTTAATTCTGATTGCTTCAGTAATTGTGACTTTAAAAGGGTTTGAGAGTTATCGATTAAATTATATTAATGAGACTATCAAAATTTCTCTTTTAATTTCTATTTTATTTTTCTCAGGTTTATTCAATTCAAATTTATTAATCTTTCAAGTGTTTGTACTTCACCAGTCGTTCAGTCTTTTAAGTTTGCTGGTTTTATATGCCATGCAAAGTTTTAAACTCTTTTCATACGAAATCGATTTAGATCCAAAGGTCTAGATTTCCATTAAATTTATTTTTTAAGGGCCCGTTTCTATTAATAAATTTGGTTGATCTTTTCGTTTTTTAAGAAGAAATTCATCATGCAGCTTTCCCGTTGCAGTATATGCGCGGAACCTAAGACTATCCTTTTTTATATCAACAATTTGGTAGAGTTGAGTATCTTCTGCCATTTGTTTTGCAAAAGCACCCTTTGTGATTTTATACATTTTAGGGCCACTCACTGACACTACGTTTACAGTACCGATATTTGGATCGTAAGCTTTCTCATAACCCTCCGGAATGTTCATAATTTTTTTTGATCCGATCTGACCAGTTCGCGCATATGTGTGATCATGTCCACTTAGTATCAAATCAACCTTGAATTCATCTAAAATCGGTTTCCAAAGCTTTCTTATTTCAGGATTATCCCTATCCGATCCTGGTGAAAACATTGGATGATGGAACGTAACAATTGTCCAAAAATTCTTATTGCTTTCCAGCACCTTTTTTAACCACTCTACCTGAGACTCCTTTGCATTATTCGAGTCAAGAGATATAAATCTTACACCTTGATAGTCAATATAATAGACAGTTTCAGCAAGTGCAGGGTCAGGTACATTCTGAACGGGAAACTCAAACTGCATCCTCCAGTGATTGCTTAGAGAAGCTTGCTCTGGAATACGTTGTCGATTGTAAAGTGGTGAACCATATAAATTTCGACCTAGTAATTGTTTTTTAGAAAATCCAGTAACAACTTCTATTTGATCGTCTGTTTGAGTTATTACACCAGAATCATTAAATTCTATCGTTATTTTTTCACTATCAGATGCCAATAATGACATTTTATAAACCTTGCCCTGATCATTTTCTTCCTCAACCATAGAAGTCAGCGTAACTTCGACATCGTCTCCTTCCTTGTCAGTCCAATAAAACTCTGTATTGAATCGTTGATCATAATTAAAGTATTCGTGGTTACCTGGTGTCGCAATCACCGGGAGAGTACCATTAACC
>SGZL01000014.1 GCA_004213955.1 Gammaproteobacteria bacterium
TTCACACCCAACTTAGCATACCGCCTACGCGCGCTTTACGCCCAGTAATTCCGATTAACGCTTGGACCCTCCGTATTACCGCGGCTGCTGGCACGGAGTTAGCCGGTCCTTATTCTGTAAGTAATGTCACGGTCAACAGGTATTAACTATTAACTTTTCTTCCTTACCTAAAGTGCTTTACAACCCTAAGGCCTTCTTCACACACGCGGCATGCCTGGATCAGGGTTGCCCCCATTGTCCAATATTCTCTACTGCTGCCTCCCGTAGGAGTCTGGGCCGTGTCTCAGTCCCAGTGTGGCTGATCGTCCTCTCAGACCAGCTAGAGATCGTAGTCTTGGTGAGCCATTACCTCACCAACAAACTAATCTCACGCAGGCTCATCAAACAGTGAAAGCTTCCAAGGAGAGGCCTTCTTTCCCCCGTAGGGTATATGCGGTATTAATTCGAGTTTCCTCGAGCTATCCCCCGCTGAATGGTAGATTCCTACGCGTTACTCACCCGTTCGCCGCTTTACTCATTTCCGAAGAAACTTTCTCGCTCGACTTGCATGTATTAAAGCTGCCGCCAGCGTTCAATCTGAGCCATGATCAAACTCTTCAATTAAATTAAACGGATAATTTTTTTTCCAAAAAAAATATCAAAAAAGGGTTTTGAATATAAATATTCAAAAAGTGACACGTACCTTTACTTACAAGGCAAGTGTCCGCACGAATTACATGAACTAATCTTTTAAAAAACTCCCTACGCAAAATCAGCGCAGGAATTGGCGATTATACATATGAATTGGTTTAATAAAAGGTTTAATTTGAGCTTTTAAGGGTAATTTTTAAATGCCTTCTTTTACCGACCTGAATTAAGGTTTTTTTGTTAATTTTTACTAAAAAATCTTCTTTAATTACTTTTTTACCATCAACTTTGACTGCTGATTGAGATAGCATTCGTCTAGCTTCAGATTTACTTTGACAAAGTATGTTCTCACCGAGTCCAGAATGGGATAAGAGGTCAATTAGTTTTAAAGACTTATCTTTAATTTTTAAATCGAGATTTAAAATATTTGTAGGGTCTTTTTTTTGACTAAACCTATTCTTAAATTCTTTCATTGCCATTTCAGATTTCTTCTTACCATGGAATCTTTCCACAATTTCTGAGCTCAACTGAAACTTAGCTTCCATTAAGTCACTTCCAGAATTTGTCGATTTTTTAAGTTTTTGAATTTCCTTATTAGTTTTAAAACTCAAAAGATCATAATAGCGCCACATCATCGCATCCGAAATAGACATTAATTTTCCAAACATCTCGTCTTGATTATCGGTTAATCCAACATAATTATTCAGAGACTTAGACATTTTCTTTACTCCATCTAATCCTTCAAGAATAGGTAGGGTGATAATGATCTGTTCTTTCATTCCATTGATCTTTTGTATGTCTCTTCCTACTAGCAAATTAAACTTTTGGTCTGTCCCTCCAAGCTCAATATCAGATTTTAAAAAATAAGAATCGTAACCTTGAACTAAAGGATATAAAAATTCATGAATCGAAATAGGTTGATTGGATTTGTATCTTTTGCTGAAATCTTCCCTTTCTAGCATTCTGGCTACAGTCATAGAAGATGCAAGTTTTATAAATTCTTGAGGCTTCATTTTATTAAACCAACTTGAATTAAATTTAATCTCCGTTTTTTTTGGATCTAAAATTTTAAATATTTGGTTTTTATATGTAGCCGCATTTTTTTTTAACTCCTCTTTTGACAAAACAGGTCTTGTCTGGCTAACTCCTGAAGGATCTCCAATCGAGCCAGTAAAATCACCAATCAGAAAAACTACTTTATGACCTAAGTCTTGGAACTGTTTTAACTTATTTATTAAAACTGTATGTCCTAAATGCAAATCAGGTGAAGTAGGGTCAAAACCAGCTTTCACAGTTAACTTTTGTTTCTTTTCGATCAAAGAGATAAAATCTTTTTTAGGAATTACTTCTTCGATACCTCTTAGAAGAATTTCGATTTTTTCTTGAACTGTGCGCATTTAATTAAAATATCAAAAAATAACTTTTATAACTTTAACAGATAAAATAATTGAAGATAAAAAATGAAAAATCTTTTTTTTGAAATCAAATACTATTTAATTTTTTTATTAATTTTTATTTTTTTATTTCTAGCAATTGTTTTTTTACCTAAGATTCCAAACGCATCGGATAATTCTGAATTTCTTCAAAAAGAAGTACTTAGAGAGAAGGTTTCGTTTTCTGATGATCGCCTTTCTCTTGAGGTTACCTCAAATAATGTTGTGCAAATCTTTGAAATTAAGAAAAACGATACCCTTTTAAATTTACTTAAAGAATCAAATATCAAAGATTCATTTATCAGGGCTCTTATAAAAACAAAGGGATCTGAAAAATTAGCTCAAATTAAAGTTGGAGATACACTTGAAATAAAAAAGACAAGTTCAGGAGATCCTGAAGAAATTTTTTTAACAACAAATGAATTAGATGGAATTCTAGCTAAATATAATAACGGCTTCTTTAAGATACAAAATTTTTCTAGGCCTCTCGAAAAACTAGAAAGATTTGCCTCGGTTACAATTGATGACTCTCTATACGAATCAGCAGTCAGGGAAGGATTATCTGACAGTCTTATCATGGATTTAGTTTATTTATTTGGATGGGATATAGATTTTGTTTTTGACATCAGGCCCGGAGATAAATTTGATGTTTTGTATGAAGATTTTTATTGGAAAGGAAAGCAAGTCCAAAATCCTGACATAAAGGCAGCAAGGTTTTTAAGAGGTAACAAAGTTTATACAGCCATAAGATATTTTTATAAAAATGGAGCAAAAGAATACTTCTCTTTACGAGGAGAAAATGTAAAAAAAGCATTTTTAAGAACTCCAGTTGAATTTAGTTACATTAGCTCGAAATATAATTTAAATAGAAAACATCCGGTTCTTAATAAAATTCGTGCGCATACAGGGGTGGATTATGCGGCTCCAAAAGGAACACCTATTATTTCCACTAGCTCAGGTTCTGTTTCTTTTATAGGTAATAAAGGAGGTTATGGAAAATTAATTGAAATTAAGCATTCGGAAGATTACTCAACTAGATACGCACATTTGTTCAAATATAAAAAGGGTCTTAAACTCGGGGACAAAGTTTCCCAAGGCGAAGTAATTGGTTATGTCGGTAAGTCTGGACTAGCTACTGGATATCATCTTCATTACGAATTTAGGGTAAATGGCATGCATACAGATCCACTGACTGTAAAGCTTCCTGATGCAGAGCCAATCGGCGATTCAGAGAAAGAGGGCTTCCAAAATCTAGCTATTAGAATGATAAATAGAATAGACAATTTATATTTACAGATATATGCAGCCAATTAACAAAAGAAATAATCTCTATATTGGAACTCTGTCTGGTACGAGTATGGATTCAATAGATGCATCTCTAATAAAAATCACTAAGAAAATAAAAGTTATAGACTCTTTTTCATTGAAAATGCCGAAAGTTCTTTTGGATAAAATGGCTAAATTGTCTAGAACGAAAAAAAATCTTTTTCTTTATCCAACCAAAGAATTAAAAGAAGCTGATGCTCAATTTACTTTTGAAACTGCCAGCGCCATAAAAAATTTATTAAAAAAATCAAAATTAAAAAATTCTGATATCAGTGCTATTGGCTCGCATGGTCAAACAATTCAACACTTTCCTTTTTTGAAAAAACCTTATTCTCTTCAAATAGGAAATCCGGAAATAATTTCGAATCTCACCGGAATCACAACCGTTGGTAATTTTCGTCAAACAAATATTATTAACGGAGGAAGTGGCGCTCCCCTTACCCCATCTTTCCACAACGCCTTTTTAAGAGATAAAACAAAAAATCGAATAATTGTGAATATTGGAGGTATAACCAATGTGACTCTATTACTTAAAAATAAAAAGACTATTGGTTGGGATACTGGCCCAGGGAACTGTTTAATAGATCAGTCAGTAAAAAAATTAATTGGGAAGAAATTTTTATTTGATAAAAATGGAGATTTTGCCCGACAGGGTGATTTTAAGAAATTAACTAAAACTATTCAGTTACTTGTTAATGAATCCTTTTTTAAGCTGGAAATTCCAAAAAGCGATACTACTAAAAATTATGACTTTTCTAAGCTTTTTTTCAATGATTCTAATCTTAGCAAGTTTGATTGGATTTCAGCAATGACGGAAGTTACGGCTCTAACTTTAGTTGATTCTCTAAAAAAGAATTGTTCCGCAAAAAAATTAAATCTTTATGTTTGCGGTGGTGGTTCAAAAAATTCTTATTTGATGAAAAGAATAAAAATGAATCTTCCTAAACATTGGTCGCTTGGAAATACTAAAACTCTTGGAATTGATCCAATGTTTGTGGAGACTTCGACTTTTGGATGGCTAGCAAAACAAAGATTAGAAAATAAAAAAATTAATCTTGAATCGTCTACTGGAGCCAATACTGCTCTTACGGGAGAAGTCTTTTTTAACTAAATTGAAAAAGAAGAGCCACATCCACAGGTAGTGACAGCATTAGGATTGTCTATTACAAATCTAGAGCCTTCCAAGTCCTCTTTATAATCCAAAGTAGATCCATAAATGTATTGCATGCTTAATGGATCAATGACAATAGATACTTTATTTTTTTTGAGGATAGTATCTTCTTCGTCTAACTGATCCTCTAACCTAAACCCATACTGGAATCCAGAACATCCGCCGCCTGTAACAAAAACTCTCAAGGAAACCTTTTTATTAGTTTCTTCCATGACTAATTTATCAATCCTAGAAACAGCAGCTTCTGAGATATTTAGTTCTTGTGGTATGTATTTATCAATCATAGCAAGTTCAATCCAGAGTCCTCACTAACACCAGACATCAAGTTTAAACACTGAATAGCCTGGCTAGCAGCACCCTTAAGTAGGTTATCTATTGCAACGTGAACTGTCAAAATATTTTCTTTTTTAAAAACTGAAATATCACAAAAATTTGTATGTTGTACCTTTTTTATCTCAGGTACCGTACCTTTTGATAATACTCTAACAAATTTTTCTTTTTGATAAAAGTTTTCATAAATTTCTTGAAAATTTTCTTCCTTGTCCTTTATTTTTAAATAACATGTTACATATTCTCCTCTAAAAATAGGAATTAAATGAGGTGTAAATATAATTTCCGGTGACGCTCCTAATTGCTTTTCAAGAAAATGTAAAATCTCAGTTTGATGTCTGTGAAAATCGGGTGAATAAGCTTTAAAATTATCTTGAATTTCATCTGACATGCCATTCTCAACCATTTGTCTACCTGCTCCACTGATACCTGATTTTACGTCTAAAATTATTTGAGAATTTTTTTCTATGTGATTTAAAACTGGGATTATTCCTAAAATTGACGCCGTAGGATAACAACCTGGTACAGCAACTAAATCAGCATTTTTTATCTTGTCTCTTTCTAATTCAGGTAAACCATAAACTGATTTTTTTAATAATTCCGGAGCTCTATGTTGATCTTCGTAAGCTTGAAGCCATAAGTTAGGATCTGAGAACCTGAAATCTGCAGAAAGATCTATTACTTTGATTTTTTTTCTCAGCAAAGAAGGAACAATATCCATAGAGAAGTTGTGTTGTGTTGCAAAAAAGACATAATCAAGGTCTTCTTCAATGGCAAGATCAGCAGGAAAAAACTCTTGGTTTTTAATGTTGCTAAAGGGTTTAATCTTTTCGTAAAGAGTCTCTCCTATACTGCTAGAAGAAGATAAAAAGGAGACCTCAATATCACTTTGATGTTCCAAAAGATTTAGCAGTTCAACGCCAACATATCCCGTAGCGCCAATGATACCAACTTTACTTTTTTTCATTCTTTTTATTAGTTTGGCTTGTTTAAGTGCAGCATTATAATGAGTTTAATTAATATGAGTCAGAAAAAATTTATTTTAACAATATCAGGACATGACCCAACTTGTGCAGCAGGCATGACAATGGATGTGATGGTAGCTAATAAATTTAATATTCATTGCCTTTCAGTAATTAATAATTTGACTATTCAAGACGCTAAAAAGTTGCACAAAATAATTAATGTTGATGAAAAATTCTTCAAAGAGAACTTAAAAAATCTAACTAAAAATTTTAAAGTTTCGGGTATAAAGATTGGTGCGCTTTCATCAAATAAAATAATTGAAGAAACAGCTAATTTTGTGAAAACAAAATCAAAAATCCCCATAATAATTGACCCAATAATAAAAGCTGGTGGAGGGGGTTTATTTTTAAAAAAAGAGAATTTAAATTTAGCTCTAAAAAACTTATATCCGCTAGCTACGCTAATAACGCCAAATAGAGAAGAG
Source organism: Gammaproteobacteria bacterium (assembly GCA_004213955.1). Taxonomy (GTDB): domain Bacteria; phylum Pseudomonadota; class Gammaproteobacteria; order Magnimaribacterales; family AG-339-G14; genus AG-339-G14. Next base: position 6,338 of record SGZL01000014.1, read on the forward strand.
CTACTAGGTTTAACTGGATTTAATAAAATTACGGATTCTATAAAAAAACTTCAAGATCTAGGAATAGATAAAGTTTACGTTACAGGGAATGAAATTAATAAAAAAATAGTGAATATGTTGTTTGTTAATGGGGAAAAGAAACTAGAAATAAAAACTACTAAATTAGATAAAAAAATACATGGAACGGGTTGCGCATTGTCAACGTCGATACTTTGCAATTTGATCTCAACAAAGGATTTACCTAAAAGTTGTAAAGAAGCAAATAAATTTATGGAAAAGTACCTCAGTAACTCTTTAACGACGGGCCAACAAGAGTTTATTAATCTTAATCAATGAACTCTATCTACGCGATTACACCTCCTAATTTGAAATTGGAAGATCTAATAAAAAAAATAAAATATTTATTAGATCTTGGAATAGATACTTTCCAATATCGATCAAAAGATGAAGAAAGCGTTAAAAAAAACGCTGCTATTTTATTGGAAGTGATAAAAAACCAAAAAGGAAAATTAATTATTAACGATTTTCCTGAAATCGCGCTTGAAATCGGTGCCGACGGATTTCATTTAGGCGAAGAAGATTATTTAAACAAAAAAAATCAAAATTTTTTGAGGAAGCATTCAACTTTAATTAACGAAAATTACATTACGGGGCTTTCGTGTAAGTGGAATCTAGAATTATTAAAAAATCCTCCAGAGGAATTAATTGAATGGAATTATTTAGCTGTTGGCTCCTTTTTTGAAAGTAAGACAAAACAAGATATATCACTTCCTCCTCATGAGGATTCAATAAAAAAGGCGTTACGAATAAGTAATAGACCTATTTATGCAATTGGAGGTATTAACAGTGAAAATATAATGAAGTTAAAAATGATAGGATACGAAAGATTTGCTATTTCGCGAGGCCTCTTTTCACAAGAAAAAAATAGAATTGAAAACATTTTAAAAATCAACAATGAAAAAAATTAATATTCTTGGAATAGGCAATGCCTTGGTTGATAAACAATTTCTAATAGATGATTCTTTTTTAAAAGACATCTCAATAGAAAAAGGAACTATGGGTTTATGTGAATCGAACTATCAAGAAGAACTCTTTAAAAAGTTATCTAAACATTATAAAAAAAGCAAAGATGCCTGCGGGGGCTCAGCTACAAATACTATTTTTGCTGCATGTTCTTTGGGAAGTAGTTGTGGTTTTATAGGAAAAGTAGCGAAAGACACCAACGGGAAATTCTATAAAGAAGACCTTGATAGAATTGGAATTCAAAATAATATAATTGGAGAAGGAAAAGAAAGTACGGGGACCTGTTTAATTATGATTTCTCCTGACGCGGAAAGAACAATGAGCACTTGTTTAGGAATTAGCGCGAACTTAAATTTTTCTGATATCGACCAAAATTTATTAGCCAATTCTGAAATTATATACCTAGAGGGCTATTTGGTGAGCAGTGACCCTTGTTTTGAAACTAGCAAAAAAATAATAGAGACAGGGAGAGATAGAAAAGCAAAAATTTCAGTAAGTTTGTCTGACCCTAATATAGTTAAAGCATTCAAAAATAGACTTAAAAATTGGATGACCGAACCTATTGACTATCTATTTTGTAACTTTGAAGAGGCAAAGGCATTTTGCGAATCAGATGACTTAGAAAAAATAAAGAATTCATTATTGTCTGTAGCGAAAAATATTTTTATCACTGATGGTTCGAATGGAGCTTATGTAATTACGACGAGTTTTACGAAAAAAATTAACGGTTTTCCTGCGGAAGCAATAGACACAAATGGTGCGGGAGATATGTTTGCTGGAGGTGTTCTAAATTTGATTTCTAAAAAAAGAACTATTGAAGAGGCAACTATGTTTGGCTGTTTTCTCGCTTCTAAAGGAGTAGAAATCATAGGTCCTAGATTGAAGCAAACAGATTATCTTAAATATTATGAAAAATTTTTAAAAATTGACTAGAAAGTTGCCAAAGGTTTTGGTAAATTTCACCACTTCAATTTTTTCCTATGGTTACAAAAAAGAAAACTAATTCAAAACCCAAAAAAGTCCAGTCTAAGACCAAAACGACTATAAAAGCTAAAGTTAAAAAACCAGCTTTAAAAAAAGCTCCTATTAAAAAATCAATTTCAAAAAGAAAAACTTCAAAAAAGCAGATTGTTACTAATCCATCTGATTTTGAATCTTTTGCAAAAACTTTTACGCCTTACAGGCCAAACAAAACTGAGAAATATATGAATAAGTCTCAAAAAAAACATTTCATATCAATTCTCAGCGCTTGGAAATTAGCATTAGAAACTGAACAAGAAAAAACTGAGCAATTAATTCAAAAAGACCAAAGCAACTTTCCTGATTCTCTTGATAGAGCTGCTAAAGAAGAAGAGTTTATGTTAGAACTTAGAAAAAGAGAGCGAGAAAGAAAACTAATTTTAAAGATTGAGATGTCTTTAAAAGATATAGACGACGATTTATACGGCTTTTGCGAAACTTGTGGAATTGAAATTGGTATTAAAAGGCTAGAAGCTAGGCCAACCGCAACGCAATGCATAGACTGTAAAACCGTAGACGAAATAAAAGAAAAGCAGCAATTTGGTTAATGTCTTCTCATATTGTTTATTTAGTATTAGGGACTAATCTAGGTAACAGATACAAAAATCTATCAAAGGCTAGATCTGAAATAGACGAACTCCCACAAACTAGAATTTCAAAAAAAAGTAAAATTTTCAAATCATCTGCTTATGGTCCTATTGAGCAGCCATTCTTTTTTAATCTTGCTTTAGAAGTTGAAACTAAACTTTCGCCATTATTACTACTTGATTATCTTCAGAAAGTCGAAAAAAAACTCAAAAGGGAAAAAAATTCTCACATGAAACCACGTACAATAGATATCGACATCGTTTTTTTTGATGATCTTAAGATTGATAAACCTAAATTGACTATTCCCCACTACGATTGGCAAAACAGAGATTTTTTTATTAAACCATTACTTGAAATTAATTGTGATCAAGTTAAAAAAGCATTTTCAGAAATAAACACTGAGATTTCTCAGAATCTTAAGTCCTTATGAGTAAGACCTATCCTGTCTCAGAATCAATCAAAGCTAAAGCGAATCTTGATGAGAATACCTTTAATAAAATGTATGAAGATTCTATTCATGATCCTGAAACCTTCTGGGCTTCTCAGGCATCAGATAATTTAACTTGGATAAAAAAACCAACTCAAATAAATTCATGCGATATGCATAATGGAAAGATTGAATGGTTTGTTGATGGACAATTAAATGCCTCTTTCAACTGCATTGATAGATATTTAAATAATCCTGATGCAATAGCAATTATTTGGGAAAGTGACGATCCATCTTTGGAAAAGAAAATCTCATATCAGGAGCTTTACGACGAAGTATGTAAATTTTCTAACTTACTTAAAAGTAGAGGTATAAAAAAAGGGGATAGAGTGTGTATATACATGCCCATGATTCCTGAAGCTGCCTATGCAATGCTAGCTTGTGCAAGAATTGGAGCAGTCCATTCAGTTGTGTTCGGAGGATTCTCAGTAGAATCTTTGAAAGATAGAATTTTAGATTCGAACTGCGAAACTGTAATTACTGCAAATGAAGGAATTAGAGGGGGGAAAAAAATCCCTTTGAAAGACAATGTGGACGAAGCCATCAAATCTTGTCCAAATGTTCATTCAGTAATAGTAGTCAAAAGAACAGAAAGCAAATTAAACCTAAATAAAGATATTGATGTTGATTATCTTACTGAAAAAGAAAAATTTAATCCTAAGTGCGATTGTGAGCCTATGTCTGCGGAGGATCCTTTATTTATCTTATATACTTCTGGATCTACTGGAAAACCAAAAGGAGTTTTACATACTACCGGTGGTTATTTACTTGGAGCGGCGCTTACTCACAAATATATTTTTAATTATTCGGATGGCGATATTTACTGGTGCACAGCAGATGTTGGATGGGTAACAGGTCATTCTTACATAGTTTATGGGCCATTATGTAATGGAGCTACGACTCTTATGTTTGAGGGAATACCCACTCATCCTGATGCGTCAAGGTTCTGGGAGGTAATCGATAAACATAAGGTTAATATTTTTTATACTGCTCCTACTGCCATAAGAGCTCTTATGGCTTTCGGTGACGAACCACTAAAGTCTTCTTCTAGAGAATCATTAAAAGTTTTAGGTAGCGTAGGAGAACCAATTAATCCTGAAGCATGGGAGTGGTATTACGACAAAGTGGGTAATAAAAACTGCCCTGTTGTAGATACTTGGTGGCAGACGGAAACAGGAAGTATTTTAATTTCAGGTTTAGCAGGATTTTCTAATCAAAAACCAGGGAGCGCTTGCAAACCTTTTTTTGGAGTTGTTCCAGTGCTTTTAGACGAAAATGGAAAAGAAATTGAAGGGTCCGGTACAGGTAATTTAGCAATTAAAAAATCTTGGCCCTCACAGATTAGAACAGTTTTTGGAGATCATCAAAGGTGTATTGACACTTATTATTCAACTTATCCAAATTATTATTTTACAGGCGATGGAGCTCGACGAGATGAAGATGGCTACTATTGGATAACTGGAAGAGTTGATGATGTTTTGAATGTTTCTGGACATAGACTTGGAACAGCAGAAATTGAAAGTGCTCTTGTTTTACATGAAGCAGTCGCTGAAGCTGCTGTAGTAGGATTTGATCATTCAATCAAAGGTCAAGGTATTTACTGTTATGTAAATATGATGAAAGATTCTACCGCAAGTGATGAGCTAAAAATTGAATTGATCGAGTTGATCAACAAAGAAATAGGGGCAATAGCAAAACCAGATCTAATTCATTTTACTAATGACTTGCCTAAAACCAGATCTGGTAAAATAATGAGGAGAATTCTTAGAAAAATTGCTTCTAATGATCTCGAAAATCTTGGCGATACTTCTACTTTAGCGGACCCAAGTATCGTTGATGAATTAATTAATAACAGGTTAAATAAATAATGTCTCTTTTATCTTTTCTTAATAAAACAGAATTACCAAAAGAACATGATGCGCTTGTTGGAAGAGAAGAAAAAATCTTTGAACCAACTACTCATTATGTGAATAAAAATGAATATCCAATAGAAGGTTCAATTTTTGAAAAAGTGTATTTTGGAATGGGCTGTTTTTGGGGAGCTGAAAAATATATGTGGGAAATTGAAGGTGTTTCTTATACTTCTGCAGGTTATGGAGATGGTTTTACGAAAAATCCAACTTACGAAGAAGTATGCTCAGGAAAAACAGCTCATAATGAAATTGTAGAAGTTGTTTTTGATCCGAATAAAATAGAATTTTCTATTTTACTTAAAGCTTTTTGGGAAAATCATGATCCAACCCAAGGAATGCGACAAGGATATGATATTGGAACGCAATATAGATCAGGCTTATATGTAACCAATCAAAAACAAATGGAGCAAGCTCAAGAAACAAAGAAAGCTTACGAGGCAATATTAGTTAAGAGTGGTTTTAAACCAATAACAACTGAAATAAAAGAAATCAAAAACTTCTTCTTCGCTGAAGATTATCATCAACAGTATTTAGCAAAAAATCCAGGAGGCTACTGCGGGCATGGAGGATGTGGCATCAAGCTTGATTTAAGCTAATGGTTCCAGACAAATTCTAGTTCGTCCTGAACAACTCTATTTTCTTCAATTAATTTTATCAAGTGAGCTTGAAGAGAATATTTAGCAATGCTCAAAAGTCTTGGATCAACATCATCGTAAACTTTTTCAAGTAAAGCTTCTAAAGGAGCCCTATTTAATTCCGTGATTGCATCGATTACTTTTTTTTCTCTAAACATTCTGTGACTAATAATCCAATCCACTACAGCGTGAGGGTTTTCCATCAAGTCACCATGCCCAGGGGCTATGTATTTAATGTCTACATCTTTAAGAATTTCTAACGATTGCAAGTATTGACTCATACTTCCATCAGGAGGAGCTATAACTACAGTAGAACCGTCCATTATATGATCTCCAGTAAAAATCATTTTTTCTTCCTCTAAAAAGTAACATAAATGATTTGATGCGTGGCCTGGGGTATGAATAACTCTCAAAGAGTAATCAACTTGTTCAATTACATCTCCGTCTTTAAGAATTGTTTGTGGTTTAAAGGTGGGGTCTTGCATCTCACTATGTAATGCTTTCATACCTCTAACGGGTGCTGCAGTCCTTTGGTGAAGTAATTTAGCTCCAGGTGAATGATCATTATGAGTATGAGTTACCAAGATTTGTTTAATGTCTTCACCACAAGTTTTAGCTATGTTTTCTACATGCTCCTTGGAAGCTGGCCCTGGATCAATCACAGTTATTTCGTCATGCCCAATTAAATAAGTATTTGTTCCTGGGCCAGTAAAAACACCTGAATTGTCTGCGGTTATTCTCCTAACTAAAGGCGATAGCTCAGTGATCTTCATAGCCTTTATCCCCTGGAAGTAATCCAACCATTTTTCCATCTTTCATAAAAAATTTAGGCTCAATGCATGAAACTTCGTTTTGAAATTTTACTTTTGCTTCCATTAACTCTCGAGTATTAGTAAAACCTTCGATGGATTCTAAATTTTTAATCGTAGGTAAAATAATAGGAAAATCTCCAGTTTTCCCTTTTTCTAAGGCGCTTTCAGGAGCAATCCAAGTACTTTTAACTCCTTCACCTCCATCGTGTTCAGCGATTTGATTTTCGGGCGCTAAAGCAATAAAGAATCTTGTGCTGTAACGTTTCATTTCAAATTTTGGTGTAACCCAATGCGATATATAAGCAAGCCTATCAACCGCCAACCTTAAATTCATTTCTTTGCAAAGCTCATATAAAACTGGCTCTCCTTGATTAAGTAAATCTCTATACTTATTTAAAGTATCAATTTCATTTTCACTCGGATTATCAAATAAGTCGCCATTTTTTGTATAAGCTAAAAGCACTCCACATTCTTCAAAACATTCACGAATACAAGCAACCCAATAATTTAAACCTCCTTTTTCTAAATTAAGTATTTGCGAAGCCATTTCGTCCGTTAAGCCATAACAAAAATCGTTTGCCTCATCGATCCCATCAACTTCGTCTAATTTACCTCCAGGAAAAACCCAGGCGTTACCAAAATTTGTTTTAGCATTTCTTTGAATCATAAATACTTCAACTTGTTCTTTTGGAGCTCGAACTAAAAGTACTGTTGCTGCAGGTCTAATTGCAGATGGCTCATCTCCAGAGCCTCCCTTCTTAATATTTATAGAATTTTCATACTTATCTGGAAAAGGAGGCTTTGAACCTGGTTTATCAGACATTACTTTTAAGCAACAAACTTCGAAAGTCTACTCTTGATTATTTCTTCAGCATCAGAAACTATTCTTTCAACCAACTCTTTGCAGGTAGGGACATCATGAATTAATCCAGCAACCATTCCGCAACTCCAAGCTCCAGCATCCATAGTGCCTTCTTGCATTATCTTAGGATATACCCCGGCTACTTCATCTATGATGTCTGTAATTTGAATGTCTTCTCCAAGCGCTTTTTCTTTCTCAAGAATTTTGGATACAGCTCCATTTGATAAAACCCTCTCAGTATTTCTTAGAGGTCTCATAATAAGTTCAGTATCCAATTCTGATGCAGCTACCAAAGCTTCTTTAACATTATCATGAACAGGAGCTTCTTTAGTTGCAATAAATCTAGTTCCCATATTAATTCCATCTGCTCCCATTGATAGAGCAGCGGCAAGTTGTTGGCCATTTCCCATTCCACCAGAAGCAACAAAAGGTATCGACAACTCTTCAGCCGCTCTTGGAAGAAGAATCATATTTGGAATATCATCTTCGCCTGGATGTCCCCCACACTCAAATCCATCTACACTTACAGCATCGCAACCGATTTTCTCAGCTTTTAAAGAATGTCTTACTGAAGTACATTTATGAATAACTTTAATTCCTGCTCCTTTTAAATCGGGCATATAGGCTTCGGGACTCCTTCCGGCAGTTTCAACTATTCTAACTCCTCCTTTAATAATAGCCTCAATGTATCCAGGATAGTCTGGCTCTTGAAAACCTGGAAGAAAAGTTAGGTTTACTCCAAAAGGCTTATCAGTCATTTCATGACATTTAGCAATTTCATTTGCTAAATCGTCTGGAGTTTTTTGCGTTAGGCCAGTTATTATTCCCAATCCTCCAGCATTTGCTACTGCGGAAGCCATTTCGGCAAATCCAACATAATGCATTCCTCCTTGAATTATTGGATGTTCAATTTCAAACATTTCCGTAATTTTTGTTTTGATCATTTTCTTCTCCTTTAAAAATAATTTAATCTACATACTCTATATCTTTCTTAGGGCTTTTAGCAATGAGAAGATAAAGGAAATTTTGTTTTTTTAAAGAGAAAAATTAATGAACCCAAGCACCATACAAACTAAAAAATTAATAAAAAAACTATATAGAAATTCTGAGTCTCATAAGGGTGACTTTGGTCACGTTTTAGTTGTTGCCGGAAACATTGGTTATGGGGGAGCAGCTTTACTTTCATCAAAGGCTGCTATGAGAAGTGGTGCAGGTCTTGTCTCCCTAGCAACTCGATCTGAACATTTACAAGCGGCGCTTAGCTTTTCTCCTGAAGTTATGACAAAGCCAGTTGATAGCGGTCAAGCTTTGGAGAATTATTTGGATTTACCCAATGTGATTTGCTTAGGCCCTGGATTGGGAAAAGATTATTGGAGCGAACAAATGATGTTTAAATCTCTTGAAAGTGCTTACAAAAATAAAACTCCAATTTTAATTGATGCAGATGGCTTAAATTTACTTCCAGAATTTACGAAAAAACTTCCTCTTCCAAAAAAAATAGTTTTAACGCCTCACATAGGCGAGGCAGCCAGACTGTTAAACACCTCTACAGAAGTAATTAAGAAAAATAAAATTTCTGCAGTCAGAAAAATATCAAAAAAATACAACTCTGTAGTTGTATTAAAAAGTCATGAAACCTTAATTTGTAGAGGAGATAAGATATATGTTTGTAACAAGGGCAATCCTGGCATGGCTACGGCAGGGATGGGAGATGTATTAAGCGGTATGATAAGTGGTTTCATAGCACAAAAATTAAGCCTATTAGATGCAGCTTCGCTTGCAGTTGATTTACATGCTCAAGCAGGAGATTCTTATTTAGAAAATAATAACCAACAGTCATTACTAGCAAAAGATATTATTGATCTTTTGTCGAGTGTTATTTATGAGTAGAGATAGAAAATTAATACTTAATTCTCTTGAAAAAACTAAAGAAATTGCTTCAGAAATTGCTGATAAAATAACTTCTATTTCTAAAGATTCAGCCAAAATAATTTTTTTAAAAGGTGATCTAGGTGCTGGTAAGACTACTCTCGTCAAAGAAATCCTAAAGTTTTATGGGTTATCAGAACCTGTTACAAGCCCTACATTTACAATTATCGAGCCTTACTTGATTAAAAATAAAAAAATATACCACATAGATCTTTATAGAATAGAAAACAGAAAGGAACTAGAAGTTTTGGGTATCGATGAATATTCAAATGAATCAGACAGCATTATATTTATAGAGTGGCCAGAAAGAGGTGAAGGGTTTTTTAAAGATTGCGATTTAGAGATTCAATTAAATCATCTCAGTGAAAACTCTAGAGAGGTGATTATAAAGAATTTCTCTAATTGATTAAGAAATTCTTTATTCAAATATAACTTCTTCTAGGCCTTTAATTGATATAAGCATTCCATGATGAACAGCTTCTGAAAAAATTTCTGGATCGATTTCTGTTGTCCAATTCAATTCGCAACTTTCTGAGTCCAATTCAACTACTTGCATTGTAGCGAGGTGATGTTCGATTGGATTAGGAGTTTCTACAGCCGAATATTGTAATTTCATGTTTTCGTTATCAAGTGACAATATATTTTCACGAACTCTACCTATCCCCTCCATTTCAAAGACTCTAGAAACTCCTTCAAGTGAAATTTTATCTACACTTGGAACCCAGTCACATCTTGAAATATCAGACAGAATATCCCAAAGCGTTTTTGCAGAACAGTTGAAAACTTTTGACTCAGATAAGACTTTCACAGAATTTTAAACTTTAATTTAGTCTTTCAATGATCATTGCGTTGGCAGTTCCACCTCCTTCACAAATAGCTTGTAAACCATATTTGCCTTCTCTTCTTTCAAGCTCATGCAACAAAGTTGTCATCAACTTTGCGCCTGTTCCTCCGAGGGGATGGCCGAGGGCCATGGCTCCTCCATTTACATTCAGTTTTTCTTTATTTGCTTTTAACTCATGAGCCCATGCTAAAGGTACTGGAGCGAAAGCCTCATTTACTTCGTAGATATCTATATCATCAATTGATAAATTAGCTTTACCTAAAACAGTTTTGGAAGCAGGAATAGGTCCAGTCAACATAATTACAGGGTCATCCCCTGCTAACGCTAATGAAACTATTTTTGCCCTTGGTTTGATGCCTAATTTTTCTAAACCAGCATCATTAACTATCATAATCGCTGCTGCCCCGTCACAAATTTGACTGGAACTGCCTGCGGTGAGAACGCCGTTCTCTGACAAAGTTTTTAAACCTGAAAGACTCTCTAGAGAAGCATCGAACCGAATGCCTTCATCTACAGAAACCATTTCTTTTTCTCCTGAGGGTAAATCTCCCTCGACAAGAACAATTTCTCTTTCAAAATATCCTGATTCTGTTGCAGCAATAGCCTTTTGATGGCTCGCATATGCAAATGAATCTAAGTCTTCTCTAGAAAATTTCCACCTTTCAGCCATCATTTCAGCGCCAGCGAATTGACTAAATTGAACGCCTGGATATCTAGCTGTCATACCTTTGCCATTAAATGGCTGACCATGCCCTTCTTTAAAGCTGTCAATTATATTTGACCCTATGGGAACTTGACTCATAACTTCTACACCACCTGCGATTACAATGTCTTGAGTTTCGGACATTACAGCTTGGGCAGCAAAATGAATTGCTTGTTGGGATGACCCACATTGCCTATCAACTGAAGTACCTGGCACTGATTCTGGAAGCTTTGAGCTTAAAACCGCATTTCTAGCGACATTTCCAGCTTGAGCACCAGATTGACTCACGCAACCAAAGATAACATCATCAATCATCTCTCCTTTTGCCCCTGTTCTTTCAACTAGCTCATCTAGAACTAACGCTCCCAAATCCGAAGGATGCCAATTTTTTAATTTTCCATCTTTTTTTCCGCCAGGTGTTCTGACTGCGCCCACGATGTATGCATTACCCATTTTTTTCTCCTAAAACTTTAATTAATTTAATAATGAATTATTTAACCTGAAATATTCTATCAATTTTTTTTAAGTTTTTTCTAAACCAAGTGCATTTTTTATATTTGGCTTAAAATATGTTTTAGGTTTCATAATTTTTCCATATTCATTTTTTATCGCTTTTCCATCTACAAACTTACTCATGTTTGATGCTCTTACTTCTTTCCAAACATTATCAAATTGAATACCGCAACTATTGCACATTCCCATAATTACCCAGACCATGTCAGCGAGGCCATCTGCTAACTCAACTAAATCACTCTTTTTAAATGCATCAAGGGTCTCGTTGTATTCTTCACTAATTAATTTCATGTAAAGCTTAGCCTCGTCATTATCCATAGATAATTCTTTTTGAACTGGCTGACTTCCTGAATTCATAAAAATTTCTACATCATTTTGGTAAGACATGATTTCTCCATATAGTTAATAACTTTAATTTGATGTTACCAGAAATAGTCGATAGTCTTAGTCCAATGGAAATAATTTTAAAAGATGGCAGCTATTTTGAAGTCGAAGAAAATGATGTGATTGCTTGGAGCCGAACTTACAAAGATTGTAACGTAATTCATGAAATCAGAGCTGCTGCTGAATGGTGCGAGTCAAACCCTTCCAGAAGAAAAACTAAAAGAGGTGTAAGGCGCTTCCTTAATGCTTGGTTATCAAAAGCTCATAAATTGAAAGGGAGCCCCCCAGTATTTAGTACAGAATTAAGTCATACAAATATCGAAGAATCATTAAATGATATATCTTGGGTTTCAGACTCTGAAAAAAGAGAAATATCTAAATGGTATATATCCTCAAAGGGCTTTTATTATCTGAACGGGAAAAAATGTACCGAAGTGTATGGTAATAAAAAAGTAGTAAGTATTTCAGAAAAAAAAACAAAAAAACAATCTAAAAAATCTTAAAAATTTTATTTCTTCAAAAATAAAAGTTCTGATATTATTCGCGCCTAAACTTTAGATTATGAAAAAAGAAATTCATCCAGAATATAGAGAAGTCCTCTTCCACGATACTAGTGTTGACGAGTACTTTTTAATTCCATCGACTTTAAAAACTGACCAAACTAAAGAATGGGAAGATGGAAAGACTTATCCTTATTGCCCGCTTGACGTTTCATCTGCCTCTCACCCTTTTTATACTGGCAAGCAAAAAATTATTGATTCTGGTGGAAGGGTTGACAGATTTAAGAAAAGATTTGCAAAAAAAGGCGGCTCAACTTCAAAAGTAAAAGAAGAAGAATCCGAAAATACGATTTCGGTAGAAGAAGCTCCAAAAGAAAAAGATTAAATTTAGTAATTCTGATAAAAGTTATTCAATCCGAGAATATGCTTTTAAAAAATTATATTGTTCATGAATCCTAAAAATATAAGAAATATTGCAATCATAGCTCACGTAGACCATGGCAAAACAACTTTGGTTGATAAATTGCTCCATCAATCTGGAACTTTAGACAGAAAAGATATTGGATCTGAGAGAATTATGGATTCTACTGATCAGGAGAAGGAAAGAGGTATTACCATTCTTTCTAAGAATACAGCTATTAAATGGAAAGACCATAAGATTAATATTGTTGATACGCCAGGACATGCAGATTTTGGAGGAGAGGTTGAAAGAGTATTATCAATGGTCGATTCTGTTCTTCTTTTAGTTGATGCGGTGGACGGACCGATGCCTCAAACTAGATTTGTAACTGAGAAAGCTTTTGAAGCAGGTTTAAATCCTATATTAGTAATAAATAAAATTGACAGGCCAGGAGCAAGGCCAGATTGGGTGCTGGATCAAGTTTTTGATCTATTTGACAGGCTTGGGGGAAATGATGACCAAATGGATTTTCCTGTCATTTACGCGTCAGCCTTAAATGGCATTGCAGGTCATGAATTAGAAGAAATTGAAGAAGACATGTCTCCACTATTAAACTTAGTTCTTGAAAAAGTAGACCCTCCAAAAGTTGAAACTGATAAGCCTTTTCAAATGCAAATAAGCGCTCTAGACAGTAATAGTTATATAGGGGTTATAGGAATTGGAAGAATTACCTGCGGAAAGTTAAAACCTAATGATCAAATCATTGTTGTTGATACTAAAAATGAACAAAAAAAAGGAAAAATTTTACAAGTAATGAGTCATGATGGATTAGAGAGAATCGAAGTCGACGAAGCTGAAGCAGGAGATATAGTTTGTATAACGGGCATTGAGAACTTATATATCTCAGATACTTTATGTGACCCTGAGAGAGTGGAGGCTTTACCTGCTTTATTAGTTGATGAGCCAACCGTGAGCATGACTTTCCAGGTAAACGATTCGCCTTTTGCTGGTCAAGACGGAAAATACATAACTTCTAGAAATATTAAAGAAAGATTGGAGCAAGAATTATTAAGTAATGTTGCTCTGCGTGTTGAGCCTGGCGAGTCCTCAGATAAATTTAAAGTATCTGGTAGAGGAGAGTTACATTTATCCGTTTTAATTGAAAGCATGCGACGAGATGGTTTTGAATTAGCTATATCAAAACCTGAGGTTATTGAGAAAGAAATTAATGGAGAAATACACGAACCTTTTGAGCAAATCGTTATTGATATTGAAGAGGAGCATCAAGGCTCAATTATGGAAGAAATGGGATTAAGAAAAGCTGAGCTCAAGAATATGCAACCAGATAAAAAAGGACGAATAAAACTTGAATTTATTGCTCCATCTAGAGGAATGATCGGATTTAGATCTCAATTTCTTACTCTCACAAGTGGCTCAGGAATCTTAACTAGTGTATTTGATCATTATGGTCCTGCAAAAAAAGGTGAAATAACAAATAGGCAAAATGGTGTTTTGGTATCAATGATGAGTGGTAAAACTCTATCTTATTCATTGTTTAACCTTCAAAATCGTGGAAAACTTTTTGTTGGTCATGGGTTAAATGTTTATAAAGGACAAATTGTTGGTTTGCATTCTAGAGATAATGATCTGCCTGTGAATCCTACCAAAGCTAAACAGCTTACTAACGTGAGAGCCTCTGGTACTGATGAGAATTTAATACTTACACCTCATATAGAACATTCTTTGGAGCAAGCTTTAGAATTTATTGAAGATGATGAACTTGTTGAAGTTACTCCAAGTGCAATAAGACTTAGAAAAAAAACTTTTACTTTTTAAATACTTTCGAAAATAATATTTTGAATTTGCTCAAATGACCCATTAGACATGCAAACAATATGGCTGTTGGATTCAACATACTTTGGTAAAATTTTTATAAATTCTTTAGCATTTGAGCAAATATAAAAGTTTTTATTTTTTTTCTTAATCTCTTTAATTTGTTTTTTATTTTTTGAAAATAAAAATACATGATCAGCAGCTTCTAAAGATTTAGGTATTAATTCATCATGATATCCAGAAACCATTGTGTTGGATCTCATTTCTAGAAGACAAATTATTTCTTGCTGACCCACCTTCTTTCTTAAACCCTGCAAAGAGAGTTCTATAGATGTAGGGTGATGAGCAAAATCACTATAAATACTTACAGAATTTTTTTTACCCACTAATTCCATTCTTCTGGAAACGCCTTGAAAAGAAGATAAAGATTTTGAAATGATTTCATCACTTACTCCCAAGGATGAGGAAGTAACAAAAGCAGCTAAAGCATTTCTTAAATTGTGCTCTCCAAAAAGATCCCAAGTTATCTCACCTCTTAATTTTTTATTAAAAAAAATTTTAAAATTACTATCTTGATCTTTACTGACCTTAATGGACCAACCTTTGGATGACAATTTGTAATTGAAAGTTTCCTCAATAGAGTAAATCCCTTGTTCTATTAAAGATGCAATATCTAAGTCTTCTCGAGGATAAATCACTTTTGCTGTTGAGGGTAATGATCGAAGTAAATAATGAAATTGTTTTTTTATATCTTCTAGATTATTGAAAATATCTGCATGATCAAATTCGAGATTATTAATCAACAATGTTGATGGTTTGTAATGCAAAAATTTTGATCTCTTATCAAAAAAAGCTGTGTCATACTCATCTGACTCAATAACAAAAAATTTATCCTTACCTAGAACAGCAGTTTTAGAAAAATCTTTTAATTTTCCAGCTATTAGATAACCAATATCAAGGCCTGAATCATTCAAAATTTTCGTGATCATTGCTGAAGTAGTTGTCTTTCCGTGAGTTCCAGCAACTGAGATGACATGTCTATCTTTTAAGACGTAATCGTATAAAAACTCCGGCCCAGAAGAATAATCCTTATCTTCATCCAGAATTTTCTCCATCAATGGATTTCCCCTGCTAACAACATTGCCAATGATGAATAAATCTATGTTTTGAGAATAGAGCTTTTCAGAAAATCCTTTATCAATTTTTATCCCCAAATTTTTAAGAACGTCACTAATTGGAGGGTAGACATTTTCATCACAACCGTAGACTTCGAATCCTTTTTCAGTTGCTAATTGGGCTATTCCGCTCATAAAGGTTCCACAAATCCCAAGAATATAAATTTTCATTAATAAATTATATCCTTTTCACAGAAATACTTTTTTCAGTTATATTTGTTTTATGGCTCTTAAACATAATGCTTTTTACGCTCAATCTGGAGGAGTAACTTCCGTGATAAATGCTTCAGCATGCGGAGTAATAGAAACAGCAAATAAATCTCTAAAGATCAATAAAGTTTTAGCGGGTAAAAATGGAATTTTAGGAGCTTTAAATGAAGAGCTTATCGACACCTCCAAAGAAACTAAATCAACAATTGCTAAACTAAGACAAACACCTGGAGGAGCTTTTGGATCTTGTCGCTTTAAATTACAAGATCCCGTTAAACAAAAAAAAGAATATGAAAGGCTTTTCGAAGTGTTCTCAGCTCATGATATAAGTTATTTTTTTTACAATGGAGGCGGTGACAGTCAAGATACGACTTTTAAAGTTTCTGAGATGGCTAGAAAGTTAAAATTTCCCTTACAATGCATTGGTATTCCTAAGACTGTAGATAATGATCTTCCTTTCACTGACTGCTCTCCTGGTTTTGGATCTGTAGCAAAATATGTTGCAACCTCAACATTAGAAGCTGGACTTGATGTCAAGAGCATGGCGGAAACTTCAACTAAAGTGTTTATCTTAGAGGTGATGGGAAGAAATGCTGGGTGGATTGCTGCTGCGTCGTGTTTAGCAGGAAACGAATTTGAGGATCCGCCCCATATCATTTTGCTTCCTGAAATAGCTTTTGAAAAAGCTAAATTTTTAAAAACTGTGAAAGAGAAAATACAAAGATTTGGGTATTGTGTGGTTGTAGCTTCTGAAGGAGTGAAATATAAAACCGGAAAATTTCTAGCAGACTCAGGGTCAGTTGATGCCTTTGGCCATAAACAGTTAGGTGGAGTCGCGCCAGTACTTGCTTCCATGATAAGTAAAATAGGTCTAAAAAATCATTGGGCTGTGGCTGATTATCTCCAGCGTTCAGCAAGACATATTGCTTCCAAAACAGACCTAGATCAGGCATACGCTGTTGGAAAGTATGCTGTTCAACTTGCATTGAATGGAAAAACTGGCGTGATGTCGACTATTAGACGAGTCAGTGACCAACCATACAAATGGACAGTCTCTGAAGCCTCTTTAAAAAATATAGCAAATGTAGAAAAAAAATTACCTAACGGATTCATTTCAAACGATGGATACAGGATTACTAATGCTGGAAGAAGATACTTGAGACCTTTAATCCAAGGTGAAGCCTCAATTAAATATTTGAAAGGAATTCCAGATATTGCTCGATTGAAAGAAGTTTTAGTTCAAAAAAAATTAAGAACTTTTTAAGATTTTTTTAACAGCCCCAGAAAAATTCAAAATTACTTCTCCTTCGCAAACTATTTTACCTTGTCCGAAAACTAGACTTTTTGTTTCCTTGTCAATTTTTGGATAGATCTCTAAAAGGCATCCAACTTTTGCTGGAGCTATAAATTCACATCTGAAACTTACAGTCGCGGCATAATTTTCCCGAGATTCCATTGCTGCCGAACAAAGACAATAATCAGCAACGCTCATTAGCATGCCTCCATGAGCTACGCCTCCAGAATTTCCATTTTCAGGCCTGATCCAAAAAGCCATAACTAAACTACCAGCATCATTTCTTTTATAAAAACCTTGACCAATATGAGCAATATGACTTTCAGTTTGATCTATTTTTTTATATCCATTTGGTAATTTAAATTTATCTTCATTCATGGTGATGATTTTAACTCAATGTGTATAATTAACTCCCTTATTATGGACTTTAAACTTACTTCAGATCAGCAAGAATTACAGAAAGTAGCGCGTGAGTTTGCTGTGAAAGAACTTACTTCTCTTGCAAACGAGATGGAAGAATCTGCAAGCCCAGTACCCAAAGATGTGTTAAAAAAAATTGGAGAATTAGGGTTTCTCGGCGTCAACGCGCCAACAGAATACGGTGGTCAAGGATTATCAAATCTTGATGCGATAATAATTCTTGAAGAATTTGGAAAAATCTCTTCTGCTGTGGGATGGCCGGTTTTTGAAGCCAACGCCGGTCCAGTAAAAGTAATAGAACATTTTGGTACTGAAGCTCTAAAAAAACGAATTATTCCTGAGGTTTGTAAAGGAGAAAAAGTAGTAGCTGTAAGCATGTCGGAACCAGGAGCTGGAACTGGATTAACAGACCTCAAAACTAAAGCGGAGATCAAAGGAGATAAAATTGTTATCAACGGAAATAAGAGATGGTGCTCTGGAGCCGGACACTCAGATGGGTATGTTGTTTATGCAAAAATGTCAGATGCTCCAGCAGCTAAAGGTATTGGAGCGGTTTTTGTAGATTTAGATGCCCCTGGGCTAACTTTTGGAAATAGCGAGCGTTTGATGGGTTGGAGAGGAATACCGTCAGCAGATATTTATTTTGATAACGTTGAAGTACCACTAGAAAATTTGTTAGTTGAACCTGAAGATGGCTTTAAAAAACTTATGGAAACTTTTGATTTAGAGAGATGTGGTAACGCCACTATGGCGTTGGCTCAAGCCTCTTCCGCATTAGACTACGTAAAAGAATATGTGCAAGAACGTGAGCAATTTGGCAAGCCAATAGTAGATTTCCAAGCAGTCCAGATTAAGTTAGCAGACATGCTAATGAAGGTTGAAGCTTCTAGACTATTAATCCACCGCGCTGTTTTTAACGCGGCTAACGGATTGCCTGATATCTTAGAGTCAAGTAGTGCTAAATGTTTTGCAAATGAAATTGCGAGAGAAGTTACAACTACTGCTATGCAGCTCATGGGAGGATATGGATTTAATAAAGAGTATGGCATGGAAAGGAAAGTCCGAGATGCATTTGGATGGGGAATTGCAGGCGGAACTATAGATGTTCAAAAAGTAAATATAGCTTCAGCTATGATTGGCAGACGTTTTAATCAAAGAGCTAAATAACTCTAATTTCTCTTATTATTTCATCCATCTTTTCAATTAAGATCTTTTTATCATCTTCAGTTAAAAAGTCTCCCACTGGGACTCTTTCTCCTTTAGAAGAAATGACAATGTGAATTGGATACCAAGGATGCTTAGCTTTTTCTACAAATACATATGCCCACTCTCTAATAAATTCAATTGAAGTTTCGGGTCTAAATTTTCCTTTCTCGATAATTAATTTTTCAGGTGAAATAGTGATTATTTCTTGTTTATTAGTTTTTTGATAAACGTAATAAGATGCATATAAAACTATTAAAATTTCTAGTCCTGCAAATGGCAGAATTATCGGTGCGCCAATATATAAAAATCCAAAAGCAATAATTAAAATTGGAGTAGAAATTAACGCTAAAAATAGCATATTACCTCTCCATGAAATCGAACGATTTGGCTTTAAAGTCAATCTAAATGTATGATTTGTTTCGAGACGATCTGCAGTAACCATATTTAATTGTTATATTAAACCAAAACTTTTTAATTGATCTTTTAGATGACTAAGAAAATAATTAATTCTATTGATAGAACAGCCTTAACTCCAAACTATGCTCCTGCCTGGTTCACACCTGTGAAAGGAAAAAAATCAATTTTATGGGATTCAAATGGCAATGACTACGTTGATTTTGGAGGAGGAATTGCAGTCACTTGCTTAGGCCACTCTCATCCTGAGCTAATAAAAGTTTTAAAAACTCAATCAACAAAACTTTGGCATGTGAGTAATTATTTCTACAATGAACCCGCATTAGAATTAAGTGAATTACTAGCTAAAAAAACTTTCGCTGATAAAGTCTTCTTCTCGAATTCAGGAAATGAAGCGAATGAAGCAGCAATAAAACTTGCTAGAAGATATTTTTACGACCAAGGAAATCCAGAAAAAAATGAAATAATTGTTTTTACTGATGCTTTTCATGGTCGATCGATGCTAAACATTAGTGCAGGAGACTCTAAACTCCAAAAAACTGGATTTGGACCACTTCTAAAAGGATTTAAAAGGGCAAAATTTAATGATCTAGAATCTGTAGAAAAAAAAATATCAAAGAAGACTGCCGCAATTTTTGTCGAGCCAATTCTAGGAGAGTCTGGAATTATTAGGGCTTCAAATCCTTTTTTGAAGGGGCTAAGAAAAATAGCAAATAAAAATAAAACTCTGTTAATTTTTGACGAAGTGCAAAGCGGTATAGGAAGAACAGGCACCTTAATGGCTTATATGGGTTACGGAGTTACTCCAGATATATCTACTCTTGCAAAAGGACTCGGAGGTGGAATTCCTATTGGAGCTACATTAGCAAAAAAACACATTGCAGAGTCTTTCCAGCCTGGAACACATGGCAGCACCTTTGGCGGTAATCCCTTGGCTTGTATTGTTGCGAAAAAAGTTGTCGAAATCATATCAGCTCAAAAAATCTTGTCTGGAGTTATAAAAAAAACAATTTTATTTACGAAAAAACTTAATGCATTGTCAGAAAAATACGACATGTTTTCAGATGTAAGAACTGCTGGACTTTGGATTGGGTGTGATTTCAAAAATATAAAGTCATCTGAATTTATTCAAGCTGCTTACAAAGAAGGATTGATAGTAGTCCAAGCAGCTGGAGAAAAAACAATTCGATTAGCTCCATCTCTAATAATTTCAGACAAAGAAATCAATGAAGGTTTCGAAAGATTTGAAAAAGCATATAAAAATATCGTTTAAGAAATTTTTCATCAAATTCTTGTTAAAAAGAAAATTTTTCTTAACATAATATTATGTCGAATTATAAATTCCTAAAACTAATATTACTTTTTGTTTTGATAAGCTCTTGCGCTGGGCCAGCAACGCAAAGATTAAATATCGACAGTGAGGCTCTTGACGCAGAGACAAAGCTTCAACAAAAATTATCTCTTCAAAAAACTAAATCAAGATATGAAAGACTTCAAAAAGTTGGCTACCCAATTCTTAAAAATTCTGCTGAATTATGCGAAAACACTATTAACTCACTTGGAGTAATGTTCAATGCTTACGTATCTTCGGATAAATATTCGGAAATTGAGAAAGAAGTTTACGAAATTGATGACAGGCTTCTACTGACCTATGTAATTCCAAGCTCTTCAGCTTTTAAAAGCGGACTAAGAAATAATGATGAAATCATATCAATCAATGATATTAAAGATACTTTTGATAAAGAAAAGTTTCACAAAGATCTTGAAAAACTCAGAAAAAAGTCAGACTCTTTAAAAGTGGTATACAAAAGAGAAGGTATGGAAAAAATTGCTACTTTTGATCCCGACCTAATTTGTAATTACCCAATATTATTAGTTCAAAATGATTCAGTGAACGCTTTTGCTAATGGCAGTCAAATTGGCATAACAACTGGCATGATTAGATTTGCGCAAAAAGACGAAGAATTAGGATTAGTCATTGCACATGAACTTGGTCACAACATAATGGATCACATTTCAAAATTAAGGACAAATTCTCTCCTTGGTAC
>SGZL01000015.1 GCA_004213955.1 Gammaproteobacteria bacterium
ACCTAATTGCAAAAATAGAAAACAACGTTGGGTACTTAATTATGAATCGACCTGAAGCAAGAAACGCAATGTCATCAGAAATGAATGGCGCTTTGCAAGAAAAAATAGCTGAGTTTGAATTAGATGAAGAAGTTAGATGTATCGTTTTAACAGGTGCCGGTAATGCATTTTGTGCAGGCGGAGACGTGAAAGGAATGAATGCAAAGAATGAAGGGGACGGTGAAAAAGATACAATCGATAAGGCTATTCATAGACAAAGAGATAATCAACGTGGCACTTCTGGCAAATTATATAAAATGCCTAAACCGACAATAGCCTCGCTCCCAGGTGCAGCAGCAGGAGCTGGTTTGTCTTACGCATTGTCTTGTGATTTGAGGATTATGTCATCAGCTGCTTTTATGACGACGGCTTTTGCCAAAGTTGGATTTTCTGGAGACTATGGCGGGACATACTTTATGTCGCAACTAATCGGTTCGGCTAAGGCAAGAGAATTATATTTTCTATCGGATCGAGTATCAGCGGAGGAAGCATTGAATCTAGGACTGACAAATTGGGTGGTTGAAGCAGATAATTTAGAAGCTAAAACAAAGGAAATCGCAGAACAACTAGCAGCCGGTCCGTCCGTTGCATTTAGATATATGAAGGAAAATTTAAATCGAGCAATGAATGGCGATGTCGATGAGTGTCTTGATCTTGAAGCAACGCATCATGTGCATTGTGGCCAAACAACGGATCATAAAAACGCTGTAAAAGCTTTTGTAGAAAAACAACAACCAGAATTTTCAGGGAAATAATTAATAATGAATTCAATTTTAATTTTCTGTTCTGGGCTTATTTCTGGGATGATAATTTTTCAGTCTGCCCTGTTAGCTCCAACAGTTTTTAAAGTCATTCCAGAAGATCAGGCAGGCCCATTTTTGAGGAGTATATTTCCTAAATTATTTTTCACGATAGCTCTCATTGGTGCTTTTTCTTTTTTAGTTGCTTTATTTAGCAATGACTTATTGCTCACTTTAATTCCATTAAGCACAGTTATAATCATGGCAACTTGTTACTGCTTAATTCCAATGACCAATAGAGCAAGAGATAAAGGAGATACCTTACTATTTAATAGGCTACATTTTATAAGCGTTGCGCTAACGGTTTTAGTTTTGCTTGGAAACATTTCTTTAATAATATTTATTTAATTATGAATCAGTTAAATATTTTTGGAGAGCCCATAGAAGAATGCTGTTCTAATCCGATTACAGGGTTTTTTCGCGATGGTTTTTGTCGAACTGACGAAATGGACCGGGGGCTTCATATAGTTTGTGCTCAAATGACTGAAGATTTTTTAGAGTTTTCAAAATTACGAGGCAATGATCTTTCAACTCCAAAACCTGAATTTAATTTTCCTGGTTTAAAAGAGGGCGATCATTGGTGTATTTGTGCTGAGAGGTGGAAGGAAGCCTTTGAAAATAACAAAGCTCCTAAGTTATTTTTACGCAGAAGCAATCAAAAGATTTTAGAACTTATTGATTTGGAAATATTAAAAAAGTTTTCTCTAGATCTTTCGTAAAGTTAAGAAGAAGTGCGATTAAATTGCTGCTTCTTTCTGCTTCCATGTTTAAGATAGATCTCTCTGCAAAACTATTACGTCTATAAGAGCACGAATCTTACTTTAAAATTTTTAGAAATCACCTTATAAGAATATAAAAAGAATTTGCTAGAATAGGCTAATCAAATGATAGATTATTTAAGAGCGCAAAAAGTCATTCACTGGCTAATGGCGATTGTCATTATCTTAGATTTGAATGTTGCACAAAAGTTTGGAGGGAATATGGAGCTTTGGGATCGATTAGAATCTAGAGTTGATCATGCCACCGCAGGATTAATAGTAACTTTCTTATTTATTTTAAGAATATTTCTAAGATTTTTATATGGCGCACCGAGCTTGCCTGAATCAATGCCTGGTTGGCAGGCAGTGATGGCAAAGACTGGCCATTACGGTTTGTATTTTTTAATGGGACTTTTGATTGTTTCCGGAATAGCATCTGCAAATTTCACAAGCGAACCAATAGTAGTCTTTGGCGCTTTGAATTTATCATCAGAGGTAGATAATTCGACTATGTTTAATTTGATAAGAGGCGTACATGAATTTGCAACAAATGCGATTATCGCGTTGATAGTGATACATATTTTAGCTGCCCTCTATCATCACTTTATCGTTAAGGACGATACAACTAAAAACATGACTAAGTTTTGGACAAGAAAAATTGTGAAATGATCGAATATGAAATTCAACGGATATATAGAAGGATATTTTGGGAAGCTGCTATCTTGGGGTGAGCGAGAGGAAATTTTAAAACAGATAGTTCATCAAAAACTTAATACTTATTTTTATTGTCCAAAGGAAGACCCCTATCATCGACTAAACTGGAAGGATCCTTACCCAGAACATATAAACAAACGTCTGGGTGAATTCAACAAAAATTGTAAAGTAAATAAGGTTAAGTTTCTTTTTGGAATTTCACCTGGTATCGATTTTCAAAATTCCTACGACGAGTTATTTAAGAAAATTTCTGAGGCCGAATTATTAGAGATTTCAGATGTAGTTATTCTTTTTGATGATCTTTTTCAACAGCAAAGTGGAAAGGATCATGCTGAGATTGTTAACAGATGTAATGATAAGTACAAAGATATAAACTTTTATTGCGTTCCATCAGAATACTGTGAGCAACTTGCAAAACCGACTTTTTCAGAAAGCATTTATTTAAAAGAGTTATCGAAAAATTTGAGTGATGAAATTCCATTGTTTTGGACGGGTTCAAAAGTTGTGTCTTCAAGCTATCCTCAAGAAGCGATTGAAGGATGGAGTGAAGCGCTTAATCATAAACTCATTATTTGGGATAACTTTTATGCCAATGATTATTGCGTTCCTAAAGTTGTGATGGAAGCGTTCGATAGTAATGAACAGTCTAAGTTAGAAAATCTCGAAGGAATTCTGATAAATGGAACAGGTTTGCTAAATGTAGATAAGTTTTGTTTAGAAGCTTTAGCTAATAAAGTTTTTCTCCGAAAAGAAGAAATTCCTAGGCTTTTTGAAAAGGCAGGGCTGCCTAAGGAGTTCGAAAAAGTTTCAAATCTTTTCAAACTTAATGCAAGCTATACTGGTTCAGAAAATGAAATTAGGACTATTGAATTTTTATTATGGGAATGGACAGCCCCCATAAAACAAGAAATATATCCGTACTTACATATTTTGAGAAAACTTTTAAAAAAAGAAGATTCTTTAGGTTTGCTTGAATCTCGTTTCAACATGAAAAGAGTTGATTAAATTTATTTTCAAAGCCTTTGTAATTTTTTTATGCAGCTTGTCGGCTAGTTTTGCATCAACAGAAGAAGTGGTTTATGGGGTGCTTTCGGAAGAAGTATTTGAATCTAACTTTTTAGGAGAAAGGAGGTTGTTGATCTACTGCCCCAACAAAGACGAAATTGATCAGGACACAACTTTTATAATCATACAAGACGGTCAGTATCTTTTTGATGGTAAAGTAAATTGGGTAAATGAAGAATGGGGCATAGACGAAACCCTTCAGTCTTTAGACGATAGAAATAAATTGCCAAATATAGTTATTGTTGGCGTAGAAAACGCGGCGGGTACTAATGGAGGGAAATTAGTTGATGAATCTAGAAGATATGCAGAGTATTTTCCAAAGGAGGCAATTAATTATTTTGGATTTGGATTTCGAAAATTTGCTTATCGAAATTTTGTCGATCTTGAAAAATTTAATTACATAAAATTCTTAGAAGAGGAGTTAATTCCATTTTTAGAAGACAAGTTTAAAAGAGACATGAATTCAAAAAATATGGGGATACTTGGATCTAGCATGGGTGGTTTAATTTCATTGAATGCTTTGATTGAACTACCTCATAGGTTTGGGTTTGCAGCGTCTGTTTCAACCCATTGGATAGGAATTAGACCATTGGATTATGCCTTACTTCCTTTTAGAAACGAGATTAAATTTTTTGGAGACCCATATACTACCAAGGCAATATATTCTTACATTACTGATAATATTGATGTACTCAAAGATAAAAAGATTTACTTAGATCGTGGCACTGAAAGCCTGGACCAATTTTATGAAGGACCTCAAAATAAAATAGACGAGTTTTTTTCTTCTAATGCCTTAACTTTTCAAAGTTTAGTATTCGATGGTTTCGGTCATAATCCAAAAGATTTCGGGAAAAGGTTTGAAGGCGCTTTAAATTTTCTTTTAAAAGACAAACATTAGTTTATTCAACTCTTAAAATTCATATATTAGATTTACTTGATGAATTTGCTATGTAACTTTCCAATTTTTCCAGTTCCATGCAGGATTCAGGACAAAGTGTTTTAAGTTTTTCTAAATTAATATTTGCTAGGTTTAAGCGATTAGTTTCAACAAATAACTCGCCTTGATATTCTAAGGCAGACTTATTTTCTGGATTTATGCTTAAAGCTTTTAAATATGAATCTTCAGATGCTTCGTATTTTTCAAGTTTTCTATACGTAAAAGCCAACAGCGTCCAACCATCTGAATCATCTGGCTCAGATTTAGTATAATTTTTAAGGATTTTTTGTGCTTTTGAAAATTGACCTTTGTCGATCATTTTGTATGCTTTTGAATACATTTTTGTAGGATTACTTTTGTCATATTTCACCGAATAAGCAGGATATGAAGCGAACAGTGTTAACAAAGCTGCAAAAATTAAACTTACTTTCCAATTATGTTTCATAACAAGAATAATAATCTTTTTAAGTAATTAATAGACGAATAAATTTATTTCGATTTCTTATAAGATAAATTTATTTAATTTCTCCATCATTGTTAGAATTCAGATTAAAGAACTTTAAAAATGATAGATAGAAACGAAAACTTACCTGGTTATTTTAATTCATCCTGGCCTGTTGAATGTGGGGGCAATCGAAGACAAAAGTCTTATCAAGGCTCTTTAAACGTAAAGGGCGCATTACCAAAAGTACAAACCTTATCCTCAGATAAATGGAATGTTATGGTTATTAAAAGAGACAAAGACGAATATTATTTGGGTGGAACAATGCCCTATTTTTTCGGACCAGAGCCATATGGCTGGTTACAAAAATTCGATCCAATTACTTTAGAAATTTCAGCAGAAAGCCCAAAGCTGCCTTGCGGTGGTCATGTTTGGTGTGGCGCAATTGCTGCTCATCAAAATGGAAATATCATAAAAGTTAATGGAAGTTTTATGCATTCTCTAAATTCAAACTGTGAATTATTGCAAGAAAAAAAACTTCCAAAAGACAGAGCTCATAACGGACTATTAATTCTTTCAGATGGGTCAATCGTGACAAAAGATTGCAGGCTTGAAGATCAAGGTAATTCTTTTATTACTCGTTTGAACCCAGAAACACTAGAACTAATCGATGAGCCTTTCCCTTTGCCTGAGGGCTCGATGGGAAGAATCGCTTCGGACATAAATAACTCAGGAGAATTTATATACGTACCTGGGATCGAGAAAATTTTTAAAATAAAAGTAAATGAAACCTCGCTAGAACTAGATGATTCTTGGGTGCCTAATTATAGAAATATAAATGGTTCTCAAGGGTTGGCATGGGATGGCTGTATCTCTGATGGAAATATATGGCTCATGGACAATGGAGATATTCAGTCCGTTAGGGATATTTATGAAGCAGAACCCAATGGACGATTTGATGAATTTAAATCTTTGAGCTGGAGATCACCTGCTCCTTGGAAAGGAAAGCAAAGGCTAATTAAAATTGATTTATTAACGAGCGAAGTCGTTTTCATAGAGCCTTTTGAACAAGAAGGGGGAGGAATTATTGCCCCGCCAGTAAATATTCCTGAATCAAAAATTTGTGTAGCTTGGGATAGTATAAATGGCAGTATTGCAGGCATCGATACTTCTCAAGATTCACTGAAGGTTTCTTGGCTAAAAGACTTTAGGCCTACTATGCAACCAGTTGTATTCCCTGAAAGCAATGAGCTTGTGATTAATCACTATGAAAATGGTGAGGACCACATCATTGTCTTAGACCTAACAAGTGGAGAACTTTTAAGCAAAGTCGGGTTAGATTCTAGATTAGCAAATGGTATGTTTTTGACTCCAGGTGATAATAGAGATATCTTCTATTGTTCTACGGGAGCTTTTTCAAGAGTAAGTTGGTCTTAAAATGTTAAAAAATTACGCTGTTACTATTGCTGTTTCGTCAATTGCAGCATTCTTTCTCCTTTATTTTTTGTTTGCATATTCTGGAATAATGCTCTCAGTTGAATCAGGTTATCAAATAGGGGAAATTTCTAGGTGGTGTGAAAGGATAAGTTCGGGATACTTTAGAGAGCCTTCTAATGCCTTAAGTAATATAGGATTTATTTTAACTGGAATCTTTATGGTCTGGATTCTCTCGAGAGAGGAAGTTACAGGTCAAAATTTTTTCATTGGTTTCACTTCAATATCAGTTTTATATGCATCGGCTTCAATTTTTTTAGGACCTGGCTCTCTAATGATGCACGGAACCCATACTGTTTGGGGACAATGGATAGACAACGTTAGCATGGTTGCTTACATAATAATCCCTTGGCTTTTAAATTTTAAAATCCTTAATGGCTGGTCTGAAAATCAATTTTTGGCAGGCTATTTTTCTATATTAATTTCTTTCTCTGTACTAAGTTGGTTTTTTGGCTCTGAGCTTGGAATAGATTTTAGCTTGTTTGGGTTATCAATAGGTTTATGGATAATTTCTGAATTCTTATATAATTTTTATTCAAGTTTTATGAGATTTTTCTCTGGATTTGTTGGGTATGCAGTGCTTTGGTTATTTGGAACATCTCCATATGAAGTTCTGATTAATCTTGAAGATTTTTGGTGGACTTTATTTTTTTGGCTACCAGGGCTCATTGCCACAAATAAGCCAGAAAGTTATAGAAAATATAATCCTTGGTTTTTTGCTGGATGTTTTTTCTATATTTTAGCTTTCACAATTTGGCTGCAAGGAAATTTAATAATTAATCCTGATTCTGAGTGGTGCTATCCGGATTCAATTATTCAACCTCATGCGTTGTGGCATATTATTTGCGCTTTAGCGACACTTTCTTTTTTCTTTTTTTATAGAACAGAAAAAAGATCAATTACGAGTTAAATTATGTATATGAAGACTTTAGCTTTTATTCTTTTTATTTTTTTCAATCCATTTGTTTTAGCTGATTCTTTAAAAAGTGCTATTGAAAGTGAAATAAGATCAGATAAAAATATATTGAGAGATATTCATCGTAATCCTTATGAAACTTTAACTTTTTTTGGAATCAGACCCGATATGAAAGTAATAGAATTATCTCCCGGTGGTGGATGGTATACAGAAATACTAGCCTCTTATCTTAAAGAAGAAGGAGAATTGATTGCTGCCCATTTTGATCCTTCAATGGGTGATTTTGCTAAAAGAGTAAGAGGTAATTTCGAAAAAAAGTTAGCAAGTAGTTCTGTTTATGATCGCGTAAAATTGGTTTCCTTAAATACACAATACTCTGAAGCCGAATCTGTCGATGCAGTAGTGACTTTTAGAAATTTACACAATTGGATTGGTCCTAACTGGGATTTTATAATCACAAGTGCTCATAAATCACTGAAGAAAGGTGGGGTGTTAGGTGTAGTTGAACATCGAGCAAAACAAGGAACTTCGTTAGAGAATATGAAAAAAACAGGATATGTCACCGAAGAATACGCTATCGAATCAATAGAAAAGCTTGGTTTTAAGCTGGTAGCAAAATCAGAAATTAATTCGAATCCAAAGGATACAAAGGATCATCCTAAAGGAGTTTGGACTCTTCCTCCAGTGATGAGACTAAAAGAGCTTGATCAAGACAAGTATTTACAGATTGGAGAGAGCGATAGATTTACTTTTTTATTTAAAAAAATTTGAGGATTACTATGACAAATCAAGATAAGACAGTTTTAGTTACGGGAGGCTCAGGGTTTATTGCAACTCATTGCATACTTAAGCTTGCTGCTGCTGGTTATAAAGTTAAATCTACGGTTAGAAATTTAGAAAGAGTTTCGGACTTGAATAAAATTTTAGACAAAGCCGGTTCAACTTATGAGAGACTCAATAAAATTGAAGTCGATTGGGTTAGTGCAGACTTAACAAAAGACGAAGGGTGGTCTGAAGCAGTAAAAGGTTGTGATTACGTCATGCATGTCGCCTCTCCAGTAGCTTTAGAAGAGCCAAAAGATGAAAACGATCTTATAGTCCCTGCAAAAGAAGGGACTATGCGAGTTTTAAAAGCTGCAGCTGAGGAAGGCATTAAAAAAATTGTTTTGACCTCATCAGTCGCCGCAATAATCTATGGGCATGAAAAAGACAGTTTCAATGAGGAGGATTGGACCGATACAGATGCTAAAGGATGTTCAGCCTACAACAAATCAAAAACTTACGCTGAAAAAGCGGCGTGGGATTTTATTAATAGCGATGAATGTAACATGGAACTTTCGGTAATTAATCCCTCTCTTGTCCTTGGGCCAGTTTTAGAATCTGATTTTGGAACAAGTGTTGAAGTAGTGAAACGATTTTTAAACGGTGGTTTCCCTCTTGCGCCTGACATTAGTTTTGGAATTGTTGATGTTAGAGACGTTGCTCAGTTACATCTTTTGGCTTTAGAGTCACCCCAAGCTTCGGGCAATAGGTTCATTGCTAGTTCAGAAACTATGGCTATACCTTCAATTAGTATGGTGTTAAGAGAAAAAATACCTGAATATAAGAAGAAACTTCCAAAAGGTACTGCTCCAAATTTTTTAATAAAATTTCTCGGGTTATTTAGTCCTTTGATGAAAACCGTAGCAGACCAATTAGGCAAAACTAAAGAACTTGATAATTCGAAAGCAAAAAATATTTTAGGTTGGCAACCTAGATCAGGAGAAGAGGCTGTTGTAGCTTCTGCTAAAAGTCTTATTGAGTTTGATATAGTTAAATCTCCCTAAAAAATCTTAACTTAAAGGATTTTTTTATATGTTCAATAAATCTGGAATTAGAGAATTTAGAAGTTCTACTCCAGATCACTTTAGAGCGAGAAGATCAAAATTTTTTATACTATTAGGAACTTTAATCTTTAAATTCTATGGGTGGAAAATAGAAGGATCTTTGCCTAACAAGAAAAGAGTTATCGTCGCTGCTGCTCCCCACACCTCTTATGAAGATTTTGTAAGAGCTTTCCCTTTAGTTTTAGCACTAGATATAAAAGTTAATTTTTTAGCAAAAGACTCAATATTTAAGTTTGGAATTAAATATTTCTTTAGTTGGCTTGGCGGTATACCTGTAAATAGAGATGCACCTGTTGAGGCAAAGAATTTTATATCTGATTTAGGACATAAGAGAGATGCAATCTTATTAGGAATTACACCTGAAGGAACAAGAAAAAAAGTTATAAAATGGAAAACAGGATTTTTGAGAATAGCCAAAGAGATTGACGCTGAGATTGTTTTAACGGGAATAGACTTTGAGCACAAAAGGTTTGTTTTTGGTGAAATTTTTATACCAACGGGAGATAATGAGAAAGACATTAATTCGTTAAAACTTTATTTCAAAAAATATAAAGGAAAACATCCAGAAAGATATTAAGAGCGAGGAGAGATGCAATGATGGAAGAATATTATGTAAGTTTTATCGGAATATGGGCTCTTCTTACTTTAATTGTTATTGAAGCAATCATTTCTATTGGCGCCTCAAGAACCCAAAAAAGATACGTGCCAGGGATTACCAACTCGGACTTAGGCCCAGAATCATTTGTATTTAGAAGCGAAAGAGCTTTTAAAAATTCTTTAGAAAATATCATTCCCTTTTTAGGTTCAGCTTTATTAAGTATTTTTTTGACCATGGATCCAATAAGACTGTCCAGGTTGATAATAGTTTATGTTTTAGCAAGGTATATTTATACAGCAGTCTATTATTCGGTTGCTACAAGAAAAAATCCAAGCTTGAGAAGCTTGTTTTTCATAATAGGATTTACAGTAACTATAATTATGTTGGTGGATATCGGGTGGTATTTGTTCAGTTAAACAGGAGAGTTTTATGACATTTGAAAGTGATGAAAAAAGATTAAAAAAAGGTACGGAAATTTTAAAGAAATTAAATTTTCTTCATAAGGCTGAAGGTAGTTTTTCTGAAGATTTTAGGTCTCATACCATTGAAACTTTATTTGGATCTGTGTGGTCGAGGCCCGGATTAGAAATTCAAGAAAGAAGTATTATTACTCTGGCAGGACTTATTGCGCTTAATAGAGAGAACGAGCTTCGTTTACACTTTCGAGGTGCAAGAAATTTAGGTATTAGTAAGGAAAAAATAGAAGAAATTATTTTTCATCTTGCCCATTATGCAGGATGGCCTAACGCAGTGACTTCTGGGAGAGTTCTTGAAGAAGTTTGGAAAGAAATGGATGCTGAAGAAAACTCGGAATGATTATTTTAAATTTGAAATTAAAATTTCTTCTGAATTTAAAGGCAATACAACATGTGTTCCGTCGTTTGACATAGTAAAGTCACTGAAAATCTCACTAACCCCTCTAGTAAATACAGTTTCCATCAAACCGATAACTGGAGCAGGCGCTAGATGATAATAGACTAGGTGTTTAACATTTGCTTGTTTTGCTATCTTCGCTCCATCCATCGGAGAAGCATGATAGTCTTGAATATCAAACATAATCTTTGCATTTCCTGCATTGCCAATTTCTTCTTGAGCCTTTTGCAGCCTGCCAATAATATCCATCGATAGAGCTTCCATAAACAAGACATCTGCGTCTTGTGCAAAACTAATAAGGTTTTCACTATAAATGGTATCTCCACTTAATACGATAGATCTTCCTTTGTAATCAAATCTAAAACCTAAAGACGGCTCTACGGGTTCGTGTTCTACCAAGAAGGCAGTAATTCTTAAAAAGCCATCATCATAAAAAGGTTTTTGATTTGGAATTAAGGTAATAGTTTCGTAACCATTTGCCTCTTTTACTAAGACTTGATCTCCATGATGATCATATCTATATTTTGCATCTAAAGCATAGGCTCTTTCAAAACCCTTTGTAATTTCTTCAATTCCCTCTGGACCATAAACTTTGAGTTTTTCTTTTCTTCCTGCAACCCAACTACCCAGGTGAAGATCTTGTAGGTCAGAAAAGTGATCAGAATGTAAATGAGTTATTAAAATGGCTTCAAATTCGTATGGAATGCCAAAAGTTCTTAAATTACTGGCACTTCCATCACCAGCATCAACTATAAATACCTTCTCGCCAGCTTTTATGAGAATACAAGTTTCAGCTCTGTCTGGATTTGGTAATGGAGATCTTGATCCGCAAACAATTGCGCTCAATGCGTCCTCACTGACTAAAGGACTATTTGTATTGATTAAACCAGAAATTGCAAAATCTAGTATTCCGTCTTGAACGGATGGAACTCTTAGCAAAACAATTACTAAAACCACGAATATTGCTATGATTGAGATAGAATATTTAAGAAGTTTAAACATAAATTTTTAGTACTCTATCAATTGAAATTTATAGAGTCAAAAAAGTAAAAAGAGGTTGTATGGAGATATTAAGGACGCCAGATAAGTGTTTTTCAAATTTAAAAGACTACAAATATAAGCCAAACTTTACAACAATTAAAACACACGATAATTCAGATCTTAGAATTCACCATATTGATGTCGGTCCAAAAGATGGTCCCATAATATTATGCATGCATGGTCAACCAGTTTGGAGTTACCTTTACGTGAAAATGATTCCATTCTTTAATCAAGCTGGTATCAGGGTAATTTGCCCTGATTTACCTGGCTATGGAAAATCTGACAAACCTGCCTCGAGGAAGGACTACAGTTTTCAGAGACAAGTAGACTGGATGACGGAATGGTTGATTAAAAATGACTTTAAAAACTTAACTTTTTTTGGCCAAGATTGGGGAGGTCTGATTGGTTTGAGAATGGTTGCTCAAGAACCAGAGCGTTTTAATAAAGTCGCTATGGGCAATACAGGGCTTCCTTACAATCCGGACACTCCTTTTGAGATAGTAGACGAGGTTAAAGCCTTTAGAGAGAGTGACCTAAAGTTAACTCCAATAACGATGTTTAAGCAAGTGACAGAAATGGACAAAGGGAGATCTCACCCAGCTCTGAAATTCATGTATTGGCAAAAGTTTTGCTGGGATACAGTCGATTTACCGATTGGTTTTTTGATGGAGCAAATGATGGGAAAACCTTCTAAGGTGAAAAGAATGCTGTATTTAATTTTTGTTGGACTTGGTATAAGTAATTATTTTCCATTCAAATCAAAAATTGCAAAAGCTTACGATGCTCCTTTTCCATCATCAAAATTTAAAATGGGGCCAAGAGCAATGCCTAGTCATGTTCCAACTATTCCCGATCAATCTTTGGAAGCTCAAAGAGAAGCAAGAGAGGTATTCAAACATTGGGAGAAGCCTTTTTTGAGTATTTTTTCTGGCGATGATCCTGTAACTAACGGAATAGAGAGAGATGTATTAAATATGTGTCCAAATGCAAAAAGCGCAGAACATATTGGCGGCGGCCATTTTTATCAATGGACCAAGCCTGAACAACTTTCGAGGCTTTTGATAAATTTTATTAACAATTAGGAAGTAATATGAAAGTAGAAAACAAAGTAATTCCATCAGAAGAACAGATGAAAGGGTTCGTTGAAGGGGATATAGACAGCCCAATATCTATGGTTAATCTTCTGAAATACAAAGAAAAAGCTAAATATGAGGATGGAAGAGTAACGGAACTTACAGGAGAAGAGGCATATCAAATTTATGCTTTAGAAGTTGCTAAATTAGTTGAAAAAACTGGCGGAAAGATCTTGTTTGGTGGAGAAGTTAGTAGGTTGATGCTTGGCGAAGTAGAAGAATTATGGGATACGATCGCAATTGCTTATTACCCCAGCCGAAAAAAAATGCTCGAAATGATGATGAGTCCAGAATATGCTGAAATTTCAATTCATCGGACAGCTGGTTTAGAAGGGCAGCTCAATATAGAGACAAAAAGTAATGAGTGATATTGCCCCTCTTACTTTAATTGGAAGCCCCCCGTCTCCTTACACAAGGAAAATGATTTCTTTGCTGAGATACCGACAGATACCTTATAAAGTTATCTGGGGAGACCCTCAAGAATTATTAACAAATGGAGGTTTAAGTCATCTGAATATTGAACCTCCTAAGCCAAATTTATTACCAACCTTTATCATTCCAGATCAAACGGGAAAATTAAAAGCTTTTACAGATTCAACTCCACTATTAAGACGTTTTGAAAATGAATTTGAAAAAAGAAAATGTGTTCCACAAGATAAATTTCTCAGTTTTATAAATTACGTTCTAGAAGATTTTGCTGACGAGTGGGCAACTAAGTACATGTTCCATTTTCGATGGCATTTTGATGAGGATATTGATAACGCTGGAACCCTTTTGCCTTTGAATCAAAAAGTGAATCTTGACGATGAGTCACTTGCATCATTTAAAAAATACATCGCTGAAAGACAGGTAAGTAGATTAGGGGTAGTGGGTTCTAATGAGACAACAGCGAAAACAATCGAAAAAAGTTATAAGAGGTTCCTTAATTTATTAGAAAAACATTTTAAAAATTTCTCTTTCCTCCTTGGAGAAAGACCCGCGTCTTCAGACTTCTCGTTATTTGGACAGTTAAGTCAGCTTATAGGATTTGATCCTACATCAAGGAAGATTGCACATGAAATTTCACCAAGAACTGTTGCCTGGGTAAGCTTAATGGAGGATTTATCAGGACTAGAAGTCTCTGACGAAGACTGGATACAACATGAATTACCAGAATCAGTTGAAAATATATTTAAAGAAATCGGTAACGTTTATTTACCTGCATTGTTAGCAAATGAAAACGCATTTAAGAGAGAAGAAAAAACTTGGGAAGTTATTATTGATAATTCAAATTGGTCCCAAAACACTTTTCCTTATCAGGTCAAATGTCTTAATTGGATAAATGACGAATTTCAAAATTTAAACGATGAAGAAAAAAATAGAACATTCAATTTTCTAGAGAAAACTGGATGTGAAGAATTAATAAGGAAATAAAAATGAAAGAGTTTCAAACACTTAAAAGCGACATAACAAAAACTAGAATTTTTGAAGTTGAAATTGATTCAAACGATCTAGATAATGACGAAATTATTGTTCAGATTGAAACTTTTTCTTTCACAGCAAACAATATAAGTTACGGTGTTGCTGGAGACTCATTAGGTTATTGGCAATTCTTTCCTGCTAAGGAAAATGTCGATGAAAAATGGGGTTGTATACCGATGTGGGGGTTTGCAAAAGTTATAACTTCTAGAAATAAAAAAATTCAAGAAAATGAAAGGTTATTTGGATATTTTCCTCCGTCAGATTATCTAAAACTTAAACCCGCAAAAATTACAGAGCAAAATTTTTTTGATTCAGTATCTCACCGAAGAGATTTGCCAATTATTTACAATAATTATTTGAGGCTTGATGGCGAAATAGGTTACGAAGAATCTAATGATTATGTTAGAGCGCTTCTATTTCCTCTGCATTTAACAGCTTACTGTTTATGCGATGCCCTAAAATGTGAAAATTATTTTGATGGAGATCAAGTAATTATTTTAAGCGCCTCAAGTAAAACAGCAATTGGTTTAGCACAAGGATTATCAGAAGAAAACATATTGCCAAAAGTTTTAGGTCTTACATCTTCAAGAAATTCAGAGTTTGTGGAAGATCTTGGCTGTTACGATAAAGTTTTATCTTATGATCAGATAGAAAATATAGACTTCGATAAAAATTCTGTTTTAGTCGACATGGCTGGCAATTCATCGATTATGGAAAAGCTAACAAATTCTTTAGGAGATAACCTAAAAAAATGTCTAACCGTTGGCGCTACTCATTGGCAAAAAATTTCATCATCGGATGAAGTTATTAACAACGTTCAAGACTCTCGTTTTGAGTTTTTTTTCGCACCAGGCCACGCTCAAAAAAGAGCTGGAGAGTTAGGACAAAAATTATTTAATACTAATTCAAATGAGTTTTTGAAAAGAAGGTCAGAAGACAGTAAAAAATGGATGCAAATCAAAGAGATTAAAGGGTTTGGTGAATTATCTAATAATTACGATGCGATGCTTAATGGAGATGTTGACCCTAAGCTGGGGCTTATTATAAATTTAAATAAATGAGTCTTTTAAAAAAAATATTTCCTGATGATCCAACTTCTTATAATGGCAGTAATTTAGCCTTCTACGGTTTAATCTTATTTACTGGCCTCCTAATTTGGAGAAGCTCAATACATTTCTTATTTTGGGAATTTGGTTTAGATGACATAGCTAATATTAAGACTTTAGTTGGCACCCCTGATCCTATGACGCTAATTTATTTATTTTTTTCTCTTTGGGGGCTTGAACAAGTTATCAGAACTTTTTTGACAATATTAGTACTTTTTAAATATACAGGTCTTATCCCTTTAATGTTATTAATTAATATCTTTGAATGGGGAATGAGGGGAATATACCCATTTACGGACTATTTTCCTTCTATTTCTTCAGAATATACAAATGGAATGACACCAGGCATTGAAGGACTTCCATACATTTTATTTTTTCTGGTGACAATTTTTATACTTTCGTTAAAGTCTAAAGAAATCGAACAAACTTAATGTTTTTAATTAAAAAAATTTTATATTTAAATTAAGAGGGTTTTTATGAATAGAGTAACGCAACATTTAGGTACTAAATTTCCAATAATACAAGCCCCTATGGGCTGGATAGCTAGAAGTCAATTAGCATCAGCTGTATCCAATGCGGGAGGCCTCGGTGTAATTGAAACTTCGTCTGGAGAAGTAGAAACATGTAAGGAAGAAATAAAAAAAATGTCTTCTTTGACTGATCAACCCTTTGGAGTGAATCTACCAATCCTTTTCTTACAAGACGACTCTATTGTTGATTTTGTAGCTGAGTGTGGAGTTAAATTCGTAACTACATCCGCGGGAAGTCCAGCGAAATATGTTGATCGGCTTAAATCGGCTGGACTAATTGTTTATCATGCTGTGCCCAGTCTCATGGGAGCTCTGAAAGCTCAGGAAGCTGGGGTTGATGGTCTGGTAGTTGAGGGGACTGAAGGAGGAGGTTTTAAGAGTCCTGAAGAAGTAGGCCTCCATGTTTTAATTCAAGCAATAAGGAAAAAAATAGATTTACCAATTATTGCTGCTGGCGGTATTGCTGACGGTATAGGAATGGCAGCGGCTTTTGCTTGTGGAGCAGAAGGAGTTCAGATGGGTACTCGGTTTGTTTCCAGTAAAGAAAGCCCTGTCCATCAAAATTGGAAAGATGCAATTTTATCAGGATCGGAATCAGATACTTACATATTGAACAAGTCTGGCTCTCCGTGTTTGAGAGCAATAAAAACCGAATATTCTAAAGAGATTTATGAAAGAGGGTCTATGGATATGAGTGTTTTCAAAGGAGTTCAAGATTTATATTTTGGGGGTGATTTAAATGCCGCTCCAGCATTGACAGGACAATCAATGGGGTTAATTGATGAGGTTAAAAGCGTTAAAGAAATAATAAATTTAACAGTGCAAGAGTTTAATCAAACGTTAGACTCGTTAAATCAAGCAAAGATTTAATTATCTTGGAGAAAGTATAGTCGACTTAGCTTTTTTGAATTTCTTTGGGTAATCAAGATTATAGTGAAGGCCTCTACTTTCTTTTCTTTTAATGGCGCTTTCTATAATTAATTCTGAAATCTGAACAAGGTTCCTTAGTTCTAAAAAATCTGAAGTCACTTCATAATTTTTATAAAACTCTTTCACTTCATTTGTTATTAGTCTCATTTTATCTTTAGCTTTTTTTAGTCGATCATTACTTCTAACTATGCCAACGTAGTTCCACATCAATCTTCTAGACGCATCCCAGTTATGATTTATCAAAATATTTTCACCAGCTTTAATAACTTTAGAATTATCCCATTCAGGTATTGAATTTCTATTATGAGTAAAATTAATTTTTATGTTTTTTGAAGCTGCTTTAGCAAAAACTACACATTCAAGCAAAGAATTACTTGCCATTCGATTTGCACCATGAAGTCCAGTGCAGGACGTTTCGCCTATAGCATATAAATTAGTTAGGTCAGTGCGTCCCTCGAGATCCGTTACTATGCCACCGCAAGTGTAATGAGCGGCAGGAACTACAGGAATAGAAGTTTTTGTGATATCGAAGCCGAATTCTAAACATCTTTTATAAATACTAGGAAATGATTTTTTTATTTCATTAGAAGGTTTATGAGAAATATCAAGAAGCACATTATCTTTCCCGCTGACTTTCATTTCATTATCAATAGATCTAGCAACAATATCTCTTGAAGCTAGATCACCTTTGGCATTATATTTTTTCATGAAAGGGTTACCAGAAGGGGTCTTTAAGATGGCTCCCTCTCCTCTAAGGGCCTCACTAATTAAAAAAGATTTTGCTTCCGGATGAAAAAGACAGGTGGGATGGAATTGATTAAATTCCATATTTTCTAATCGGCATCCTGCTCTCCAAGCCAATGCATATCCGTCTCCACTAGCTCCGTCAGGATTACTTGTATATAAATAGGCTTTG
The DNA here is from genome assembly GCA_004213955.1 of Gammaproteobacteria bacterium. Taxonomy (GTDB): domain Bacteria; phylum Pseudomonadota; class Gammaproteobacteria; order Magnimaribacterales; family AG-339-G14; genus AG-339-G14. The sequence continues at coordinate 17,640 of SGZL01000015.1, forward strand.
CTGGCTCCCCCAGTTGCAAGAATAACTGCACCAGCTGAAATACTTAATACTTTTTCTTTGTTCTTGTTGAAAACATAAGCCCCAAGACATTTTTTATTTTTTACAATAAGGTCAACAGCTAAGTGATTTTCTAAAATTTTTATGTTTTTATTTCTTAAAACTTTAGCCGCTAAAGAATCTGATACTTCCCTTCCAGTCGCATCATCCGCATGAACTACTCTTCTAAAAGAATGACCCCCTTCTTGAGTTAAATGAAGATCAGAGCTTTTCTTGTTTTTTGTGAAAATAACTCCACAGTCTTCAAGCCAATTTATGGCTTCTTTTCCATTTTCTATACAAAATTCAACCGCCTTTTTATTACACAACCCATCTCCTACTTTTAGAGTATCTTCAATGTGACTTTTAGTAGAGTCTTCTTTAGCCAAAACGGCCGCAATTCCTCCCTGTGCATACCAGGTCGAACTATCAATGATTTGATTTTTTGAAATTACAGTTACCTTGAATTGATTAGAAAGTTCAATGGCAGCAGTCAATCCTGCAGCACCACTACCTATAATTAGGATGTCTGTTTGAATTATCAATTTAAATAAATATTCTTATTAGTAATGCAGTCAAAAAAATTACAACAATTAGAATTAGAAAATATTTGAAAAAATTCCAATATTTTCTAGAAGTCCAGTCTATCCTGTTTGGTCTATTTCTCTGTTTTGCCGAAGCTCTCATAGGAGCAATTAAGAAAAACACTGCTAAAGAAACAGTAATAATTATAGAAAAAAATATTAAATTTAAATCCACTAACGACTTCTAAGTTTCGCAAGCAGTCTTAACATTTCTAGATATAACCAGATTAAAGTTACCATAAGTGAAAAAGCTCCAAACCACTCCATATACTTTGGAGCATTTTGTTCTGAACCTTGCTCAATAAAATCAAAATCCAATACTAGATTTAAAGCGGCAATGGCAACAACAAAAAGACTAAAACCAATTCCGAATAGACCATTTGAATGAATAAAGCCAATACTAGAACCAAACATATTCATTACTATGCTAACCATATAAAGGAGTCCAATCCCCATTGTTGCCGAGACAATCATTAATCTAAAGTTCTCAGTTGGTTTAATTATTCCAGTTTTATAAAGCACTAAAAGAGATGCAAGCGTCCCCAGAGTTAGTCCGACTGCTTGAATAACAATTCCTTGATACTGAGATTCAAAAATTGCTGAAATTGCTCCTAGAAAAAGCCCTTGAGCAAGGGCGTAAGCTGGCGCTGTTATTCCGGCCCAAGATTTTTTAAATATTGTTGCCAAAGCAAGGAGAAAACCTAGAATTGCTCCACCTATGGCTAAGGGCATTACACTTGATGGATCTTCTGAGACAAAAAATAAATTCCAAGTCCATGAGGCTGTCAATGTCACTAAGACTAACAGGATGCCAGTTTTATTTACTGTTCCCTGAAGTGTCATGAAGTTTTTTTCTGTAGATTCTGAAGAATTAAAGTTTGAAAAAGTTGCGTCGTTTAGAGCTGGATTACCAGAACGACCAAACATTTGAAGAGCGTTATGTTTTGACATATTAATAAGTTAAAATAATTTTTAGTAATATTTTATACCATGTCTGCTCTTACTAATGCTTATATTTTTTTGATATTAGCCATAGTTGCTGAAGTAATTGGAACCCTTTACCTTAGAGAAACAGAAGGATTTACTAAAATTATTCCTTCCTTGATCACTGCAGTATCTTATGCTGCAAGTTTTTATTGGCTTTCATTTACTTTAGAAGAAATTCCGATAGGAGTAGCTTACGCAACTTGGTCTGGTATAGGAATATTCCTAATCACCTGCTTAGCTGCAATAAAATATTTACAATTTCCTAATTTGCTAACTTCTCTGGGAATGGGATTTGTAATCATAGGAGTTGTTCTAATAAATCTATTCAGCACAGATCACTAAGGTATTAACCATTCCATAACGACCTTATGATCTTTCCAAGAAAATTTACTTCTTCTGTGTCCTATATTTTTGAGAAATAGAAATTCTATTTCATCATATTCAAAGATAATCACGCCAAAATTTTCATATCCTCTTTCTACATCTATTTCAGATTTAATCAAATCGTATTCGTTTGGATCAGTAATAATTTGGCCTGGAGCCCCTTTAACTGAATAACAAAGTTTAGACATTTCTCTCGAACCCTCCCAAGCTTTTAAAGTTTTTTCGTCTTTCTTATGAAGCTTCACTTTTCCTTTGATTCTAAGCTGAACTTTTATCTCAGGATCATAACCATGAACATAAGCAACCAGATTCTCATTTATGGAGTTTATTTTTTTTGATCTTAAGTCTGTATGGAACCTAAGAAATCTTTTCTCTTTATTAAATTCTCTGAGCACTACTGTTCTTGGGGAATCAGAAATGCACAAAGTTGGTGAATGAAAAATAGACTTTGAGTTATTAACTGCGTCAGCTAATAAACCTTCTGCATATTTCAAAGAAAGTTCTAAGGAATTATAAAAATCTACGTCTGAATTCATATATTATTTCTTATTTAACAATTAATTATGGATGTTTCATACATTTTAGACGAATTAAATCCAATACAAAGAGAAGCTGTTACTGACGAATCTCCTCATTCTCTAATTTTAGCTGGAGCTGGTTCAGGTAAAACTAAAGTTATTACTCATAAAGTTGCATGGCTTTCATCAGTAAAGGGAATAAATCCTATGTCTCTTTTAACAGTTACTTTTACCAACAAAGCCGCCAAAGAAATGCGAGGAAGAATAGAAAACATTCTTGAAGAAAATTTGAATCAAATGTGGTGTGGGACTTTTCACGGAATTTTTCACAAAATGCTTAAGATTCATTGGCAAGATGCCAATTTAATGAAAGATTTTTCTGTAATTGATAGCGAAGATCAAGTAAGAGTATTGAAAAGAGTAATACAAGGAATGAATTTAGATTTAGAAACATGGCAGCCTAAAGATACTCAATGGTTTATCAATAAACAAAAGGACGAAGGCAAAAGAAAGGCAAGTTTGAGTATGAACGCAACTTTTGTTGAAGAGAAAATGGTGGATATTATGGATGAGTACCAAAAAACCTGCGACCGAGAGGGACTTGTTGATTTTGCTGAAATTCTAATTAGATCTTTTGAACTTCTTGATAAAAATAATGAATTACTTAAACATTATCAAGATAGATTTCAGCATATATTAGTTGATGAATTTCAAGATACTAATGAGATTCAATATCTTCTATTAAAAAAACTGGTAGGAAAAAATGGATCAATGACTGTGGTTGGAGATGACGACCAGTCAATTTACAGTTGGCGAGGAGCAAAAAGTACTAATTTGAAAAGATTTACAAAAGACTTTAGTAAAGTTAAAACCATAAAGCTCGAACAAAACTATAGATCTTCAAAAAATATCTTGGCTTGCGCTAATTCTGTAATTAGAAACAATCCAGATAGATTAGGTAAAGAATTATGGTCCCAAAAAGATGAAGGAGAGCAAGTAAAAGTTTATAGAGCTTTTAACGAAAGGGATGAAGCCAATTTTATAGTTGGGATTATAAAAAGATGGTTAGAAGAGGGCGGCAGTCTTTCAGAAACTGCAATAATCTATAGGTCTAATGCTCAATCTAGGGTTTTAGAGGATGCTATTTTAAATTCAGAGCTACCTTATCGAATATATGGCGGTGTGAGGTTCTATGAGCGAATGGAAATTAAAAACGCCTTAGCCTACGCAAAATTGGCAATTAATACCAATAATGATTCTCAGTTTGAAAGAGTAATTAATATTCCGACAAGAGGGATTGGAATCAAAACGATGGATCAAATAAGGGAGTATTCAAAAAAAGAAAATTTGTCTTTATGGAAGTCTGCAGAGATCTTATTCGAAGGGAAAGATACAAAAGTAGCAAGAAATATTTCTTCATTTTTTGCAATTATAAATAAACTTAAAGATTTAAATTTTAACGAAAATCTTGATAAATTTTTTGGGGACTTGATATCCTTAAGTGGTCTTAAGGACTATCACGGTAAAGAACCAGGAGAAAAAGGAAGATCTAGAGTTGAAAACCTTGATGAATTGATTTCTGCAACATCAGAATATTTTTCTCTAGGAGAGGACGCAAATGATGAAAGGTCCTTACTTGAGCTTTTTTTAGATCAAGCATCATTAGATGCTGGGGAGAACCAGGCAAATGAAAATGAAGACGCAATTCAAATGATGACTCTTCATTCATCAAAAGGGCTAGAGTTCCCATTAGTCTTTATGGCTGGCTGCGAGGAAGGACTTTTTCCTCACAGAAGATCTGCTGAAGACCCTAAGCAACTAGCCGAGGAAAGGAGGCTTTGCTATGTCGGAATGACAAGAGCTATGGAGAGACTGTATCTGACTCATGCCGAAACAAGAACAATTTATGGGATTGATAGTTTTAGCCCGGTTTCAAGATTTATCAAAGAGATTCCTGAAGAATTAATTTATGAAATTAGAGTAGCATCTGAAACTGAAGTCAAAGATAAGGGTTTTGAGCCAAGAATTGTAGGGGGGACAGAACATAAAGTTGGAGGATTTTCTCTCGGCGATAGAGTTCAACATAAAAGCTTTGGAGAAGGAGTAATACTAAATTATGAAGGAGAAGGCTCAAATGCTAGAGTAGAAGTAAACTTTGATAATGGAGGAACTAAATGGTTGGTTTTAAGTTTTGCGAATCTAGAAAAAATTTAATTTATTTATTTTTATGTTTTTTTGTAATTTCTTGCTCTGAAAACATAAATCAGAACGAAGAAAATGTAGAAAAAAAGAATTTTTCGTGGAGATTGGTAACAACTTGGCCAAAAAATTATCCTGGAGTTGGACTTGGCCCAGAAAACTTCGCTCAACTCGTAGATGAGATGAGCGATGGTAGATTAAAAATAAAAGTATATGGAAATGGTGAGCTTATTCCAGCATTAGAAGTTTTCGATACTGTATCAAGAGGAACAGTAGAAATGGGTCATGGAGCATCTTATTACTGGATAGGTAAATTACCTGCAGCTCAATTTTTTACAACACTCCCATTTGGCTTAAATGCACAAGAACGAAATGCTTGGCTTCATTTTGGCGGGGGGTTAGAACTTTGGGAAAAAGCTTATGAGCCTTTCAATCTTTTACCGATGGCTGGAGGAAATACAGGAGTTCAAATGGGAGGGTGGTTCAATAAAGAAATTAATACTACAGAGGATTTAAAAGGAATAAGAATTAGAATGCCTGGTTTAGCCGGTGAAGTTTTCACTAAAGCGGGTGGCGAAGCAGTATTAATGCCAGGAAGTGAAATTTTTACTAATCTTCAAACTGGGGTAATAGATGCAGCTGAATGGATAGGTCCATACAACGATTTAACTTTTGGGTTCCATCAAGTGGCTAAATATTATTATTATCCAGGGTGGCAAGAGCCAGGTGCTATGACGGAGTTTATATTTAATAAAGAAGCTTTCAACGAACTTCCAGATGATTTGAAAGCCATAGCAAGAACTGCCGCTAGAGCTGTCAATCAAAACATGATGGATGAATACACAGCAAGAAATAATCAAGCCCTCATATCATTAATAGAAGATCACAATGTAATTTTAAAAAAATTTCCTGATGAAGTTCTTTTTGAATTAGAAAAAATTTCTAAAGAGGTCCTT
>SGZL01000016.1 GCA_004213955.1 Gammaproteobacteria bacterium
TTATTTTATTTACGATGCTGACGGCGGTCTATGGAATGAAATTAAATATTGGATTAATAAAAATCTATTAAAAAAAGCAAGTGCATGCGGGCTATGTGACATTTCTCACAGTAAGTTCTTTGTAAGATTTGAATGGTTATCTTTTATCAAAGAACTAAAGAATCATTACCAAGTAAAAGTACTGCATCGCAATGAACTGCCACAAAACATTCAAGACAAAAATTATCAATTCCCATGTGTAATTGGTGAGACAGAAAATGAGTTAATAGAAATCCTTAGTAAGATTGCATTCATAGATTATGGGAATCCGACAAGCATTAAAGAATTAAAAGAACAATTCTTCCAAAAGCTAGCAATCCTTGAACCCATTCCTGAAATTGATAAGGTAGAAGAGTGAAAAACCTACTCCTAATTCTGGCTTTGTTTATTGAAGAAGTATTTCTTCTAAGCGCCCATTGATTTAAAAAGGGGAGATCAATGGGCTTAAGGAGAGAGTTTCCTTATTTCTTAGGAGAATGCTTTTTAGACTAGAGAGTTTTAAAAAAGTTCAAAAGTTAATGAGCTTCGCCCCAATTATTGGCGATGCCGCTTTCGACTTCTAGTGGCACTTTTAAAGAAGCTGCATTTTGCATCAGTTTTGAGACTTCAGCTTCCACAGAAGCCACTTCTTTTTCTGGAACTTCCAAAATTACTTCGTCGTGGACTTGTAGAATCATTTTGGCTGCAATTTTTTCTTTTTGCAGCCACTCATGAATGGAGATCATTGCGAGTTTCATAATGTCGGCTGCCGTGCCTTGCATGGGTGCATTAATTGCTGCTCTCTCTGCGCCTTGGCGCGTGCGGCCACTGTATATTCCAGGCAAGTATAGACGTCTGCCAAAAATTGTTTCAACAAAGCCTTTTTCACGCGCGCGCTCTTTGGTTTGTTCCATGTAAAGCTTAACTCCAGGATATTTGGCAAAATAAGAATCAATGTAATCTTGCGCTACCGTTCTTGGCAGTCCAAGCGCTTTGCCTAAACCAAAAGCTGACATGCCGTAAATAAGTCCAAAATTGATAGCCTTGGCGCTTCGCCTGTCTTCATCACTAGCTTCTTTACCAGGTGCCGCAAAAACTTCAGCTGCAGTGGCGGAGTGAATGTCTTCCCCATTTTCAAAAGCTGAAATCATATTTTTATCGCCTGACAGATGCGCCATGATTCTCAGTTCAATTTGGGAATAATCGATGGCTAACAATTTATGTCCTTTGGGTGCAACAAAAGCTGTTCGAATCATGCGTCCTTCTTCAGTTTTAATTGGAATATTTTGTAAATTAGGATCTGCCGAAGATAATCTTCCAGTAGTAGTTACCGCCTGATGATATGAAGTATGCACTCTACCAGTCACTGGGGAGATTTGCTCAGGCAGCGAATCCGTATAAGTACTTTTGAGTTTAGCCAAAGTTCTATGCTCCAGTAATATTTTTGGCAGTTCATAATCTCTCGACAAATCTTGCAAAACCGATTCATCAGTCGATGGTTGTCCGCCTGGGGTTTTCTTAATTACTGGCAGATCCATTTCGTCGAAAAAGATGGCTCTTAAATCCTTGGTGGAAGCTAAATTAAATTCTTTTCCTGCTTCTTTAAAAGCTTTTTCTTCGAGGCCGCTGATACGCTGACCCAGATTATTGGACTGAATTTTCAACTCATCGGCATTAACTAAAGCTCCGTTTTGTTCAACGTCTGATAACACCGGAATCAAAGGCAAGTCGATATCCGCTAATACTTTTTCAAGAGACTTGGTTTTACTCAATTTTTCTTTCAAAACATTGTGGCATCTCAAAGTTATATCTGCATCTTCCGCAGCATAATGAGTAGCGGTTTCCAAATCAACGTTATTGAAAGTAATTTGCTTCACTCCCTTGCCAGCAACTTCTTCGTAGCTAGTGGCTTCGTAATTCAAATAAAATTTAGCCATGGCATCCAAGTTGTGACGCGTCGCAGTTGAGTCCAAAACGTAAGACATCAACATACTATCGCTCCCAATATTATTGAGTTCCATGCCATGTTGAGAGAGGACGTTCCGATCAAATTTTATGTGCTGCCCCACAATTGGAACCTTCTCTAATAGCGGCTTAAGTTTTTTTAATACCAACTCTTTTTTTAATTGCTTCGGTGCTTCAGCATAATCGTGACTGATTGGAATATAGGCTCCTTCACCTTCTTTCGCAGAAAGTGAAATACCAACCAAATCCGCAGTCGTAAAATCCAAACCATCAGTTTCTGTATCAAGCGCAATCAACTTGGCTTTACTTAACTTTGCTATCAGATTATCAAGTTCCGATTCCTCTAGGATGCATTCATAACTCGCATTGATATTCTTTAATTTTGGGGTTTCTTTTTTTAAAGCCTCGGGTGGCTCGGTTGACTTAGTCTTTGAAGTCGATTTATCAACTTTACTTTTAATTAAAGTTTTAAATTCTAACTCAGTAAATAATTCATGAATTTTAGCTTCGTCTCGAGGCTCAACTTTTAGATCTTCAATACCAAAATCTAGAGGTACGTCTTTTTTAATAGTTGTAAGTTGTTGAGAAAGTTTAAGTTGCTCGATTCCTTCTCTTAAATATTCGCCAACTTTGCCAGGAATTTCGTCTGCCGAAGCTATGATATTTTCTACTGTTTCATATTTTGTGAGCCAATTGACTGCAGTTTTTGGGCCCACTTTATTAACCCCTGGAATATTATCTGACGTGTCGCCAACCAAAGCCAGGTAATCAATAATTTGATCGGGTCTGACGCCAAACTTTTTCATCACTCGGTCTGTATCGAGCAGTTCATTTGTCATTGTATTTACTAAGGTAATATTTTTAGTCACAAGTTGAGCTAAATCCTTATCGCCTGTTGAAACAACTGTTTTAATACCTTTGTTTTCAGCTTCAGTTGCAAGGGTGCCAATTACATCATCTGCTTCTACTCCATCAACAATAAAAAGCTTCAATCCTAAAGCACGACAGATGTCATGAATGGGTTGAATTTGAGGCCTTAAATCATCTGGCATTGGTGGTCGATTGGCCTTATATTCACTATACATTTCGTTACGAAAAGTATCGCCCTTGGCATCAAAGATCATGCCCACTGGACTATTGGGATGATCTTCTAAAATTCGCATTACCATTGTTGTCACTCCGCGGACTGCCCCAGTTGGCTGGCCAGAGGAAGTAGTTAATGGCGGCAACGCATGATAAGCGCGATAAATATAAGACGAACCATCCACTAAAATAACTGAGTCGTTGTCAGTAATGCTTTCGGGTTTTGCCATCAATACATTTAAGAGGTGATTCGTTATAATTTAATTAAGTTTATTCGACCTATGCCAAAAGTTCTAACCCAGATTGCATTTTTTTTCTTTGGTACGCGCAGAAGAATTCTTGGATCCATTTTATCTGCCAGTATTTACCTTCTCATATTTGCTTTTTATATGGAGTATCGTTTGGGCTTAGAACCCTGTCCTATGTGTATTGTTCAAAGAGTAGCCATTGCTCTAGTAGGATTAATTGCTTTAATAGCAATGATTCATCACAAAGGGTTAAATTGGTATTTTGGTTCCATAACTCTAGTTACTCTAGGAGGGGCAGCATCTGCAATCAGACACCTTTACCTACAATCTTTACCAGCAGACCAAATTCCATCTTGTGGACCAGATCTTGCGTATTTAATCAAATTTTCCTATTTCGAAGATGCCTTACGCATGCTTTTCATTGGTGATGGAAATTGTGCGGAAGTGGTATGGAGCCTAATGGGCATATCCATTCCGGGTTGGGTACTAATTGCCTGTGTTCAAATTTTAGCAATGTCAGCTTTAGCGCTTAAAATTAGAACCTGATGGATTTTTCAATACTGACTTTAATTTTTTCTATATGCACTTTAGCAATAGTGATTTTTCTCTTTTTAAAACAAAGAGACAAGGAAAATGAAAATAGTGGTCAAAAGGAATTACTGGAAAATAAAATAGATTCTGTTTCAAAAGACCTTAATGAAATAGAAAACCAACTTGCTTCGGTCACCACTCCAATTAACGAATTGAATCGTTTTTTAGGGGGAAACGTCACCACTGGAAGATTGGGAGAATGGAACTTAGAGTCAATCGTGAAAGAAATTCTTCCCGATGGAAGCTACGAATTTCAAGCGAACATAAATCCAGAGAATCAAGATAGAGTCGACTGCGCTGTCAAAACAGCAGATGGAATTACAATTCCTATCGATTCAAAATTCTATGCTGGTCAATACAAGCAATATCAAGAAGCGGGACAAGCAAACTTAAGGACAACCGTTTTAAGAGACTTAAGAACGGCAATCTTAAGAGATGCGGACGACATCGCAACTAAATATCTTCGTCAAAACTCTACTTCAAATTATGCTGTGCTTTATATTGCTTCTGAAAAACTAGTAGATCTTGTTGATGAAATAGAAAACTTAAGACAAGACTGTCTTTCAGAAAAGAAAATATTGATTCAAGGTCCAAATACTCTGGCTGCATTTCTAGACACTATAAGAATTGGTCATCATTATTTGGAATTAAACGAAACTGCAGCAAAGGTGGCAGAAGTTGTTAGAAAAATTAAAACTCAGTTTGATAGTTTTGATAAGAGTGCTGATGGGGTTTTAAAAAGACTAGATGCATCCGTAAAGGAAGTCACTGCATTACAAACCCGAATAAATGTTTTAGGAAGAGAGCTTAATAAAGGAAGTGAAGAATTAAAAGATGAATAAAAAAAAGGGGCAAACCGCCCCCTTTTTTTATAGATATTTATTAATCCCAGGCCTTAATCGGAGTCACTATACCGCGTCTGACGATGGATCTATTTCTTCTTACTGAATTTTGGAATTCTGCAAAGTCTGCATTATCCATATTCAATAAATCCATTGTTGCCATTAAATTTGCCATGTCTGACCCACCGATAAAAGCAAAATGAGTGTAGTCATCACCTGCTACTACTCTTTCCACTCCGAAAGACCTAGTGAGTTGTCCGTTTGCAATTGCTGCGTCAGTAAACTTTTTATATGCATCTATATAGGAAGCTTCATTTCTGACATTTACTTCAAACACTGCAAAAGCGGTGTCTTGAGTCCAATCTCCAGCTTCATAAACTGATTTAGCTAAGGTCTGTTCTGTTGGCACAGAAACTGCTGCTAATTCGGTTAAGAAAGTTCCGTATTCTGGGCAAGTACTTAATGTAGCAAAAGTATCATTCAAGGCTTGAGCTCCCTCATAAGTCACCACGAAAGTGTGTGTTTGAGGCTCATGTCCATTGAAAGCTTCGCCCATCAACGCAACTGAGAATGGAGCTGTCTGGCCACATTCAGATGCCATGAATTTATCCATTGCAGCTACTACTGCAGGAGGATTGCTAACCGTCATTCCGAAGTAAGCATAATAAATGTCACTTCCGTGATCGTCAGCAAAACTAAAGCCACTAAAAGCTAATAAGAATAAAAGTATTTTTTTCATTTTGATCTCCCTAATAATTACTCAGCAGTATAGATCTGCTCACAACGCTCGTAAGTGTCATTAACTATTTCATCTGATAATGCAACAAATGCGTCATAAACTCTGCCCCATTCGGCACCAGCAAAATACTCATCAACTAATTTACCTACTTCAGAACCGTTTCTAGATATTCCCCTAACTAAGTATGTACCAGTTTCGTATACGCCTCCGCCCAATGGAGTCATAATTCCAAGATTGAAATCATGGCCAGCATCTTGAATAGCTGATTCTAGTTCAACCCCTGCTTGCACGTAAGCCGCTAGATTTTCTGGAGACACTTTTACTCTGGTAACTCTTTCGTAACCTGGATCAAGTTTAAATCCTTTAATTGGTTTCCAAGTTGAGCTATAGACAATATCTCTCATGCTTTCTAGTCTTTTAGGAACCGCGTAAGGATCATATACTTCTGAAGCTGCGAACGCTGCTTCAACAGTTGGATACGCACTCCAAACAAACATTTCACCCGGATAATTATTTCCTGAAGCGGTAATGCACACTCCCGCAGCACTAGGATTTTGTCCAGCAAAAATTTGTTCTGCATTTGCTCTTAAAAATTCAGTGTACTCGTTAGGATTTTTAGCTTTCACGTGAAAGGAAGTGAAACTTCCTTCGGGCGCTTGCTGAGCAATCGCACCAAATGAAATCGCTAAAGATGTTATTAAAATTAATATTTTTTTCATATTTTCTCCTTTTTATTATTTATTTTGCGTAGACAATTTCACAAGCCAAGATAAAGCCACGTTTCAACTTTCTTAATTTTGGAAATTTTTCATTAGCTGCAGCATTCCAGGATTCTCCTCTAGCGTCTAGAAATTCTCCAAGTCTTTCATTAGAAGGAGCTTGGATTGCCACCATAATTTTGCCGGTATCATCACCGGTGTTAATTTGAAAAGCACTAAAAGTTACGTCTTCAAAACCATTGGCTTGAACAACAGCTTGATAAGCAGTTAGTTCTTGAACATATCTTTGAGGTGTTTTCGTATAGATGTTTATATTGTAATTAGAATAAGTCATTCCAATTTCAAATCCGTCTGCTACTGGAGTAAGCGGTGTGTAGTGTTCCACCATTCTCACTGTTCTTTTATCAGCAATCTTTGCTATTTCGGCAGCAATTTCAGGATCGTAAACGTTTCCGCTCAATGAGTCAGCATGGCTATCAAATATATTGAAGTAATACATGTCGCCAACTTCTTCAGCTCCGTAAGAAGGCATACAAACTCCTCCAACGGATGTATTTGATGGAGGACCTGTTACTGGTCCAGCATCTCTGGCCCAAGCTAGGTATCCTAGCGGGTCAGCAGTGTTTATTGTAAAGACATTCATCGCAGGCATAGCAAAAGCGAAGCTTGCTGCAAAAAAAGTCACAATTGAAAGTAATTTTTTCATTTTCGTTCTCTCCTTAAAAAAATAAAAATGGATAATCATTATCCACTAAAATAGGAAAAATTAAATGACAATTAGTCGAACATTTTGTGAATAAATTTTTAATTATTTTTTCTTTTATTTTTTCTATGCCGCTGTTATCTGCAGAAGAGGAAGTAAAAATTTTAAGAGTTATCGATGGAGATACTGTATCGGCTGAATCACGAGGGGCTGAAATAAAAATTAGACTCTCTGAAATCGATGCACCTGAAATGGATCAGCCTTTTGGAACGAACTCAAAAAAATGTCTTTCTGAATTGATTCGTGAAAACTCTAGTTTAAGATTTAAATCTGACGGACAAGATAACTACGGTCGTTCTTTAGGTTGGTTGATAACAGATGACAAAAATCTAAATTATGAAATGATTAAACATGGATGTGCCTGGGTTTATGATAGGTACGTAATAAATAAAACAATCTATAGTTTCCAAAATGGAGCGCGATTAAAAAACTTGGGCCTTTGGAAACAAAATAATCCTATTGCGCCTTGGATTTGGAGAAGAAATAATTAATTGATGGAAAAATTAGAGAGCATAAATTTTAAAAATTCTTTTGGAACTTTGTCTGAGGACTTTTATACCAAACAAGGATGGAGCCCCTTACCCAAAGCTAGATTGGTAAGTTTTAATTACGATCTTGCCAAAGAATTAGGTTTGGAAAATATAGATCCAAAAGATTTAATAAAAATTTTTAATGGAGAAATATCTATTCCTAATGCTGAACCTTTAGCAATGGTTTATGCAGGGCATCAATTTGGAAATTGGGTGCCTCAACTTGGAGATGGTCGTGGAATTTTGTTTGGTCAAATTAAAACCGCAAATGGTCTGAAAGATCTTCACATTAAAGGTGCAGGTAAAACGCCTTATTCAAGATTTGGTGACGGGAGAGCTGTCCTTCGTTCTTCTATCAGAGAGTACCTCTGTGGGGAAGCAATGCATGGTTTAAAAATACCCTCTTCAAGATCTTTGATTATTTTCACGGGCGAAGAACCAGTGTTTAGAGAAACTACTGAACCAGGAGCAATGATTGTAAGGACCGCGAGTACTCACATTCGTTTCGGAAACTTTGAATACTTATGTCATAACAATAAAAAGGATCTTTTACCTGAATTGATGAATCATGTCATCGAAGAATACTTTCCCGAATATGCTGAACTTGAAAATAAAAACGAATTATTTTTTGAAGCAGTGGTAAAAAAGACCGCAGAGCTTGTAGCTGGGTGGCAAAGCGTTGGCTTTGCTCATGGAGTGATGAATACAGACAACATGTCTATTCTGGGAGAGACCTTTGATTTTGGCCCTTTTGGTTTTTTAGAAAACTATCAGCCCGATTACATCTGCAATCATTCAGATTATCAAGGTCGATATTCTTTTAACAACCAACCCAATATCGGGCTTTGGAATTGTCAGGCGCTAGCTTCAGCGTTGTCCCCTTTAATAAATGAAACAAACCTAAAAAAATCTTTAGGAAATTATCAGTCATATTTTTACAATCATTTTATTGATCTTTTTAGAAAGAAACTTGGATTCCTGAAAAATGATCCAAAAGATTTTGAATTGATCGAAGAAACTTTAAATTTTTTATTACAAGAAAAACTTGATTACACAAACTTCTTTAGGAATTTGAATGGTTTTATTTTTGGAGATAAGAAATTTAGCTGCCAAGAAAAGTTAAGGGCAAGATTTGAATTAGAAGAGATATCTCAAGATCAGCATGAAGAGATAGTTAAAGCAAATAATCCAAAATTTATCCTTAGAAATTATCTTGCTCAGCAAGCAATCGAAAGCGCCGAAAATGGAGATTTTTCAGAAGTTAATAAACTGTTAGAAATTTTAAAAAATCCTTTTTTAGATCACGAAGGTTTTGATGATTACGCAAAGGAATCCCCTGAATGGGGAAAAAAATTAGAAATTTCCTGCTCGTCTTAAGTTTTTCTTCCACAGTTACGACAGATTTTTTTCAAACCCATCAATCCATAACGATCTTTGTCAAAAAAATAAAAAGGCAGCTCCTTTTTACAGCTCAAGCATTCTTTCTTATCTTTCATTCATCGAATTTAACAGATAGTAAGGAAAAAAAATACGAGACTCCAGATAAACTTGGCGACTCTCTTTTAAAGAAGTTGCCCCGGTTAAAAACCAGGACAACTAGGGGGAGAAGAAACTTTTTTGTTACTCCATTAACGCTAAGATGCGAAGGTTAATATACCTAAGCTACCTACATAAACTACTGTAGAGAGACATATGGCATAACCTAACGTACCCAACAAAGCTTTTGTATAGTTCATTCAAATAACTCCATGAATTAAAGTTGTGCATATTATAATTTATGGCGGCTTTACCTTGATCTAGAGAAAAATTAAGTAAAATATACATAATTGATCTAAAAGTTATCAAAAAAGCTCTTTTTATTACCATTTTTGCACTGAACGCTGAAAGTATACTCAGAAAAGGATTTCAAGCCAGTCTAATTTAGACAATTTTGCTAAGATTTAACTTATTTCATATAGAATTCACAAAAAGTTATAAAAAAGACCTTTTTTTATGCTTTTTTAAGAATTTATTCTAGTCCCAATTAACTGATAAGATATTTTTCTTTAATAAGGGAGAGAAATGAAACAAATTCAATTGTCTAAACCCGGAGGTTTAGAAAATCTAAAAATTACTGAAACTGAAAATCCAAAGCCTGGCGCCAAAGACGTATTATTGAAAGTGAGTGCGAGTAGCTTGAATTATCATGATCTAATGGTTGCTCTCGGTTTAATTCCTACTGAAGATAAGAGGGTCCCTCTCTCAGACTCAGCTGGAGAAATAATTGAAATTGGTGAAGAGGTAACTAAATGGAAGTCTGGCGATAAGGTAATGAGTATGTGCTTTCCAAACTGGGTCAGCGGTCCGCCAAAATATGAATTGCTAAGTTTTATTGGCGACAATCAAGATGGTTATGCAACTGAGTACATCTCAATTCCAGAAACTGCGATTACTAAAATTCCAAATAACTTAGATTTAAAAGAAGCAGCAACTTTACCTTGCGCGGGTCTAACCGCATGGCGCGCTCTTGTCGATGAAGGAAATCTAAAACCAGGAGAAACTATTCTAGTTCAAGGCACCGGAGGTGTATCTGTATTTGCTCTTCAACTTGCAAAGACCTTTGGAGCAACTGTGATTGCTACATCCTCTAGTGATGAAAAACTTGAAAAACTTAAACAATTAGGCGCTGATCATTTAATTAACTACAAGACTCATCCCGAATGGGGCAAAGAAGTTTTAAGATTAACTAATAATGAAGGGGTCGATCACGTTGTAGAAGTTGGAGGTGCCGGTACTTTCAGCGAGTCCGTACGTTGTACAAAACTTGCAGGTCACATTGCCTTGATAGGAGTTTTAAGCGGCCCTTCGGTAAACGAAATAATCTTACCAAGAATCTTTTTAAAACAAATTCGATTGAGTGGGATCGCCATGGCAAACCAAGACTCGCAAATTGCCATGATTGATTATTTAGAAAAAAATGAAATCAAACCAATAATAAGCGACAGTTTCGAACTTGGGGACTTGGCGGCAGCTTTTCAACATCAAATTGATAATAAACATTTTGGAAAAATTTCAATTGATATAGGTTAAGCCTTGTGACAGTATTTATCGATATTTTGTGAGGGATGAATTGAAAAAACTAATTCTATTATTTTCGGTCATTTTACTTATTAGCTGTTCTGATGAATCATTGGATATAGTTCAAACCCCTATAGATAAAATTAAAGATCCCAACGCTGATTATAATGAGTTAAGAAATGCTTATTTTGGTGACACCCATGTCCACACAAAACATTCCTTTGATGCTTACCTTTTTGGAACAACCGGTTCGCCGTCTGACGCTTACCGCTACGCAAGAGGCGAAACCGTAAAACATCCCGCTGGATTTGACATGAAATTGGTTGAGCCGTTGGATTTTTATATGGTTTCTGATCATGGTTTTTTTATGGGAATGATGGAAGCTTATGCGGACACATCTACCGAAATTTCAAATGCTCCTGGTGCTGAAGTATTTCACAATATTAATGCTCCGGAAAATTTAACGCTTGAAAATGGAGCCACTAGACTTAATACTTTTGCGCAAACGCTTCAAAACTTTTTTCTCAATCCCAGGTCCTATTTTGATCCCGAACTTTGGCAAGCTGTCCTTACTAATAACTTAGCTAGAGGCTTGAAGATTTACGACCACGATGTGCATCTATCGGCTTGGGCTGATGTCGTGAATGCTGCTAATGATGCTTACGAGCCAGGAAATTTCACAACTTTTATTGGTTATGAATTTACAACTTCCACTGATGTTGCTAATGAAAATTTACATAGAAATGTTATGTTCAAATCTTCAAATGCACCAAAGAGACCATACACTAGAATTGATTCAATTAATCCGGAAGATCTCTGGAATTGGATGGACAAAATTAGAGAGCAAGGCATTGATAGTATTGCCTTTCCTCACAATAGCAACGGCTCTAATGGACAAATGTTTGAAATGGAAACTTTTTTTGGAGAGCCTTTATCAAAGGAATACGCTGCCCTGAGAATGCGAAATGAACCAATAGTTGAAATGACACAAGTCAAAGGTACTTCAGACACCCATCCATTACTATCGCCAAACGACGAGTGGGCGGATTTTGAAATCATGGAAGCAAGGATAGGAAGTATCCCTCCAGCTTTCAGCTTTCCAGCAGGCGGCTATGTGAGAGACGCTTATATAAGAGGATTAATGTCTAATCAATTTGGCACAGGGAATCCTTATAAATTTGGCTTAATTGGTGCTAGTGACACACACGTCCTTGGAGCAGGTCTCAGAGAAGACAATTATTGGTCTAAAATCGGATTAGTAGATGCTGATCCAAGAGCTAGAGGCTCGATACCTGTATCAGAAGAAGATAGAAATATTGTTCCAAACAGAGGTGGAGTTTCGTTTAAAGAGTTTGAACAAGGAGACTACGTCATTGGAGGTTTAGAAAACTGGGGCGCATCTGGATTAGCAGGCGCTTGGGCAGAAGAAAATACTAGAGAATCGATTTTTAACGCCTTCAGAAGAAAAGAAACATTTGCCACTTCAGGGTCAAGGATCTTAGTTAGATTTTTTGGCGGATTTGATATTGATGAGCTTAGTTTCAGTGACGAAAATGTAATTAAGTCAGCTTATGAAACAGGAGTGCCTATGGGCGGCGACATCTTTGCAGAAAAAACGGACAAAGCTCCAAGCTTTCTTGTCTGGACGCAAAGAGACGTTAATGGCGCTCCGTTACAACGGGTACAAATTATTAAAGGATCGATCAGTCGAGCTGATTCTAGTCCTACAGAAAAGGTTTATGATATTGCCTGTTCTGATGGACTCCAAGTAGATCCAAAAACAAACCGTTGTCCAGACAATGGAGCTCGAGTAGACATCGAAACTTGTGCTGTTTCTCAAAATGTTGGATCAGCTGAATTAAAAGCAATATGGACCGATCCTGATTTTAATAAAGATGATAGTTCTTTTTATTATGTAAGAGTTTTAGAAAATCCTACTTGCAGGTGGTCAACATGGGATGCAATTCGTGCAGGTTTTAAGCCTAGAGAAGACCTTCACGACACGATTCAAGATCGAGCTTGGAGTTCTCCAATTTGGTACACACCAGAAAACGCTGAAAATCCGCCTCCCATTAGAATAAATGCAGAAAGGCTTTAGTTCTTTTTAGAAAGAATGCTCCTTAAGATAGCCATTTTTCTTGTTATAGGAATTTTAATTTTTGGTCTTGATCTAGCCTTTTCCAAATTCAAGGACGATAAATTAATTTATGTCTCAGAAGAAGAGATATACAGCCTAATGAATTCTTGGGCATTGCAAGTGGGTCGAAACCCAAATCCTGATGAAGCAAAGGGAGTCATAGACAATTTAATCGAAGAAGAAATTCTTTATCGCGAAGCATTAAGGCTAGGATTGGATGCGAACGATCAAATAATCAAAAGAAGGCTGGCTCAAAAATTGATGTTTTTAAAACAAGAGTCTAGAGGAAATAAACTTACGGAGTTAGAAATTTCAGAATTTTATAATAACAATTTAGACAAATATTTAGTTCCTGAACAGTATGATTTTACTCACGTTTTTTTTGCTAAAGATGATAACGGATTGGCAAGAGCGCAAATGGCTAAAGCTCTTTTAGAAAAATCTCAAGAAATTAAAGGCGACGTTTTTTTTCTCGGTAAAAATTTTACAAATAGAAGCCTGAATGAATTGAGAAAAGATTTTGGTGTAAATTTTTCGTCTGCATTTGAAAAACTTAAATTAAATGAATGGACTGGACCAATTGAATCTTCCTATGGAAGTCATCTAATAAAATTAGTCAGATTACAAGCTGCAAGAACGCCCACACTAGATGAAATTAAACCAAGAGTAATGATTGATCTTGATCTGGAAAGAAAAGATTCGGTTTTATCAAGTTATTTAAAAGAGTTAAAAGAAGATTATGAGGTAATTATTAGCCGAGGCTCAAAACAAATCTACAATGAATAAATTTTATTTTTATTTAATCTTTTTGTCCTTATCTTTACCAATTAATTCACACGAGTTTAATCCGGCACATCTTGTAATCAATGAAAAAGAGGATTTTAAATACGAAATAACTTGGATGTATCCAATTCGGAATCTAGGTCCTGTAAGTTTAACCTTACCTGAAGATTGTGAATCTAATTCAGTTGAAGCTTTTCAAGAAAGTAAATATTTGACTGAAAAAATATCCATGCAATGTACAAATCCTATTAAAGGGAAGAGTGTTTTTATCAATGGATTATCAATTTTAAATGATGCTTTAGTTACAATTAAATTTTTAGATGGAGAAAGATTTGAAGGCTTAGTTAGCGTAAAGGATTCTAAGTTAACCATACCAGAAGAAGTGCAAGTATTTCCAACGGGTTACTTCACTTTGGGGATAGAACATTTAATTGGGGGGCCTGATCACCTCCTCTTCGTGTTTGGATTATTATTTATTGTTTTTGGATGGCGTAATTTATTTAAAACTATCACTGCTTTTACTTTAGCTCATAGCTTAACTTTAGGTTTATCTGTATTTGAAATTGTGAGCTTACCGTCTATTACTATTGAAGCTTTGATAGCTCTAACTATTATTTATTTAGCTCTAGAAATAAGCGAAGAAAAAGGGAAAGATCATACCCCATGGGTAATGGCTTTTGGATTTGGATTACTGCACGGTTTTGGATTTGCGGGAGCATTAGGTGAAATTGGAATTGCAAATGAACAGTTATTGCTTTCCTTGTTATTCTTCAATATCGGTATCGAAATAGGTCAGCTAATAATGATTCCAATTTTTTTAATAATTATTTGGCTGCTCCAAAAGATAAAGCTAAATTTTTCTATAACCAAATTATCTTCTTATGCTATTGGCGGAATGGGAAGTTTTTGGTTAATTGAAAGGGTGCTTGGAATTTTTTAAAAAAAAGGCTGCCGAAGCAGCCTTTTAAACTTCATTACGTTAAAGGAATTATTCCAGAATTGTAACTCACTGGCTCTTCACAAGATAACACTTCATTAAAAGCTTCTTGTATATCAGATCCAGTCTCAGCGAAATAAGAGTTACCAGCCTCTCTTAGTTCAGCGTTTTGATTAAAAT
>SGZL01000017.1 GCA_004213955.1 Gammaproteobacteria bacterium
TCACATCATTGAAACCTTTTCAAGAAAACCAATTTTTGGTTACTCATCAATGGTTTATGCAATTGCTTCAATCGCACTTTTATCATTCGTAGTATGGGCACACCACATGTTCACTGTAGGAATGCCCATCGCTGGTGAATTATTCTTTATGTATTCGACCATGTTGATTGCTATTCCAACAGGAGTGAAAGTTTTCAATTGGCTCTCAACTATGTTTAGAGGATCTTTAACTTTTGAAACACCGATGTTATTTGCTATTGCTTTTGTGGCACTATTTACAATCGGAGGTTTATCAGGATTGATGCTGGCTATCGCTCCAGCCGATTTCCAATATCACGATACTTATTTTGTCGTCGCACACTTTCATTACGTCCTTGTACCTGGAGCTCTTTTCTCCATCGTAGCAGCGGTTTACTACTGGCTGCCAAAATGGACTGGCTACATGTACGACGAAGTTTTAGGCAAGACTCATTTCTGGCTGTCTTTTATATCAGTTAATTTAACTTTCTTTCCAATGCACTTTGTTGGATTGGCAGGAATGCCAAGAAGAATACCTGATTATGCGATGCAATTTGCTGACTACAACATGATTGTTAGTGTTGGCGCATTTTTATTTGGACTTTCGCAGTTACTGTTTTTATTCAACGTTTTGAAATGTGTTTACTATGGTAAAAGCGCTACTGCAGAAGTCTGGGAAGGCGCAAAAGGAAAAGGCTTAGAGTGGACCGTCGATTCACCTGCGCCGTACCACACGTTTGAAACGTCGCCTGATTTAACTAACCCTCAGACTAATAATTAATTTATGGGCCAAACAAAAAATGTATTTCGCTTACTGCTAATTACATTTGGAATGTTTGGCTTTGGGTTCGCGTTAGTTCCTCTTTACGATATTTTCTGCGATATCACTGGTCTTAATGGTAAAGTTTCGGGCCCAACATATACTTCTTACGATGAGGAATTAGACACAAGAAGCATGAAAGTTACTTTCGTAACTCTTAATAATAAAAACATGCCTTGGAGTTTTAAATCAGATTCACCACAAATGACCATAGAAACTGGCAAAGATTACTTAATGAACTTTACTTTTACGAATACAACCGCCGAGCCAATGGTTGCTCAAGCTATCCCAAGTGTGTCTCCAGGAAGAGGAGCTAAATATTTCCACAAAACAGAGTGTTTTTGTTTTGAGCAACAATACTTGGCTGCAGGAGAATCTATTACGATCCCAGTAAAATTTATAATTGATCCAGAAATTCCAAGAGATATTTCCTCTTTGGCTTTAGGGTATACTTTATTCGACGTTACCGAACAATTCGCCTATAAATAATGAGTTCAGAGTCTTCTTATTACGTTCCAGCTAGCAGTAAATTGCCAATATTTATGGCTTTTTCACTATTGCTTTTTGTTTATGGTGCTGGTTATACCATTAACGATCTTGGTAAAGAAGAGACTTATTCTCATTGGATTTTAATTTCAAGTTTTCTTTTGATGTGGGGCACAATGTTCTTTTGGTTCTCCGAGGTAATCAAAGAAAACGATAAGGGCATGTACAGCGATCAGCTGAACACATCTTTTGTGCATGGAATGTCTTGGTTTATTTTTTCGGAAGTCATGTTTTTCTTTGCCTTCTTTTTAGCCCTAGGATATGTAAGAATTTTTGCCGTACCTTGGTTAGGCGGAGAAGGAGAAAAAGGAATTGCGAATATTTTATGGCCAGGATTTGAAGCAAATTGGCCTTTGATGGAGACTCCAGATAACGAAAGATTCCCAGGTGCTCATCACAACATGTCAATTCCAGCATTAAATAAGATCCATACTTGGTTACCTTTTTGGAATACCTTATGTTTAGTTACATCTAGTGGAACTATTGCTCTCGCTGAATCTGCATTAAAAAAAGACAATCGAAAAGGATTTAAATTTTGGATGGTTGCAACTTTGACGCTTGGATATA
The DNA here is from genome assembly GCA_004213955.1 of Gammaproteobacteria bacterium. Lineage (GTDB taxonomy): Bacteria > Pseudomonadota > Gammaproteobacteria > Magnimaribacterales > AG-339-G14 > AG-339-G14. The sequence goes on from SGZL01000017.1 coordinate 1,952, forward strand.
TATTCGTAGTCTTACAAAGCGTTGAGTATTACGAAGCTTACGCCCATATGGGCTTAACTCTGGGAGCAGGTATATACGGGACTACTTTCTTTTTAATGACAGGCTTTCATGGATTCCACGTCTGCCTTGGAGCCATCATTTTAACCATAATGACAATAAGAGGTTTTAGAGGAGCTTTCAGTGAGCATGAACATTTTGGATTGGCCGCAGGATCTTGGTATTGGCACTTCGTCGATGTTGTTTGGATCCTTTTGGTACTTGTCGTATATGTTTTTTAACCCCAAGGGGCTCCAACTTCTAAATTTCCAGTCGAAATACCAATTGCAAGCGTTGCTAAAATTAAAAGACCTAAGGTAACCCTGACTCTTAATGTATAGAAAGCCCTTGAAGTTGAGCCTTTGTCTTTTACTAAAAAAAAGGCACTTGTGAATAGGCTTATTAACATTGCTGCTGCAAGTACGAGAATTATTATTTTGAAAATCATGGTCGACAGTATAGTTTAATTATGGAAAAAGTTAGATGGGCAGCACTGATTACTTTTTTTGCTTTGTTCGTATTGACATTATCTCTTGGTATTTGGCAAATAAATAGAGGTTATGAAAAAAAGGAATTAGAAAATATCTATTCTTTGCAGCAATCCTACCCCATTGAAGAAATAACTTATAATCTCGATTCGGAAATCAACTTGTATCGAAGTGTATCAATTAAAGGGAAATTTTTAGAAGATCTATTTTATCTTGATAACAAAATACATAACGGAAAACCAGGAGTAGTTGTAATGAGCCCTTTTGAATTGGATGATGGCTCAGCACTAATGATCTCAAGAGGTTGGGTAGAAATGGCGGATAGAAATAATTTTAAAAGAATAAATACTCCTGAAGAATCATTGACGCTTGTGGGGACTTTAAGACCGTCTTCAACAGGTTTAACTTTAAGCTCAAATACAACTCTCAAATTGGAGAAAGCCTTTTTCTTGATACAAGCATTAGATTTAAGCGAAATTAAGAGCATCATTGGCAGAGATTTGAAAGCTTCCGTTCTAGAACTATCTGATTTATCTCCGGCAAGTTTTACTTCTATTTGGAAGCCAATCAACTTATCTTCCTATCGTCATTTTGGTTATGCATTTCAGTGGTTTGGGCTTTCGATAGTCATTTTAGTTGGAGTCTGTGTCTACCTTTTTAGAGGAAAAAGAAAATGAGCCAAAACAGAGGGTTTTACATTGCTTTAACGATATTTTTAATTCCAATTTTGGTCATTACTTTAAGTACCGCCTGGTACTACTTAGGCTTCGGACCTAAAACTAAAGTTAATTACGGAGACTTAATTGAACCTAGTCTCTACTTAGGAGAACTTGACCTGGAATTAGATTATCAATATCTAGACATCGATAGCATGGAACGCAAATGGATGTTGATTACTTTTATTAAAGATAAGTGTGATGAATCATGCTTAGAAACAATTTACATTGCCAGGCAAGTAAATGTTTTGTTATCAAGAGAACAGGGAAGATTTAAAAGATATGTAGCTTCAACTGCCGATCAACTAAAAATACTTGAACCAAGTCTTATCTCTAATTATGAAAATTTAAATTTCATTACGATAAATAATTTAGATTTAGTTGAGAGTAAATTTAAAGAATCGAAGGTAGATCTTTTTCAATCCCCCAATTTATTTGTGGCAGACCCCTTGGGCAATGTAATTCTTTACTACTCTGGGGATATTGATGGAAAAAAACTTTTAGCCGACTTAAAAAAATTATTAAAGGCATCAAAAATTGGTTAGTTTAAAAAGATTAAAAATTATCGCTTTTCTTGGCGTTTTCTTAGCGTTTGGAGTGGTGAGCTTGGGGGCTTGGACTAGATTAGTAGATGCTGGCCTAGGTTGTCCCGACTGGCCAGGGTGTTATGGATTTGCAATTTTTCCTATGACTGAGACAGAAATAGCTCAAGCAAATGAATTATATCCGGAAAGAAAATTTGAAATCGAAAAAGCAATTCCAGAAGTAGTGCACAGATATTTTGCAGGCTTTTTAGGGTTGTTAATAATAGGAATTTTCGTTATGACTTTTTATTTAAAGCCATACAATGCATTAGTAACCAAGTTAACAGGGGCTTTAGTTGTTCTGGTTCTTTGTCAGTCTACCTTTGGATATTTGACAGTCAGTTTGAAACTTTGGCCTCAGGTAGTAACGATGCATTTACTTGGCGGTTTTGCGACCACAACTCTTTTATTTTTAACCTATATGAAATTGAAAGATCTAGATACTGGATCTAATGAATCTTACGGCGTCAGCACAAGAACATTTGGCCTGTTAAATTTTGCTTTTCCTGTATTGGTAGCTCAGATCATTCTCGGAGTTTGGCTTAGCTCAAACTATGCAGCTTTTGCTTGTCCTGATTTCCCACTTTGCCAAGGGCAAATATTGCCAGATACAAATTTTCAAATGGGATTCAACTTCATGCAAAGTATTGGCCCTGATTATTTGGGAGGAAAATTGGATCACCAGTCCAGAACTGCAATTCATTTAGTTCACAGGTTAGGGGCAATATTAGTTACTTTTTATTTCGTTGCTTTAATCGCTTCTTTTTACAGCGAAAAATTAAAAAAATATTCATACGTCTTAAGTTTCTTTTTATTCCTGCAATTATTATTAGGCGTTTCAAATATTATTTACCGTCTTCCTTTATATGTGGCAATAGCTCATAATTTAGGAGCTTTATTTTTGTTATTAGCAATTTCTTACTTTAGACTAAAAATCAGTGTCAACAGATAGCCTAAAATATTCCAAATCAAATGTTAGTGCTTATTTGGAATTAACCAAGCCAAGCATTATTTACCTTTTGGTTTTGACAGCGGCAACTTCAATGTTTTTAGCTGAAGGGTTTGCTTCAAATCTTTTTCAAGTTTTTACTGGGATCCTTGGAATTGGAATGATTGCGGCTTCCAGTGCAGCAACTAATCAAATTTTAGATGTTTCAATAGACAGTAAGATGAAACGAACCAGTAAGAGGCCTTTGGTTCAGAATGCGATCCCTATGTCTAACGCTATAGTATTTGCTTTTTTTCTGTTAACAGCTGGATCAATTATCTTATTAACTTTCAATAATTTTTTATCATGGTTTTTAACCTTCTGGACTTGGGTTTTTTATGCTTTCTTTTACACAAAAATTTTAAAATACACTGGGACGCAAAATATTGTAATTGGAGGGTTGGCTGGGGCAATGCCCCCGCTTTTAGGATGGGTCTCTGTCACAGGCTCAATTGATTCTTTACCGTTATTGCTTGTTTTAATAGTTTTTATTTGGACTCCTCCTCATTTTTGGGCTCTGGCTATTGATAGAAAAGAGGACTATGCAAATGCTGGAGTTCCAATGATGCCAGTAGTTAAAGGTGTTTCTTACACTAAAACTCAAATCGTACTGTATTCATTTTTATTGTTAGCAGTTTCATGGCTCCCGTTTGCAACTGGATTTCTCGGGGTTTTCTACCTAGCTGTTTCTTCATTTCTTGGAGGGATTTTAATTTACCTTGCTATCACTTTAAAACTAGATCAAGACAATAAAAAAGCCATTCCATTTTTCTTGTATTCGATAATATATTTAACTGTTTTGTTTATTTCCATGCCATTGGATAGAATTCTTTTTTAGTAATGAGTCAAAACAACAACATTAGATACACAGTCATTTCTTGCCTAGCAATTATTTCAATGGTGATTGGACTGTTTGTTTATGACACGGTTACAGAAAAAGAGCTTACTGCAGATCAATACAAACTTTTAAAATTCTACAAGCTAAATACCAAAAGAGAGTTGAGTGACTTTCAACTTGCTTCTGGAAATGAAGTCTTTACTAATGATGATCTTAAAGATCAATGGAATTTAATTTTTATGGGTTTTGCTTCTTGCCCTGATATGTGCCCTATGACTATGAATCAAATATCTAAGACTTCAGATTTACTAAAGGCGGAATCACCAGAATTACTTAAAGACATAACTTTTACCATTGTGTCTATTGATCCGGATAGAGACTCACCTACAAAAATTTTGAATTATGCTCAAGCATTCAATGAAGATTTTATTGGCGTGTCAGGAGCTATTGATGAAATTTATAAACTGGCAACTAATTTAACCTTACCATTTGTTCCAGTTTTGAATTCTACAGAAAATAATTACGACATGGATCATAGTATGAACTTAGCTTTAATTAGTCCTGATGGAAAATATTATGGATTTTTTAAAAGTCCACATAATCCAGAGAACCTTGCTAAAGCACTAAAAAGTCTCATAATCTTCGCAAGATAGTCACCTAATTTTTGTTGAATTTCTCTCCCTAACGTTTATATTAAACCTTGGTGTTGAGAATTATTCTCAATAATTTACAAATTTTTAGGAGAGAAAAATGAGTGAAACCGAACAACTTATATGGAATTTTTTCCAAATGGGTTACTTAATTAACGCTATGTCATTTATTGGAACAATAATTGCAATATGGTTAGCATTAAGAGTAGCAAACATGACAAGAGAAAATTCTGAATCAAATATTGTTTCCAAACTATTATCTACAGGATTTGGTTTGTGTGTCGTAGCCGGCTCTTGGATGCAATTTACATTAGCTACAGTTCCTTGGCGAAATGCATCAGATGCAATTACGCGTTTTGGATTAGATAACATGAGTAATCCTGAGGGAGCACAAATGTTTTTGGATTACGTAGGAAGCACTGATGGAGCTGCAATGCCAACACCTTTGGGAATGGCATTTTTAATTATTATTTTATTAATGATTTTGGGTTTAATTTGGGGCCCAAAAAATAATTAAGGAGAAACAAAATGGAAACAGCAATAATTAATCAAGGGTATGTAGCTGTATTACAGTTACAAGGACTTTTCTTTATTGGAAACATACTTCTTTTATGGATGATGTTCAGAGGGGTTACGAATGCAAATCTTTATGGAGTGAATACTTTTGGTAAAGTCATGCACTCTGTAATTTCGCTTTGTGTCGTTGCTTTCAATGCCGGAACGTATGGCAATGTAACTTCATCAGTTAATAATTGGGCTTATGCTTTAGCAGAAAGTGGAGAAGAGCTCACGGGAGGACTCCAACAATTCGTTGATAGTGTTGGGGCTACAGGATATGTAGCTGCATCTTTAATTCCATCTGATCCTTTAGGAATTGTTTTTTACGTAGCAATTCTGATAGGTTTAATTGGTGGAATGTGGACAGCACCAGAGCCCAAAGAAACTTAAGCAATTAATTGAAAAAAAGGGGGCTCTTAAGCCTCCTTTTTTTTATATTTCAATTACTACTTTCCCAGTAGCGGTTCTATCTTCTAAAGATTTTATTGCTTCGACAGCCTTGTCTAAAGAATAACTTTTCGTAATTTCAGGCTTGATCTTGCCTTCTGCATGCAAGGCAAATAGCTCTTCAAAATTTTTCGTGTTTTCTTCAGGCTCTCTACCGGTAAAACTTCCCCAAAAAACACCGACAATGGAACAGCCCTTTAGCAGAGCGAGGTTGGTCGGAACTTTCGGAATTCCGGCTGGAAAACCAATGACAAGGACTCTGCCATCCCAATTAATACATCTCATGCATTGTAAAAAGATATCGCCGCCAACAGCATCATAAATTACATCAGCTCCTAATCCATCAGTCATAGCTTTTACTTTTTCCTTTAACTCTCCATCACCATAGTTAATAACTTCGTCAGCGCCTAATCTTTTTGCGATATCTAGTTTCTCTTGATTACTTGCGGCGGCAATAACTCTTGCCCCCATTGCTTTGCCAATTTCTATCGCTGTTGTTCCAACTCCACCTCCGGCACCAGTTACCAACAGTGTCTCGCCTTTGCTTAGCTTTCCTCTTTGTTTCAAAGCATAGTAAGTTGTTCCGTAGTTGAGTGGAAAAGCTGCTCCATCTCTATAATCCATCGTTTCCGGTAATGTCATAAGAGTTCCAGCAAAAGCTGAAACCTTTTCAGCAATCCCGCCGTTTCCTATCATGGCGATTACACGATCTCCTTCTTTCCAGTCAGTGACGCCTTCACCTACTTCAGAGATCACGCCAGCAACTTCGCCGCCCGGTGAAAAAGGAAAAGGGGGTTGGAATTGATATTTACCTTGAATAATTAGAACATCTGGAAAGCTCACTCCAGCGGCTTTGACGTCAATAATTACCATTCCTGGTTCAGCTCTTGGCTCTTCTATTTCTTCTACTTTGTGAGAATCGACTGGCCCAAATTCTTTACATACAAATGCTTTCATATTTCTCCTTTATTAATCTAATGCATTTAAATAGTTTTTTAAAAAATCTGCAAATGGAATTTCTTTTTCTTTTTCTAATTGATTAAACTTTGTTAACGAAGCTTCAGCTTCATTTTCTAAATACGTTAAGTCCTTATCTAATTGAGAGAAATACTTTTTATGCTCTTTAGAGATTTCTAAATTAAATTCTGTCCAGCTGATATTATTTTCTTTAATAGTTTTTAAAATTTTTCCAGAGGGTGTTAAATCAGGGTTTTCTATTTTCTTTTCCTGAAGGTTTAAAGTGTTATTTAAATTAGTCTTCAACTCTGTTGCTTGATCGGAAATGGAAGCTACAAAAGTACTAATTTTTTCTAGAATAGATTTAGCAGCTTCTTTAATAGGGGTCTCTATACCTTTTACTAAAATTTTAAGATCGGGATTTCTGCCATCTTTAACAACGTTTTGCCAATTGGTCTGAATTTCTATTATTTCTTCTTTAGTAGCAATGTAGTTATCATCAACCAAACATGTCATCAAATAGGCTTCTAAAAAATAACTAGTTTCAGCTGAAAGGCTTAGAGGATCAAAAGGGTCATTGTCCATGCATCTTACTTCTACGTACTCTATTCCTTTGTCTCTTAAGATATTTATAGGCCTCTCTCCAGAACCAACAATTCTTTTAGGTCTTATTGAGCTGTAGTATTCGTTTTCAATTTGAATGATTGAATCGTTGATTTGAATAAACTCTCCATTTCTCTTAGTTCCTATTTCTTCATACTTGGGATGTTTCTTTCTCAAAGCAAACAAAAGATTTTCAACATACTCTTCTAAATTATTATAGGCAATATAAAGATTATCTTGAGCATTAGACATGTAGCCTAACTCGCTCATTCTCAGGCAAGTGGCATTTTCTAAATAGCAATCTTCACTATTTAAATCTTCTAGGAAATTTTCTCTTCCTGCTATAAAAGTTTTCGGAACTATTGGACTTGCCCCAAAAAGGTAAAGCAACAACCAGGCATTCCTTCTAAAGTTCCTAACTAAACTTAAATAAGATTCATTTTTAAATTCTTTCAATGAATGTTTTTCTGCGGTTTGTCGTGAAAAAAATTCATCTGCAAGAGAAAAATTGTAATGAATTCCAGATACACACTGCATCATGCTTCCGTACCTTTCGCTTAATCCCTTTCTGTATAAATTTTTAAGACGCCCAGAATTAGTTGAGCCATATTCTGCAATTCTTATTTTATCTTCATTTTCAATGGAACAAGGTACACTGCTTGGCCAGATTGTTTCATCACAATTAAGGTAGACATAATTTAATACATCCTCCAATTGTCCCAGTGAAGCATCAACAGAACTTTGCTTATTAGTTATTAACTCTAATAAAGCTTCTGAAAAATCAGTGGTAATAAATTGATTAGTTAAAGTAGAGCCTAACGACTTAGGATGATCTGTTTCAGAAATAGTTGAACCTGAAACTCTTAAAGATTCTTTTTCTATGCCCCTATATGTATATTTTGAGAAATCATCAAGGTTAAAGTCTTTTAATAGGTTTAATGTCTCTTTAAAAGATTCGGACATAGGTTAAGATTTTTATAAAACAGGTCCAGAATTTCTTATTTCGTCTGACACCTCAAATTTCGAGATGTTTTCATTGAACTTGGTGGCAAGCTCTTCAGCAGCCTTATTGTATAGATCTGAATTCGACCAAGTTTCTTTAGGATTCAATAAATTTGTATCTACCCCGGGTAATTCAGTAGGGATTTCTACGTTCATAATATCAAGTTTGTCTCGCGAACTGTTTTCAATTTCTCCCGATTGAATCGCTTTAATTATGCTTCTAGTTGTAGGAATTTTAAATCTTGAACCAACACCATAAGAACCACCAGTCCAGCCAGAATTTACTATGTAAACTTTACTTCCAAAGCCTTCGATCCTTTTCATCAATAGATCAGCATAGACTTGAGCTTTCCTTGGAAAGAAAGGAGCTCCGTAGCAATTTGAAAAAGTAGAATCAATATCCGATGTAGAACCTAATTCAGTAGATCCAACTTTAGCAGTGTAGCCACTTAAGAAGTGATAAGCCGCTTGTTCTTTTGAAAGTATAGAAACCGGGGGCATTACACCTGATAAATCACAGGTTAAAAATATAATTGCGTTCGGCTCACCTCCGTAATTCTTGGTCAAGTGCTGATCTACATGACTAAGAGGGTAAACACAACGACCGTTTTCTGTCAGAGAAGTGTCTGTATAATCTGTTTCCAACGAGCTTGGGTTAAATACGACGTTTTCGATAATTGACCCATGTTTAATCGCATTCCATATAACGGGTTCATTTTTTTCTGATAAATCTATAGTTTTCGCGTAACAACCGCCTTCAATATTGAACACAATGCCGTCCCCCCAACCATGTTCATCATCACCTATCAACCATCTATCGGGATCTGCTGAAAGGGTCGTTTTACCTGTACCCGATAAACCGAAAAATAGTGAAACGTCTCCATCGATACCCGCATTAGCTGCACAATGCATCGAAAGCACATCGCTCTCAGGCAAAATAAAGTTCATTACGCTAAACATGGATTTTTTCATCTCCCCAGCATAAGCAATACCTAAAATTAAAATTTGGTTGGTAGAAAAATTTAACATTACAGTCCCATCGGAATTTGTCCCATGACGTTTAGGATCGCAAACAAAGTTAGGAGCACATCTTAGATGCCAAGTGGGTTTATTGATTGGATTGAATGAATTTGGTTTTATAAAAAGACTTTGACAAAACATATTATGCCAAGCCATTTCATTTTCAACTCTTACAGGTTGATAGTGTTCTGCACTAGCACCGACATGAAGATCAGAGGTAAAAACTGTTTTACCTTTGAGATATTCTTCAGATTCATCCCAAAGCTTCTCAAAAATTTGAGGTTCTATAGGTTGGTTGTCTTGACCCCAATTTACAACATCACGAGTTTTATCGTCGCTGACAATAAATTTATCAGCTGGACTTCTTCCAGTTCGTTTTCCAGTAGTAACAACTAGCGCCCCATTTTTTACAATGGTTCCTTCGCCATTTTTTAAAGCGATTTCAAGCAGAGAATCTGATGGTAAATTATGATTCATATGTCTCCCAAAATTTAGGACCGGGCCAGCCCCAAAAAGGTTTCTTATTATGCCAAATTTAAATGTTATATCATACTCATAAATAGTAATATTTCTCTCCGCAGGAGCTAATAAATGAACGAAGATTTAACTTTTAAAAAAGGTCAGTTTGGGTACATAGAATATAAATCTTCGAACCCATTTGAGTTCCATCAAATCATAAAAGATTATAAAAATTCTCCTTCACAAGACGCCAAAGGATGGCTTTTATTTCCAGAAAAATTTTCAGGTAAGTTGTCTTGTATGGTTTGCGTGCATCACAGTGGCGGCTGGGGTGGAGCTCAATATCAGATGATGATTCAACTTTTAGAAGCAGGATACGCAGTTTTTCAAGTAGATAGTTTTGACGCAAGAGGAGTGACAAGCACTACTGAAGATCAGTTATCTGTCACTTATGCAATGTTGATGGCTGATGCTTATGAGGCATTAAAGTTTTTATCAAGACATCCAGACATAGATAATGAAAAAATTGGGATTTGTGGATGGAGTTTAGGTGGTGCAGCGTCCCTCTATTCTGCCTGGCTACCCTTAGCAGAAAAATTAGCACCTGATGGTGAGAGATTTGCATTGCATTTGAATTACTACCCATTAGCAATTTATTGGCCTGAAGAAATGCGCTGGTCCGATTCACCGATACTCAATTTACTGGGGGGACAGGATGATTACACTCCTTTTTCACTTGCTCAGAGACTAACTGCTGGTATCAAAGAAGCAGGCGGCAGTTGTGAAGACATACTTTATGAAGATGGACTTCACGGATTTGATTCTGTAATGCCAAAAACTTTTTGGCCTGATTCTATCGTTCCAAACACTGAAAAGTTTGCAAGAATAGATAAAGAAGGCGAGATCACTTACGAAACTGATGACGGCGAAATCTTGCCAGGCAACACCATGGAAGACAGAATTGTTTTGTTAGATAAAATTGCAGCCATGGGAGCTTGGACTGGCGGAAACTGGGACATAAGAAAAGCAGCTAAAAAAGATGCGTTTGAATTTATAGGTAAATTTTTGTAGTTAAAAAATAAACTCTCTTCTTGAGTAACGCCAATAAGCTATTAAGAATACGATTAGTTCATTTATAAAAATCATTGCTGAAGCCCCAGAGAAACTGTTGTCTAAACCAAAACTTAATAATCTACCAATTAAAAAACTCCCCATTAATATCGCGAAAGTTAAGTAGACTTTTTTTCTTAAATTTACATTAAAAATACTCATCAGCGACATCATCCCTAAGATGGTAAAGAAAGCATACAAAGCTCTAGTTTCGTTCAAGTAAAGATTTGACTCAGAATAGGATGTTACTCCGAGCATTCCTGCAATTACGTCAGGAAAGAAGAGACCAAGCACACCAAAACCAAACCACTCTAATCCAAACAATGTAAGAAAAATTTTATCTAACATATTCCTTAAAATTTACTTGAATATAGTATAAGTTAAATGCTTTCTAGAAAAAGAATTAAATTTAGAAACTAATTAATGAATCAAGAGCTTACCCTTTATCATGCCCATTGGTCCCTATGCAGCCAAATGGTCAGAGTAGCTTTGTATGAAAAAGGTTTGCAATTTAAAAGTGAAAGAATAAAGCTTTGTGATCACAGCGACGAAGCTGGAAATTTAGCCGACGATTTTCTTAAAAATATAAACCCCACCGCAGTTGTCCCAGTTTTGAAACTCAACGATGAAATCGTTCGAGACAGCGCTTATATAATCGAAAGAATTGATGACCTGGAGGGCGACAACGAGATAAATCTATGGCCCCAAGATCCTCTTAAAAGAAGAGAGTTAAAAAAATGGGTAGAAGATACCACCATCACTGAAGGCGTGGGCATGGGAAAAAGTTTAGGCACGATGGTTCCATTATTTTCAACAGGGTTAATAGAAGATCTTATTAAAAATTTAAAATTTAGTTCCATTTTGAGGATAATTTTTAAACACCCAAGAAGAGACAGGAAAATTGCTTTCTTAATGATGTATTTTTTCTCTTTAAAACAAAAAATTGGACCTATTGTTTACAACAGATTTACTAGGGAATTAATTGCGCTTGAAGAAAATTTAAAAGATAAAAATTTTTTATTGGGCGAATTTAGCCATGCAGATATTAATTTAATGTGTTGTTTTAACAGATTAACCGAAATGAAAATGGAAAATCTCCTTGAGATGAAAGAATTACCTAACGTTGCAAATTACTGGCAAAACTTAAAAGCCAGAACTAGCTATCAGAAAGGGATTCTTGACTATCCTGATCACGAGGAAATGTTGAAAAAAATTTTTAATAGTGGACCAAATCCTCACCTAGAGGTCATTCAGAATAAAATAATTGAGAAATTAAGTTCTTAAGTTACAAACTCGGAAATTTGTAATCCTCACGCTTGATTGTCTAGTTTTTTGGGAGGATACTTAATACTCATTTTAATTTTAACGGAGAGTGTAAAAATGAAAAATAAGTTATATATTTTAACTTTGATCACAACTCTAGCCATATTATCTGCATGTAGTTCTGAGCCAGAAATGACTTACGCAGATCTTGGATCCGAAGAATATCCCCAAAAATTTTATATGGAATACGTTCCATGCACTTACGGCGAAAATTGGTCAGTAGAAAATTTTAATAGCGATATGCTTCCCGAATGGCAAGACTTGTTGGTCGAAACTAATTCAACTTTAGTTGCAGCTTACGGTATTACCTTTGAAGGTGAAAAACCTGAAGATGCAGCCGGCGATGGTTTTTGGCAACTGGTATGGAATTCTAAAGCCGACGCTGAAGCGGGTTGGGAAACCTGGGAAGGTTACGATAAGACAGCTGAGTGGGCTGAATCCACTGCTGACATTTTAGCTTGTGGCTCTAAAGCTGACACTTTTTCTTTTGATGCTTACATCAGAAGAGATGGAAATTCTTTAGGAACTTTTGATCCAACTGCCTTTTCTTCAGACTACCAACAATGCCTTTACAACGAAGGCCAAGGGGCAGAAGAGTTAATTG
>SGZL01000018.1 GCA_004213955.1 Gammaproteobacteria bacterium
TTGCAAAACACCCATTTCTTCAGCCAATGTAGGTTGGTAACCTACCGCAGAAGGCATTCTCCCTAATAAAGAAGAACATTCAACTCCTGCTAAAGTGTATCGGTAGATATTATCAATAAATAAAAGTACGTCTCGACCTTCGTCTCTAAATTTTTCTGCGATCGTTAGACCCGACAATGCAACTCGCATTCTGCAGCCTGGAGGTTCATTCATCTGCCCATAAACTAAAGCAACCTTATCCAATACCTGCGACTCCGTCATCTCTAGATAAAAATCATTTCCCTCACGAGTTCTTTCACCTACACCAGCAAAAACAGAATAACCACTGGTTTCATAAGCTATGTTTCTTATTAACTCCATCATATTTACAGTTTTACCTACTCCAGCACCGCCAAATAATCCTACTTTTCCACCCTTGGCAAATGGACACATCAAATCGATTACTTTAATTCCAGTTTCCAAGATTTCTGACGATTCAGCTTGTTCTTCGTAACTGGGCGGATCTCTATGAATAGGCATTCTCTCTTCTTCGCCTACTTCTCCTTTTCCATCTATCGGATCGCCTAATACATTTAAGATTCTTCCAAGAGTCTTTTCGCCTACAGGGACCGAAACCGCATCGCCTGTATTTTTAGCTTTTGCACCCCTTTTTAAACCTTCGGTTTGACCCATTGCAATTGTTCTAACAACACCATCTCCTAATTGTTGTTGAACTTCTAAAACCAAATCCGACTCTTCAATCACCAAAGCATCATAAACTTTAGGAAGATTCTCTCTAGAAAACTCCACATCAATGACGGCTCCGATTACTTGTACTACTATTCCTTCGCTCATTTTATTTCCTCGATAATTAAAGTGCTTCAGCGCCAGCTACGATCTCAGAGAGCTCTTGAGTTATCGCCGCTTGTCGCGCATTGTTATAAATTAGTTGCAATTCATCTATAATGGTTCCAGCATTTTCAGTTGCATTTTTCATAGCGACCATTTTTGCGGCTTGCTCGCAAGCAATGTTTTCTATAACTGCCTGATAAACCAAAGATTCAATATATCTCTGCATTAGACCATCTAATAATTCCTTCGCATCTGGCTCGTAAATATAGTCCCAACGGTGTTTTAATTCGGGAGTGTCTTCGGGCAATAAAGGCAATAACTGTTTGATTTGTGGCTCTTGGGTCATAGTATTTTCAAATCTATTACTGGCCAAAAATACTTTATCAATCTCACCCTGCTCAAATTTATCCAAAAGGACTTTGATTGCACCAATTAAATCTTCCAACGAAGGAATGTCGCCAAGTTTCTCAGCAGTTGCAACGACGTCGCCACCAAAATTATTGAAAAATACTCTTGCCTTTGTCCCGATTGGACAGAATTTTTGAGAAATCCCTTGATCAGACAAATCCTTTAAAAAAGGTAACAGAGTTCTGAATAAATTAATATTTAAACCACCGCAGAGTCCCTTATCAGAACCAATTACAATCACGCCGACGCCTTTAACTTCTCGCTCTGTCATGTAAAGCGGTTTGTATTCGGGATTAGAATTCGCTAAATGCCCAATGACAGAAAGCATGCGGTCAGCATAGGGCCTACCCATTTCCATTCTGTCTTGAGTCTTTCTCATTTTACTAGAAGCAACCATTTCCATCGCGCTAGTTATCTTCTGAGTATTTGAAATACTTGAAATTTGTTTTCTAATTTCTTTTGTATTGGCCATCAATAAGTTTGAGTTGTTTTAAATTTTTCTAAAGCAGCAGTAAAAGTCTGAACTACTTCATCAGAGTATTCTCCAGTTTCAGCTAGCTTTTCCATGAACTCTTTATGTTCTGCAGTCATGTAAGATATAAGCGCAGATTCATAATCGGCGATTTTATTTAGCTCAACGTCTTTGAGATAACCTTTCTCAACTGCGAAAAGCACCAATCCCATTTCAGCTACTGTCATAGGAGAATATTGTTTTTGCTTCATTAATTCAGTTACCTTTTGACCAAGTTCTAGTTGCTCCCTAGAGGCATCGTCAAGATCAGAAGCAAACTGAGCAAAAGCTTCTAACTCTCTAAACTGAGCCAAAGCTATTCTCACCCCTCCACCCAATTTTTTTATCAAAGGAGTTTGTGCGGCTCCCCCAACTCTTGAAACTGAAATTCCCGGGTTCATCGCTGGGAGCAATCCTTTATTGAAATATGAAGTTTCAAGAAATATCTGGCCGTCAGTAATTGAGATAACGTTTGTTGGAACAAATGCTGAAACGTCTCCTGCTTGCGTTTCAATTATTGGTAAAGCAGTCAAAGAGCCAGTTTTGTCTTTTACTTTACCTCCAGTTTGTTCAGCTACATATTCTTCATTTACTCTGCAACCTCTTTCGAGCAGTCTTGAGTGCAAATAAAATATGTCTCCTGGATACGCTTCACGTCCGGGGGGTCTTCTTAGTAAAAGTGATATTTGACGATATGCAACTGCTTGCTTAGATAAGTCGTCATAAATGATAAGAGCATCTTCTCCTAAATCTCTAAAATATTCACCCATGGAACACCCTGAATAAGGAGCAAGAAATTGCATTGGCGCTGGATCTGCCGCTCCCGCAGCAACTACAATCGTATGCTCCATAGCGCCAAACTCTTCTAATTTTCTTACTACCGCAGCAATTGAAGATTGTTTTTGGCCTACAGCAACGTAAATGCATTTAACACCTGTACCTTTTTGGTTAATGATTGCATCAAGAGCAATAGCGGTCTTCCCTGTCTGCCTGTCGCCAATGATAAGCTCTCTTTGGCCCCTTCCAATTGGCACCATGCTGTCTACAGCTTTCAAACCAATTTGCACTGGCTGATCAACCGGCTTTCTGGTCATAACTCCTGGGGCTACTTTTTCAATAGGAGAAAAACTTGAACAATCCGCAGGGCCCTTACCATCAATTGGGTTTCCAAGGGCATCTACAACTCTTCCCAAGAGCTCTGTTCCCACAGGCACCTCTAAGATTTTACCTGTGCATTTTGCTGTGTCTCCTTCTGCTAGCTTTTTATAATCACCAAATATCACGACACCAACTGAGTCTCTTTCTAAGTTAAGAGCCATTCCTGTTATGCCGCCTTCAAATTCTATCAATTCACCGTACATAACCTCGCTAAGACCATGTATTCTTGCAATTCCATCGGAAAGGAAAACAATAGTTCCTTCGTTAGATTCCTGTGACGTGGTTTCAAGATTATTGATTCGGTCTTTTATTATTTGACTTATTTCAGAGGGATTTAAGTTATCCATGTTTCACCTGCTAGTTTCTTAATTGTGACTTGAGAGACTCAAGTTTATTTTTTAAAGAAAGATCAATTACTTGATCTTCATATGAAATTTTCATTCCGCCAATAAGCGAAGTATCAATTGAAGAAGAAATTATAATTTCTGCATCCAATCTTTTTTGCATCGCCGATTTAATTTTATCTAGTTGAGACTCTTCCAATTCAAAAACAGAAGAGACGACAACATTTTTTTGATTTCTTTTTTTTGCTACCAACTCTAAAAAGTTATAAAAAACATTATCAAAGAGCCTTAACCTGTTTGCTTCGCCTAAAGTTTTCAAAAAATTAGATGTTTTGGAAGAGATTTCTCCTTCAAATAAAGCAACAAATTTATCTGTTTTTTCTTTTTGAGAAATATCCGGAGTTTCTATAAGAGACTTTACTGTTTCATCCTGAAAAGCATTAGAAATCAAGGTCAAATCTTGAATCCATGAATCAATTTCATTGTCTTGATCAGAAATCTGAAAAATAGCTTCTGCATAAGGTCTTGATTGAGTTAAGTATTCTGACATTAGAGCTCTTTTATTAGATCGTCAATAATCTGCTTATTTGATTCAGCGTTTACTTCTTTTTCTAAAATCTTGGCTGCCCCAGCTAAAACTAAAGCCGACACCTCCTGTTTTAGATTCTCTTTTGCCTTGGTTACATTTTGTTCAATATCAGCTTCGGCTGCAGATTTTATTTTTAATTGTTCTTCGGTCGCTTGCGTTTTTGCTTCTTCTACTATTTGATCGCCTCTAGATCCAGCCTGATTAATTAAAGAAGATGCTTCATTTTTTGCATCTTCTATCATCTTTCTAGATGAATCTTCTGCTTCTTCTAGTTTTTTTTGAGATTCGCTTGCCGCTTCTAGGCCCTTGGAGATTTCTTCTCTCCTAGCATCTAGAATGCTAGAAAAACTAGGCCAAAGATATCTATAAGTGATAAAAATAAAAATACTAAAGGCTAGTAGTTCTGCAAAAAAAGTAGCGTTGACGTTCATAGTTTAAGTAAATAAGAACAATAACCCTACTGCTAACGAAATTACAGGCAAGGCATCAATTAATCCCATGGCAATTAAAAGCTGACCAAAAAGCAACCCTTGTAATTCTGGTTGTCTTGCTAAGGCTTCTATATATTTTGAGGTCAAAGTACCAATACCGATTCCAGCGCCCAGCGCCCCAAAGCCAGTTAAAATGGCTCCTGCAATCAATCTTAACTCTTCCATTTTTATCTCCTAAAGTTGTTGGCTAGTGTTTTGCACAAGCCAGGTTAATGTATGCGATGGTAAGCATCATAAATATATACGCTTGCAAAGCAATTATAAGAATGTGGAACAAAGCCCACGCTAAATTCATAATTAGTCCTGGAAAAAACCAAAGGGTCTGTCCAAAAGACATAAGAAATTGACCAAACATTATGCCAATTAAAATAAAAATCATTTCACCTGCAAATAAGTTTCCATAAAGCCTTAAAGCAAGTGCTACATGCTTAGAAAAATAACCCACTAATTCTATTGGATTTATAAATTCTTTCAGAAAGCCTCCCAGGCCATGATTTGCAATTGTGTAGTAAGTGACAAAAAACATTACAACTAAAGCCAAAGCTAAAGGAGCATTTACGTCTGCTGTTGGCAATACTTTAAAATAATCGAATCCGGTGCCTGCAGTGCCGGCAAAGTTAGTTAACTCGACGGGTAAAAGGTCCATCAAATTCCAAGCCAAAATCCAAATACAAGAAGTAAAAGCTAATGGACCAATGATTTTTGATGTACCATGAAAATTAGTGCTCACAGCTTTGCTAATAAATTCAAATACGTATTCAGCAAAGTTTTGAATCTTCCCTGGAACTCCTAATTTTGCTGCTCTAATAGCAAGGCCAAAAAAACCAAAAAAAATTACACCTAAAATAGAAGACATGAAAATTGTGTCAATGTGGAAAGCCCAAAAACCCATTTCTGTAACTTTACAGGGTGACTCTGGAAAAATAGTCTGCTGATGATACGCAAAGCCCCAACTTTCAGATTTCTCACACCAACCATAGGTAAGGTTGGTTAAGTGATGACTAATATATTCAGATGTCGGAGTTAAGTCCGATACATTTGAAGGATCTGTAACGTTTTTTTCTGCCATTTTTCGTTTGGGCAACGCATTATAGTTAGGTCTGTCTTAACTATTCAAGAACAATATAAAAAAAATTTACTTACTCTCTATTTTTTAGAGATTTAATAATGGAATCTAATTGATCTAAATTTTTATAGGCGAAAGTTATTTTTCCTGAGCCGTTTTTTTTATGAGAAATTATTACCGAGGAACCCAAATTATCACTCAATTCATTTTCTAAACTTACTAAATTAGGATCTTTTTTAGGAATTATTTTTGGATTTTTTTGCTCCTGGTATGATTTTACCAATGCTTCGGTTTGTCTAACAGAAAGGCCATTTTTACTAATTTTTTTTGCAAAACTTTCTTGCACTCCCTCTGGCAATGTTAATAAAGGCCTGGCGTGCCCCATACTTAAAGAGCCGGCCTGTAAAAGATTTTGAACATCTTTAGATAGTTGCAACAATCTAATGCTATTGGCAACTGCCGCTCTTGATTTTCCTAAAGATTTTCCGAGATCATCTTGGGTTAAATTAAATTCTTTTTGTAATCTTTGAATTCCTCTTGCTTCATCTATTGGGTTTAGATCTTCTCTTTGTAAATTTTCTATTAATCCAATTTTATTTATTTCTTCATCGTTTACTTCTTTGATGACAACCGGAACAGACTCTAGTCCAGCTAATTTACTCGCTCTCAATCTCCTCTCTCCAGCTATAAGCTCATATCCTCCACCCGCGGTTTCTCTTACTATTAGTGGCTGGATGATGCCTTGAGAAACGATTGATTCCTTAAGCTCTTCCAATTTCTCGTCATTTATAACAGTACGCGGTTGAAACCTACTAAAATTTATCTTATCTATCTCTACACTTAGGACATTTACTTTTTTTCCGTCTAGCTTTATTTCGGTTCCTAATAAAGCGCCGAGCCCTCTTTTAGTTCTTTTTTCCTGTTCAGTTGTCATGCTGCACTATTTTTTTCATATTTATTTATTAACTCCCCAGCTAAAGCCAAATAAGCAATTGTCCCTTTGGCTTCCGGCTCATAATATAGCGCGGGCATTCCGTAACTAGGCGCCTCAGAAAGCTTTACATTTCTTGGAATTACAGTAGTACACAGTTCTTCGGCGAAGTGCTTTTCAAGTTCTTGGGACACCTCTCGCGCCGATTTATTTCTTGTGTCAAACATAGTTCTAAGAATAACAGAGATTTTAATTTCATCCCCCGTTGAAGAATTTATTTCTTGAATAGTTTGGTTCATCGCCGCAAGTCCCTCCAAAGAATAGTATTCACATTGCAAAGGTATTAGAACTTTGTCTGCGGCTCTCAAGGCACTTACAGATAGCATGCCTAAAGAAGGAGGGCAGTCTATTACTATATAGTCATAGTCATATTTAATTTGACGAAGCTTCTCTTTTAAAACTGCCGTTGGATTATTAATATTTATCAATTCCATTTCTGCAGAAATTAGATCTTGGCTTGCAGGTATTAAATCAAATTTAAATTCGGTTTTTAAAATAACAGAATTTATAGGTTTGTTATCAATTAAAACATCTAATAAGCTTGAAGAAGCATCTGTGTTAACGCCAGATGCTGAAGTTGAATTTTTCTGAGAGTCTAGATCAATTAATAAAACTTTTCTTGAAGCTGCTGACAAAGAAGCCGCAAGATTTAATGCGGTTGTTGTCTTACCTACACCACCTTTTTGATTTGCAATTACTAAAGTAGTCAACTAACAAACTATATCAGCTTTTTAAAGATGATATTCTTAAAAACCCTCTCCTCTTTTTCAAAATTTTTCCTGCCAAGGACTCTATATATTTTGTACTAAACCCCTCTATAAATGTTCCCTGATCTTCTGAAACCATCATTAACAATATAGTCTGTTCGTTTATGTTTTTTTTTATTTTTTTTACCAATTCTTTTGGGCTTGAAAAAGCCCTACATACAATTAGCTTCTCGTTGGATGCGTCATAGTCTTCGATTCGAGTATGCCGTAATTCAACGTTTTTCAAATTTAGCTTAGATTTGACATGGGTTAAAAAAGCCATTTTTTTTTGATTTGAATCTAATAAAGTTATTTTGATCTCAGGGTTCGTTAAAGCTATTACAACGCCCGGAAGCCCCGCGCCCGTACCAACGTCTAATATTTTATTTGAGCTAATTTCTCGATTTATTGCCAAACAGTCAACGATGTGTTCTTTGAGGTCTTGATCGGTTGATTGCCTAGAAACAAGGTTTCTCGTTTTATTCCATTTTTTTATCAAAGAAACATATTCTGATAGTTTTTGCTGCACATCGATATCTTTAACATCTAAGGCCTCTTGATCTTTTGGATCAAGCAACATTATTTTTTTGAATGCTCTTTTTTTTAATATGCACCAGCAAAAGAGATATGGCAGCAGGTGTTAAACCTGGAATTCGTTGTGCGTGCGCCAATGTTTTTGGCTTAACCAATGAAAGTTTTTGCTTCGATTCATTTGACAGCCCTTCAATTTGATTAAAGTCGGTTTTTTCTGGTATAAGAGCATTTTCATTCTTCTTTACTTTGTTTATTTCTTTCTTCTGTCTTTGAATATAACCAAAATATTTTTGGTTTGTTGTTACGTCTAGGGCGATTTCATTTCTTTCTGGTTGGATTTTCAGCTTTTGGCATAAGCGTTCATAGGTTATTTCTGGTCTTTTTAAAGCTTCAAGCGCTGAAATACTGGATTTGCGTTTTGCGTTTGCATTCTTGTTTAAATCATTGATTTGAGATAATGATAATTTAAAGCCTTGCAGCCTGGTTCTCTCCTTCTCTATATCTTCTAGTTTTTTACTAAAACTCATCCACCTTTCTTCATTTAAAAGACCAAGTTTCCTCGCGATCGGGCTTAATCTTTGGTCCGCATTGTCTTCTCTAAGCAAAAGCCTATATTCCGCTCTCGATGTAAACATTCGATACGGTTCTTTAGTTCCAATTGTTACTAAATCATCTATCAAAACCCCTATATAACTTTCTTCCCTTTTAGGAATCCACGCAGCTTTATCATCAATTGCTAATGAAGCGTTTATTCCTGCAACAAGTCCTTGAGCGGCCGCCTCTTCGTAGCCTGTCGTTCCATTTATTTGCCCGGCGAAATATAAGTTTTCTATTTTTTTGGTTTCCAACGAGTGATTTAGCCCTCTAGGATCAAAAAAATCATATTCCACTGCATATCCATATTTGGTTATTTCTGCGTGTTCAAAGCCTTTAATAGAGTTGACCATTCTTTGTTGAATTTCTTTTGGCATGCTAGTTGAGATGCCATTAGGATAAATTTCTTTAGAAGTAAGTCCTTCTGGTTCTATGAATATTTGGTGTGAGTTTTTGTCAGAAAATCTATGAATTTTGTCTTCAATTGAAGGGCAATATCTTGGACCTAGGCCCTCTATTTTTCCTGTAAACATTGGAGATTTTTCTATTCCCTCCATAATTATTTCGTGTGTTTTTAAATTTGTTCTTGTTATATGACAGCTCATTTGCTGAGGATGAATTTTATTTGTTGTTATAAATGACATTGTCGGCCTTGGAGAATCGCCTGGTTGCTCTTTTGTAACAGACCAATTTACCGTGCTCGCTTTAATTCTGGGCGGTGTTCCGGTCTTCAGCCTTCCTGAATTTAGTTCCAAAGAAAGCAGAAAATCAGCTAGTTTTTTTGAAGGTTTGTCTCCTATCCTCCCACCCTCTTCTTCTTCTTCTCCCGTAAACAACTTCCCATTTAAGAAGGTTCCAGCCGTGAGAATTACCTTTTTAGAGTGTATTGATTTTCCATTTGATAGCTTTACGCCTTTGGATTTACTGTTAGACAAAAGCACCTCGGAAACCTCAGAATCTATTATTGTTAGTAAGTGCTCACTATTGATTATTTCCTTTACTTTGTTTGAGTAAAGTATCCTATCTGATTGAGATCTGGTTGCTCTCACGGCAGCTCCTTTAGATGAGTTAAGAACGCGGAAATGAATACCACCAAAATCTGCGGCTATTCCCATCAGCCCTCCCATGGCATCGATTTCTTTAACAAGATGGCTCTTTCCGATGCCGCCAATCGCTGGGTTACAAGACATCTTTCCCAGGTCGTCTAAATTATTTGTAATCAGACAGCTCTTTTTATTCATGCGTGCGCATGCAAAAGCTGCCTCTACACCAGCATGCCCGCCTCCGATTATGATTACATCAAACTTATCCACACTCTATATAAATATTAATAGAATAATATATATATTATTTATATTATTGTTATTGTTATTAAGGAGGCTATTTTCTGTTAATTACTTTTCTAGCTCAAGCATTAAATGGTTTAGAGGAAAAACGAAATCGTTGAAAAACTATTTCAAGCTTGTTAATAATTTGTTATTTATTGTTGATAACATTAAAAGATTAACGGTAACAAAAATTAGGAAAAAAAAAGCTAACATAATATAAACAGTTATTTATTTGCCAATACAAAAAGTAGAAAAAATTTTTCCTAATAATTCATCAGATGTGTAAGGAGATTTTATTTCTCCAAAAAAGTCACTAGCTATTCTAAGATTTTCAGCAATTAATTCCAGAGCATCAATAGAGTCAACTTTAGCGGCCAAAGCAAGCTCTATTTTCGCCATTTTTAATAGTTTAGTATGTCTTGATCTAGCGGAAAAAGTTATTTGATCTAACATATCAGGTAGATTTAACTTTTTAATCATTTCTTTCTTTAACTCCTCAACGCCCTCTCCGTTTAAGAAAGACGCTTTTATCCTATCTTTTCTAAACTTATCAGAAAGATCGGATTTGTTCTCTACTTTGATAACAGGCTTATCATAAGACCGTACATAACTTTCCGTAAATACATCTAAAACCTCTATAACAAGGTCACAGTCGCTTAAAAGACCTTCTGCAAGCAAGATCCCTTCTTTTTCTACTGGATCGTCAGAAAAGGCGGTAATGCCAGCAGTATCGTGTAAAAGAAAGCTAATATTGTCTATTTTAACGGATCTTTGGATTATATCGCGTGTAGTACCGCTATTTTCTGAGACAATAGAGGCATTTTCATCACATAAAGAGTTCATTAAAGTAGACTTCCCAACGTTTGGAGGGCCGGTTATAATCACTTTAGCACCTTCTATAAGATACTTGGAGGCATTAGAATCTTTTATAAAATCGTCTAATTCATTATTAAAAGAGTTTAAATTCGCTTTAAAAGTGTCAAAATCTTCTATTATCTCTTCATCTGAAAAATCAATGTTGCTTTCTAAGTAAACCCTGAGCTTAATTAATTCGTTTATCAATTCATCAACCTTATTCTCAAATTTTCCTGAAAGAGAGCGAGCGCTCGCATTAAGTTGTAATATATTTTCTGAATTTATTAAATCATCTATCGCTTCAGCTTCTAAATAGCTCAGTTTTTCATTAACAAAGCCGCGTAATGAAAATTCACCCGGACCAGCTCTTCTGCATCCAGAATCTACAAAAAAATCTATAATCAACTCAACTATAAGTGGATTACCGTGACAAGAAATCTCTAATACGTCCTCTCCTGTAAAAGAATTAGGGCCTTTGAAAAAAGTAAGTACACACTTTTCCTTGAAACCATCTTGTAAAGGTATTTCTTTAACTCGAGCTTCTTTGTTTTTTATCTCTTTTATTCCTAATTCACCACATAAAAAAGAGAGATCAGGGCCAGAAATTCTTATTAAAGATATAGCTCCTCTACCTAGAGGAGATGAACACGCAACAATAGTGTCAGAAGTGTCTCGCATGCTATGAACCTAGCTCTTTGGGCCATGAAGATACATTTGGAGAGCCGAAACCAGAGAGTTTATAAACCAGTATAAAACTAACCCAGCAGGGAAAAAAGCAAATAAAACCCCAAAGATGAAGGGCATGTACTTGAAAACGTTGACTTGGATAGAGTCAGTTCCAACGGGTTGGGGTTGAAGTTGTTGCATGCCCCACATCGCCAATGTATTTAGAATAGGAAGTATAAAGAATGGATCTTTTGCAGATAAATCCGTTATCCAAAACAAAAAGGGCGCATATCTAAGCTCTACGGTTTCTATTAATACCCAATAAAAAGCTAAGAAGAAGGGCAATTGAAGCAACATTGGCAAGCATCCAAGCGCGGGATTAACCTTTTCCTTTTTATAGAGGTCCATCATTGCTTTTGACAGGGCTTGTCTGTCATCAGCATATCTTTCTTGAATTTCTTTTAACATAGGTTGAACTTGCCTCATTTTCCCCATGTTTTTATATGAAACGTACGACAGAGGCCATAAAATCGCTTTTATAAGAATTGTGACTAATATAATAGACCATCCCCAATTCCCCACCATTTCAAAGAAAAAATTCATTGCTTGGTACATAGGTTGCCCTATCCACCACAAAAAACCATAGTCAACTGCTAGATATAGTTCTGGATGTGCTTTAGTTAACTCGCTTTGAATCTTAGGTCCAAAATAAACTTTATGATTAAAAAAAGCGCTTCCCTCTGAAGCCAGATTAGTTGTTTCGCCAACAATCCCTATAGAATAATCGCCATTATTTTTTTGTTTAGCTTGAAATACATAATTTTGTTCATCAGAAGGAACCACAGCAGATAGAAAATAATGTTGAAGCATTGCTGCCCAACCGTCCGATGAAGTCTCTTTAAAATTGTTTTCCTCAATGTCATTAAATGATATTTTTAAGTAATTCTCTTCTGTCGTTCTGAACGCTGGACCCAGGTATGCAAAACTTGAAGGGTCTGTAAAACCAGATCCCTTGGCTTCTACTATTTCTGAAGATCTATCAATTTTTGAGAAGGGCGCTAATTTTATATTGCTTAAATCTAAGTTTTGTACAGAGTCTCTAATTTTTAAGTAATAGTCTTTTGGGCCAAAACTGATAATTTTTTTTATTAGTAAGTTATTGGATCTTTTTTCAAGTACATAAACGTCATTAATTCCATCTTTATAATTTTCCGATACTTCAAATTGGGAGCCCTTTGATTGGTCAAAGTTTAAAAAAGCAAAGCCACTAAGTTGAGAGTATCTTTCTAGCCCACAATCATTAAAAATTAGTTTATTGATTTCAGAGCCAGAATTCTCCGGGAATTTAATTAATTCAGCATAAATTATCTTTCCTGTTTTAAGATCTATTTTAGCCTTCCAATTTTCATTAGAAAAAGAGTAGGAATCATTATCAGAACAGGTTTCAGCAAATAAAAATGTCTCTTCAGATACAATATCATTATCAGAAACAAAGTCGTCGGTATCAGTAGATAGTGAATACTCACTATCGCTTACAGATAACTCTTCCTTGAAACTGTCAACAGGAGGATTGTAATTTATCAGTAATAAGTAACTTAAAAAGATAATTGAAAATATTAAAAAATATCTTTGCATTTTTAACTCTTTGGGTCTTCTTTTTCAGGTACAAAGTCTACCCCGCTACCGCCTAAAGGGTGACATTTTGAAATCCTTTTTAAAGATAAAAGAAGACCTTTTTTCAACCCATGTATCTTCAGAGACTCTTGAGCATAAGAGCTGCAAGTTGGATGATATCTGCAGTTTTGTCCCAAGTAAGGACTAACAAAAATTTTATAAATTTTTATTAAAACTAATAAAAAATTAACAACTAATTTTTCTAATTTATTGATCAGATAGTTCATGTGATAAAAGCGATTCTATCTTTCTTTTAAGTTTTTTTATATTGTTTTTTATTTCAGATTCATTAAAGGTTTTTATTTTAATTGCTACCAAGAATATAATATTGAAACCTTCTAATGATTTGTTTCTTGCTAATTCTCTCGCCCTTCTTTTAACAAAATTTCTATTAGCTGCGAGAGAAATTTTTTTCTTAGGAACTATCAGACCTAAAAAAATTTTTTTGTTTTTATTCTTCTGTAAAAGGATCTTAAATGGTCCAGAAGATAATTGATGATCTTTAGATTTAAAAATGGAATCGTAATTAGTATTCCCTTTCAAAGAGTTTACTTTCAACTTTAGGCAGCTAGTTGCTTTCTTCCTTTACTTCTTCTACTTTTCAGCACGGCTCTACCTCCGACTGTTGAATTTCTTTTTCGAAAACCATGAGTACGTTTTCTTTTAATTTTACTGGGCTGATAAGTTCTCTTCATAAGGTTGTGAGATATTAAAGATTTATAAAAAAAAATCAATGATTACATTTATTTCTTATTAACAAGTTATCCACAACATATATAATGGATATCCTGTGGATAAGTTATTTAAAAAATAATACTATTTACAACCTTACTAGGAGACTTAATTTGCAAATTTGGAAAGACTGTAAAAGTAAATTTAAGCAAGAACTTAACGAAGAGGAGTTTTCCGCCTGGATAAACCCCTTAGATTTTACTCAATATGCTGATGATAACGGAGTACAATCTTATTATGTTTTAGCTCCTAATGATTTCATTAAAGAGCATATAAGAACTAACTTTGATGACAAGTTTAGAGATTTTTTGTCTAAAGCATCTGGAAAAAGTAATTTTTCTTTAATTTACGACTTGTCAACTAAACATAAGTTACTGAAATTAAAGAAGAAAAATAAAAATATTTCGCTTTTTTCAGATAAAGAAAACTCTTTAGTCGAAAACTTTACGTTTGAAACTTTTGTTGAGGGAAA
>SGZL01000019.1 GCA_004213955.1 Gammaproteobacteria bacterium
CTGCATCGCCTTCTTTAGGTTCGTTATCTTTGAACTCTTTGAGTTTTATCTTTCCTTGAATATCTTCTTTTAATTTAAGTAAGACAACATCGTCTTGAATTGATTCGACTGCTGCTTCCACTTGGGTGCCTTTGGGGTTGTCGGCAGCATAAGTTTCAAAAAAATCTTCAGTGAGTTGTTTGATCCCCATTGAAATTCTCTCTTTGTGGGCATCCATCGCCAAGATTACAGCTTCTATTGTTTGTCCTTTGGAATAATTTTTTACAGCTTCTTGTTCTGATTCCGTCCAGGACAAATCAGATAGATGGATCAGACCATCGATTCCTCCATCCAAACTGACAAACATACCAAAATCAGTTAGTGAACTTACTTCTCCTTTAACTTTATCGCCCAAGCTATTATTGTCAGCAAACTTTAACCAAGGATTTTCAACACATTGTTTCATTCCCAACGAAATCCTTCTTTTTTCGATGTCGATTTCAAGAACCATTAGGTCAACCTGATCTCCAACCGAAACAACTTTTGATGGGTGAATATTTTTATTGGTCCAGTCAATTTCAGAAACATGAACAAGTCCCTCAGTGTTAGAATCTAATTCTGCAAAGAAACCATAATCAGTGATGCTGGTAACTTTCGCTTTGGTAACAGAATTTATAGGATAAATGTCTTTAATATTTTCCCAAGGATCTTCCATAAGCTGCTTCATGCCTAGAGATATTCTTGATTTTTCTCTGTCAAATTTTGTTACTTTTAGTTCAATTTCTTCACCAATAGTTAGGATCTCTGAGGGATGATTAATTCTTTTCCAAGTAATATCCGTAATATGCAGCAATCCATCAATACCGCCTAAATCTATGAACGCTCCATAATCTGTTAGGTTTTTAACAACTCCAGAGACTAAAGACCCTTCTTGAATTGTTGCAAAAATTTTCTCACGTTCTTCAGAATTAATATCCTCCTGAACGGCTTTTCTAGATAGCACTACATTGCTTTTTTCTTTATCAAGTTTTATGACCTTAAATTCTTGAAAAGATTTTTCTAAATGATCGAAATTTTCTAAAGGCCTTGTATCTACTAAGGATCCAGGAAGAAAACCTCTGACGCCGCCTACATCAACTGTCATACCGCCTCTTACTTTTCCAGTTATATAACCCTTAATAATTGTTCCAGAAGATAAAGATTCTTCTAATTTACCCCAACTTTCATCGTGCATTGCTCTCAACCTTGAAACTCTGGTTGAACCATGTCCATCTTCTATCGCTTCAAGAGTAACTTTTACCTCATCTCCAATTTCTAGTGCTTTTTCAGCTTCGTCGGCAAGAAATTCATTACGAGCTATTATTGGTTCAGATTTTAAACCTACGTGAATAACAACCCAGTCATTAGTAAGATCGACAACCACGCCGGTAATTAATTTACCAATTTCAAAATTTAGAGTGTCTAAATTTTCATCTAGAAGCTTTGCAAAATTCTTTTCCATTAACCTTTTATAATTTTTAAAACTTTATTTTTTAATCCTTCAGCGCTCAAATCGCTGGTATCAATTGTTAACGCGTCATCAGCTGGCACGGCTGGTGAAATATCTCTATTTGTGTCCTGCTCGTCCCTAGCCTTAATGTTATCAATAAGGGTGGGCATATTAACTTCCAATCCAACTTCTTTCAACTGTCTAAGGCGTCTTTTCGCTCTTTCTTCAATAGAAGCTATAAGGAAGAACTTCCACTTAGCTTGAGGGAAAATAACAGTTCCCATATCTCTTCCATCTGCAATTAAGCCTTTATTAGAGTCAAAATAATCTCTTTGGTGTTTAATCAAAGTGTTCCTAATGTAACTATTCTTTGCCAGATCTGAAGCCTTCATAGCCACTTCCTCGCTTCGCAATTCTTCAGAAACTCGTTCTGAGCCAAAAAAAACTTCTGTAAGATTTTTTAAATCATTAAATTCAATTATTATTTCTCTAGAATTAAGCTCTTTTGCAATCTCTTTGGAGTCGCTCGTTTCCAACCTTTTTGCAATCAATCCGACTAGTCGATAAAGGGTGCCACTGTCTAAAAGACTATAATCCAGCTCCAAAGCCAAACTCTTTGCAAGAGTGCCTTTTCCTGCACCGCTGATTCCATCGATAGTAATTAAGTTATTTACTTTCATTAAGAATGGCGCCCAAGCTATCTAGTTGGCTTATAAACTCTGGGAAGGAAGTATTGATACAATTTGAATTCATGATTTGTATTTGTTTTTTTGCTCTTAAACCGGCAATTATGAAAGACATAGCAATACGGTGATCTTCAAAGGAATCTATCTGTCCTTCTTGCAAAAGAAAATTACTCCCCTTCCCATCTATAGAGAAAGTATCGTTATTGTATTGAGTATCTATGCCTAAGTTTTTTAATCCAGATTGCATTGCGACAAGACGATCGCTTTCTTTGTGCTTAAGTTCTTCAATACCAAAAAATTTAGATTCTCCTTCAGCGAATAAAGAAGCTATAAATAAGATTGGCAATTCATCAATTAAATTTGGAATTACTTCAGCATCAACTTTACAACTAACCAATTCTGAATAATTTACTTTTAAGTCTCCAACTTCTTCTTCCCCAAATTTTCTTTGATTTTGAATTTCTATGTCCGCATTCATTGATAAAAGAACTTCAATCAGTGCTGTTCTTGACGGATTTAAACCCACGTCTTTAATCAAGATTGAAGAATTAGGTGAGATAAGAGCACCTACAATTAAAAAAGCCGCAGAGGAGAAATCTCCAGGAATATCAATTTCAAACCCCTCAAAATCGTTCTGACCACTGAGAAGAATTTCATTATTATTTACTTGAATATCAACGCCAATTTGTTTGAACATCAATTCAGTATGATTTCTTGTGATGAGTGGTTCAGTTATTTTGGTTACGCCTTTTACGTTTAGAGCGGCAAAAAGGATTGCTGACTTTACTTGGGCGCTAGCTATTGGCATTTCATAAGAAATTGCTGAAAGCTCAGTATTTCCAGATATTTTTATGGGTGGTGTATTTTCTGGGGTTAGTAATAATTTAGCTCCCATTGAGCTCAAAGGTTCAGAAATTCTTTTCATTGGTCTAGTGCTTAACGAAGAATCGCCTCTCAATTCGCTATCAAAGCTTTGCCAAACAAGAACTCCTGCGGTAAGTCTGATACCTGTGCCAGAGTTTCCGAAATACAAATCACCCTTTGGTTTAGACATTCCTTTGAAACCTTTGCCGAAAATTTGATATCCAGATTCTTTTTTATCAATTGTTATTCCTAATTGCCTAACTACATTCAAAGTATTTAAGACATCTTCACTGAGCTGTAAATTATTAACTGTAGATACTGATTTTGCTAAAGCTGAACAAAGAATAGCTCTATGAGAAACTGATTTATCTCCAGGTATTTTTATTTCACCTGATAAAAAGCTTGGTTTTGATACTATCGAAGATGTCATTTATAAGTTTTCATCACGAAAATTCTTTGCGTTTTCAATAAAATTTTCAATACTCTCTAAATCTTTTTCAACTATGTAATTTTTAAAAAGTGTAATTTTTTCAATAAACTTATCAATTGCATCGGGAATATTTTCGCTATTATTTGAAAAAATATCTTTCCACATCTTTACATCGCTTGATGCAATCCTTGTAAAATCTTTAAGGCCGCCTCCAGAAAAAATCTTGTTTGAATCAAGTTTTAATTCAGCCAAAGTTGATATCAAAGAAAAAGAAATTAAATGCGGGAGGTGACTTGTCAATGCCAACAAAGAATCGTGGTCTTTCAAATCTAATAAGCTAATTTTAGATCCTAAAATTTGCCATAAACTCTCACACAATCTCAAAGAGCTTTCTTGAGTCTCCTCTCCAGTCATTAATATACAGGTTTTGTCTTCGAACAACTTTTCATTTGAGTTGAGGTAGCCACTTTTCTCTGAACCTGCCATGGGATGAGAAAATACATAGTTGTCGCGTTTTAAGCCATTTTTATTTAAATCATTTAACACAGAGTTTTTCACACTAGAGCAATCTGTAACGAGTTTGGCTTCATTTAATAAATTCAAATGTTTCAAAAAAACACTTTCATGAGCTGAAACTGGAACGCAAATAATTAATATCAGATCCTTAGAAGTATTAATTTCATCTAAAGACCCTACAATAGCGGAGTCTTTGATAGCCGCATCAAAATATGATTGATTAGAGTCTTCAGCAAAAACTTCAAATTTATTAGCACTCAAAGATTTTGCAATAGAGCCTCCAATTAGACCAAGACCTATAATGCCAAATTGGACATCTTCACTCTTTAATTGATCTTGCATATTCTTCTAAAGTTGTCGTGAACTTTTGCATTTCTTCTTGTGTGCCTATTGAAACTCTTAAGTGATTTGGCATTTCGTAAACTTTTAAAGATCTTAAAATAATTCCTTTTTTAAGGAAAAAATCAAAACTTTTATCTGAATCATTTTTAGAATCAAAACTTATAAAGTTTCCAAACGATTCTATGAAATCAAATCCTAACTCTTTAAATTTTGTTTTGATTTTTTGCAAGCCTTCTCTATTGATTTTAACTGATGCAGATATATGTTCCTCATCGTCTATTGCTTCTATTCCTGCTGCCAAGGCTAAACTATTTGCATTAAATGGCTGCCGTACTCGATTGAGATAGTCAGCAATCTCATCCGAACTAACTGAAAAGCCAAGTCTAAAAGCTGCTAATCCATGCGCTTTGGAGAAACTTCTTGAAATAATTAAGTTTGGAAACTCTTCGATTAAACCAAAAGGAACCTTATAACTTTCATCTTCAATATACTCAAAGTAAGCCTGATCTATCAAAACGACAATATTGGAGGGAATTTTAGTTAAAAAATCTTTTATTTGCTCAACTGACAATACCGTTCCAGTAGGGTTGTTTGGAGAGGCAATGAAAATAACTTTTGTTGTCTCTTGAACTGAATTTATCATTGCGTTCAAATCGTGTCCCCAATCTAGAGCATCTACTTTTATTGGTTCAGCGCCACTAGCTTTTATTGCAAGAGGATAAATTGCAAATCCGTGTTTAGAATAAATAGCTGTATCCCCGTTAGATAAAAAACATTTAGCAATAAATTCAATAATGTCATTTGAACCATTTCCCACTGTTACCATTGAGGTTTTTACATCAAAAACTGAAGCAACCTTATTTTTGAAAGCAGATGCATTGCCATCAGGGTATCTATTCAGATCATCCATAGAAGAAACAATTTTTAAAGCCCTAGGACTCATTCCGATAGGATTCTCATTACTTGCAAGCTTAATTACGTTTTCCAAACCAATTTCTTTTTCTGTTTCTTCAATTGGTTTTCCAGGCTCATATGGCTTTAACTCAAGCACACCTGAATTTACTCTATCTTTTAAAAAATCTGACATTAAATGGCTTTGGGATAGGAACCCAACAATTTAAGAGAAATTGAATTATTTTCTAATTTTTTTAAAAGATTTTTTATTTTTATAGATTCAGAATGGCCTTCGAAATCTAGAAAAAAAGAGTAGCTCCATTTATCTTTTTTTGAAGGTCTTGATTGAATGTAACTTAAATTAACTTTAGAAAGCTCAAAAATTTTTAAAACTCTAGATAGGGCTCCTGGCTTATTTTCTAAAGAAATAATAATAGACGTTTTATCAAGGCCGCTCTTAAGAGGCATATTTTTTCCTAGAATAATAAATCTAGTAGTATTGTTTTTCTCATCTTCCATATTTTTTTTACAGACTTTCAAATTATGCTCAGAGGCAAAGGATTCATGTGCAATACAGGCGTTACCAGTACCTTGTTGAGCTTTTTTTAATGCTAAACCACTACTTTCTACAGGTGTAATTTTTATTCTAGGCAATAAATTTGATAACTTGTTTTTGCATTGGGCAAGTGATTGTTGATGACCATAAACATTTTTTATCTTTTCTAAATTCACTTGAGAAGCCAATAATGAATGTTTGATGGGCATTTCTAGTTCACCACAAATTTTTAGCTCAGTTGTTTGGAGCGCATCAAGAGTCAAATTTACTGCTCCTTCAGTTGAATTTTCAAGAGGTACAACTCCAAATGAATTTTCATCATTTATAGTTTTAAAAATATCAAGTATTGATTTACAGGCCAAAGAGTTTACAGAACTTCCAAAATTTTTTTTACAAGCTAACTCAGAATATGTTCCTCTAGGACCTAAAAAATATACGTCAATTTCTTTTTCTTTTACAAAACATGCAGAAATAATCTCTTTGTATATTGTTTCTAAACTTTCTTTGGAAATAACACTTTTATTTTTAGATATTAGACTTCTAATAATTTGAGATTCTCTTTCGGGTTTATAAAAGGAATTATCATTATTCTTCTTTTTAATTTCTCCAGCTTGTATGACTAAATTTACTCTGTTGCTTAGAGATTTAAGTATAGCCAAGTCAAGTTGATCAATTTTTTTTCTTATATCCTTTAATATTTCAGGATTTTTTTTATCAGCCATTTTCTTTTTCAAAGTCTTTCATAAATTCAACTAGAGCATCTATTCCAGCTTCTGGCACAGCGTTGTAAATACTAGCCCTCATACCGCCGACAGATCTATGCCCGCCAAGATTTAAGAGTCCCGCTTGTTCAGATTCAGCTAAAAACTTTTGATTTAATGATTCTTCATTCATTAGAAAGGGAACATTCATAATAGATCTAGATTCTAAATCAACGTCATTTTTATAAAAGTCACTGGAATCAATAAAACCATAAAGCTTACTTGCTTTAGATTCATTTTCTTTTTTTTGGTTCTCCAAACCGCCTTTATTTTTTAACCATTTAAAAACTTTGCCTGAGAGATACCATGCAAAAGTCGGAGGTGTGTTGTACATAGAATCTGAATCAGAATATGTTTTATAGCTCATCATCGCAGGTATATCATTCTTTTCGGTAAGTAAATCTTTTCTAATAATCACGATTGCTAAGCCCGCGGGTCCAATATTTTTTTGAGCTCCAGCGTAGATTAAAGCAAATTTAGAAACGTCTAAAGGTTCAGATAAAATGCACGAAGAACAATCTGCAACTAGATCAACGTCAGGAAAATTTTCGTGGTTTCTTAAGCACGCTCCATCAATAGTTTCATTCATGACCAAGTGAAGGTATGCAGCATTTTTATCAACTTTCCAATCCATTGGAGTTGGATATTTTTTGTAAGAATCTTCCTCTGACGAAGCTGAAATATTTACCTCTCCGAATTTCTTTGCCTCTTTTATAGCTTTTTTGGACCATTGACCTACATTTAAATAATTACTTAAAACCTTAGAGGGTGTCAGTAAGTTCATTGGAACCATAGAGAATTGAAGAGAAGCCCCTCCTTGAATAAATAGAACATCATAATCAGGGCCAATGTTCATTAAATCGATAAAATCCTGCTTAGCAGTTTCTGCTATCTCAACGACCTCTTTACTTCTATGACTCATCTCCATCACAGACAGGCCTTGGCTTTTCCAGTCTAAAATTTCTTCTCTTAATTCCTCTAATACTTCGTTAGGAAGTGCAGAGGGCCCAGCACAAAAATTAAATTTTCTCATAATCAGTCTTTTTCTAACGCTAAGGCTAGTTTATTCAATTTTTCGTTTTCTTTTAATTTTATTACTCTCACGCCTTGAGTATTTCTCCCGAAGGTACTTATTTCTGACACTTTAGTTCTAACTAAAGTTCCTTTATCAGTTATCAATATAACTTCATCTTCCTCTAATACTTGAACCGCGGAAATTAATTTACCGTTCCTTTCGGAAAGTTGCATAGCAATGACTCCTTTTGCTCCTCTTTTTGTTTTTCTAAAGTCAGCTATTTTAGATTTTTTTCCATATCCATTTTCAGAAACTGTAAGAATTTCATCTTCTAAACTGGGAACCATCAACGAAATTACTTTTTGCTCTTCGTTCAAGTCTATTCCCTTTACTCCTCGAGTGTCTCTTCCTAAAGGCCTAGAATCTTTTTCATCGAAATATACTGCTTTTCCAGCATCACTAATCAGCATGATATGTTGTTTGCCATCAGTAATCTTAGTCCCCACTAATTCGTCTTTTGCATCAAGTTTAATTGCTCTTTTTCCATTTTTTCTAGGTAAACGGAAATCATCAAGGGGTGTTTTTTTGACTACCCCTTTTACAGTCGCCATAAAGACAAAACCAGCATCGTCAAAGGATTCAATATTGAGCAAACTTGTTATTCTCTCCTCAGTATCAAGCTGTATCAAATTTACCAATGGTCTTCCTTTTGCAATCCTTGATGCTTGTGGTATTTCATAAACCTTTAACCAATAAACTTTTCCTAAGTTTGAAAAGCATAAAAGCGTATCGTGCGTGTTAGCAACAATTAACTGTTCTACGAAGTCTTCTTCTTTTACTGACGCCGCAGTTTTACCAACTCCACCTCTTCTTTGAGATTGATAAACTTCTAACGGTTGAGTTTTTGCATATCCTAGTCTTGAAATAGTTACTACCATATCTTCGGGTTTGATTAGATCTTCTGTTGTAAGATCTAATCTCTCTTCGATTGGGGATTTTCTGTCATCTCCATATTCTTCACGGATGTACTCAAGCTCTTCTTTGATGACTTGTTTTAATTTATCAGGGTCTTCTAAAATTTCCTGTAAATCTTTAATTTCTATTAAGATTCCTTCGTATTCCTTGACTAAATTATCTTGCTCTAAACCAGTAAGCCTCTGTAGTCTTAAGTCCAATATAGCTTGTGCTTGAAATTCTGATAATTTGTAATTTGATGCAATTAATCCAAATTCTTTCCCGAGGCTTGAAGGTTTTGTGGAGATAGCCCCTGATTTTTTAATTAATTTACCTACCACTCCGGCTTTCCATTTTTTTGCTAAAAGTTTACTTTTAGCAATCGAAGGATCTTTTGAATTTTTAATTAAGCTAATAATCTGATCTATGTTAGCTAACGCAACAGTGAGCCCCTCCAATATATGCCCCCTCTCTTTTGCTTTATTTAAATCAAAAGTGGTTCTTCTCGTGACTACCTCTCTTCTATGCGAGATAAAAATATCTAAAATTTCTTTAAGGTTAAGAACCTTAGGAACATTATTTACTAAAGCTACATTGTTAATTCCATATGAATTTTCTAAAGGGGTAAGAGCAAATAGGTTATTTAGAATTACTTCAGGGTTTGTACCTGTTTTTAACTCAATTACAATTCTAACTCCGTCTTTATCAGACTCATCTCTTATCTCTGATAAGCCGTCGATTCTTTTATCTCTCGCTAGCTGAGCTATTTTTTCAACCAAACGAGCTTTATTGACTTGATAAGGGGTTTCAGTAACGATTATTTTAGATTTATCTTTTTTATCTGTTTCAATTTCAGTTTTAGCTCTAAGTATTACTTTGCCTCTTCCAGTTTTTGCAGCTTCTATAATTCCTTGAGTACCATTAATAATTCCACCGGTAGGAAAATCTGGAGCAGGAATAATCTTCAATATTTCATCAATTTCAAGATCTGGAGATTCTAAAATTGCAATTGCAGCGTTGATGGACTCTGTCAAATTATGTGGCAACATGTTTGTCGCCATACCAACTGCGATTCCAGAAGATCCATTAATTAATAAGTTAGGAATTTTAGTGGGAAGTACCTCTGGTATTGACTCAGTACCATCGTAATTTTCTACAAAATTTACCGTGTCTTTGTTTAAGTCAGCCATGAGTTCATTAGAAATTTTTGACATCCTAATTTCGGTATACCTCATTGCTGCTGCTCCATCTCCATCCATAGATCCAAAATTACCTTGACCATCAATTAAGGGATACCTCAAAGCGAAATCTTGTGCCATTCTTACAATCGTTTCATAAACAGCAGAATCTCCATGAGGATGGTATTTACCAATAACGTCTCCCACAATACGAGCAGACTTTTTGTGAGCCCTATTCCAATCATTATTCAAAACATCCATTGCGAACAAAGTCCTTCTGTGAACAGGTTTTAAACCATCCCTGGCATCAGGCAAAGCTCTTCCTACTATGACGCTCATAGCATAATCCATGTAAGAAGATTTCATCTCCTCAGAAATATTTATAGGGATTATTTCCTTTGCTATATCGTCCATTGTGCAATATTAAGACACTAAAAATTGGATAAATTTTGTCTTTAAAAAACTAAATCTAAAGAATTAAATTATAGCATTTTCAGCATCTAAAAAGGCTTATTTTTAAGTATTTTATGACTTAAATTCAGCTACTAATCCAGATATAGATTCTTTTGCATCGCCGAATAACATTCGTGAGTTTTCTTTACCAAATAGAGGGTTATCGATGCCTGCGAAACCTGATGCCATCGATCTTTTTAAGATAAAAACAGTTTTGCTTCGATCTGCCTCGATAATTGGCATCCCATAAATAGGACTTCCTTCATTTTCTTTTGCATCTGGATTAACCACATCGTTAGCTCCAATAACTATACAAACATCTACTGTATCCATTACAGGGTTTACGTCATCTGGCTCTTGAAGCTGATCGTAAGAGACATTAGCCTCTGCGAGTAACACGTTCATGTGTCCAGGCATTCTTCCAGCGACCGGATGAATTGCATAATTTACCTCACAACCATTTTCTTCTAATAACTCCCCAAGTTCTCTTACAGCATGTTGTGCTTGAGACACAGCCATGCCATATCCAGGAACAACTAAAACTGAATTAGCTGCTTCTAAAATTAAGTAAGCATCTGAAACATTAATTGGTTTAATCTCTCCAACTTCTTCTGGATTTACGGCTCCAGAAGATGAACTGGTGATACTGCCAAAAACAACATTTGCCAAAGATCTGTTCATAGCTTTGCACATAATGTTAGTGAGAATTAATCCACTAGCACCAACCAAAGCTCCGGCTACGATCAACACATTATTATTTATTACAAAACCCGCTGCAGATGCCGCGAGTCCCGAATAACTATTCAACAGAGCAATAATAACCGGCATATCAGCTCCGCCTATTGGAAGAGTTATTAACAATCCAATGATTAAAGAAAAAGATATCAATAAAAGAAATGAATAGAGAGGATTCCATCCTTGTACTACCTGAAAGTTAAATATCAAATGAGCTCCAAAAAGAAGAGCCACTATAAATATCACAATTAATACAAGTCTTTGGCCTTTGAAGGTTATTTGTCTACCTGGAAGAATTTCTGAAAGCTTTCCATACGCAACTAGACTTCCTGAAAAAGTGACTCCCCCTATGATTAGGGTCAAAAATATCGCAGTCAGCGATATCAAACCTAAGCTTCCAGTCCCTAAGTACTCTGCAGAACCAACTAAAAGACTAGCTATGCCCCCAAAACCATTAAATAGAGCTACTAGTTCTGGCATAGATGTCATTTTCACAAAGGAAGCTGCAGATGCTCCAACTAAAATTCCCAACAGTAGACCAATAGCTAACCATTCATAAGAGATGATCTGGTTGTTAACAAGTGTTACCGCAACAGCAAGTAACATACCGGAAGATGATATTAAATTTCCTCTTTGCGCGGTCTCAGGTGATCCTAATTGCTTCAGTCCAAATATAAATAGCATCGAGGCAATTATGTATGCCAAATTTGCAAAAATTTCTGACTGAAGAAGATCCATTATTTTTTCCTAAACATTCCTAACATTCTATTGGTAACTAAGTATCCACCCACTACATTTATCGTTGCAAAGAAAACTGCAGCGGTTCCTAAAATAGTAGTCCAAAGCCCTCCATCAGATCCAGAAGATATAAGTGCGCCAACTATTGTAATTCCAGAAATTGCATTAGCTCCAGACATTAAAGGCGTATGAAGAGTAGAAGGTACTTTATTAATTAACTCAAAACCTAAAAAAATTGCTAGAACTAATACAAAAATAAGTAAAACAAAAAGATTATCCATTATTTATTCCTCTCTTTAACACTAGCGTTGACATAATCTCCCTGGTGAGTAACCAAGCAGTTGGAAAGTATCTCATCCTCTAAATCAAAGTTAAAAGAAGATTCATCATCGTTCCAAAATTCATCGATCAAGTTGTAAAGATTATTAGAGTAAACTTGGCTAGAGTGAGTCGGGACTTCTCCTGGTAAATTTTCATTTCCTATAATTTTTACTCCGTTAATTTCAACTATCTCCCCTTTTTTAGAACCTTCCACATTGCCTCCCGACGATACTGCCATGTCCACAACAACGCTGCCAGGTTGCATCGCTTCTATCATTTCTGAGGTAATTATCTTTGGGGCGGGTCTTCCAAAAACTTGTGCAGTAGTTATTACAATATCAGAACTCGCACAAATCTTTTTCATACCCTCTTGTTGTTTTTTTATTTGTTCTCCTGTTAGTGCTTTTGCGTATCCTTGATTAGTTTCTTCTGTATCTCCCAAATCTATCTTCACAAATCTAGCACCCAAAGACTTCACTTGATCTTCCACAACAGGCCGAGTATCAAAAGCTTCTACTCTTGCGCCTAACCTTTTAGCAGTCGCTATTGCTTGTAATCCTGCAACACCAACACCGACAACAAAAACCTTAGAAGGTGAAATTGTTCCTGCAGCTGTCATCATCATTGGCAAAGCTTTTTCTAATAAGTCCGAGGCTATTATCACCGCAGAATATCCGGCTAAATTTGCTTGCGAACTAAGCGCATCCATTTTTTGAGCTCTAGTTGTTCTTGGAATCAATTCCATGCTTATTGAGGAAATGGATTTATTTTTTAATTCTTCAATTAATTTATTTTCATTAAAGGGATCTAAAAAACTGATCACAAGAGTCTCTGATTTAATTTTCTGAATATCTTCTAACTGCAATTTGTTCAAACTACAGATTATATTTGCGGAACTCAAACCATGATCTCTTTCCACCACCTGAATAGATTTGCTTTCAATTAAGTTTTTTAGCGTTGTATCTAGAACGTGAATATTTGTTTCAACGAATAGATTAATATTTTTTTTTAAAAATTTTTCTGCCGTTTCTTCTGTAAGAGAAAATCTAGTTTCATTATTGTGTTCTTTGGGAAAAAAGATGTTCATGTGATAATAAGTATTTCATAAAAGACAACATAATAAAAAGATTCTCTGAATAAAATTTAAAATGAATATTGATCCAGCAGAAAAAGAAAAATTTAATAAAATTGCGGAAGAATGGTGGGATCCAAATGGAAAATTTGCGCCCTTGCATGTAATTAATCCACTTAGATCTAATTACATTTCAGATAAACTTGATTTAAAAGATATTAAAGCGCTGGATGTGGCCTGTGGCGGCGGACTGCTCGTTGAATCACTTCATAATAAAGGAGCAGATATGACAGGTGTAGATATATCTGACGTTGCAATACATACTGCCAAAACGCATGCAGATAAAAATGGACTTAAAATAAATTATTTAAATTGTGAGGCAGAAGATTTGCTCCCAGGAGCAGAAAATTCCTTTGATTTGGTAACTTGCCTAGAAGCAATCGAACATGTGCCGGATCCAGCTAAACTGGTAGAAACTTGTTCGAGCTTATGCAAACCTGGAGGAACAATTGTGTTTTCAACTATTAATA
>SGZL01000002.1 GCA_004213955.1 Gammaproteobacteria bacterium
ATTTCAAAAGATAGTAATTTGTGGTTTAAAAATTCACAGAATTTTTCGACATCTTTTTCAGCAGTAGGATCAGTTGCAACTAATTCAATAACTTCACCCGGTTTGGCTTCATGAATTGCTCGATGCAAGAGCATGATTGGTTCAGGACAGATCAATCCTGTGGCGTCAATCTTTTGCATCATAGTACCTTAGTCTTTCAATATCGTTTTCATCAGTTTCTTCTCCGTATTGGATCTCAATAATATGACATGGCGTATCAAAAGGATTAGTTATCTGATGCCAAGCTTTCTTTTGGACATGAAAAACTTCCTCGGTTTTCAGCTCAATTGCCTCATAAGTTTCAGCATCTTTTTCGCTGAAATTAACAACGCAAGCACCCTTTGAAACAAACCAAATTTCATTTCGATGAAAATGTCTTTGAAAGCTCATGCCGCTATTCGGTGAAATTATAAGTTCTTTAAGCTTTAAATTCTCGTCTTCAAATAAGTTAAAAAATTTCCCCCAAACTCTTTCTTCCGAGGGATATTCAAAATTCTTTAGGATCCAACTTGAGGAATTTTTTTTATCATTGCCACCTACGCCAAAAAGAAAACTTACTCCTTCAACTTCCATCTCAGGAATATTTCCTTCGTTTCGGTCACCACCATTG
Organism: Gammaproteobacteria bacterium; assembly: GCA_004213955.1. Taxonomy (GTDB): domain Bacteria; phylum Pseudomonadota; class Gammaproteobacteria; order Magnimaribacterales; family AG-339-G14; genus AG-339-G14. The sequence continues at coordinate 650 of SGZL01000002.1, forward strand.
CAAAATATAATTTCATCATTTGGGCATGCTAATTTCGTTTGTTCCAATGCATCTTTACAACTTCCGATGTCATCGTCAGCAAAAGAAATTACTTCATCTACAAATTTAATGTTAGATAAGATAATCTTTCTTTCTTCAAAAGGCATAAAAAACCTCCCTTTCTTTTTGATTAGCCAATCGTCACTGTTTAAAGCAACAATTAATCTATCCCCCAACGATTTAGCGCTCTCTAAATATGAGATGTGACCAGAATGTATTGGATCAAATCCACCACTAACTATGACAACTTTCATTCTTAAATTTTAATCTATCTGGTTTAAAAAACTTTAAAGTTTTTATCGTTTATTGCTCTTTTAGTTGTCTTATTTAATCTTAAAAAAACCAAAAGTGAAGCCAGCAATACCCCAAAACATAGGCCAATCCACATCCCTTGAGCTCCTAAACTTGGTAATAATATATCTGTGAGACCCAACATGTATCCTATCGGTAACCCAAAGCACCAAAAAGCAATAATCATAATGTACAAAGGGGCTAAAGTATCTTTGTAACCTCTTAAGGCACCTTGGCCTGTGAAACTAATGCCATCTGAAATTTGCATAAATGCTGCAATAAAGATTAGCGAGCCTGATAAAGCAATAACTTCGGGATCTGTATTGAAGTAAGATGCGAAAAGTGTGCCAAAGTTGTACAACAATACAAAGTTAAAACAAGCTAGAGTGACAGCAATGATAATTGCAAAAAAAGATGAGAATCTCGCTCGAATAAATTCTCCAGCGCCCAACAAATTTCCAGATCTCACTGCAGCAGCCAAACCAATCGAAAGCGGCAACATAAAGGTCACAGTGGTAACTTGCATTGCTATGGCATGAGATGCAATGGTGTTTTCTCCTAAATTACTTAGTAGAAGTCCGCTGCCACTAAACAGACCAAATTCCACAAAGATACAAGCACCAATCGGAAATCCAAGTTTAAAAATTTCTTTAATTTTTTTTATGTCGGGACCATGATAACTTCTGAACAAATTTGCTTTTTTGTAGGGCTTTGAAAAATATATGTAGATGGTTAAAGCAATTAATGCAGACCAAGCAGATACAGCAAAAGAAATACCGCATCCAGTCCCACCTAGTTCAGGAAATCCAAATTTTCCAAATATCAAAACGTAGTTTAAGAAGGCACTGAGTGTGACCATCCCTAGATTAATTATTGTAATTGGCAGTGGTCTTGTGATGCCCTCACTGAAAGATTTTAAAGGCTGAAATAAAAACAATGCAGGAGTGCCAATCATCAAACCCAGTAAATAATTTTTTGTAATTTTTTGGACTTCTAAAGGAGTTTTAAAAAAATTCAACAAGTTGTCAGCAAAGGCAAGGTATAGAGACACTAAAATGATCAGAGGTATGCAAAGCCAAAAAGCTTGTTTTAAGAGAGGACCTATCTGTTCGTGCTTTTTAGCCCCATAATATTGAGCTACATAAGCCGTAACGATAAAAAGACTGCCTCCCAACCCAAAAAAAACTGGCCAAAATAGCATATTTCCTGTGGCTACTGCAGCTTGATCTATAGTACTGTAATTTCCTGTCATCATTGCCGCTATAACGCCTGTAGCGTGTGTGGCCAGTTGAGAAAAATAAATAGGAATTGCGAGACTAAAGAAAACTTTTAATTCAAAAGCTATTTTGTTAGAACTGCCAATAGGCTCGATGATTCTTTTGTCTTCCGTTGCACTCATAAAGGTAGGGTATGATACTACTTGAAAATTAATGTTGGAGATTAAAAATTAGAAAAGACAATAGACCTTTCTGGTTGAAACGAATTAATTGGTGGTTTGATCAGAAATATATTAAACATAAAATTAATCCACAATTTGAAAGAATAGGTAAAGGCCCATTAATTCTCGGCGTAAAATATTTACACATAAATGGAAAAGGTATCTCGGTAGGAGATTTTGCTACTTTTATTTCTGCGCCTGACTCTCATATTCATTTGACAACTTGGAATGCAGACAAGCATCAGGGAAAAATTGAAATAGGTGATTTTTGCCTATTCAGCCCAGGGGTAAGAATTTCTGCTGCAACACACATTAAAATTGGAAATTCATGTATGTTTGCCAATAGCGCATACATCTCTGATTCTGATTGGCATGGGATTTATGATCGAGCTTTACCAGTTGGTAAATCTGAAAAAGTTATTCTTGAAGACAACGTCTGGGTTGGCGATGGCTCAATAGTTAGCAAAGGAGTAACCATCGGAAAAAATTCCATAGTGGGAGCGAGATCGGTGGTAATTAAGGACGTTCCTGAAAATGTTATCGTTGCTGGAAATCCAGCAACCGTTGTAAAAGAACTCGATGAAAATGAAAAAATGATTTCGAGGGCGGATATGTTTTCCTCTCCTGAAGAATTGGATGCATTGTATTTAAAAATTGATCGAATAAGCCTCAAAGAAAACTCTTTTTTAGGTTGGGTAAAAAGCAAGTTTTTACCTGGAAAGAAAAACTAATGAATATTGTTGTCGATAAAGATTTGCAGGAGTTAAGTTATATTTTTGGTAAAAATGCGAATTTTAATCTCTTGAGCCTTGCTCCTGAAAATATTAAAAAAGAAAACATAAAACTTGCAGACGCACTATTTTTAAGGTCAGTCACTAAAATTGATGACACTCTTCTTAAAGATACAAACGTAAAGTTTGTCGCTTCCTTAACGTCAGGCGAAGATCACATTGATCATGAAATGCTTAAGAAAACCGCTATAAATCTATCGACCGGAAAGGGCGGAAATACTTCTGCTGTTGTTGAATATTTTTTCAGCGCCTTATCAATATTATTGATAGAAAAAAAAATAATTCCTTACAAAACTAAAATTGGAATTATTGGCTTTGGAAGAATTGGAAAGAAAATTAAATCTATTTTAGATTTGATTGAGTTTCCTAACACTGTTTACGATCCTTATCTTCCAGAATGTGTTTCTAGTCTAGAAGATGTTTTAGATTGTGATCTAATTTCTTTACATTGTTCTTACTCAACAACTGGAAAATTTCCTTCGCATCACTTATTGAATAAATCGCATTATAAAAAAATAATAGAAAACAAATATTTGATCAATACTTCCAGGGGTGAGGTTCTCAGTGAAGAGTTTTTTCAGTCAAAAGGCGAGAAATTTATTTTTGATGTGTGGGCAAAAGAAAATGATATGGATTTCTCTAAAATCCAAAAACCTTTCATTGCTACTCCGCATACCGCAGGTAAAACATTTGGTGCTGAAAATAACTTTACAAAAAATGCTATCAAAGATTTCAATAGCTTTTTTGATCAAAAAATAGAATCGTCTAATTTAGACAAGACAGAAGAGCTTAAAATTGATAAGTCAATTGAGGAGGAAATAAAGATCTTTGGTATTCCTGCAGCTTTGATATTAAAAATTTATAACATAAAAGAAGACGATTTAAGTTTTAAAAAATTTTTTGAGAGTCGACAAGTTTCTAAATCTTTCCAAGATTTAAGAATTTCCCTTAAAAGGAAAGGTTTTGATAACTATAAATTAGTAGGGGAGTTAAATTCAAAGTCAAAAGCAATTTTAGAACTCCTTGGATTTAGACTTTAAGAAAGGTTTAAATTGTCTTGTATAATACATTTATGATTAATCCGAATACACTTTTGTCTTCAGAAGAAATTGCATTATTGAGACAATCAAAGGATTGGAAAAATTACTTAGCTATTTCGAGTATTTGGTCTCAAATTGCCCTAGGTTTCTTTATTTTTGCAATTTGGCCTAGTGTGTTCACATTTTTAATCTCCGCTCTAATTATAGGGACAAGACAATTTGCTCTTGTAGTTCTAATGCATGATGGAGCTCATAATTTAATATCTAAAAATAAAAGGGTTAATGATTTCATTTCGCAGTGGCTGTGTGCCTATCCTATGATGACAGAAACTAATAGTTATAGAAGCTATCATTTGAAACATCATAAACATACCGAGACAGATCAAGATCCAGATAAAATCTTGACCGATCCATTTCCTGTATCTAAAGCAAGTTTTGCAAGAAAAATCTTAAGAGATTTATTTGGAATTTCTGGCCTGAGACGATATTTAAGTTACTTCGCTTCAGCATGGGGGCCAAATGAGAAAAGTTTATATGGAAATTTAAGACATTTTTTTTCTAATCTTTATGGCTTCTTAATATGTCAACTAGCCATTCTTATGGCTTTAACTTTTTTCGATCAGTCTTGGCTATATTTACTATTGTGGTGGGTTCCAAAATTAACTATTTTTAGTTTATTTTATAGATTAAGAAATATTGCCGAGCACGCAAATACCTCTGGGAAAGATGATTTTTCCAATACCCGAACTACGTTGTCTTCCAAGTGGTTTAAATATTTTATTGCTCCGCTGAATGTAAATTATCATTTAGAACATCATTTGTTTATGTTTTGCCCTTGGTATAACTTGCCAAGAGCACATCAAATACTTAGAGAAAAAGACTTTTATAAAGATTTAGAAATTGAAAATGGTTATATAAATGTGTTTAGAAAAGTAATTACATGAAATGAATAAAAAAGATCTTAAAGAAAAAATATCTGAGGCTTCCTACATTGTCACGCAAGAACATGGCACTGAAGCTCCTTTTTCTGGTGAACTATTAGATCTAAAAGATGAAGGAACATTCTCCTGTGTTTGTTGCGGCAATAAACTATTCTCATCTGAAGCTAAATATGATTCTGGCACAGGCTGGCCAAGTTTTTGGCAGCCTTATAGCGATATAGCTGTAAAAAACTTTGAAGATAGAAGCCACGGAATGGTTAGGGTAGAAGTGAAATGCGGTAGTTGTGAAGCCCACTTGGGCCACGTTTTTCCAGACGGTCCAGAGCCAACAGGTTTGAGATATTGTATGAATTCAGTAGCAATGATCTTTGAGCCTAAAAGTGAATAATTTCTGGAAGTCGTCTTTAGCTTTTTCTTTTTTTACGTTCATTTCAAGAGTATTTGGCTATTTGCGTGATCTCACTCTGGCTGCTTTTTTGGGAGCGGGTCAAATTTATGACGTCTTCGTTGTAATTTTCAGAATACCCAATGTTTTTAGAAGTATCTTTGGTGAAGGAGCAATGGCACAGTCATTGGTGCCAAGTATTATTGAAGCAAAAGAAAATATAAATGTTTTTTTAAATCAAATTTTTTCGTTACTATTTTTTTCATTAATTCTTTTTGTCGCATTAGCAGAAATATTTCCTGAATTTTTTGTTTCTATTTTTGCCCCAGGGTTTATTCAAGACGAAGCTAAATTTGATGACGCAACGTATTTTCTTAGGATTGTTTTTCCATATATTCTCTTGATATCCTTGACCGCATATTTTGGTGCGGTACAGAATTCAAAAAAAGTTTTTCAATTCGTTGCCGCCACACCAATCTTTTTTAATTTAAGCTTAATTTGTTATGCTTTTTCATTTTCAGAGCTCTCGCTGAAGATTCTCGGTATCGCAATTTTGACTGCAGGGTTTATTCAACTTTTATTAAACTTTTTTGTGGTTTTTTATTTAGGCGTTTTACCAAAACTAACCTTTTATTTTGATCGCACTACTTTAAAATCCTTTTTTAATAAATTCATTCCGGCAATTTTTGCTGCGGGTGTTTATCAGCTAAATGTTCTTGTAGACACAATATTTGCTTCATTTTTAGTGACAGGCAGTCCCACGTGGTTGTATCTATCTGAAAGATTAATCCAATTCCCCTTGGGTTTGTTTGGAGTTGCAGTTGCTTTAGTTTCGCTACCCAATCTAACAGAGCTCTTTCTTAAAAATGAAATGAAACAAATAAGCTCTCTCAGCTTCAAGATTTTGGGGGTTTTGATCTCAATGGGAATAGGATTTTTTTTAGGCGCTTATTTTTTAGGAGATGTGATAATACAATTACTTTTTAAAAGGGGGGAATTTACTTTTTTTGATGTTGAAATGACATATTTAGCGCTTCAAGGATATGCTATTTCATTAGTTTTTTTATTGCCGCAAAAATATTTTAATAGCCTTTTTTTTGCAATTTCAAAGACTTCAATGGTACTTACTACGGGAGCGCTTGCTCTAATAATAAATTTAATACTCAATTATTATTTTATATTTGAATTAGACCTCGGACACTATGGTTTAGCCCTGGCAACATCAGTTAGTAGTATTGTTGTTTTTTGTGTCAGTATTTTTTGGTTATTTAAACAAAAAATATTAATGGTATAGCGATATGTATTTGATAAGAGGCCTTCAAAATATTGATTTGTTTAGAAATAGATATCCAGAATCTGAAATTATCGCAACAATTGGTAATTTTGATGGCCTACATTTAGGACATCAGAAAATAATTTCTGATATGAAGGAAATAGCATTAAAAAAACATTTAAAAACTTTAGTGATATTCACCGAACCTCATGCAAAGGAGTTTTTTGCAGAAAAGTCAGAGTTTATAGAAGAGCCTAAAAGAATTTCTCCTTGGCGAGATAAATTTGAAAGATTAAAGACCCAGGACGTAGATTTTGCATTTTATTTGAAATTTAATACGAAACTTCAATCTATGACGCCAGAACATTTTATAGAGGCTGTCTTAAACAATCTAAATATTAAGCAATTGACAATTGGCGATGATTTTAAATTTGGATATCAAAGGAAAGGGGATTACGAAATGTTATTTGATTGGGGAAAAGCAAATCAGATAATTGTCGAAAAAACACCTACTTTTTCAAAGGATAATAGAAGGTGCAGCAGTTCTTGGATAAGAGAGGCGTTGTCAAAAGATGATTTTAATTTAGCTGCAGAATTATTGGGTAGGAGTTATACCTATTCAGGTAAAGTGGTTAATGGAAACAGCCTAGGAAGAACAATAGGGGTGCCAACAGCAAATTTATGGCTGCCTAAAAGCAATCTACCCATAAAAGGCGTTTACGCAGTAAAAGTTAAAATTGAAACTGAAAGTTATCAAGGTATTGCAAATATGGGAGTAAGGCCTACTATTGGCGGAGAAAATCCTGTCCTAGAAGTTCATATTTTTGATTTTGATAAAAATATATACGGAAAAAGAATAGAAGTAGAATTTTGTAATAAAATAAGAGAAGAAAAAAAATTTTCTGGCCTGGAAGAATTAAAATCTCAAATATTAAAAGATATAGCATTATCTAAAAAACTCTTAAATAAGTGAAACCGCTAAAAGATACCTTAAATTTGCCATCCACTAAGTTTTCTATGAAAGCCAATTTGGCTCAAAAGGAACCTGGGTTACTCGATTATTGGAAAGATTTAAAACTTTACCAATTAATTCAAGAAAAAAACAAAGAGAAGCCGCTTTTTAATTTACATGATGGTCCTCCATATGCAAATGGTCCAATCCATTTAGGACACACGGTAAATAAAATTCTGAAAGATATCATCGTGAAAACAAAAAACCTATCTGGTTTTTCTGCACCTTATGTTCCAGGATGGGATTGTCACGGGCTTCCAATCGAATTAAATGTTGAACAAAAGCATGGAAAACCAAATAAGGATATTTCGGTTGAGGAATTTAGACTTAGATGCAGAGAGTATGCTAACCAACAAATTGCAATACAAAAAAAAGATTTTGTCAGGCTTGGAGTCCTTGGGGATTGGGAAAATCCCTATAAATCTATGGATTATAAATTTGAAGCAAACATTGTAAGAGCTTTAGGAAAAATAATCGAAGCAGGCCATTTGTCTAGAGGCTTTAAGCCAGTTTATTGGTGCGAAAATTGCCTTTCGGCTCTTGCCGAGGCAGAGGTAGAGTATCTTGAAAAAGAGTCTACAGCGATAGATTTGTTATTTCCTATCGATTCTGAAGCGCTGGAAAGTCTTTTTGACACAAAGCTTACATCTGAAAGTTATATTGCTACTTGGACTACAACTCCATGGACATTACCCGGAAACAAAGCGATGTCAGTAAATCCAGATTTTGATTATGACTTAGTAGAAATAGAAATTCATTCTTCAAAGAAATCTTTAGTAGTCTCTTCAAAATTGTTAGAGAAAACACTAGAGCGATACGAAATAGATAAATTTAAATCCTTAGGTCAAGTAAAAGGCAAAGAGCTTGAAGGACTTAAATGTAAACATCCTTTTTTAGATCAAGAATCGTTAGTAATTTCTTCAACGCATGTAACAGACGAAATCGGTACGGGATTTGTTCATACTGCTCCTGCTCATGGATTGGAGGATTATGAAGCATGTAGAGATTATGATTTTGACAATTCTAGTTTAGTTCAAGCAGATGGAAAATTTTCAGAAGATGTACCATTTGTCGGAGGAAAGAAAATTACCGAAGCGAATCAAATTGTTGTGGACACTCTAGAGTCTAAAAATTTACTTATGTCTAGAAACAAATATAGGCACAGCTTTCCTCATTGCTGGAGACATAAAACACCACTTTTTTTTAGAGCAACACCACAGTGGTTTATTTCTATGGATAAGAATAATTTATTAGATAGTTGCTTAAAAAAAATTGATGAAATTAATTGGTTGCCTGAATGGGGCAAATCAAGAATTAATTCGATGTTATCTGAAAGACCAGATTGGTGTATTTCAAGACAGAGACATTGGGGGGCGCCTATCCCACTTTTTGTTAATAAATCTTCAGGAAAATTACATAAAGACTCACTTAAGATTATCGAAAAAGTTGCAGAAAAAATTGAGCAGAGCGGAGCCGAAAGTTGGTTTTTATCAGATCCCATCGAGTTCTTAGGAGATGAAGCTGATGAGTATGAAAAAATAACCGATACTTTAGATGTATGGTTTGATTCTGGAGTTACTCATTTTTGTGCGCCAGATCAGCAAAAAAATGATGGTAATCCTGCCGATTTATACTTAGAAGGTTCGGATCAACATAGAGGGTGGTTTCAATCTTCGTTATTAACGGGACTCGCTATAAAAAATCAGTCGCCTTATAGAAATGTTTTAACTCATGGTTTTGTTGTCGATGCCAATGGTAGAAAAATGTCTAAATCCTTAGGAAACGTAATTTCTCCTCAGTCGGTATGGAATAAAAAAGGTGCTGATATCCTGCGAGCTTGGGCCGCCTCTACAGATTTTAGGAACGAGATGAATTTTTCTGAAGAGTCGCTCGATAGAACAGCAGATGCATATAGAAGAATTAGAAATACTCTTAGGTTTCTAATGGGAAATCTTAATGATTTTAATTTCACGAAAGACAAAGTTGCCGCAGGGGAGTATGCCGAGCTTGATAAATGGATCACTTTAAAAGCAAGAAACATACAAGAAGAAGTTATCAAGGATTATGAAAATTTTGAAATACACTTAGCATTCCAAAAAATTCTAAATTTCTGTACAAATGAGTTGGGCGGATTTTATTTGGACATTATTAAAGATAGGCTTTATACATCTAAAAAAGAAGGTGTCGCAAGAAGATCTGCTCAATCTTCAATGTTCCAAATTTACTCTTCTTTGTTAACTTTAATATCTCCCATTCTTTCGTTTACAGCCGAAGAAGCTTATTTAGAAAAAAATGGTGAAGGGTCTTCGATTTTTTTATCCTCCTGGTTTGACGATTGGGAAGATTTTGATCATAAAATAGAAGACGATTTATGGGCGCAACTCGTTTCTTTGAAAAATAATGTCAATAAAGAAATTGAAGAAAAAAGAAATCTTGGCGAAGTTGGATCTTCTCTCGAAGCAAAAGTAAGTCTTCATTGCAACGATAAATCTTTTATGCAATTAAATGATTTTAAAGATGAGCTGAAATTTTTATTTATATCTTCTGACGTAGAGCTTTATTTAGATGATCAAGATGCTGATTCTAAAAATGAAGCAGTAAAAATTGATGTTTCAAAAAGTAAAAATTCAAAATGTGATAGATGTTGGCACTTCGTAGATAATTTAATTTCATATCAAGACGAAAAAATTTGCTCAAGATGTAAAGATAATATAGATGGCTCAGGAGAAATTAGGTTATTTTTCTAAAGAAAACAAAGTTTGGCTAATTAGCATTTTAGGCTTTTTAATCTCTCTTGATTTTTTTTCAAAATCTTGGATTCATAAAAATTTAGAACTTTATGAATCAATTGAAATTTTAAATTTTATAAATTTTACTTTTATTAAAAACTATGGGATCGCCTTTAGTATTTTAAATAATTCATCCCTCAATTTAAATATTTTCCTAAGCGCTCTAATTTTCTTCATCTGCAGTTTTCTTTTTTATTTAGTTTTTTTAAAAATTGATAATGAAAAAAAAAATAATTACCAAAAATTGATTTATGTTTTCATTTTAGCGGGCGGAGCAGGTAATTTGCTAGATCGATTGCTTTATGGATATGTTGTTGATTTTATTGATATAACATTCAACCCATACGTGTTCAATTTAGCCGATTCTTATGTCACTATAGGTTTGTTCATGTACTTAATATTTTCTTTAAAAAAAAGCTTTAAATGAAGATTATAAAACTAGCAAATCCCAGGGGCTTTTGCGCAGGTGTTGATCGTGCAATTGATATCGTTTCTAAAGCTTTGGAAATCCATGGGCCTCCGATTTATGTGAGACATGAAGTTGTGCACAATAGAAAAGTTGTTGAGGATTTAAAATCGCGTGGAGCAAAATTCGTTGACGAGCTTTCAGAAATTCCTGAGGATGGGATCACAATTTTTTCTGCTCATGGAATCTCAGATAAGGTTGAAAAAGAAGCAAAATCTAGGAATTTAAAATTTTTTGATGCAACTTGTCCTTTGGTTTCTAAAGTTCATAAAGAGGTCATTAGATTTGCTCAAACTGGAAAAGACATAATTATGATAGGGCATAAAAATCATCCTGAAGTTGAAGGAACGCTGGGTAGATTTCCTGAAAATTCGAGAGGAAATATGTATTTAGTAGAGAATCTATCGCAAGCAGAAAAAATTGAAGTTAATCAACCTGAAAATCTATGTTTAGTAACCCAAACAACTTTATCTGTTTCCGATACAGAAGAAATTGTGTTTAAACTTAAAGAAAGATTTCCTTTAATTTTAGAGCCAAAATCGGAAGACATTTGTTATGCGACGCAAAATAGGCAAGATGCTGTAAAGCAATTAGCTTTAGAATCAGATCTGATAATTGTTGTGGGTTCTGAAAACAGTTCCAACTCTAATAGATTGAAGGAGCTTGCAGAAAATTGTGGAGTTCAATCCTTCTTGATGGATGACCCAGAAAAGATTAGCTCTCTAGACTTAGATAAAATTAACGTCATGGGTATTACTGCAGGAGCATCCGCTCCGGAAGAGTTAGTGCAGCAAATGGTCCATAAATGTAATTCATTGGGTTACAAGGTTAACGAAGAAATATCAGGACTAAAGGAAGATGTATATTTCAAATTGCCAGTAGAGTTAAGATGACACAAAAAGTTGCAATCATAGGTGCAGGTATAGCAGGAACAACCACCGCATATTCTTTAGCTAAAAATGGTTTCGACGTGACGCTAATTGACTCAAGAAGATATCCTGCTATGGCAACCAGTTATGCCAATGGGGGACAATTGAGCGCGAGTAATTCAGAAGTTTGGAATACTCCAAAAAATATCATTAATGGTATGAAATGGATGTTTAAAAAAGATGCTCCTCTCTTATTCAATCCTTCTCCTAGTCTAGAAAAATATAAGTGGATTATAGGTTTTTTAGCTGCTTCATTTGATGGTAAACACAAAACCAAAACGCAAGAAACCATCGAGCTTGCAAAAAGAGCGCGAGAACTTTACTACAAAATATCCGATGAAGAAGGTTTAGAGTTTGATTTATTAAAAAAAGGGATTTTGCATTTTTACGATACTCAAAAAGAACTGGATATAGCTGCAGCAAAAGCTTCTTGGCTTGATCAAGAAGGAATGGAATGGGAAGTCCTGGATATAGACCAAGTTGAAGATTTAGAGCCAGCTTTTAAGAATTCAAATAATGAAAAAAAATTAGTTGGAGGAATTTATACAAAATCAGATGCTAGTGGAGATATTCATAAGTTTTGTAAGAATATGCACAAACTTTTAGTAGACAGGTACGAAGTGAAATCATTATTCAATACCGAAATCGAAAGTATTTATAAAGATAAAGACAAAGTTATTTTATCTGCGGCTACTGATTCAGAAACAACTGGCTATCATTTCGATAAGGTAGCCATTTGTGCAGGTATCGACACACAAAAATTTGCAGATATTCTTGGCGATAAAATGAGAGTCTATCCTGTTAAAGGCTATAGCGTAACCATTCACCTAGACGATGAACGATCAAGACAATACGCTCCTCAGGTCTCTCTTCTAGACGATCCAAAAAAAATTGTATCGAGTCGACTTGGAGATCGACTTAGAGTTGCAGGCACAGCTGAACTGGCTGGAAAAAATAAAGACATTAGACAAGATAGAATTAGGCCTTTATTAAGTTGGGTTCGAGAATATTTTCCAAATGTAAGCACAGAAAATTATACCCCTTGGGCAGGTTTGAGACCCATGACTCCAGACATGATGCCTCTAGTATTCGAAAGCAAAGCAAAAGGAATTTTTTATAACACTGGACACGGTCATCTAGGATGGACCTTAGGAGCAGCCACAGGAGATTTATTGGCTGCAAAAATTATCAATGCTGATTAATTCAGGATGGGCTGAAGAAGCTCAAAAAATATCTTCTCCAAATTTTAATGATAGACCCAAAGGTATTGGCATTAATTTAATTGTGATTCACTGCATAAGCCTGCCCCCAGGTAAATTTGGATCTAATGATGTTGATGATTTTTTTCAAAATAATTTAGATATTAAAAAAAATGAATATTTCAAAAGTATTGCTTCATTAAAAGTTTCCTCACATTTTTTAATCCAAAGAACAGGTAATTTAAAACAGTATGTTTCCACAGAAAAAAGGGCATGGCATGCAGGAATATCAAAATATAATAATCAAGAAAATTGTAATGATTTTTCAATAGGGATAGAACTTGAAGGCACAGAAAACTCTGAATACGAGAACAATCAGTATTTAACTTTAATAAAATTAATTCATGCATTGATGATCGAATATCCGAGTATTACCAAAGAAAGAATTGTTGGGCATTCTGATATTGCGCCTGATAGAAAAAAAGATCCAGGAATAAAATTTGACTGGGAGTTTTTAAAATCTAAAATCTAAATATGCCATCTTTCGATATTGAATCCAAAGTTGATTTTCATGAATTAACGAACGCTGTAGATCAATCAAATAGAGTTATTTCAAATAGATTTGATTTTAAAGATGCTAATGCTGTCTATGAAATAAAAGAAAATAAACTAGCTTTAATAGCTAATGAAGTTTTTCAATTGGATCAAATGATACCAATTTTGAAAGAAAATTTAGCTAAACGTTCTATAGATTTAAAAGCTTTGAAATTTGGAGAGAAAACATCTAATAATAATAAGGCTTATTTAGATGCGGAAATAGTCCAAGGGGTGGATCAGGAAATTTCAAAAAAAATTATTAGAGTTGTGAAAGATTCAAAAATAAAAGTTCAAAGTTCCATTCAAGGTGAAAGTATTAGAGTTTCAGGAAAAAAGCGAGATCAATTACAAGAAATCATCAGTTTAATAAAGAAGCAAGAATTGGAGATCCCCCTTCAGTTTGTTAATTTTAGAGATTAATAATGTCTTGGCTCTTTTCTATCAGGAGTTACTTTCAAACCAGAATTTTACTAATATCGGCTCTAGGAGTTTTATCAGGACTGCCTTTAGGGTTATTAATTGATCCTCTTAGGTATTGGCTATCTGAAATCGGTATAGAAAAATCTACTATAGGCTTGCTCTCTTTAGTAATGCTTTCTTACTCTTTAAAGATGTTTTGGGCTCCTTTAGTTGATCGTTTAAGGATCCCATTTTTATATAAAATTGGACAAAGAAAAAGTTGGCTTATACTTTCACAGTTATTTACTTTTTTATGTATTCTAATTGTAGGTTTTTTAGATCCTTCGCAAGAACTCAATATATTTATCTTATTTGTTTTAGCACTAAGTTTTTTTTCTGCAACTCAAGACATCTGTGTAGATGCAATTAGAATAGAATTGGTTGATAAGAAATCAATTGGTGAAGCATCTGCTGTTTACATTATTGGTTACAGACTTGGAGCTATATTTTTATCTCAAGTTATTACATTTTATATAGCCGATTCCTATGGATGGGACATTGCTTATTTTAGCATTGGCATAATTTTTATTATTTCTTCATTCATTTTAATAATGTTGCTGCCAGAGCCTCATCGAGCAGAAAAACCATATTTGTCAATCCTAAAGAAACCAGGTTTATGGTTTAAAGATTCATTTATATTGCCATTAACTGATCTAGTCTCCAGATATAAACAGCATTTACTCCTTCTACTGTTTTTAACTTTTACATACAGACTTAGTGACATGTTCTTAGGACCAATGGCAATGCCTTTCTATCAAGAAATAGGTTTTTCAAAAATTGAAGTTGCTCAAATTACAAATTTTTATGGCATGTGGATGACAATACTAGGAGGGCTTTTTGCGGGTTTGACTCTTCATAGGTATGGACTTGTCAGAAATATGATTGCAGGAGCAATATTTGTGCCGTTGGCAAATATCCCTTTTATTTTTCTTAATATTTTAGGTAAAGATATAAATTTTTTAATTCTGACTATTACAATCGACAACTTCTCTCAAGGTTTTATCTCGGTTGTAGGAATAACTTTTTTATCAAATTTAGTCTCAAAAACATATACCGCAACTCAATACGCTCTACTTTTTGGCTTAGTTGTTATTCCCCCAAATATTATTTCAAGTGGATCAGGCTTTGTTGTTGAGGCATACGGATTTCAAAACTTTTTTATATTATGTGCTTTATTAGGTTTACCGGCGATAATTTTATCGCTAATGGTTTGGAGAAAAAGATCGATTTTTGGTTTTGATTAATGAAATATTTTTCATGGTTTTGGGGCTTTCAGTTTTTATCGGCAACGCTTCTAGTTAGTTATGGATTATTTAGTGTTCCTTCGGAAGAATCATCCTTAAATATTCCAGATAAATCTCTTCATTTTTCAGCTTTTTTAGTTTTATCAATTACTCTTTACAAAACATTCAAAAATATATTTTTACTTTTTATTCTATTTTTCTATGCAGTAATTTCAGAGCTGATTCAATTTTATCTTCCCTACAGAGAAATGGAATTTACTGATATTTTATTTAATTTTTTAGGAATTTTTGTTTTTTTAATTGCTATTTTTTTTCGCAAAATACTTGAAAAAAAAGAATCCAGCACATAAATACATTTTAGTTGTGTATTTAGCTAGTCTTAACTAGAATGCGCAATCTTAATAAAAATTTAGTTTTAGAAAGGAGAATTTAATGAAATTTAATCCACTTGGCGATAAGCTTCTTGTTAGAAGAGGCGAAGAGGAAGAGACCACTGCTGGGGGAATCGTTTTACCTGGTTCAGCAGCAGAAAAACCATCACAAGGCGAAGTTCTTGCTATAGGTCCTGGAAGAGTTTTAGATAATGGCGATGTAAGTGAAATTCCTGTGAAGGTCGGCGACACTATTGTATTTGGTCAATATGCTGGCAGTAATACTATTAAGGTTGATGGCGAAGAACTTTTGATACTTTCTGAAAGTGATTTGCTCGGAACAGTTTCAAAATAATTAATTAATTTAAGAGGAAAAAAATGGCAAAAGAAGTGCAATTTGGAGATTCAGCAAGAGGTCAAATGCTTGATGGAGTTAATATCTTAGCTGATGCAGTTAAGGTAACTTTAGGCCCGAAAGGGAGAAATGTTGTTTTGGATAAATCTTTTGGAGCTCCAACAGTTACAAAAGATGGAGTTTCCGTGGCTAAAGAAGTTGAATTAAAAGACAAATTCGAAAACATGGGCGCTCAAATGGTTAAAGAAGTTTCATCACAAACTTCTGATGCAGCCGGTGATGGTACAACAACTGCAACAGTTTTGGCTCAATCAATCGTTAATGAGGGGCTAAAGTCAGTTGCTGCAGGATTTAATCCAATGGATTTAAAACGTGGAATTGATAAAGCTGTGGCGAAAGCAGTTGAGACTATTCAAAAAATGTCTACTCCGTGTGAAGAGAATAAATCCATTGCTCAAGTTGGAACGATTTCTGCTAATAGTGATATCGAGGTTGGAGACATTATCGCTGAAGCTATGGATAAAGTTGGTAAAGAAGGAGTAATTACAGTTGAAGAAGCTTCTGGTATTGAAAATGAACTCGAAGTTGTTGAAGGCATGCAATTCGACCGTGGTTATTTATCACCATACTTTATTAACAATCAAGACAAAATGATCACTGAATTAGAGGATCCTATGATTCTCCTTCACGATAAAAAAATTGCAAATATTAGAGATCTTTTACCAATTCTTGAGGGCGTTGCTAAGGCAGGAAAATCTCTACTAATTATTGCTGAAGATGTCGAAGGTGAAGCTTTAGCTACTCTTGTAGTTAACAATATGAGAGGAGTAGTGAAAGTAGCTGCCTGTAAAGCTCCTGGATTCGGAGACAGAAGAAAAGCAATGCTAGAAGATATTGCTATCCTTACTGGAGGAACTGTAGTTTCCGAAGAAGTAGGGCTTAATCTTGAATCAACAACCTTGGAGTCACTAGGTACTGCAAAAAAAATTGTTTTATCTAAAGAAAATACTACGGTTATTGATGGTGCCGGTAAACAAGAAGATATTGTGGGCAGGGTAAATCAAATAAGAGCTCAGATAGAAGAAACAACTTCCGACTATGATCGAGAAAAACTTCAAGAAAGAGTAGCGAAATTAGCTGGTGGAGTTGCTGTTATAAAAGTTGGAGCGGGTTCAGAGATTGAAATGAAAGAGAAAAAGGCGAGAGTCGAAGATGCTTTACATTCTACAAGAGCTGCTGTTGAAGAAGGCGTAGTTCCTGGAGGAGGAGTAGCTTTGATTAGAGCTTTGCAAGAAGTTGACGGTCTTAAGGGAGATAATGAAGATCAAAATATTGGAATCTCCATAGCCTTAAAAGCAATGGAAGCTCCTATAAGACAAATTGTAATGAATGCTGGTGAAGAAGCGTCAGTTGTAGTAGACAAAATCAAGTCCGATAAGGGTAATTATGGTTTTAATGCTGCTACCTCAGAATATGGAGATATGATTTCAATGGGAATCTTAGATCCAGCAAAAGTTACCAGAACTGCATTACAAGCAGCTGGTTCAGTAGCTGGCTTAATGATTACTACTGAAGCTATGGTTTCAGAAATTCCTGAGGAATCTCCCGCGGGAGGAATGCCTGGTGGAATGCCTCCTGGAATGGGCGGCATGGAAGGAATGATGTAAATACTCTTTTCTTTAAAAAAAAGGGCTCTTCGGAGCCCTTTTTTTTGATCAGTAATACAATATAATATAACCTAAAGAGGGATATATTATGGAAGCTTATTTATACAATGTTTTATTCAGATGGGGTCATATAGTTGTTGGTATTGCTTGGATTGGACTACTTTATTATTTTAATTTTATTCAAACTGAATATGTTAAAAAAGCAGATCCAGAAGCAAAAAAAGATGTAATGACAAAATTGGCTCCCAATGCCTTATGGTGGTTTAGATGGGCAGCATTCTTTACGTTTCTTACAGGTTTATATCTTCTCTATGTACAAGAAATGATGATTACTACTGCTATAGCATTAGGCACTTTGATGGGAACTATTATGATGCTAAATGTTTGGGGTATTATTTGGAGAAATCAAAAAGTTGTAATTGGTCTTAAAGAAGGAGATGCAGTTTCGGCAGGAGCAAAAGCTGCCTTAGCTTCAAGAACCAATACATTATTGTCTCTACCAATGCTTTATTTTATGGTTTCTTCAGCTCATGGTGGAAGTGCCGCTTACCCAAAATCTTATTTACTAATAGATGGATATTTAAGTACTGGATTTTGGATTGTATTTGTTGCGGTTTTATTAATTGAAATGAATGCTATCTTTGGAAAAATGTTTCCAGTAATAACTTCTGTAAGAAGCGTGATTAGCTCTAGCTTAGTTTTAACTATTATTTGTTCTGGTTTAGTTTTTTATCTTTAATCAGAACCATTTTCGGTTTCTTTACTAGAAATTTTTAAAATCTTTGCGAATTTAATCATATTGTCTTTGATTAAAACTGTTTCAATTACGTAATTATTTAAATTAATAGAAATATTCGACTCAGGAATTGTTTCTATTTTTTCTAAAATTAAACCATTAAGCGTCACTGGGCCTTCCAAAGGTAAGTCCCAGGAAAGTTTTTTATTTATTTCTCTAATAGATACACTTCCATCTATTAAAAAGCTTCCATCTTTTTGTTCTTGAAAATCTATTTTGTCAGAAGCTTGATCGGATGATAATTCTCCAACAATTTCTTCCAAAATATCGTTGATACTAACAAGTCCTTTTACATTTCCATACTCGTCTACAACTACAGCAGAAGTTTTATTATCTTTTTGGAAATTGAAGAGTTGGTTGCTTAAAGATGTATTTTCTAAAGCAACATATACTCCATCTACAAATTCCATAAAGCTATCAAAAGATTCTCTTTCATCTATAAGAAAACTTTTAATACCATTCAAGTCTATTATTCCCTTTAAATTATCAAGATTTTGTTCGTATATTGGGATAATTTCTTTAGAATTTTCAGAAACTTTTTCCATAAGCTGCTCAAAACTGTCATCTAAATCAATCCCTACTATTTCATTTCTAGGCGTCATAATTTCATCTATCAAGATTACGTCTAGGTCAAGAATACTTATCAACATATCTTGATACCTTTTTGGTATCAAATCTCCCGAGTTTTCTAATACACTTTTTAATTCATCTGTTGTTATGTCCTCGTTAGAGTCATTTTTATTTACATTTAACAAACTTAGCAAAGAGTTGGAAAAAAAGTTAACAATCCAAATCAAGGGGTATAAAACCTTTTGGAGTATTTTCAAAATAGCTGATGCTGGCAAAGCTATTGTTTCTGCGTTCTTTGCAGCAAAAGTTTTAGGAGTAACCTCGGCAAAAATTAATATTATTATCGTTAATATTATTGAACCAATGAAAACCCCACTGTTACCGAAAAGCTCTAAACACAATATGGTTGTAAGAGCTGCAGCAAGAATATTTACAAAATTATTTCCAATTAAAATAACTCCAAGCAATCTATCTGGGCGTTGAAGAAGTTTATCTGCTCTTTTTGCCGAACGATTGTTTTGCTTAATTAAGTGTTTTAATCTGTATTTATTAAGCGCCATCATTCCTGTCTCAGCACTTGAAAAAAATGCAGACAACACGAGAAGAATTGAAATACTGGATAGAAGCAACCAGATAGGAATTTCGTTCAAATTAGATAAAGAGTTGTTTATTCATTTAACTTCCAAATTATAGAATGTTTTACTTGAATACCAAATCAATTTAAATAGAATAGCCCCTTAAATAATAATTTTATGGTTACTATTAGACTATCTAGATCAGGCGCAAAGAAAAAACCTTTTTTTCACATTACAGTTACTGATTCGAGAAAACCAAGAGATGGGCGCTTCATTGAAAGAGTTGGATATTTCAATCCTATTGCTAAAGGAAAAGAATTAAGACTTAAAGTAGACCATGAAAGAATAGATTATTGGCTGGGAGTCGGTGCGTCATTAAGTGACAGGGTTGCACTTTTAGTAAAACAATCAAAATTCTCTCCTGAAGAAGAAAAAAATTATCTAAAGTCAAAAGAAGACAAAAGGTTAAAAGTTCTTGCTAAAAAGAAAGAGAAAGCTTTAAAAGACTCAGACACTGAAGTTTCCGAATCTAGTGAATCAGACTCTAGTGAAACAACTGAAGCAGCTCCAGCAGAAGAAACTCCTGAAGCCGAAGCAGCTCCAGCAGAAGAAACTCCTGAAGCCGAAGCAGCTCCAGCAGAAGAAACTCCGGCAGAAGAAACTCCTGAAGCCGAAGCAGCTCCAGCAGAAGAAACTCCGGCAGAAGAAACTCCGGCAGAAGAAACTCCTGAAGCCGAACAAAAAAAAGATTAATACAACCCTCATTTAATGAAATCCCAAAATGACGAATACATTTTGGTTGGCAAAGTTGGTAAACCCATAGGATTGAAGGGATGGGCAAAAATTAATTCTTACACGAGACCCGAAGAAAATATTGGAAATTATGAAAGTTTCTTCCAGGGTTCTAAAAAAAAGCCAATCAGTATCGAAAGTTCAAAAAAATCAGGTAAAAATTTAATTATTAAATTTAAAAGTATCGATACAAGAGAAGATATTGAAATACTAAAAAATAATGATCTGTTTATTAAAGCTATTGATTTACCAGAATTGAAAGATAATGAATTTTATTGGAAAGATTTGATTGGCATGGAAGTTTATAACCTTAAAAAAGAATATTTTGGAAAGGTTAAAGAATTGATTGAGGCTGGCTCAGGAGATGTAATGGTAATTAAAGAAGACCGAGACAAGTCTATTTTGATTCCTTTTGAATATGGTGATTACGTAAAAGAAGTAAAAGATAATAAAATTTTTGTAGACTGGGATAGAGATGACTAAAAAAGCGTATTTCATATCTATTTTCCCAAAAATTTTTAATGCTGTCTTAAATGAAGGCATTACAAAAAAATCTTTAAATAAGAAAATAATAGATTTTGAAGTAGTTAATCCTATTGATTTTTTAAAAGAGAAAGAAAGATTAGATGATGTTTCTTATGGCGGGGGTCCTGGGATGTTACTGAAAGCACTTCCAATTATAGAATCAATTGATTTTTGTAAATCAAAAGCAAAAAAAGATACAAAAGTTATTTATTTAAGTCCACAAGGACAGTTGTTTAACCAATCATTTGCTAAAAAGTTGGCAAAAGAAAATGAACTTATATTCGTTTGTGGAAGGTATGAAGGTATTGATAATAGAGTAATTGAGTCTAGAGTTGATTTAGAAATTAGTGTTGGAGACTATGTTCTCTCAGGAGGAGAAATAGCTGCATTGGCAGTGCATGATTCCATTTGTAGAAATTATAAAGGGTTTCTTGGAGACGAGAATTCTCTTTGCGAAGAAAGCTTTGAGAACAATTTATTGGAATACCCTCAATTTACTAAGCCAAAGGAGCTAGAAAGTGGAAAAGTACCGGAAGTTTTGTTGAGCGGTGACCATAAAAAAATTGCTTATTGGCGCAGAAAACAAAGTCTAGGTAAAACTTTTATGAATAGAAAAGATTTATTTTCTAAATTAGATCTAAATGAAACTGACGAAAAAATTTTAGAAGAATTTCTTAGTGAACTTGGCTATGATTCTGATAGAATCTCCGAGCTATTAAAGGAAATATAATGACAAGTTCAAGAAAAGCAGTCGATATTATTGAAAAAGCTCAGTTAAAATCTGATTTACCTATTTTTTCTCAGGGAGATACAGTTCTAGTTGAATACCTTGTGAAAGAGGGTACGAGAGAAAGATCTCAGCCTTTTGAAGGAATTGTTATAGCTATAAAAAACAGAGGTTTAAATTCCTCTTTTATAGTAAGAAAAATTTCTAATGGAATCGGAGTCGAGAGGACTTTTCAAACGCATAGCCCGTTAATAAAATCTATTAAAGTCAAAAGGAAAGGTAAAGTTAGACAATCTAAGTTATTTTATCTTAGAGAAAGATCTGGAAGATCAGCTCGTATTAAAGAAAAGATTTGAATCTTTGATGAATGACGATGAAAGGCAAATAATTGATGCCTTTATAGACACCATTTGGATAGAAAAAGGCCTTAGTCCTAATACTTTAGATTCTTATAAATCAGACTTGGAAAGGTATTTAACTTGGATTGAATCCAATTCGTTGATTTACAATAATGTAACTCGTTCCGATGTTCTAGAATATTTAGCTCATTTGTTTGGACAAAAATTAGAAGGTAAATCAGTTGCAAGAAATTTATCTTCGCTAAAAGCATTTCATAATTATTTAATTCTCAAAGATATAATCAAAGATAATCCTTGTGAAAAAATAGAAACCCCAAAGTTTATTAAATCTATTCCATCTTCGCTTTCCGAGGCTCAAATAGAAAAACTATTAGATGCTCCAGATGAGAATACTTTTATCGGACTGAGAGATAAAACAATGATAGAAACATTATATTCATGCGGATTAAGAATTTCTGAATTAGTAAATTTAGAGATAATACATGTAAATTTAAGACAAGGAGTAATCAGGGTTCTTGGAAAAGGTCAGAAAGAGCGCTTGGTGCCAATGGGACAAAAATTGATTAGTTTGGTCGAAAGATACCTAGAAATATTGAGAGAAAAAAAAATGAGTGATGTTTCGAATTATATGTTTCTATCTCAAAGGGGTAAAAAAATTACTAGACAAGCTTTTTGGCATAGAATAAAGATCTATGCTTCTAAAATTGGATTAGAAGACAATAAAGTATCTCCACACGTTCTTAGACACGCATTTGCCACACATCTATTAAATAATGGAGCAGATCTCAGGGTCGTTCAACTCTTATTAGGACATAGCGATCTCAATACAACTCAAATTTATACAGAGGTTGCAAAACAGAGATTGCAAAATTTACACTCAGAACATCATCCGAGAGGTTAAATGAAATATTTATTAATAATCTTTATAATTTTCATTTCTTGTAGCAATGAGAATCATGCAAGCAAAGATTTAATTTCAAAAGTAAATGAAATTATTCCTAATGGGTTATCTGTTATATCTTTTTCTAAATCTAATATAAAAAATTTTTACGAAGTTGAACTTTCTGATGGAACTTATTTTTTTATTGATGATCTAGGAGAGCATATATTTTTAGGAGATTTATTCAGAATTGAAAATAGTAGATTAGTAAATTTATCTTACTTTCGAGAAAAAGAAAAAATATTAAATTTGTTCGATGAGATCGATCGTAATTCCTTTATAACTTTTAATCCATCAGATAAAAAATACGAGGTTTTTGTTTTCACAGATGTTGATTGTGGATTCTGTCGAAGGTTTCATAATAATATTCAAAGCTATCTCGATTTAGGCATTGAGGTAAATTATCTATCTTTCCCTAGAGAAGGCCTTAAAAGTCAAACGGCAAAAAAACTTTCAACTGCTTGGTGCTCTGAGGATAAAAAAAATACACTTAAAGATTTGAAGCTTGGTAAAGATTTGCCATTCAAAAATTGCGATTCAAATCCTATTGAAGACCATTATAATCTTGCTAGAGAAGTTGGTATTTCTGGAACTCCGACTTTTATAACCGAAAACGGATTTAAAATACCAGGATTAGTTGAAGCTGATGAATTAATACAATATTTAAAATAAGTCATGAATGAATTAGATAAAAACTTCGCATCAATAGACCGTTTACCGCCTTATATTTTTGAGCAAATAAATACTCTTAAAATGGAGGCTAGAAGAAACGGAGAAGACATAATTGACTTTAGTATGGGTAATCCTGACGGAGAAACTCCTAAATTTATAGTGGATAAGATGACAGAAACTGTCCAAAGAGGCGATACGCATAGGTATTCTCAATCAATTGGAATACCAAAATTAAGATTAGCAATAACCGATTGGTACAAGAGAAAGTTTGGAGTAACTTTGGACCATTCTACAGAGGCAATAGTAACTATTGGTTCAAAAGAAGGATTAGGGCATCTAGCAATGGCCACTGTAGACAAAGGAGATGTAATTCTGGTACCTAATCCTGCTTATCCTATTCATCCCTTTGGGTTTGTGATATCAGGAGCTGACATAAGGCATGTGCCTATAGGACCCAATATTAATTTCTTTGATAATCTTGAAGAAGCAATTAAAACATCCTTTCCAAAGCCTAAAATGCTTTTATTAAATTTTCCAAGCAACCCTACGGCTTTATGTGTTGAAAAGGATTTTTTTGAAAAAGTAATTGAGATTGCTAAAGAAAATGGAATTTGGGTCGTTCATGATCTGGCCTATGCTGATTTATGTTTTGATGGTTACAAAGCTCCTTCTATTTTAGAAGTAGAGGGCGCCAAGGAGATTGCAGTAGAATTTTTTACTCTTTCAAAAAGCTACAATATGCCTGGTTGGCGTTTAGGATTTTGTTGTGGAAACCCAGAATTAATAAAAGCCTTGGCAAGATTAAAGTCATATTTTGATTATGGCCATTTTACTCCTGTGCAGGTTGCAGGTATTGAGGCCTTAAATAATGGTGATGATTTCGTAAAAGAAGTTTGTGAGCTATATAAGATTAGAAGAGACGTTTTATGCGATGGTTTGAATAATCTTGGCTGGGAAGTAGAAAAGCCAAAGGCTACTATGTTTGTATGGGCAAAAATTCCAAAGAAATTTAATATGAAATCTATGGAATTTTCTGAGTTGCTTCTCAAGGAAGCAAAGATTGCTGTTTCGCCGGGTTTAGGATTTGGAGTTTATGGAGACGATTTTGTTAGGTTTTCTCTTATAGAAAATGAACACAGAACTAAACAAGCATTAAAAAATCTAAAGAAGATATTTTAAAAAAAATGAAAAAAATAAATATCGCTTTGTGTGGAACAGGAAATGTTGGCTCTTCATTTATAGATCTAGTTCTAAAGAATAAACAAAAAATGATGTCAAATTTTGATATTGATATTAATTTAACTCTTATTGGTTCTAGAAAAGGAGAAATTGATAACACTCAATTTGAAGGAACTATAGAAAAAGATATATTAAAAGTTCCTTTAAACGCAGAGATTGACGTTGTAATTGAATTAATTGGAGGTACAGATATATCTTATGATTTAGCCAAATTAAGTCTCGAAAATGGAAAACATTTTGTTACTGCAAACAAGGCCTTGATTGCAGAAAAAGGATCTGAATTGTTTGAGTTGGCATCAAAAAAGAATCTTCATCTAGGTTTCGAGGCTTCTGTTGGAGGAGGTATTCCAATTATAAGAACTTTAAGAGATGGGCTGATATCTAATAGAGTGAATTGGTTCAAAGGAATTTTGAATGGAACATCTAACTATATCTTGTCAAAAATGTTTTTAGAAAATCAAACGTATGAAAGCGCCTTGAAATCTGCTCAAGAATTAGGTTTTGCTGAACCAGACCCAACCTTCGATATTGATGGTACCGATGCCTATCAAAAAACTTCAATTCTTTCTTTTCTTTCATTTAATGGTGAGATTTCACTGGATAAAATTTATCGCGAGGGAATTAACAAGATTGAGTCTTTGGATATGGAATACGGTAAAGAATTAGGATTCGTCATTAAACCTTTATCTCTTGGTATAAATTATGGAGAAAAATTATTTATAGGTTCATTTCCGGCATTCATTAAAGAAAATGAAATTTTGGCTAATGTAAACTTTGAAACCAATGTGATTGAAGTAAATTCTGAGAATTTGAATTCTACTGCTTATCAAGGCCCAGGGGCCGGAGGTTACCCAACATCAACATCCGTAATGAATGATCTCATTGATATTGGTAAAGGAAAGGTGTTTGATTATTTTAATCTTTTAAACCCTATTCAAATTGATAGCTTTGACGAATTTAAAACTCCAAGATATCTAAGACTGATGGTTAAGGACGAGCCTGGAGTGGTAGCAGAGATTTCTAAATTAATCGCAGAAAAAAATCTTTCTATTGATAATTTAATTCAAAAGGAGAAACAGAAATCAGATGAAATAATTCCTATTGTTATTGTACTTGGCGAATGTTCAGAAAAAGTTGTTAACTCTTTAATAAAAGAGTTAGAAAAATTGCCTAAAGTAAAAAGTCCCATTCAACAAATTAGATTCATTAATTAAACATGTTGTATTCCAGTTCCAGGGGAAAATCAGAATCCGTAAAATTTTTGGAGGTGTTAACTTCTGGAGTTGCTCCAGATGGAGGTTTATACCTTCCAGAAAAAACACCTAAATTTCTCGAAGAGGAGTTATTAAGTTTTAAAAATTTTTCATACAATGAACTTGCTTTGGAGATCCTTCATCCTTTTATGGACGATTTTTTATCAAGAGAAGAGCTAGAAAAAATAATTTTGGAATCTTATTCTTCTTTTCGAATAGAAAATGTAGTTCAAATAAATAATCAAAAACAATTTGGGAATATTTTAGAACTTTTTCATGGTCCAACTTATGCATTCAAAGACGTAGCCATGCAGCTCCTTGCCGGTCTATTAAACAAAGCTTCAGAAAAAATTGATAAAAAAATTGTCATTCTTGGGGCTACATCTGGAGATACTGGTTCCGCTGCCATTGAAGCTTGCAAACGTTATACAGACTTAGATATTTTTATCCTTTTCCCAGATAAAAAGATATCTGAAGTTCAGCAAAGACAGATGACTACTTCCGGAGCAGACAATGTTTATTCCATTGCCTTGGACGGCGATTTCGATGACTGTCAGAAATATGTGAAAAAGCTTTTTTTAAATCAAGACAAATTTCCTAAGATAAGGTTTGTTTCTATAAATTCTATAAATTGGACAAGAATTATTTCTCAAAGTGTTTATTTTTTCTATGCAAATTATCTTCTAGATAATACGAAGTATGTCGCTTCAATCCCTTCAGGAAACTTTGGACATGCTTACGCTGGATGGCTTGCAACTAAAATGGGATTAGAGTTAGAAGGAATTCATATTGCTACTAACAAGAACGATATCCTCGATAGGTTAATTTCAACCGGCATTTACACTAAAAATCAAACTATAAAATCATTAGCTCCAAGCATGGATATTTCAGTAGCAAGTAATTTTGAAAGGTTAATGGTAGAAGTTTTAAATAATGACAGATCCAAGTTAAACGAATTAATGCACATTTTTCCTGAAAATTCTCTAGATTTTAATCATTATCCAGAATGGAAAAAAATATCTTCCTTTTTTTCTAGCAGCAAAACTAACGACCAAGAAATTAAAAAATGTATAGAAGAAGTTGTTTCTAATTCAAATTATTTCATAGATCCTCACACTGCTACTGCAGTAGAAGGACTTTTAGGGTCTAAGGTTCCTGGAGAAAATATACTAACCTTCGCGACTGCGCATCCTGCAAAGTTTCCAGACGCTTTTCATGGCATTAATGGCTTTAATGATATTATTCCGCCCGAATTGATAAGTATTTTCGAAAAAGAAGAGAGTCTTATAAAATTAAAAAATAATTACGAAGAAATTTCTAATTTTATTTCTTCAAACTATATCAATTAATTTTATGTCAGATAAATCTATACAAGAAAGATTAAAAGTTTCAAAAGATGAGCTAAATGATCTAAGGGGGTTTCTTTGACTATGATTCAAAACTATCTAGATACAAAATCTTACTAAAAGAATTTGAAAACCCTGAGCTCTGGAAAAACCAAGAAAAAAGTCAAACTTTAGGGAAAGAAAAATCATCTCTCGAAAAATTAATTAATTCAATAGACGATATCACGTCTTCCTTGAGTGATTTAGATGAGCTTTTTCTTCTTTTAGAAAATGAAGAAAATCAGGATGAGTTTATTTCTTTATCTAATGAACTCAATAATATTGAAACGAAGATTTCTCAACTTCAATTTCAAAGAATGTTTTCTGGTAAAAATGATGCCAATAATGCTTTTTTAGATATTCAATCAGGATCTGGTGGAACTGAAGCCCAAGACTGGGCTGAAATGTTATTAAGAATGTATTTAATGTGGGGGGAGAAAAAGAAATTTAAAACCGAGTTAATTGAGGTTTCACCAGGAGATGTTGCAGGAATCAAAAGCGCTACTATAAGATTTGAAGGAGAGTTTAGTTTTGGGTGGCTTAGAACAGAATCGGGAGTTCATAGACTAGTTAGAAAATCCCCATTTGATTCTGGAAGTAGACGACATACCTCTTTTGCATCTATTTTTATTTCGCCAGAGATAGAAGATAATATTGAAATTAATATCGATCCTTCAGATATTAGAATTGATACTTATAGAGCTAGTGGTGCAGGCGGTCAGCATGTTAATAAAACTGATTCGGCGGTCCGTTTGACTCATGAACCAACTGGAGTTGTCGTGCAATGTCAGTCCGATAGGTCTCAACATAAAAATAAAGATAAGGCGATGAAGCAATTAAGAGCTAAACTTTATGAGTTAGAATTAAATAAACAAGACGAAGTAATGAAAAACCTAGAAGAAACTAAAGCAGATATTTCATGGGGAAGTCAAATCAGATCATATGTTTTAGATTCTGGGAGAATCAAGGATCTTAGAACAGGAATTGAAACTGGAAATTGTTCAGCAGTTTTAGATGGTGAGATCGATTTATTCATTGAAGAAAGCTTAAAGGCTGGAGTTTAAAAAATGTCAGATCAGCAAGATGAAAATCACTTAATAGAAGAAAGAAGAAAAAAACTAGAGAATTTGAAAGAAAAAGGAATTAATTATCCTAATTCATTTAGAAGATCTAATTTAGCAAAAGCATTAATAGATGGATACTCTCAATTTGAAAAAGATGAATTAGCAAAAAAAAGTATTTCCGTATCTATAGCCGGCAGAATAATGCTAAAAAGAGAAATGGGTAAGGCGAGTTTTTCAACCATTCAAGATATGACAGGAAGAATTCAGCTTTATTTGAGACAAGATGCTTTAGAAAATTATGAAATTTTCAAAGTTAGTGATCTTGGCGATATTGTTGGTGTTAAAGGGACTTTGTTTAAGACAAATACTGGAGAGTTATCTGTGCAAGTAACTGAATTCAACATGTTAACTAAATCTCTCAGGCCATTGCCAGAAAAGCATCTTGGGCTTTCTGACATAGAAACTAAGTATAGAAAAAGATATCTTGATTTGCTTACTAATATTGAAACTCAAAAAGTATTTGAAACTAGAAGTAGGGTTATAAACGATATAAGGCAATTTTTAATTAATGATGATTTTATTGAAGTTGAGACTCCTATGATGCATCCGATTCCTGGAGGAGCCACAGCTAAACCCTTTGTTACTCATCACAATGCTTTGGATATGGAATTATTTTTGCGAATAGCTCCAGAGCTATATTTAAAAAGATTAGTGATTGGAGGAATGGAAAAGGTCTTTGAAATTAATAGAAATTTTAGAAATGAAGGTTTATCAACAAAACATAATCCAGAATTCACTATGCTGGAGTTTTACACAGCATATGTAGACTACAAATTTCAAATGGACTTCGTAGAAAATATGTTGCGAAGCGTAGAGAAAACTACAAATACAGGTACTTCAATTTTTTCAGATGAATTTGATCGATTTACTATGGATGAGGCAATAGTTGATCATAATTCTATTAGTTTAAAAGATTTAACTAATAAAAATAATCTTATAGATTTTTGTAAAAAAAATTCTATAAATTTAGATGATGCGGATGAAATAGGAAATATAAAAAATATAATTTTTGAATCCACAGTTGAGGAAAAACTTATAAAACCTACATTTATTTATAACTATCCTGTAGAAATTTCTCCTTTGGCAAGATCCTTAGATAAGGATAATTCTACTGTTGAAAGGTTTGAGTTATTTGTTAATGGTAAGGAATTAGGAAACTCATTTTCGGAGTTAAATGATCCAGAAGAGCAAGCAAATCGTTTTGAACTTCAAGTCAAAGAAAAAGAAGCAGGTGATGAAGAAGCAATGCAATTTGATAAAGATTATATAGAAGCTCTTGAATACGGCTTAGCTCCCTGTGCAGGAGTGGGAATTGGAATAGATAGATTAATTATGTTGCTTACCAGAAAAGAGAGCATCAGAGACGTCGTACTTTTCCCTCAATTAAAAAATAAATAATTTTATTCTAAGTTAATCCAACTACCGTGAAAGCCAAAAGGTACTCGAGAAGGAAGAACTACTCTCGCTAGAGGAGCATCAGAAAAATTCTCAGCGTCAATAATGATAAATTCACTTTTGTCCGTTTCTCGGTCATAAACAAAGCCAACAACATATCCATCATCTTCAGCAGATGAATTTAATTTAGG
This sequence comes from Gammaproteobacteria bacterium, assembly GCA_004213955.1. Taxonomy (GTDB): domain Bacteria; phylum Pseudomonadota; class Gammaproteobacteria; order Magnimaribacterales; family AG-339-G14; genus AG-339-G14. Next base: position 30,479 of record SGZL01000002.1, read on the forward strand.
AATGTAAACCGGTTCTGCTCCTTTACGGTTGTCACCTAAATGATGAACTTCACTGCTATCTTTCAAAAAATCATATTTGAAAAGATTATTTAAAGACCCATCATTTAAGATGTAACTGAATCTATGCTCTTTGCCTTCTAATTCAGGATGAATTCTTGCAAATTCCATTGGTCTATCATCTAGTATTGTTTCAACGCAAGAACCTTTTTCGATATCAATTTCCCATCTTGTTAGGAAAGGTTTCTTACCAAAAGGAAGGGGATTATTAAAGTCAAAAAGTTTTTCGTATCTACAAAAATCTAAAATAATTTTTCCTGATTTATCTTCATATGAATTAACCACATGAAAAAGAAAACACTTTGGAACTTCAATCCATTTTATTTGTGACGATTGTCTATTTAAAAGACCTAATTTAGGGCGATAGCTGTCATCCCAAATAACAGGATAATCTGAACCACCTTTACTATCACTTCTTCTGCCTGTACTAAAAGTAACAGGCAGATCAAAAATGAGAACATAATTTTCAGTAATAGCGCAGTCATGAATCATTGGCTTAGAATCTAGCTTGATTGGTATGTCAGTTTTAATTTCTCCATTGCCATCGACAACACGATAATGTACTCGATTAACTTCAGATAAATATTCAGAAAAATCATAACTAATAGCATGCAATTCATTTTTAGTTGCATCAAGTTTTGGATGCGCAGTAAATCGTTTTTCTTTATTTTCTGAAAAAGGAATCTCGTCTGAAAAGTTTAAATTTGAATCAAGAATTACTGGAGAGGAGCCTCCTTCAACTAGGGCATAAATTTTGTCAGCATGTTTCAAAACGTGGGTATTTGGACCAAAACCAAAAGATGATTCCACGTATCTATTCTTGTACCAAAGTGCTTTACCATTCTCTATTTTCAAACCATGGATCATCCCATCGCCAAAAAAAGGATGATAATTTTTATGATCTATGGGTTCTTTTGGATTAGGACCATTTCTCAAAAATAAACCGTTCAGTTCCGCTGGGATTTCTCCAATAATTTCAAGATCGTCAGCATAAGATTCATCTACTGGATACCAATTTTCCTTTAAAAAAACATTATCGCTGTCCCTTAAATTTCTCATATTAACTCCAATATTGCGTCTTTTTCTTCAAGTAATTCCTTTGTTGTAATTTCAAGTTTTTCCTTAGCATAAGAATTTATTTCCAATCCTTGAATTATTTGAATTTTACCATCAGCATTAGTTTTTAGGGGAAACCCATAAATGATGCCTTCCGGCACATCATAGCTGCCATCACTAATTATGGCTGCACTAAAGCAATCTCCATTGCCCGTTGGCGATAAAGTTGCTTTTACAGTTTCTATAGCAGCATTTGCTGCAGAAGCCGCTGATGACGCACCCCTAGCGTCTATAATAGCTTTTCCTCGTTGTTGAACTGTTTCTAAAAATTCATTTTTAATCCAGTCATCATCATTGATTAAAGATGCAACACTTTTTCCATTTATATTTGCGTTTTCTAAATCTGGATACATCGTTGGGCTATGATTTCCCCAAATAATCATCTGATTAATTTCAGAAATTGATACTTTTAGTTTATTTGCTATTTGAGCTTTTGCTCTATTTGCATCTAAAGCGGTCATAGCCATCCATGTTTGATTATTATTATTTCCATGAATCATTCCAATCAGAGCATTAGTGTTAGCGGGATTGCCGACAACCAAGATTTTTGCATCATTTTTTCCATTTTCACCAATTGCTTTTCCTTGGTCAGTAAAAATCCCCCCATTAATTTTTAACAAGTCTCCGCGCTCCTCAATTTTCTTTCCATTAATTGTTATACCTCTAGGAATGCTTCCTACAAGTAATGCCCAATCAACATCCTTTGATGCTTCAAATATGTCTGAGAATGCCTCAACTTTTCCTAAAGTATTAAAACCGCAATCCTCTAATTCCATAATTGTTCCAGTAAGTTTTTCAATCACTTGTGGGATCTCAACAAGCCTTAAATTTACAAGAACATCATTTCCAAAAGTCTCACCACTAACTAGTCTTGGTAATAATGCATATCCAATTTGTCCCGCGGCACCAGTTACTAATACATTTATTTCTTTCATTTAAAATAATGGTTTAAAAATATTTCTTTCCGAAGCATGTTTCACTTCTCCTTTAATTCCTAACAATTCATTTTCCGTCAATTTTTTTAAAAAACTTTGTTCACCCAAAATGTTAGCTATGAATTTAGATTTGTCCTCTAATTCACCAATCACGATACCATATTCTAAGTTTTTTCTCCCTTGAACAATTGTGTAAGAAATAACTTTACCAAGTCCGTTTGGTTTAGTATTAAAATTTTTAATTTCCCTTGAATTTATTTCACTCTGTAATTTAATAAAATCTTTTTCCCAATCAATTTCTTGAGGAGGCTTACAAGAAAAAATATTTATCGCATGTTTTGTCAAAAACCAACTATTCGCAGTAACCATTCCATATTCATTAGGATTTGACCTTAATTTTTTTACCATTTCTGATGAAGAAAACATAGTGTAAGCGTTTCCTGGCCCACCAAAATAAGGCAAGCCTCCAGTAACAGTTAATGGCCGATCATCATTTGAATCCAAAGAAAGCTCTTTCTGTGCAATTTGAACAGCAGAGGGAAAACAAGAGTAAATATCGAGAAAGGAAATCTCGGATAAAGATATTCCAGCTTGAGATAATACTTCTTTCCCACATTCTCTTATCGCAGGCGATTCATTCAAACTAGGGCGCTTTGAAACATTCCAAATATCGTTTAATACACAAGAGCCATGAATATAAACTTTTTTATTTTGAGGAATCTTAAGTTCTTTTGTGAGTTTTTCAGACATCACAACTAAAGATGAAGCCATGTTAACCCTTATCATCGAATTTAAGTATTTTGTGTAAGGAAAACCTACCAATCTATTCGAGTCAGAAATTTCTTCAATTTCTTCCGGTGTTCTAAATTTTGGAAACCATGCTTTAGGGTTTAAAGATGCTACCTTTGAGAATTTACTAAATAATTCTGAACATTCCTTTAAATGTTCTTCACTTGATTGGGATTTACTTGATCTAATAGCGTTTGCAAAAATAGGATAAACATTCGAGGGAAGGTCCATATAGTGTTTCTTTTCTTCTTCAGAAAAGCCTTCATCATTTATTCCAATTATTTCAGGTTTACCTCCAGCCGAATCTTCCCAATTTAACTTTTCACCAGACTTCAATTTTGAAATCATAGTTTGAAGTACTTCGCCACCAGAAATTAGTGCACAATGAATTTCATTAGCATGGATTTTTTTTGATATTTCTTGAAGAAGAACTTGTGGAGCATTTCCTCCCATCCCTGAGTAAAGTTCAGAGATATCTTTTTTGACTCCAATTTTATTCGCTAATGATCTGGGAAAATTACTATATCCAAATCTGGATTGATTAGTTGCTGTTGAAAAATCTACTGAGAATCTTACTACTCCAATAGCATCAAGATAATCTATGACGTTTTTTATACCCGAATCCTGAAAAGCAAGTTCGCTTGCTTGTCCCAGTAAAGTTAGTGGGTCAGGCCCATTAACTTTTCTCTTATCAATAATATCCCCAACACCCACGATTACTGGAGTATTGTCTGGTAAGTTGAAATTAGTCATTATTGATTTATTAAATTAAAAAATAGAAGTAATATTACTCTTTTATTTTCAATTTAATAAAAAGATTATTTTAATTAGGAGAATACAATGTCAATAAGATTTGATGGAAAAGTCGCAATAGTGACTGGTGCAGGAGGAGGCCTAGGAAGGTGTCATGCACTTGATTTAGCTTCAAGGGGAGCAAAAGTAGTTGTTAATGATTTAGGTGGAGCTGTAGACGGCACTGGTGGCTCTGTTTCGGCTGCAGAAAAAGTAGTCGAAGAAATTAAATCTGCTGGTGGCGAGGCTATAGCTAATGGAGCTAGTGTTACCGATTTAAAACAAGTAGAAGAAATGGTTAAGCAAACCATGGATACTTGGGGCAGAGTAGATATTTTGGTTAATAATGCAGGAATCTTAAGAGATAAAAGTTTTTCAAAAGTAACTGATGAAGATTTTAGACTTGTACTAGAAGTCCATTTAATGGGAACTGTAAATTGCACTAAAGCTGTTTGGGAAATAATGAAAGAACAAAATTATGGTCGAATTTTAGTAACTTCGTCTTCTAGCGGAGTTTACGGAAACTTTGGTCAGACTAATTATGGAGCTGCAAAAATGGGAGTTTTAGGTTTGATAAACACTCTTAAACTTGAAGGTGCAAAATATAACATTAAATGTAATGGACTAACTCCTGTTGCGGGTACAAGAATGACTGAAGACTTGATGCCACCAGAGGTTATTGAAAAATTACAACCTGAGTGCGTAAGTCCTGCAGTTACTTTTATGGTTTCGGAAGACGCGCCTACTGGAGTTGTCATGGCTGCTGGAGCTGGAGTATTTGCAAGAATAATAACTTACGAAACTATGGGCATGTATTTTGGTACAGGAGAGGAGATGAATGCTGATAGTATCGCTGCCAATTGGGAAAAAATTTCAGACATGACTGATGCAAGACCATGCACAGAAGGCAATAGTCAGTCGATGAAAATGTTTGAACTAATAAGCAAATCTTAAGGCATTCCAGCTCTAGGATAATTTACTTCTATTGAGAAGATTTCTCCTTCAGCTTTTTTTCTACAGATTTCAGGGGCAGAGCTGTTTGCAGTCAAAATGAATAAAGTTTTGCCATCACTGCCTCCAAGCATGCAAGCATAAGCATTTTTGGGTGTTTCAATAATATCTGTAATATTTCCACCTTCTTCAAATCTGACTACTGCAGAAGAAGTAGGCGAAGCAATCCAAATTCCATTTTGATCATCTAAACAAATTCCATCGGGTACATGAAAATTTTTTGCTGTCGAACCTGATTCAGAGATTTTAATTCCAATATTTCTTAAAAATTTTATTAAAGATATCCCAAGTTGTGATGAAGTTTTGGCCCATATTTTTCTATTGGAAAGCATTCCTTCAGAGTCTATATCGAAGCAAGTAAGTCTAGCTCCTAGGGTCTCCCCAACAATTAATTTTTTGCCATCAGACGTAATAACGGTTCCATTTGGAAAATCCAGCATTTCTGGTCCTTTCTTAAAAGAGCCATCGGGGAAAACCACCATAAGATGAGTGCTTCTAACTTTGTCTCTAGAATCGTCCATTCCGAAATTTCCTACGTAAGCAATCCCTTCTTTAGAAACCACCATATCATTGCATTGAAATGCTACTTCCTCTGATAGATCAGCATGTACAGATAAATTTCCATTTGAAAGCTTAAGAATCTTTCTATCCAACATCGAGACAATCAATAGATCTCCATTTGGCAGCCAACCTAGACCAGAGGGTTGATTCTTTACTTCACAGATAGTCTCAAGATTATTATTTTCATCTAATGTGTGTACCTTGTCTCCTTGCATATCTGAGAACCATAATTTATTTTCTTTCCACCTAGGTCCTTCCCCAAAATAAATACCTGTACATCTACTTATTAAGTCTTTCTTATTCATCTATCTTCTCCAATATTTTTGCTAATTTTTTTGGATAATCCGTAATGATTCCATCAACTTTAGCTTCAATCAATTTATTCATGAATCTTTTATCGTTTACTGTCCAAGTGAGAACAAACAATCTTTCATTTTTCAATTTTTCTACTAACTTAATAGATTCTTTAGAGTCGATATGTAGACTTATCCCATCGGAGTTAGAAGTTGCTATTTCTTGCTTAATTCTATTTGCATCATAATTGAACAAAGATGGAATTAAATTTAGGGTAGCTTTTTGGTTGGGAAAATTATTTTTAATGTTTTTAACAACGGATGGTAGGTAGCACAAAAAATGTATCTGTGTCTTTTTTAGATTTGAATTTAAAATTAGACGAGATAATTCATCTAAATTCTTAATAACTACTTTCACCTCGATAAATACCTTTTTTCCTTTAGGTATTTCACTCAGCACTTCTTCCAATTTAGGGACTCTTTCATTTTTAAATTTCTTTCCCTTCCAGGATCCTATATCTATTTCTGAGAGTGCTTTATAACTTGATTCGGATATATTTTTTTCTGAACCTGATACTCTATTAAAGTTGTTGTCGTGTGCACAAACTAAGACCCCATCTTTTGTCTTTCTTAAGTCAATTTCAATTGCGTCTGCATGGTGATTCCATGCAGTTTCGTAAGCGATAAATGTATTTTCGGGTGCCTTCGAAGAGGCACCTCTATGAGCTATTATTAATGGGTTTTTAGTCCCAGTTGAGGGCTCCACCAGTTTGGTACTCTATGACTCTCGTTTCGAAGAAATTCTTTTCCTTTCTTAAATCCATAATTTCAGACATCCAAGGGAATGGATTGGAAGCATTCGGAAATGCTTCATTTAACCCAATTTGAGTAAGTCTTCGATTTGCTATGAAGTGTAAGTACTCAGCCATCATTTCCGAGTTCATGCCTAATATTCCTTTAGGCATTGTGTCTTGAGCGTATTCTATTTCTAATTGGGTTCCCTGAAGAATCATAGTTTCTGCTTGTTTTTGCATCTCTTCATCCCATAAATTCGGATTTTCGAGCTTTATTTGATTGATCATATCAATTCCAAAATTTACATGCATAGACTCGTCTCTAAGAATATATTGGAATTGCTCAGCAGTACCTGTCATCTTGTTTCTGTTACCCATAGAAAGAATTTGAGTAAACCCACAGTAAAAGAAAATACCTTCCAATACACAATAAAAAGCTATGAGATTTCTTAATAAAATTTTATCGTTTTCCTCAGTTCCCGTTTCAAATGTCTGATCGGATAGAGATTTTGTAAAAGGGAGGGCCCAGGCAGCTTTTTTTGCTACAGAAGGAATTTCTTTGTACATATTGAAAATTTCTCCTTCATCCATGCCCAAGGATTCAATCACGTATTGGTAAGCATGAGTATGAATTGCTTCCTCTAAAGCTTGACGAAGTAAGTATTGGCGACACTCAGGATTTGTTATGTGTTTGTAAACAGAAAGAACAATATTATTTGCAACTAATGAATCTGCAGTAGAGAAAAACCCTAAGTTTCTCATTACAATTCTTCTTTCATCTTCAGTTAGACCATTTTTATCTTTCCAGAGAGCAACGTCTGCAGTCATATTTATTTCCTGTGGCATCCAGTGATTAGCACTGCCATCAAGATATTTTTGCCAGGCCCAGTCGTACTTGAAGGGCACTAATTGATTTACATCTGCTCTGGAATTAATCATTTTCTTTTCGCTTACGTCTACCCTTGCTGAAGCCCCTTCAAGATCTGCTAGGCCTGCTTCTATGTCAAGGGATTCAAGTCCTTGAACTTCAACAGGCGCTTTGGGTTCCGTTCTTCTTTCTTCAGATTTAACTGGAGCAGGATTTTCCTCTTTTTCAAGAACCTGAGTGGTAACAGATGGCTCTGCTATTTTTTGTTTTTCGTCGAAATCATCCCAAGATAACATATTAATACCTCTTTTATTGACAAGCCTCGCAGTCTGGATCAAGAATCGAACAAGCTTCAGGAGCTTCCGACCCTTGATTTGCAGCTACAGCGTTAAGCTCTAGATTAGTTATTGTTGATTTTTCAGAAGTTGTCGCACTTCTTGAGCGTAAATAGTAAGTTGTCTTCAACCCTCTAAGCCAAGCCATTTTATACATGACATCTAATTTTTTTCCATTTGGCTCAGATACATAAAGATTTAATGATTGACTTTGGTCTATCCATTTTTGTCTTCTTGACGCTGCTTCAATTAGCCATTTAGGCTCAACCTCAAAAGACGTAGCAAAAAGGTTTTTTAATTCTTCTGGGACTCTATTGATTCCTTCTAAACTACCGTTTAGATTTTTTAGATCGTAAACCATGACTTCATCCCACATATCTATTTCCTTCAAAGCATCTACTAAATGCATATTTATTATTGTAAATTCTCCTGACAAATTAGATTTCACAAATAAATTTGAATAAGTTGGTTCTATTGATTGAGTGAGGCCAGTTATATTTGCGATAGTTGCTGTTGGAGCTATTGCCATTACATTTGAGTTTCTCATGCCTTGTTTTTTAACAGCTTTCCTTAAACTATCCCAATCGAGTCTCGAGGTCGTATCAACCTCAATATATTCCTCACCTCTTTCCTTTTTAAGTAATTCTATTGAGTCTAAAGGCAAAATACCTTTACTCCACAGTGAGCCTTTATAGGATGAATATGCGCCTCTTTCTGCAGCTAAATCAGACGAAGACTTGATTGCATAATAACTGACCATTTCCATAGATTCGTCTGCAAAAGTTATTGCATCTTCAGAAGCGTATGGAACTTTTTTCATATAAAGGGCATCTTGAAAGCCCATTATTCCTAATCCAATCGGTCTGTGTTTAAAATTTGAATTTTCCGCTTGAGGTACTGCGTAATAGTTAATGTCAATTACATTATCAAGCATCCTAATTGCAGTTGTGATTGTGTTTTCAACTTTTTTCTCATTCAAATTTCCACTTTTGTCTAAATGGTTTGGCAGATTTATCGAACCTAGATTGCAAACTGCAATTTCATCTTGTGAGGTATTTAACGTTATTTCCGTACAGAGATTAGAAGAGTGGATTACTCCAACATGCTGTTGAGGGGATCTCAGGTTGCACGCATCTTTAAAAGTGATCCATGGGTGTCCTGTTTCAAATAGCATGGAGATAATCTTTCTCCAAAGTTCTTCTGCCTCAACTTCTTTGAAAACTTGAATTTTTCCTTCTTTTGCTCCTTTTTCGTATTCTTCATATCTAGCTTTGAAAGCTGTTCCTGTTAAGTCATGCAGATCAGGAGTTTCGTTGGGAGTAAATAAAGTCCATTTCTCACCATTCATTACTCTTTGCATAAAAAGGTCAGGAATCCAATTCGCTGTATTCATGTCATGTGTTCTTCTTCGATCGTCTCCTGTGTTTTTTCTTAACTCAACGAATTCTTCTATATCCAAATGCCATGTTTCTAAATAAGAACATACAGCTCCTTTTCTTTTTCCTCCCTGGTTCACTGCGACCGCGGTGTCATTTACTACTTTAAGGAAGGGAACTACTCCTTGAGATTTACCGTTTGTTCCTTTTATATGAGCGCCCATTCCTCTCACTGGAGTCCAATCGTTACCTAATCCTCCAGCCCATTTAGATAACATTGCATTATCACCAAGGGCATCATAAATTCCTTTAAGGTCATCTGGCACCGTAGTCAAATAGCAAGAAGATAATTGAGAATGAATTGTCCCAGAGTTAAAAAGGGTAGGTGTAGAACTCATGTAATCAAATGATGACAGCAGGTTGTAAAATTCAATCGCTCTATCTTCTCTTTTTTCCTCTCCTATGGCTAAGCCCATTGCTACCCTCATAAAAAATATTTGAGGAAGTTCGAATCTTGTCTCGTCTTTGTGGATGAAATATCTATCGTATAAAGTTTGAAGACCAAGATAAGAAAACATTAGATCTCTCTCTGGTTTTAAGTTTTTTCCTAGTTTTTTTAGATCCATTTTCCCAAGTTCAGGATTTATCAATTCTAGAGCTATAGCTTTATTTATGTAGGCATCTAAAGTTTTTGGATATAACTTTTCCATTTCTTCATGCGTTGCATTTGGTGCTATTTCTAAAAAGGACAGAGCTTCCGTTCTCAAGCCATCTAATAAAATTCTAGATGTAGCATATGTATAGTTAGGTTCTGCTTCTACAAGAGATCTTGACGAGAGGATTAGCGCCTCTTTTATTTCTTCTTCGGACGCGCCCTCGTATAGATTTTTATTTGCTTCGTTTATTATTGTCTCAGGATCAGTTCCGCTTAGCCCAGCACAAGCTTCTTTTGCTATGGCGTCAGTTCTTTCAGAAGGACTTAGATTTGAGGTATGTTGAACCGTACTTGATTCTTCCTGTCTTATTTTAGTTCTTTCAGCTCTATAAAGTACATAAGCCCTTGCTACTTTTAGTTCCTCTGATCTCATGAGAGCTAACTCGACCTGATCTTGGATTTCCTCAATGTGTATCGTTCCTCCAGAAGGCATTCTCGACGAAAAAGTATCGTGAACATTACCTGATAGGCTATTTACTTTTTGTTGAACACTTGATGAAGCAGCAGCAGCACTGGTATGAATTGCCAAAAATGCCTTGGTAATGGCAACTTCTATTTTAGATTTATCAAAATTGACAACTGAACCATTTCTTTTAATGACCCTTAAGATGCCTGGTTCTATTGCCGATGAAGGCTGTTCTTTATCTACATTTATTGGGTTTTGGTCTGTTTTTGTCTCTGTAACATCCATATTTTTCTTTTTTGTTACTTAGCAAGTAACTCAACATATTGTGGGGTAAAAACTTAATTACACAAGATACGGTGTTTTTTATAAAAAAGCAATAGAATAATTTATGAAATTTGGGTGGATTAAGTGTGGATAACTATATATAAATGCAATTAATGAAAAAGTTCTTTTTATCAATCGATCAGGGTACAACTAGTACTAGGACCGTCCTCTATGACGCAAAGTTCAAGTATATAGATCAAGAACAGATAGAAATTAAACAGTTTTATCCAAAACCTGGATATGTTGAACATGATGCAGATGAAATATGGAATAAAACCTATAAGACATTCAACAAGTTGTTAAAAAAACATGACTTAAAGCCAAGTCAAATAGTTTCTATAGGTATTACCAACCAGCGAGAAACAATATTAGGTTGGGATAGTAAAACAGGAAAACCTCTAGGCAAGGCAATCGTATGGCAAGATAGAAGAACAAGCGATTTTTGTGATTCTTTAAAAAAAAGAGGCCTAGAGTCCGAAATTAATGAGAAAACAGGGCTTCTGCTAGATCCTTACTTCTCTGCTTCTAAATTAAAGTGGTTAAAAAATAAATCAAAAGAGCAGTTTCTTAAGAAAACAACCTTGTTCGGAACAATAGATAGCTTTTTACTATGGAAACTTACTGAAGGGAGAGTTTATGCAACGGATATTACTAATGCTGCAAGAACCTCATTATTAAATTTGACTACACTTGCTTGGGATCAAGACTTAATAAGAATATTTGGTTTGCAAGGAATAAAATTGCCAGAGATAAAAAATAATGCAGATAATTTTGGGACAACAAAGTTGTTTGGCGGAGAAATAAAAATTTCGGGAATGGCAGGAGATCAGCAAGCGGCCTTATTTGGCCAAGCCTGTTTTGAAACTGGACAGGTCAAAAGCACCTATGGAACCGGTTGCTTTTTGATTCTTAATACTGGAGCGCAAATATTAAGATCTAAGAACAAGCTACTAACAACTGTTGGATACAAACTTGATAATGAAACAACTTTTGCTTTAGAAGGAAGTATTTTTGTAGCTGGTTCGCTTATTCAATGGTTAAGAGACAAGATGCAATTTATTTCTTCTGCGCCTGAATCAGAAAAATTGGCTAAGCTAGGAAACAGTGATAGTGAAGTCTCTATAATTCCTTCTTTTACTGGTTTAGGTGCGCCTTATTGGAAACCTGATTTAAAAGCAGCAATTCATGGACTTTCTCTAGAGACATCGAGGGAAGATATACTTTTAGCTTCATTCGAAGCTATTGCCTTTCAGACAAGAGATCTCCTTGAAGCACTTAAAAATGACGGAGCTGAAATAAAATCAATCAAAATTGATGGTGGTATGGCAAATAATAATTTTTTTGGACAAATTTTATCTGACGTCTTATCAATAAACATTTTTAAGCCCAGTAATATTGAAAGTACGTCTCTTGGAGCAGCATATTTAGCGGGAATAGGATCGGCCCACGTGAAACTATCGGAGTTAGCTGATATTTGGAAGGCGGATAAAATATTTAAATCAAAGAAATCTTATGAAACTAAATATATAAGATATCTAGAAAGACTTAATTCTTTAACTTAATAGTAAGTTTTCCAAAAGAGCTTGTTGAACATGAAGTCTATTTTCAGCTTGGTCCCATACTTTACTTGAAACATGATCTAACATATCTATCGATACTTCTTCTCCTCTATGCGCAGGTAAGCAGTGAAGAAAAATTGCTTCTTTATGGGCCAATTCCATGCAGCTAGGGTCAACTGAGTAACCATTAAACTTTCGAGATGTTTCCGTACTTTGATTTTCCGAGTGCATTGAGGTCCACACATCTGTGGTGACAATTTTTGCTCCTTCAAGTGCATTTTCTTTGCTTTTAGATAAAAAAACGTTATTTTGTTGAGATTTCATTACTTTTGCATTAGGCTCATGACCTTTGGGACAATAGATGCTTAAATTGAAGTCAAACAATTTAGCGGCTTCTATGTATGAATTACAAACATTGTTGCTATCACCAATCCAAGCAACTTTAGAGATGTCTAAATTTCCATTAAATTCTTTATACGTCATTAAATCAGCAAGAATTTGACAAGGATGGTAAAGATCACTTAAGCCATTTATTACTGGGATTGAAGAATTTTGACTAAAAATTTCTAATAATTCATGATTTGCAGTTCTTATCACTACTGCATTCAACATTGAAGACAAGACTTTAGCGGTATCAGAAATTGGTTCGCCTCTGGATATTTGCAAATCTGAACTAGATAAAAAAATAGAATTTCCTCCTAATTTTTGCATACCAATCTCAAAAGATATTCTGGTTCTTGTTGATGGTTTTTCAAAAATTAATCCTAGAGACTTGTTTTCGAGAGATTTGGGTAGTTGGTTTAAAGACTTTAATTCAAGTCCTCGATCAATAATAGAAACAAGAGTTTCTTTAGAAAATCCTTCGTAATTTAAAAAATGTTTTGGCGACATTGTAGATGCGTTATAGAATTGGTCCTTTTTGAGTTATATAAAATGAATTTTAAAGTAAAAACTTATAATGCCATAGCCGAAACCGGAATTTCATTACTAAAAGAATCAGATTTTTCTGTCTCTGAAACAGAAGATTCACCTGATGCTATGATACTAAGAAGTTATAAATTGACTGATCAAGACATTGAAAGTTCAATTAAGGCTATTGCAAGGGCAGGAGCAGGAGTAAACAACGTGCCCGTAGACTTATGTTCAAAAAATGGAATAGTTGTCTTTAACACTCCCGGAGCGAACGCTAACGCAGTAAAAGAGATAGTCTTGGCTGGCTTATTATTATCGTCAAGAGGAATTTATAGTGGAGCAAACTACGTCAATGAGATTGAAGGCATAGATTCTGGTGACTTGAAAGGTCACATAGAGCAAGGAAAGAAAAATTTCAAAGGAAGAGAATTAAAAGATGGCGTTTTAGGAGTCATTGGAATGGGAGCTATAGGAGCAAAGGTAGCTGATATGGGAGTTATGCTAGGAATGGACGTTATAGGATATGATCCTGCAATATCTGTGGAAGCTGCATGGAAGCTCCCCAATATGGTTTCAAGACGTGACAATCTCGAATCTGTGTTTGCAGAATCTGATTACTTAACCTTGCATATACCCGCAATAGAAGAAACTAAAAACTTAGTCAGTAAAGATTTACTGAGTAATTCAAAACAAGGCTTAAAATTAATCAATTTCGCTAGAGACGAAATTGTCGATTCAAAAGCCGTAATTGATGCATTGGACTCTGGGAAATTAGGTGGATATGTTACTGATTTTGCTGATCTTGGTTTGATAGAAAGAGCAAAATTAAAAGGAGATGTCATCATTTTACCTCACATAGGCGCCAGTACTAGACAAGCTGAAGAAAATTGTTCAGTTATGGCTGCTGAACAGCTTAAAGACTTTTTAGTAAATGGAAATATAATTAACTCTGTCAATTTTCCTGAGTTAGTTGAACCAAGAAAATCAAGATTTAGAATCACTCTATCAAACAATAATATTGCAGGTATGATTGGTCAAATAACGACCATTCTGGCAGATAATAATTTAAATATTTTGAATATGGTCAATAAAAGTAAAGGAGACGTAGCTTATAACGTCATTGATACTGATGTGGAACCATCAAAATCTGTTGAGGAGGGGCTGTCTAACCTTGAAGGCGTTATTAATGTAAGGGTTATAAAAAATGACTAAGCCTGTAGCTATTGTAACTGGCGCCAGCAGAGGTGTTGGGAAAGCTGTAGCTATATTACTAGCTGAAAAAGGATGGAATTTGACTCTAACCTGCTCAAGTTCGCTCGAGGAGGCTCAAAAGGTTGCAAAAGAATGTAATGATCTTGGTGCAGAAACTTTAGTCTTAACTGCCGATGTATCCGATGAATCAAAATGTCAAGAAACAGTACAAAAAACCATTGATAAATGGAAAAGATTAGATACTTTAGTTAACAACGCTGGAAGAACTGTATTCAATGCTCATGAAAATCTAGCTGGCCTTAGTTCTGAAGATTTTGTAGAGATTTATAAAACAAATACTGTTGGTCCCTACATGATGATTAAAGAAGCAGAAGAATTTTTAAGACAAAGCCCAAATGCCTCGATTGTAAACATTGCATCTATTGCAGGAGTAATTGGAGTTGGTAGTTCTATAGCTTATGTTGCCTCAAAAGGTGCATTAGTAATGATGACAAAGTCATTGGCGAAAGCTTTAGGCCCAATTCGTATTAATGCAATCTGTCCTGGATTCATAGAAGGCGAATGGTTGAAAACAGGATTAGGCGACGAAACCTATGAGGCCACTAAAAGTTTTATTGAATCAAGCACGCCATTGAGCATGGTCTGTAATCCAGAAAAAGTTGCCAAAGGAGTGTGGTTCTTTATTGAAGACGCTGTAGCAACAACAGGCGAGACTTTAATCTTGGACGGCGGATTCCATTTAAAATAGTTTTAAATAGAATTAAATAACCTTTTTGCTAACTCCTAAAAAATCAACACATTTATTCTTTTTTTTAGAATAATAGTTAATAAAAAAAAATTCTTTTAGATAAGACTTGATAAATAAAATCAAAAGTTACACACAAATAAAAGAAAAGTGTACTCCCGTTACTTAAAATCAATCTTTAGTGCACTTTTTTTGAACAAATTGTTATAGTTTACATAAACTATTGATTTAATTGACTTTTTTACATTGATTAAATTTTGATCAATTTATAAAAAACCTTTTTATATTAAGCGCTTAAGAGAAATAAGCGTTTTTATCCAAAGAGTTATCCACAGTTTCTGTGGATAAAAAAAATGAGTTTGGTAGCATTATATTTATATGATTTGTCTCCCAGAAGATTGGCAAAAATTTCTCAATAATAGGCAATTAGAAAAGCGACTGCTATCGATTAAGCGCATATTAGAAAAAGAAATTAAGGAGGGTAAAACCATATTCCCCAATTCTAGAAATATTTTTAGGTCTTTAGAATTGATTGCTCCAGAAAAGGTCAAAGTGGTCATTATTGGTCAGGATCCTTATCATAATTTTAATCAAGCTAAC
Organism: Gammaproteobacteria bacterium; assembly: GCA_004213955.1. Classification (GTDB taxonomy): domain Bacteria; phylum Pseudomonadota; class Gammaproteobacteria; order Magnimaribacterales; family AG-339-G14; genus AG-339-G14. The sequence continues at coordinate 45,879 of SGZL01000002.1, forward strand.
GGTTTAGCTTTCTCTGTATCTAAAGATCAACCTTTCCCCCCGTCTTTAAAAAATATTTTTTTAGAAATGGAAAAAGACTTGAATAAAAAAATTAGCTGCAATGGCGATTTTGAGAAAATTGCCAAACAGGGAGTTTTATTTTTGAATTCATTTCTTACTGTCGAGGCTCATAAGCCTGGATCACATAAAGATATTGGATGGGAAGTAATAACGGACTTAATAATAACTTCTTTGAGTAAACAAAAAAACATCGCATTCATTTTATGGGGAAATTTTGCAAAAAATAAAAAAATCTTAATAGATCTCAAGCACAACTTAGTTTTAACTTCTTCACATCCATCACCATTTTCAGCGAATATAAGTTTTTTTGGCTCAAGACCTTTCAGTAAATGCAATTCTTACTTATATTCAGTTGGCAAAGATCCAATTAATTGGGCTTTAGACTAAACTAAAGTTATCGAAATTAAATACTTCCCCATTTTTATTATATAGACCCTCTGATCTCTCTCTATTTTTGATGTAAAAAAGTCCTATTTGACCAATTTTTGAAGCAACTTTCCCCACGACTTTTTGATTATCATCAAAGATATCGTCTCCCTCACCAATATTTTTAATTGATTTCGAAGAAATAAAGAATAAACCGGATTTCAGTTTTGCCCTGTAATGCATCCTTGCAATAACTTCTTGGCCTGTATAACAACCTTTGTCGAAGCTGATAATTTTTAAATTTTGATAACCTAGATCGTGAGGTGTAAATATTTCTGTTGTTGAGCTATTAATTTCGCACAAACCATTTTTTATACAATTTGTTTTCCAATCTTCAATTTTTATAATATTAAAGCCCTCGGGCTCATTATTGAGCAAAACCATCTCTGATTTGTAAAAAACCTTGTATTTTTTTAGTGTTTCAAAGGCTTTTTCTGCAATTGTATTTTCTAATATTAAGTCAAAACTCTCATCATCAATTTTTTTAACCCAAAGAAGGGCAATAATTCTTCCTTTTGTGCTGCAGATAACATTTTTTTGTAATTCTTCCTTTTCTATTAATTCTAAGTCATTAGAAAGTTGTCCCTGAAGGAATTCAAGAGAGTCTTTTCCCTGGATTCTGATAATTTTGTGACTTGAAGATATTTCCATAGTCTTATATTTTATCAATAATAGTAAAATTAACCTATGAACAGTCTTATTGAAGAAGCTAAATTTCGAAGCCGTCGAGGTTTAAATGAATTAGATTTGGTACTTGAGCCATTTGCCAAAATAAAGTTGGATTCTCTTGATCAAAGAGAATTGGAATCTTATCTTGAGTTAATGTCGTGGGAAGACAATGATTTAGCTGATGTAATTTTGTATGGAAAGACTTGCGAAAACATGGATTTACAAAAGTTAATTACGAAAATAATTGATTTTTTTAGTGAAATTTAGTCGAACTTATGCACAATGCACAAGTCAAATGAGAAAGGACAGAGATGAACTCAGAAAAAAGCCTAATAAACTTGGTCAAGAATGGCGACAAAAAGGCCTACGAAGTACTTGTTTTGCAATATCAAGACAGGTTGGTTTACTCTGTTTACAAGTTCTTAAAAGATTATGAACTAGCACAAGATATCGCTCAAGAGGCTTTTGTTAAAGCTTTTAAAAATATAGAAAAATTTCGTGGCGACAGCTCTTTCTATACGTGGATTTATAGAATTGCAATTAATACAGCTAAGAATTTTTTATCATCCAAAGCTAGAAGTTCAGAAGTTTATGATGATGAAATCATGGAGTTAAAACTTTCGGAGTCGGCCGTAACAACTGAAAATCCAGAAAATATACTGGAAGCAGAAGAGTTGCGCACAAAGATGATGGAAGCAATTCAAAGCCTCCCAGATGACATCAGAACGACTCTGAGCTTAAGAGAATTTGATGGTTTAAGTTATGAAGAAATTGCGAAAGTTCAAAACTGTCCTATTGGAACAGTTAGATCCCGTATACACAAAGGACGTGAGATCTTAGACAAAACTTTTTCTAAGTACAATATGTCTAATTTGGAGACTAATACAATATGAGTAAAACATTAGAGCAAAAACTATCTTTATTGATGGATGGAGAAATAACGCCATTTGAAACTAAGAGGCTGGTAGATGAGATCCATGCAAACCCAAATTTTAAGAGTCTTTGGCAGAGGATGAATAAACACAAGGCTGCCATGCATGGTGAATTACTAGATCATAATCTAGATCTCTCACCAAAAATAATGTCTCAAATCAATAACTTCTCTCCTAAAAATTCAAAAAAAATAAAAATCTGGTCAAATTTTGACTTCTTTTCAATAACATATATGAAAGTGTGTTGTTATTTAATTGGCTTCTTTTTTATTTTATCTCTCCCACTTCTTAATCTTCCCTCTCTTACATCAAATACCGCTTCTTCTAATCAAAATATTTTGCCATTAAATAATGAAGCATTGCTTGTTGATCTCGGTTCAAATTTTAATGGTAGTTTGAAAGATTTTAGAATTACATCTTCTTCAAGTATGGAAGCAAATTACTTTGTACCTGGAGATGAAAAATCACTAAGACTAAAGGTTTTCTTTGATAATATTCCCGAAAATGAATGGCTGGGAACCATAAACAAAGGAGTCACTGTCCATACGAGGTCCGGTTCAACTCCTCTGATTTTAAACCTTTCAAGTGAAACCCTCCCCAACCAACGACTTATAAAAATCTCCAATACTTTTTTAGAAAATAAATAACAATGATTAGAATATTCTATTTTGTTTTATTTATTTCGATAAGTTTTTTAAGTTCTGGCGATACAAAAGATAATTTTTTACCCAATATTGCTGAGTTGGTTGAAGATACTTCCTCAGCAGTTGTAAATGTAAGCGTAATAAAAACAGTTAAATCTCAATCAAGACATAGTCCTTTTCAAGGATCTCCTAGAGGTTTTCCTTTTGATGATTTCTTTAATTTTCCTTTTGAGGAGCCTAAACAACAAAAGGAAAGAAAAATAAGCTCTGGAGGATCTGGATTTATTATCTCCGGAGATGGCTTTATTTTAACGAATCATCATGTAGTTGCTGAAGCTTCTGAAATTGTAATTAGTCTCAACGATAGAAGAGAATTTAAAGCCACGCTCATAGGTAGTGATGAAAAATCAGATGTAGCTTTACTTAAAGTTGATACAGACGAAAATCTACCATATTTGGAATTAGGAAATTCAGATGAAATAAGGGTTGGTGATTGGGTTGTGGCTATTGGATCTCCTTATAGATTAAATTTCTCAGTTACAGCAGGAATTGTCAGTGCAAAGTCTAGAAGTATTCCAGATCAAGGAACTTCATATATTCCATTCATCCAATCTGATGTAGCAATAAATCCAGGTAACTCAGGTGGACCATTATTCAACCTTAGGGGAGAAGTCATAGGAATTAATGCCATGATTTATTCCAGTGGTGGAGGCTATATGGGAATTTCTTTTACAATTCCAATTAATTACGCTTCAGAAATAGTTGAACAATTAAAAAATGATGGAATTGTCTCTAGAGGCTGGCTAGGAGTTAGTGTCCAAGAGGTTACTAAAGATCTTGCAGATTCTTTCAAATTGGGAAATCCACGCGGAGCTTTGATAGGAAATGTTTTAAAAGGTAGTCCTGCTGAAAGAGCAGGGCTTAAGAATGGAGATGTTATTTTAAGTTTCAATAAACAAAAGATAATTTATTCAGGAGACCTTCCACTTATAGTAGGAAGAATCAAACCAGAGTCTACTGTCGATGCCTTAATTTTTAGATCAGGTATAGAGAAAAAAATCAGGGTTAAGGTAGGAATATTAGAAGAAATTAAAAAGGAAAAAGTTATACCTGTTTCTCAAGATAAAAGTGACGATCTACTGGGGCTAAAATTGAAATCAGTAGAAAATTTACCCAAAGAGAAAATTGATCAAATTCAAGTTGAAACAGGAGTATATGTTGAGGAAGTGCTCGATGGACCGGCAAAGGAAGCAGGAATTCAAATTGGAGATGTAATTACAAATATGGCTTTTCAAGAAGTCTCTAATCTAGAAGATTACAATTCTATTCTTGCAGAATTTGACTCTGGAGCTAATCTAGCTGTGAGAATAGTTAGAAATGGAAACGGTTCTTTTATTACTATAAAACTAGAAAAATAAGCGATAATCCTTTAATGAAGGATAGCTCTTTAGCAAATACTAGAAACTTTTCAATCATAGCACACATAGATCATGGCAAGTCTACTCTTGCTGATAGAATCATAGAGTATTGTGGAGGATTGACTAATCGAGAGATGCAAAGTCAAGTTTTAGATTCTTTGGAAATTGAAAGAGAACGAGGAATAACGGTAAAAGCTCAATCTGTAGCATTAAAATTTACCAAAGGTGAAACTGAATTTAACCTTAATTTAATAGACACTCCAGGACATGTTGATTTTGCCTATGAAGTTTCTAGGTCTTTAGCAGCTTGTGACGGCGCAATTTTACTAATTGATGCTTCCCAAGGTGTTGAGGCTCAAACCCTCTCCACTTGCTATAATGCAATAGAACAAGGATTAACAATCTTACCTGTGTTGAATAAAATTGATCTCCCTCAATCAGATCCTGACAAAGTAAAACGCGAAATTGAAGAAATAATTGGCATAGATGCAAGCAATGCGCCTTGTATCAGTGCAAAGAATGGAGACGGGGTTAAAGAGTTATTAGAAATAATTATTAATGAGATTCCTTCACCAGAAGGAAGTTTAGACTCTCCACTAGAAGCATTAATAATAGATTCTTGGTTTGATCAGTATTTGGGAGTAGTGTCTCTAGTTAAAGTAATGAATGGGAAAATTATTCAAGGTGAAAAAATAAAACTTAATTCTTCTGGCAATATTCATCTTGCAGAAAAACTAGGGTTTTTTTCTCCCAAACGACAAGAAAAAAAAGAATTGAGTGTTGGCGAAGTAGGTTTTATTTGTGCTGGAGTGAGAGATATTAGAGGCGCTCCAGTTGGAGATACTTTAACTCACCAAAATCACAATGCTTCCTTGCCAGGTTTTAAACCAGTTAAACCCCAAGTGTTTGCAGCTTTGTATCCGCTTGATTCTGCAGAATTTGAATTGTTTAGAGAATCTCTAGAAAGACTTTCTTTAAATGATGCCGCTTTGAGTTATCAACCTGAACAGTCTTCAGCACTGGGTTCTGGCTTTAGATGTGGTTTTTTGGGAACTTTACATATGGAAATTGTAATAGAGCGTTTAGAAGTTGAGCACGGCATTCAATTATTAGCCACCGCTCCAACAGTTGCATATCAGATTTTAGATGTGTCAAATAATATTTTGGAGATTGAAAATCCTAGTAAATATCCTGAACCCAATCACATAAATGAGGTTAAAGAACCTATAGCTAAAGCTACCATGCTTGTTCCTGAAAAATTTATTGGAAACGTTATATCTTTGTGTGAAGAAAAAAGAGGTGTTCAAAAATCGTTGAGATACGTTGGAGGTCAAATAGAACTTATCTATGAAATGCCTATGAATGAAATAGTTTTAGATTTTTTTGACCGATTAAAATCATGTAGCAAAGGTTATGCTTCTTTGGATTATGATTTCTTAAGATTTGACAATAGCGACATGGTAAAAGTTGACTTATTACTCAATGGTGAAAAAGTTGATGCTTTAAATTTCATGGTTCATAGATCTAAAGCAGATCAAAAGGGAAGGGAACTTGCAAAAAATTTAAGAGAGGCTATACCCAGACAGATGTACGACATAGCAATTCAGGCTGCTATTGGAGGAAAAATATTGGCAAGAGAAACAGTCAAAGCTTTTCGAAAGGATGTCACCGCAAAATTATATGGAGGAGATGTAACAAGAAAAATGAAACTTCTCGAAAAACAAAAGAAAGGAAAAAAGAAAATGAGGCAAATAGGAAAAGTAGAAGTACCTCAGGAAGCTTTTCTGTCAATTTTAAAAGTATCTAAATGAATTATTATCTAGTTTTGTATGGTGTAATTCTCGTATCTTTATTTTTGATTATTTTTTGGATTTATTCGGAAAGAAATTTAAACGGAAAATTCAATAAACAAATTAATTATTTTTCATTTCCTTTAGCTATCCTTGGACTATATTGCGTTTTTAGACTCAACTTAGATTTTGGCTACATACTAGTTTCTTTGACTTTAGCATCACTTCTTTTTTGGGTCTTAGGGAAAATTCTTGACCTTAACAAATTGGTCAAAGAATCTAAATCATTCTTTTTCATTTTAGGTTTTATAACAATTTTTAGGTCATTTTTGTATGAGCCTTTTCAAATTCCATCGGAATCAATGATTCCTGGATTAGAAGTAGGAGATTTTGTCCTTGTAAATAAATTTCAATATGGGTTTAAAAATCCTATTGGGAATAAAACTTTAATAGCTAATAAAATTCCTAAAAATGGGGATGTAGTCGTTTTTACTCCACCACATACTTCTTGTTCATCTGAAGTTACAGATTCTTATCCAAAGGGGAGTTTCAAAGCTTTTACAGATAAACATCTCATAACTTGGAAAAATCTAAATAGAGATTGTTCAAATCTAGGTTTAAAGTATGTGAAGAGAGTAATTGCTTCACCTGGAGACACCTTAGAGATAAAAGGCAAGGAACTTTTTGTAAACAAACAAAAAATATTAAAAGAAAAAGTTGAGTCAAATTTAACTGAGTCATTTTTTTTAGAGAAATCTAATCAAAAAGAATATTTAATAAGAAATTCTAATGTTCGTGAGCTGGAGTTTTTTCAAACTTGGGTAATTCCTCAGGGTTATTATTTTGTAGTTGGCGATAATCGAGACAACAGTCTTGATAGTCGAAGCTGGGGATTAGTTCCGATAGAAAATATAACAGGCAAAGCTCAACTGATTTGGTTGCATTGGCCTTCATATGGAAGTGTACCCAGCTTCGCAAGAAATCAGATCATCAAATGAATATAAATTTTGGAAACTTAGAGAAAAAATTAGGCTATTCATTCCAAAAAAAAGAAGTTTTAGTAAAAGCGTTAACTCATGTGAGTAAATCTAAAGTAAATAATGAAGTTTTTGAATTTTTAGGCGATTCAGTTTTAAATCTCATTATTTCTCAAATACTTGTTGAAAAATTTTCAACGGATGATGAAGGAACTTTGAGTTTAATGAGATCAAAGTTAGTTAGCAGAACAACGCTTAATAGAATTGCAAAAGAGCTAGAACTGGATAGTTTCATTATCAAGGGCGATTCATTTAGAGGTCAAAAAACTCCTGATAATATCTTGGGAAATACACTAGAAGCGCTGTTTGGAGCTATTTTTAAGGAGAGTGGTTTAGAGTTTTTAGAGAATATAATTTTGAACCTTTTTGTTCAAGACATTGATTTGCTAGGCTCTGAAAGTTTAAAAAATAGTAAGACCCTTTTGCAAGAATATTGCCAAAAAAATAGGTTTAGTTTGCCCACCTATGATCAAATTCAGAAGAAAGAATATATAAATTCCTTTGTTGTCATGTGTAAATTAGATGAAAGCAATAACTGTTTAGGGTTTGGAAAAAGTTTAAAAATTGCGGAACAGGATGCTGCGTCAAGATTACTGAAACAAATAGGCTTCAAAGATGAATAAAAAATTTGGATTTGTTTCTTTAACCGGCAGAACAAATGTTGGCAAATCAACTTTATTAAATTCTATTTTTCAAAAGAAAATTGCTATTACTTCTCGAAAACCTCAAACCACGAGAAATCGAATTTTAGGTATATTTACAGAGTCAAACAATCAAATAGTTTTTTTAGATTCACCAGGAGTTCATTCAGGACATAGAAGAGCATTAAATAAATATATGAATAAAGTAGCTAGAACTTGTTACGAAGAAGTAGATTTAGTTATTTTTGTAATTGATAGAGGGCGATGGCAAAAAGAAGAAGAAAATATTTTAAAAAATTTAAAAGAATTAGATAAGCCAATAATTTTAGTAATTAATAAAATTGACAGGTTGAAAAATTCCAATGGAATTTTACCAATTATGAACGATTTAAGTTCAAAACATAATTTCGAAGCCATTATTCCAATTTCTGCGCTAAGAAAAAATAATTTAGAAGATCTATTATCAAAAGTTGTTGATAGTATTCCTTCTGGTGAATTTCATTATCCAACAATAGACGAAAAAGAGTTCTCTCAATCTTTTTACATATCAGAAATAATAAGGGAAAAAGCTATAAATAGATTAGGAGACGAATTGCCTTATCGAATAAATGTTGAGATAGAAAAAATTCAAGATAATAAATTTATTAAGCATATTTTTTCTAATATTTATGTTGAATCATCAAGTCAAAAAGCAATCCTTTTAGGTAAGAATGGATCGATGATTAAATCCATAGGCACTTCATCAAGAAAGGAGCTGGAAAAAGAATTAGATTCCAAAATTAATTTACAACTTAGGGTAAGAGTTAAAAAAAATTGGACTAATGATGTCAATCTTTTATCCAAATATGGATACAAATAGGTATTGCCTTTCTTCTAGAAATGTTCTAATATTGCACAGTAATCGTTCATCTTTTGCACTATATAAATGCAAAAGACGGAAGTAGGAAGATAGGAAAACCTCTTTCTTCTATAGAGGAGAAAGGTTAGCAAGTACCCAAAGTGGGAACGAGACCGAATATCTAACGAAGGAACGCGTGGAGAAGGGTGTACGTCGGGAGATGTATGTACGAAATCGAAACGAAAACTGGAGGCACGATATGGCTACTTACTATAGAGGCGTTAAAGTGAACTCTGAAGACTCTAACTCTGAAGCTCAAACTTCAAAAGCTGGAATTTACAGAGGCATTAAACACGACGCAATCCAAAACAATAAGTCAGCAAAAAATCCTGGGATTTATCGCGGGACCAAAACAGCTGCATAACTTTGTTTTAAGTTAAAAATTAGGGGGGCTTAACAGCCTCCCTTTTTTTTTGATAAATTACATAAAAAAATTTTGAAACAATCACGTTTTTCATGCAAAGCTGTATTACTGCACTCTACTAACTTTAGAGAGTCAAGTTTGATAGGAACTTTTTTCACAGATGAATACGGTTTAATTAAGTTAGTAGCCAAAGGCGCTAAATCTAAAAAAAATAAATTATCCAACATTAAGGTTCCTGGAGCGATATTTGAAATTAATTTTGGCGGAAAAGGAGATTTAAAAAATCTTTATACTTGCGAAATTATTGATTCAATCATAATAGAAGAATCTAATTTAAAGATTTATTTGTATTTGAACGAAATAATAATAAGGACCATAGAACCTGAAGCTCCAGTTCAATCAATATTTAGAAGTCTACTTAATTTGTTAAAAGATCTTGAGATGACTGACAATCTTTTAGAGAGAGAACTTAAATTAAGAAGGTTCGAGCTAGATCTTATTTCGGAGCTAGGTTATGAAATTAGTTTAACCCTCGATAGTAGAGGAGAAAAAATTAAAGAAGACCTAATGTATGAATTTATTCCAAGTAAGGGTTTTCAAGAAGCAAAAAAAGATAGCTCAAAAGAAGCGATTCTAGGAAGTTCGATATTACAATTTGACGGAGGAGTTTTTGCAAGTGATCAATCAAAAAAATATATAAAATATATAATGAAATCTTCATTAGATACGATATCATCAAAACCTTTAAATTCTTCAAAATTTTTTAGATTAAAAAAAGATGCAAATTAAAAACGGAATCGACCTTATTGAAATCGAAAGAATTAAAAAAGCATACAACGCTTTTGGGGATAGAATGCTGCAAAGACTCTATGACGATTCAGAGATTAATACTTTTTTTAACAAAAATTTAGTCGCAAAAGCTCCCTATCTTGCTAAGAATTTTGCGGCTAAAGAAGCAGTCTCGAAAGTCCTAGGTACAGGTTTCACAAATGGCATCAGGCCGAAAGATATCGTTATTCATAGAAAATATGGCGGTCCAAAAGTTGAATTGAAAGGAAAAGCCGCGATTTTTGCAAAAAAACTTGGACTCAAGCATATAAGCCTAAGTTTAACTGACACGCACCATAATGCTGCTGCAGTTGCCACAGGTATATTTGATAAATGAAAATAATATTACTTGGTCCTCCCGGAGCTGGAAAAGGAACTCAAGCTGAAGTGATCTCAAATGAATTAAAAATTCCTCATATTTCAACTGGCGATATTTTAAGAGAGTCTATTAGAAATAAAACATCTCTTGGTGAAGAAGCAAAAAAAATTATGGATCAAGGTAAATTAGTCTCTGATGAAATAATTTTAGGAATTATTAAGGAAAGAGTTTCCAAAGACGATTGCAAATTTGGTTTTTTATTTGACGGGTTTCCTAGGACCATCGGACAAGCAGATGGATTAAAAAATTTAAATATTAATATAGATTTGGTTTTAGAAATATCCCTTTCTGATGAGGTAATTATTTCTAGAATGTCTGGTAGAAGAATTCATTTATCCTCGGGAAGAAGTTACCACATAGAGTTCAATCCACCAAAAGTTGAAGGGAAAGACGACTTATCTGGAGAAGATTTGATTCAACGAGACGATGACAAACCAGAGACTGTCCTAGCTCGATTAGAGGTTTATAAAAACCAAACCAATCCGTTAATTAATTATTATCAGCAGCTAGAAAAACAATCAGATCTTAGGTTCGTCAAAGTTAATGGAGCCAATTCACCCAAGGAAGTGAGCAACGAAATCTTTGCAAACATTGAGTAATTTTAAAAATATTTTAGCAATTGAAACTTCAGGTCTTTTCTGTTCCGTAGCGCTTAGGTCAGGAGAAGAAATAAAATATAACTTTACTGAAAAAGAAAATGAGCATGGATTAGTAATCTTAGATTTCATAGATGACCTACTTAAAAGATTCAATTTAGAAAAAAATGAATTAGATTTAATCGCTGTCAGTAACGGACCTGGGTCATTTACAGGACTAAGAGTTGGTTGTTCGGTCGCCCAAGCTCTAGCTTTTGCAAACGATATTCCTCTAATACCATTATCAAGTTTGGCAGTCCTTGCACACCAAGCGCATTCTAAATTTGATATGAAAAACATTTTTGTTATTACGAATGCACATATGAAAGAGCTGTATATTGGCTCATATCAATTTGAAAATGAGCAAATTAAAATACTAGAAAAAGAATGTTTAATAAGTCAGGAAGATTTATCAAATTATGTTGATATTAATTCAACAGAAACTCTTTATGTTGGAAACGGCATTACATTTTTAGAAAATATTGTTGATAAAAATGCTTATAAAAATATTTTTTCTCATGCATCTAATATGTTCAAATTAATTGATTTGGCTATAGAGCAGAAAAGTTATGTTGCTGCAGAAGAGGTTTCTCCAAATTATCTATCAGGAGAAGAACAGTGGCAAAAGGCAAAATAAATGGACTTTGTTAATATTATCTTGCTTTCTTTAATTCAAGGAATTACTGAATTTTTGCCAATTTCAAGTTCGGCTCACTTAATTATTTTTTCAGAAATTATTAATAATTCCAATCAAGACATTACAGTTGACGTTTTTGCACATTTTGGAACTCTTTTAGCTGTTATTTGGTATTTTCGAGAAGATTTAATAAAGATTCTAAGAACTTATAAAATTAGCGAAGTTAATAATCTTGGTAATTGTTTGATTATTGGTACTTTGCCAATTTTATTTTTTGGTTTTTTCTTAAGAGACATTATAGAAGTGAATTTAAGAAATCAAAATGTCATAGTTTTTTCAATGATATTTTTTGGAATTTTATTGTTAATTTTTGAATATTTGAGAGGCAATAGAAATTTAGAAGATCTTACTTGGAAAGACTCTATAATTCTTGGTCTTTTTCAAACTTTTGCAATGATTCCTGGAGCCTCAAGATCTGCGTTAGTAATTATGGGAGCTTTTTACCTTGGCTTTCGTAGCATTGATGCTCTAAAAATAAGTTTTTTATTTGCTACCCCAACTTTGGCACTAATTTTTCTTGGGGAAAATTACTTAATTAATTTTGAATATAAAATCAATATTTTGGAACTGCTATTAGTTGTTTTCTTTTCCTTTTTAACAGCATGCATCACAATTCATTTTTTCTTAAAATTAGTTAACAAAATTGGATTGTTGCCCTTTGTAATTTATCGATTTTTACTAGCTGGGATTTTAGTTTTTACTTAAATATTTGTTTAAAGTTTGAGCTGTGAAAAAGAGATATATTTTATAGATTGAAGAAATTATCTTTAAGGGAGTAGGTAAGGAGGTTTCTTTTATAAAAGCCTTATTTTTTTTTAATTGGTTGTACCATTTGGATAAGTGTGGGTATTTATTTTTAAAAGTAAAACCTATTGTTTCTAGTCTTCTGAGGTAAACGAACCAGGCGATGTCTACAATTGTAAGTTCATCGGAAATAATAAATTTTTGTTTTGATAATTCATTATCGATCTCAGATAATTTTTCTTTGAATACATTTATTGAATTGTGAAGTGATGATGAACTTATGCCATCATTCTTCAAAAAGTTTTTATGAAATTCAAGCTGTATATTTTTTTGATTGTCTTCAACTCCTTCTACAAAATTTGAAGATTCTTCAAAATTTTTAATATCTTTTTCTTTTTTTTTCATAAGAAATGTTGGAGCTACAAATTTCATTGTCAGATTTCTCAAATCGAGATGAATATCGTTTTCCTCTTCTAAAAACTTCTCAATTTTATTTGCTTCATCTTCAGGCCATAGAATCTTTGAGGGAAATTTATTATCCAAATATCTAATGATGTCGTTACTTTCAATATGTACTTCTCCATTATCTACAAGAACCGGAACGACACCTCTTGGGTTTATTCCTAAAAACCAATCCGAAAAATTATCACCATTTACTAAATTTATATGATGACCTTTCCAATCAATATTTTTTTCACTTAAGAAGATTCTTAATTTTTGCGAGCAGCTAGAACCTTGAAAATGGAGAATATTTATTCCCTGCCATTCTTTCACTTCCCTTGTTTTGATGTCTGTTTCTAAAAGTTTTACCATAATAATTTTTAACGAAGGATATATTAATATAGGAATGCATGAAATCAATTCAAAAACCTATAGTTTCTTTTCTATCGCAACCTTTGGAAAAAAAGGCTAAAACCTTTTCTAAAGATCACAGCCTATCTTTTTTATCACCGAGGGAGGTTAGAAAGTTTCATAAAGATAAACTTATAATTTGGTTGCATTCAGATGGTATTTTTTTGCAAGATTTATCTTTAAAAAATTCGAAACCTTTTAGTTTAGATTTCCAAGCTCAAAAAAAAGAAAATATGAGTAAAAACTTATTGCAAAGGTGTTTTTCTAAATTTGATACAGATTATCCAGTTTACGATCTAACTGCAGGATTCTGCTTAGATGCTTTTTTAATAACCAGATTAGGTTTTGAAGTAAATGCATTTGAGAAAGAATCTTGGCTTTTTGAATTCACAAAAGAGAAGCTTTTAAAAAATAAGATAGAAAAAGTTAAATTATATAAAAAAAATTCATTGGAGATTCTTTCTGGGATAGACAGTAAATCAATTATTTATTTGGACCCAATGTTTGGAATAGAAAACAAATCTTTCGCAAAAAAGGAAATGCACTTCTTAAGAAAATCACTCTTTGATCGTTCACACGAACTTATAGAAAGTTCTCTAAAGTCCAAGGCTGAATTAATTGTAATAAAACGACACAAAATCAAAAAAAAGAAAATTTCTAAGTCACCATCCTTTGAGTTAGTAGGTAAAGTTGTGACCTTTCAGATATTTGATAGAAGAAAGGGCTAAAGCCAACGCCTAGTTTTTTCTGAATATTCTTTCCACTCTTCATTAAAAGTTGTATCTAATTTTTCCTCTTCATGTTTAATCCATGTGAAATTAATTATTAGGAAAAAAATAAAAGCTATCAGCAGGGCAGAAAACGATTGTAAAGAAATCGCAGCTCCCAATAAAATAAAAAGCATTCCCAGATATATTGGATTTCTAGAAACTCGAAAGGGACCATCAATTACCAATTTATTCGGCTGTCCGTCAGGAATAAAAGTTGTCTCCATTTTTGAAAGTTTTTTTAAAGAACTGTAAACCAAAAAAATTCCAGTTAATATAATGAAAACTCCTAACAAAATGCTTAAGTTAATCAGCATTGGAAAAGTAAAATATAAAATGGTCTGAGCTATTAGAGCACTTAAAAGTATCACAGGTGGGTAAGTTATTTTCATCTTTTGATTATATAAAACTTTTCTTAATCAGAAAGACTTTCCAGCCAAAATGAAGAAAACATTTCAGCTACATCCTTTTCTTTTTCTCTTCCCATCCAAGAAATTTCATTATCTTCATTAATCTTTAGCAGATTTAATCTATTTAAAGAAACTATAATCTCAGTAATTTTTTCTTCGGTTTGATTTATGGATATGTCCAGAAAGAAATCTTTTTTTATTTGAGGAAAAACCTCTTTAAATTGATTTATTAAATTACTTTTATTAATTTTTTTTCTGCTTTTGTAGAAGATATAACTTTGAAGTATCAATAAATGTAAAATATTATTTTTATAAAATTCCATGAGGTTTTTTTCAGTTTTATTCATCTTTAAGGTTTTTTCTTTTTCAGACTTATAAAATTTAAGTTTTTTAATTTTTTCTAGAATTTTTTGTGGAGAGATTTTAGGCAGCTTAATTAGTTTTGAATAATTTGAAATTTCGATTACTTTTATTAAAGTTTCAATTCGATAAGTCAGTCTTTCTTTATTAATCTCATTATCGAGGATATCAGAAATAGCGGAAGCAAATAAACTTGAAGAAGTCACAACTGTAGCATTATTGATATTTGTCATAATTTTATTTCCTAGCAGTGGCGTGACTTCATAAAGCCATGATTTTTTTTCGGTATCTTTATTGAGATCAATGATATCTTCTTGCCAGCTGGGAGAGTGTTTATTTAAAAAAGATTTTAAGTCTATGGGTTCTCCAAATTGGAGGTAGGCGTTACCCAAGTAACCTCTAAAATCACCAATTGTAGAAAAGATTGATGTTAGATTATCTTTTTTCTTTTTTTGTCCTCTTGATTCTTTTAAATGCGATTTGCCTTCAAGTACTTTCTCATAACTAATGGAAATTGGTAAAAACTTTACGTCTCTTTCGTCCATATCCTGAAATGATTTAATAATCATTGAAATTATCCCTGGCCTTGGATTCAGTAATCTGCCAGTTCTCGTTCGGCCGCCTTCAGGAAAAAATTCAATAGAGTAGCCTCTCTGAAACAGTTTTCTTAAGTGTTCAAAAAATACTTTTGAATAAAGTTTATTAGGACCAAAGGATCTCCTCATGAAAAAAGCTCCTCCGTTTCTTAAAATTCTTCCCAATATTGGCAGGTTCAAATTTTTACCTGCGACTATTTGAGGCAACATTAAATTATTTGTATAAAGTTCGTAAGATAAAGCTAGGTAATCTATATGACTTCTATGTGAAGGAGTGTAAATTAAAGAATTTCCAACAGCTAAATCATTTATTTTTTCTATTCCAATTATTTCTAAACCGTCATAACGTGAATTCCAAAACCAATTTAAAGCTTTATCGTAGAGATAGATTACTGGATAAGAAATATCTGAACAGATTTCAAGAGCATATTTGAAAGCTTTTCGATTCTGATTTATTTCTAATTTTTTTGAACCTTTGGAGGAAACCTTTATTTCTTGTTTTACGGACGAAGAATTTAAGATCGCATGTATAAGAGTTCTTTTATTTGAGATATCCGGCCCTATTTTAGCTTGCCTATTTTTCCTAAATCTTGCCCTCAAGAGTCTGTCTGTTTTTAAAACGAGATGCTCCGAAGTTTTTTGTTGACTAAATATCTCTTTAGTCTCAAGAGGTTTATGAAAAAACACACTCGTTTGCCTTCCATTAAAAATAACTTTTAAAAGGTTTCTTAGAAAAGATCCTGCTTCCCAGGAATCTCTAAAAATCAATTTAACCCAATGATCTTGCCTTTCAGGAGCTTTTCCCCAAAAAACATCTACAGGAATAATAATTTTATTTACTGCATCTGAGTCTTTTGCAAGTTCATGTAATTCTCTTGGATTCCTTCTCCTAGGTGTTTGCCATGGAAAAAGCCTTTTAGCTCCTTTCAGTTGAAAAAAGTTTTTTTTATTTTTTTTTGGCGAAGAATAATTATTTCTTTTTGTTAATTTTATTAATGCATTTAAGTCAAAAGAAGAAGTATTCGAAAGGGCGTAAATTACTTTCTTAGACTCTATTAAGTCTTTAACATCCTCTGTCTCAAATTCTGCTTCTGGGTTTATTAGAAATTTCAGCATATTCTTTAAATTTTCTACTTAGATGGTAATATCCAAAAAAATTTTAGTCTATTAAATATTGAAATCCATGTACTATATGGATTTTACAATTTAATTATGCCGAAGTGGCGGAATTGGTAGACGCGCTCGATTCAAAATCGAGTGCCCACAAGGCGTGAGAGTTCGAGTCTCTCCTTCGGTACCAGAGAAAAAATATGAATGAAATACAATTAATTACAGCCCAATCTTCCTCTTTTTTAGGCCCACAACTCATTTTGATAGGTGGATTTTTTCTATTTATTTATTTTCTTATCATTAGACCCCAAAATAAAAGAATGAAAGCGCAAAAAGAAATGATAGAAAATCTATCGGTAGGAGATGAGATAGTAATTTCAGGAGGAATAGTTGGAGCTATCTTAAAAATATCCGACAATTTTATTACCATAAGAGCAAACAACTCTGAATTAATAATCCAAAGAGCTTCTGTCAGCAGCGTGCTACCGAAAGGAACAATTAAATCTTTGTAGAAAGTGCGATTTCAAGCTTGGAAAATTTTTTCTGTTTTAATAGTCCTTTTAATTGGGATTATATTTTCTCTTCCTAATATCTTTCCCCCCGATCCTTCAGTTCAAATTACAACTGCTAGCGCAGGTGATGGGTTTTCAAATAAATTCTTAGATGATCTTAAAGATCTCTCAGAGAATACCGATATAAATACTCTTTCTTTTGAAAAAACTGAAAAATCTATTCTGATCAGAACTAATAGCTATCAAGATCAAATTGAATTAAAAGATTTTTTACAAAAAGAATTAAATGAAAACTTTGTTGTTGCTCTTAATTTAGCAGCAAACACACCGGATTGGCTCAAAGCTTTGAATGCAAAACCTATGAAGTTAGGCTTGGATTTGAGAGGCGGCGTTAATTTCTTAATGGAGGTAGACACAGAACTTTTAATTCAAACAAAATTAGAATCTATTGGGTCAGTTATAAGAAATTCTTTGAGAGAGGAAAGAATTAAAACGACTTCAATTGACATTCAAAACGATAGAATTTTAGTAAGTTTAGTAGACAACCAAAAAACTGAGGCTTTCACTAGAATAGTAAACGATCTCGGTAATTTAAATCTCAATCTTGTTCAAAATCTTAATTATGAGCTTTCTTTTTCTGATCAAGAAATAGATGAAACAATTGATTATGCAGTTCTTCAAAACTTAACCACTCTAAGAAATAGAGTAAACGAGTTAGGGGTATCAGAGCCTGTAGTTCAAAGAGAGGGCAGGAAAAGAATTTCCGTACAATTGCCAGGAATTCAAGATACCGCAGAAGCAAAAAAAATAATTGGTAAAACAGCAAATCTTGAATTTCGTTTAGAGGCCAAAGACAATTCACTTGCTTCAAGAGTTGAAGCTTTTCCTTATCGAGGTTTGAAAACTAAGTTAGAAAAAAAAGTAATCATATCAGGAGACAGGGTATCTGACGCTAGTGTGGGATTCGACGAAAATGGATTTCCACAAGTAAATATATCTTTAGATTCAGATGGAGGAGCTCAGATGCATAGAGCTACTCGAAATAATGTTGGCACAAGAATGGCAGTTTTATTTGTTGAAAAAAAATCAACTTCTAACTTTGATAATGGTATTAATTCTATAAAAAATTTTTATGATAAAAGAATAATCAGTCTCGCAACAATACAGTCGGCTCTTGCAAATCAATTTCGAATAACAGGATTAGATTCTCCTGCTGAGGCTTCAGAGTTAGCCTTATTGTTAAGAGCAGGAGCACTTGCAGCACCAATGAATTTTGTAGAAGAAGGAACGATAGGACCTTCCTTAGGAGCAGACAATATAAGATTGGGAATCAATTCCCTTGCTCTGGGTTTATCTCTTGTTTTGATCTTTATGATTTTTTATTACAAAGTTTTTGGATTTATAGCAAATTTAGCTGTTTTGCTTAATTTGGTTTTGATCGCATCTGTCATGTCGATTTTATCTGCGACACTAACTTTGCCTGGGATTGCCGGTATTGTTCTTACAATCGGAATGGCAGTGGATGCAAATGTTTTAATATTTTCACGAATTCGGGAAGAATTAAAACGAAACTTAAAGCCATTAGAAGCGATAACATCAGGCTATGACAGAGCATTTATAACAATAGTAGACGCTAATTTAACTACTTTAATTGTGGCTCTTATTTTATATCTAGTTGGAACAGGTCCTATCCAAGGTTTTGCGATAACACTTTCTGTAGGAATTTTAACTTCAATGTTTACTGCTATTCTTTTTACAAGAATGTTAGTTTTCTTTATCTATGCTCGTAGGAGAAACATAGAAAATATTTGGATTTGAGTTTATGAACATTCAATTTATGAAATTCAGAAAGTTGGCGCTGATCTTATCTTCAGTTTTGATCTCTGTGTCTATAGTTTCTCTGGTATTTAAAAATTTAGAACTTGGCTTGGATTTTACTGGCGGAGTACTTGTTGAAATAAAGTTAGAAGAGAATTTAGAGGATTTGGAAGAGATAAGAGGCTTCCTTGATATGAAAGGTATAGAAAACTTTGTTTTGAATTTTTCAGGTACGCAAAATGAAGTAAGTATAAAAATTCCTGGAGGCACAAATAATTCTAATGCCGATCTTCTCAAAACAGCTCTTGAGGAAAATTATCAATTTGATTTAAGAAAAGAAGAATTCATTGGACCTCAAATTGGGGAAGAATTAAGAGATCAAGGTGGATTGGGACTATTGCTGGCTTTGTTAATTATGGCTGTTTACATAATGTTTCGTTTTCAATATAAGTTTGCACTAGGAGCGATTTTTGCTTTAGCTCATGACGTGATAATTGTTGTTGGAATGTTTTCTTTGTTCGCAATAGATTTTGACTTAACAGTGTTGGCTGCTGTTTTGGCAGTAATAGGATATTCTTTAAATGACACAATTGTTGTTTCGGATAGAATTAGGGAGAATTTTAGAAAAAAAAGAAGATCTGAAACTATTCCGCTTATTGATAGGTCTTTGAATCAGATGTTAGGGAGAACACTTATTACTTCTTTAACTACATTATTGGTGCTCTTTGCTTTACTCATATTTGGTGGCGACGCGATTCAAAACTTTTCAACTGCCTTGATAATCGGAGTGATGGTAGGAACTTATTCTTCGATCTATATTGTTTGCAATACTTTAATTTCTTTGAATATTACCGCAGATGATTTGGCTGTAAGAAAATCTGAGAGATTTGATGACGGCATGCCTTAAATTACTTAAAGGAGCTTTTTATATCTTTCAAAATTAATTCAACACATTTTTTGTTTCCGGCGATCATGTGATGCGAATCGTCAACAACTTCACTACCAAAAAAATTAGATACATAGCCTCCCGCTTCTTTAACCAGTAACTCTCCAGCAGCAAAATCCCAGTGTTTCATTCCATATCCTACGAATGCATCTAATCTACCAGCTGCAACATAAGCTAAATCAATAGCCGTAGAACCGGTTCGCCTTAAGGTTAAATTATGGCTATACAATTTTTTGATGACTTCCATTGTGTTGAGCTCAGGCTCAATCTTGCCTGAATGAAAAGAATTACATAGAAGGGAATTTTTTAGAGTTTTGATCTTTGAAACTCTCAATCTTTCCCGATTTAAATAAGCTCCTTTTCCTTTAGAAGCATAATATTCATCATCTCTAGTTATGTCGTAGACAATTCCATGAGATAAAACATCTTTTTCGTAACAAGCAATAGAAATTGAGTAGTAAGGAAATCCGTGAATAAAATTAGTAGTTCCATCGATTGGGTCTATTACCCAAACTAATTCAGAATTCTCTTTTCCTGACTTACCTGACTCTTCACAAATAAAGGCACTATCTGGAAAAGCCTCACTAAGAGAAGAAATAATGATATTTTCTGCAATTCTGTCTACTTGGGTAACAAAATCAGTGGGGCCTTTTTCGTAGATCTTTACTTTATCCATTCTTCGAGAAAATTTAAGAATTTCTTTCGCTGCTAGTCCGGCAGCTTTTAAGGCTATGTTTATTTTTGGTTCTTTAGATTGCACAAAACAATTGTAAACTATTGGTTAACTGAGATCAGAATGAATAAAAAAAATAATATTGATATTGAATTTATTTTAGTTGAGCCTTCCCATTCAGGAAATATTGGAGCCTGTGCAAGAGCGATCAAAAATATGGGATTTGAAAAATTAGCAATCGTTAAGCCAAGAAAAACAATTACCGAAGAAGCCTTTCATAGAGCAAAAAGTGCAAAAGATATCCTAGAAAATGCAGTTATCTATGAATCTTTTGATCAAGCAATTGAAGAAAAAAATTTAATTTTAGCCACCAGTGCTAGAGAGAGAACTATCCCTTGGCCGACTTTTTATATTGATGAAATTAGTGAGGAAATAAAAGGTGAGCTTAAATCAGAAAAAACTAAAAGTGCAATTATTTTTGGAAGAGAAGATAATGGTCTTTCTAATGAAGAACTTCAAAAATGTCATATACATCTCGTAATTCCCACTAGTGACGAATACTCGTCATTAAATTTATCTCATGCACTTCAGCTAGTTGCTTTTGAAATTAGAAAGATATACTTAGATAACAATGTCCCTATATCCGAAGAAAAAGATTTAGTTTCAAACTTAGAAAATGAAAAATTATTAGAACATTTAATGGAAGTTTTAAAAAAAATAGACTTTTACGACCCAAAAAGTTCCAAGCAAGTTAAAACTAGAATAGAGAGATTAATAAAAAAAATAAGGTTAGATAAAATGGAAATGGGGATTCTTAGAGGATTTCTTTCTAAGATTATGGACTTTGAAAAATGATTGTTTCTGATACAATCATTTTTTCGTTGAGTCCCCTTCGTCTAGCGGTTAGGACACCGGGTTTTCATCTCGGCAACAGGGGTTCGATCCCCCTAGGGGACGCCAAAAAATACGCTCTTTAAAAGTGCATTCTTGTCATTTATTAACTGAAACTGTTCGATTACCTATCTTTTTTAAGGTTTTTTAAAAAAACTAGCTTGAATTAACCACCTTTTTTGTAGTTTTAAAATACAAGATATAAATTGTTTGAATGCTCAGCATTCATCAAAGATTTATGAAACTTATGTCAATTGTTGTGAAACCATCCAAAGTCGAAGCTGTCAAAAGCGCGATTTCATCAGTAGGTGTTAGCGGAGCTACTATCTTGGATGCTAGAGGATTTGGATCAACAAAGGGGCACACAGACTCTTATAGGGGAGCTCAATATCAAGTGGATACTAATCCAAAAGCTATGTTGCAGGTCGCGTGTAAGGACGAGAGTGTTAATGACATTGTAGAAGCGGTTCGTAGTGTGGCTAATACCAACACTATTGGTGATGGAAAAATTTTTATCACAGAACTTTTAGATGTAATACGTATCAGAACCGGTGAAACTGGTGAAGGTGCGATAAACGGAGAATATTAATGGAAGAAATTAAATTTTCATTAGACACATTCTATGCTCTTATGTCAGGAGCACTAGTTATGTGGATGGCAGCTGGTTTCACTATGTTGGAAGCTGGCTTAGTTCAGAAGAAGGATGTCTCTGAGATTGTTACTAAGAATTTAGGATTGTATTCAATCGCATGTGTCATGTATTTGGCATGTGGATTTATTCTTATGTATCCAGGATCAGCTTTAATAGACGGAATTCTTCCTGGAATAGGAACTTCTTGGTGGTTGTCTACTGCAGACCCAATAGAGGAAATCGGAATTCCTTACGGAATGGATTACTCACAACAAGCTGATTTCTTTTTCCAAGTAGTTTTTGTTGCGACAGCTATGTCAATTGTTTCAGGAGCAGTTGCAGGTAGAATGAAACTACTTCCTTTTTACTTATTTGCTATTATCCTTACTGCCTTCATTTACCCAATTCAAGGTTACTGGAACTGGGGTGGAGGTTTCTTAAGCTCAGGTGGTTATTCTGACTACGCTGGATCAGGTACAGTACATTTATGTGGTGCTGCTGCAGCTTTAGCTGTTGTTACAGTCCTAGGTCCAAGAAAAGGCAAATACAATGCAGATGGTTCTGTTAACCCTATGCCTGGATCAAACATTCCTTTAGCAGCTTTAGGAGCTTGGATACTTTGGTTAGGTTGGTTTGGTTTTAATGGTGGTTCAGAGCTTGTTGTAAGTTCAGAAGCCAGTGCTATTGCTGTCAGTCAAGTGTTCTTGAACACAAATATGGCTGCTGCAGGTGGAGTTATAGCTGCATTATTAACAAGTTTATTTGCAACTGGAAAAATGGACGTCACCATGGCTATAAATGGTGCAATTGCCGGTTTAGTTGCAATTACTGCTGGTCCAAGTGCTCCAACAGGTGGTGAAGCCGTATTTATAGGAGCCGCTGGTGGTGTCTTGGTCTACTTCTCAATCCTTTTCTTTGATAAAAGCATGAAAGTAGATGACCCAGTTGGCGCTATTTCTGCCCACGGAACAGTTGGTATTTTAGGTGTAATGGTCGTTCCATTTACTTCTGATGCTTCATTCCTCTGGCAGTTATATGGAGTTCTTGCTATCGGTGGATTCACTTATATAGCGAGCTTAATAGTTACATTTATTATTAATATAATTATGCCAATCAGAGCAACTGACGAAGAGCAAGACGCAGGTCTTGATTCTACAGAAGTTGGGGTAGCAGCTTACCCAGAATTCTCAGATTAATTTCTCCCTAATAAAAAGCAGGCAAGCCTCCCTTGCCTGCTTTTTTCGTTTTTGTTTATAACTAAACTTAAAGGATACAATTCTCTTCATGAAATACGCTTATGGGTTATTGCTATCTGTATTTTCTTTTTTTGTTTTATCTGAGCTAGAAGAAATAACCGTTATAAATTCTAAGTGGTTATTCTTGCCTTCCGTCGATCAAATTGAAGAAGAAGAAATTTACTTTTTAAACTCTCATCATTTAAAGGAGCTATTAAATTTATCGTCTGGAGTTTGGATTAGTAGGGGATCTGGGCAAGAAAATCTCATTTCTTTAAGATCTCCAGTTTTAACTGGACCTGGCGCTTGCGGATCCTTTCAGATTACTGAAGATGGAATCCCTATACGACCGGCAGGATTTTGTAATGTAAATAATCTTTTTGAAATATCAGCTAATTTAGCCTCACAAGTTGAAGTTATTAAAGGCCCCTCAAGCGCAATGTTTGGAGGTAACTCTTTACATGGGTTAATCAACATTAAGTCGTTGGAACCAAAGGATGCTAATGATATTTATTTTCAAATTGATAAGAATGAATCTCTTAGATCAAGAGTATTGCTTAGAAATTCTTCCAATACCCTTTTGGGTGTTGAACTAGATAGAGACAAAGGTTTTAGAAATCAAACTGGTTTCGATCAACAAAAAATGGTTATTAAAAACTATGGTAGTTTTAGAGATTGGTCTCTGCAAACCTTAATTAACTTTACAAATTTGAATCAAGAAACAGCTGGTTACATTGATTCCTATTTCCATCCCACACGAATAATTAATGTAAATCCTGAAGCTTATAGAGATGCTAAATCTTTAAGGATAAAAACAGAAATTTCAAAGAATTTAGATGCCTTAGATATCTCTTTAATACCATATATAAGATTTAGCTCTATGAATTTTATTCAGCATTATTTGCCAGGACAACCTATAGAAAAAAACGGACAAAAGAGTGCGGGACTTTTTTTTAATTTATTAGGATTTAAAGTTAACAATAATTCTTTTGGTATTGGAAGTCAGATTGAATTTGCACATGTCAATTTAGACCAATATCAACCTGACGTTCTAAACTCTTCAAATGCTTTTAATAATGCAGTAAGGCCTCAAGGTTTTCATTATGACTTTGAGGTAAAAACAAATCTTATAGCAAGTTATATCTCCCATGAGTTTGAATCAAAAAATAGTTTGAAATTTTTTTCGAATTTTCGAGTTGAATACCTCAAATATGATTACGATAATCTAATGTCAGATGGTCGTTTAAGAGACGATGGATCGGCTTGTGAAAGAGGAGGTTGTTTTTATTCTAGACCTGCTGACTCTAAATTAAGTTTTAAAGATCTTTCTCACAGAATTGGGATTTCAAAGGAAATAGATTTAGGAAAAGTATTTGTTCAATTTAGTAAAGGTCATCGCCCACCACAGATTAATGAACTATTCAGACTTCAAAAATCTCAAACTCTGGCCGACTTAGACTCAGAAAAAATAAACTCTTTTGAAATAGCTATAGAAAATCTTGGAAAAAATTATTCTAATAAATTAGTTTTTTATTATTCAAAAAAGAAAAACTATATCTTTAAAGATGCCGATACAAACATGGTCGTTGGCGGAAAATCCAGACATAAAGGAATCGAAATAAAAGGGCTAAGAAATTTCAACACAATATTTTCTATTAAGTACGCTTTAAATATAGCAGGTCATTATTATGATTTTACTGATATCAATAGAGGTATTATCTTAGGAAATGAAATTGATACTGCTCCGAATGTTTTTGGCAGTATTTTTTTAAATTTCAAATTTTTAAACAAAATTATTTTAGAGATTGAACAAGAATTTATGGACGAATATTTTACCGAGCCTTCTAATATATATTCCTATAAAGGACATTACTTGACCAACCTCAGAACCTCTTATGATTTAAATAGAGACGTAAGTTTTAATTTAAGTGTTCTTAATTTATTTGACAAGGAATATGCTGAGAGAGCAGATTTTTCTTCATTTTCAGGAGAAAGATTTTTTCCTGGAATTCCTTTAAAGTGGCGCCTAGGAATCAATTATAAATTCAATTAAATATTTCAAGTGAGTTATTCTAAAAGTTCTCAAGAGCTATCTGAAAATATTGAAAGCGTTTCAAGTCCAGAAACTTTATCGATATGGGGATTGGCCTGGCCTTCAATTTTAGCAAATATATTATTTGCAGCTGCAGGGGTAGTTTCAATCAAAGCCGTTGGAGTGCTGGGGACTGAAGCTGTCGCAGCAGTTGGAACCGGGCAAAGAATTTTATTTGTTATTCAATCAATAATTATGGCTGTATCGACCGGAACTGCTGCGCTTGTGGCCAGGGCCTTTGGCTCAATGAATTATAAAGAAGCTTCCCAGGTCTTACTTGATTCACTTTGGATTGGTTCTTCACTTAGTTTTTTAGCCACTTTACTAATGTGGTTTTATGGTGAATCAATAATTTCCCTTTTTGGTTTAGATCCTGAATCTAAAAAATTAGCTGTAATTTATATCAAATATACAATGCTTTTTTCTATTACCTTCTCTTGTTCTTTTATTTTTAGTTCAGCTTTAAGAGCTGCCGGGGATGCAAAGACGCCTTTAGTGATAATGATCTTTCAAAATGTACTGAATATATACTTATTAATTGGTTTAGTTAATGGACAATTTGGGCTCCCTCAAATGGGAGTTGTTGGAGCTTCATATGCCTGGGGAATATCATTTTCGATAGGCACTTTGATTTATTTAGTTCTTTGGTTTTCAAGGATGACTATTATTCCTATACCAAATTTTAGAGACATAATATTAAGAAGAATAAAATCAATTTTGAAAATTGCTACCCCAGCCACTATAGAGCAAGGAGTGTTTCAGTCAGGGCTTTTATTTTATTTTTGGATAATTTCTCTTTATGGGACTGCACCAAGCGCTGCTTACAACATAGGAATAAATATTCTAATGCTTTCTTTTATGATAGGTCAGGGTTTTTCTATAGCAGGTGCTACTTTAACTGGACAATTTATAGGAGCGAACAATCCTAGAGAAGCTAAACGAAGTGGTTGGAGATCTGCAGGATTATCTATTGTTTCTATGGGAATTGTTGGCTTCTTAATTGCTTTATTTTCAAACGAAATTTCAAGATTTCTTGTTGACGATGATGAGGTTGTAAGATTAACGGTAATATTTGTGTGGTTTCTGGGCTCTATGCAACCTTTGATGGCAATAGAATTCGCAATAGGAGGGGCTTTAAGAGGAGCCGGCGACACTAAATCGCCATTAGTTATTACTCTTATCGGTTTAGTATTTTTTAGACTTTCAATAGCCTCTTTATTTTTATTATTCGAATTACCAGTTGAATATATTTTTGCAAGTTTAATGGTGGATTATCTGGTGAAAGCTATTTTATTTGCCTATAGATTTAATTCTGGTAGATGGATAAAAATTAATGTATAGCTAATAATTTAAATTTTTTCTATTTTTAATGTATTATTTAACAAATTATTAATAATTATCTGGGAGAGATATTATGGAATATGTTCTAGCTACTAACGACTATGTTGGTATATCTTTTTGGCTAGCCACAGCTATTATGCTTGCGTCTACTGTATTTTTCTTTATTGAAAGATCAGATGTTAAAGGTAAGTGGAAAACTTCTTTAACTGTTGCAGGTTTAGTTACTGGTATAGCTTTTTGGCATTATTTGTACATGAGAGACGTGTGGGTAATGGTTGGTGATACACCTACTGTTTATCGATACATTGATTGGTTAATAACCGTTCCTCTTCAAATAATCGAATTTTATTTAGTTATCGCTGCTGTTACAGCTATCAGCGCAGCTATTTTCTGGAAGCTTTTAACTGCATCTATTGTGATGTTAGTTTTTGGTTACCTTGGAGAAACAGGATTAATGGATGTAACTCTTGGTTGGGTGATTGGAATGATTGCTTGGCTTTACATCATTTATGAAATTTTCTTTGGTGAAACTGCTGCTGCAAATGCTGGAAGTGGAAACGCAGCCAGTCAACAAGCATTTACTACAATTAAATGGATTGTGACTGTAGGTTGGGCGATTTACCCATTGGGATATGCAATTGGATATTTCGGTGGCGGAGTAGATGCTAGTTCTTTGAACATCATTTATAACTTGGCTGACTTAATAAACAAAACAGCATTTGGTTTAGCTATCTGGGCTGCTGCTAAAGCAGATTCAGAAGGCTCTTACTAAAGTAAGGAAAATAACCAAAAAAAACTCCGGCTTAATAGCCGGAGTTTTTTTTTGGAGCTTCTTGTGAATCTCCCCCGTACACAAGAAGCAATATAAGATATAAAAAAAATCTTTGAAGGTCAAAACTTTTATTAACTTTTTTTATTTTAAATTTCATATTTTTTATTTAAAGTAAAGGTTGATTCAAATTTTCATAGTATGTAAATTATCATCATTGCGATTGTAGCTCAGCTGGTAGAGCGCGACCTTGCCAAGGTCGAGGCCACGGGTTCGAACCCCGTCAATCGCTCCAGTTTCTTTTCGGAATGTAAAATGAAAAAACTTTTAATAGCTTCTCTTTTTCTTTTCAATCTCTATCTTTATTCTGATACTTGTGAGCATTCCATTTGGGGTGAAACTGACGAACTAGGAAATGCAAATTTGCTTAAACCAGAATTGGTTATAAAGGCTTCAAAATTAATTAAATCCGGAAAAGTATATAGTTTAGGCCTAGTAGTTGATCAAAATACACCTGCTTATCCTCCACGATCGTTGAGTCTAAACGTTATTCAACCTACTCAACAGTTTGGAAAACTCGCTTTTCCCAATGCTACATATAACGATGACCTGTTTCATGGTTGGCTCGGAATAGGTTCACAAATAGATGGTCTTGGCCATATCGGAGATCCTGATGCTATTTTTTATAACTGTCATGATGGTAAAGAGTTTTCTGAAACTACAGGTTTAACAAAACTAGGCATAGAAAAAATTCCACCAATTGTTACAAGAGGAATAGTTATTGATATTGCTAAGTATTTTAATAAAAAATATTTAGAGGTTGGAGAAACTTTTGACGTCGATGATGTCATCGGAGCTCTAAGCGCACAAAAGCTTTCCATAGATGAAGGAGACGTTGTTATCTTCCATACAGGATGGACCGAAGCTAAATATATTTCTGATCCAACGACGTGGGGCGCTGGGACGCCAGGCCCAACAGCAGAAGTTTCTGAATTTTTAGCTTCAAAAAATGTTGTTGCTGCTGGAGCAGATACTTGGTCATACGATGTGGTCCCACCAATTGACTTAGACGAACCTTATCCGGGTCATCAAATTTTACTTAAAGAAAATGGAATATATATTCTAGAAGCTATGAATACTGGAAAACTAGTTGAAGACAAAGTTTATGAATTCTTATTTGTTCTCGGGCAAGCCAAAGTTAGGGGAGCAGTGCAAATGATAGTTAATCCGATTGCGATAAATTAGAGTTATCTATCTCATCAGCAATAAAGTGATTTTTATCTCTGTGACCAGCCTCATCATTTCTGACTGCAATTACAACGTCTCTTAAAGAAGCATCCTTTCCAAGATTCCAATAATTGATAGCAATCTCTGGTGCAGGTGTATTTTCAATTTCACCTTTATCTATTTCATTTAGATATTCGGTATAAGAAGTCACAGCTTCTTCCTCGAAATAGCCAATCATCCTATGTGCGGTTCGATTAAAGAAAATATACAGAAAGGTGTAAAAGGTTCCAAAACCTATTTGAGCTAAGAAAATTAGAAAACGTTCGAACGTAGATGGTTTAGCAATTTCTATGAAAGTCATCAAATGCATTCTCTCGTTTTCAGCTTCTTCTA
Source organism: Gammaproteobacteria bacterium (assembly GCA_004213955.1). Taxonomy (GTDB): domain Bacteria; phylum Pseudomonadota; class Gammaproteobacteria; order Magnimaribacterales; family AG-339-G14; genus AG-339-G14. The sequence goes on from SGZL01000002.1 coordinate 74,664, forward strand.
ACATTTCACGAATAAGTCCGTTGTCATTCTGCATTCTTCTGAGAGAGCGCAAATGATGGATAACTCCTGCTACCATTCCTGGGACAGCCGCTACAGTTTCTAAGACTACCGCTCTATGTCCATATCTTTTTTTGAAAAGAAAATCTGCTGAATTTCTAAGGAATTTAGTAACACCCAGCGCAAATGAATCACTTATAGAAATGGGAAGCTTGTGCCCAGCTAATTCGTTTTTCATATTTGGTGGTAATTCCTGATTTAACATAAGCTCATCATATATAAATCAAAGTTATATAAAATATTTTGAACCTATTAATTTGGTATATATATCTAAAAGCTATATATAAAATATTAAGCCTTCAAAAAAGGTATAAGAAAAAGTCAGTATCTTCAGATAATATAATCTAAAAGGGTTGGGTTATGAGCGAAGAAGTAAAAAGAGAGATTAATGATTCAGGAGTTATGACAGTAACTCTTAATAGACCTGAAAGTTTAAATAGCTTGAATTATGGGTTAGTGACAAAAGTCATCGAAGCTTTTGATGAAGCAACCATTAATGATCAAGTAAGGTCTGTAATTTTAACTGGAGAGGGCAGGGGTTTCTGCTCAGGTGCTGATTTAAGTGGGGGCGGATGGCCTATAGAACCTGAATGGTCAACCGGAGAAATTTCAGCAAAAAATATGGAATTTTATTTGAATCCTATGATTAATAAAATTGTTAACTGCCCAAAACCCGTTGTGAATGCAATAAATGGTATAGCTGCTGGAGGCGGAGTAGGATTAGCATTGAGCGGAGATATTTTAATAGCTGCAAAATCAGCAAAATTTAAATTAGTATTTGGTAAGCAGTTAGGAATTATTTCCGATGTGGGAGCATCTTGGTTTGTACCAAAATTAATCTCTAGAGCAAGGGCTAATGCTCTAGCCTTATTGGGAGAAGATCTTTTATCAGCTCAAGCAGAAGAATGGGGATTAATTTGGAAAACTTATAAAGACGAATCATTAATGGACGAAGCGATGAAGATTGCTTTACAAATATCTGATAGTGCCATTGAAGGACTTAAAGCGTGTGTTCATGCTCATGATCATGCAACCAATGTTTCGCTCAATGAACAATTAGAATATGAAATAAAAACTCAGAGAGTTCTTTGTGATGAACCAGCTTTTAAAGAGGGAGTTGCCGCGTTCCTGGAAAAAAGGAAGCCAAATTTTAGGAACTTGAAGTAGATATTTTATTCAAAATTTCTAAGAAAATTTTACTTAATTCTTCTAGGTCTTTTAGAGACACGTTTTCATCAATTTTATGAATCGACTCGTTTAATGGTCCAAGTTCTACAATCTCTGCATCCATAACTGACATGAATCTGCCGTCGGAAGTACCCCCACCATTATTAATCACAGGCTCTCTTCCTAGAACTTTCTTAATTGAATCTATCACTAAGTCAACAAAATAGGTTTTTGTTGTTAAAAATGGAAGGCCGCTCAAGTTCCACTCAACTTTGTAATCAACATTGTGAGAACTTAGAATTTTTTCGAATTCTTCAATAAGACCTTCACTAGTAGATTCTGAACAAAATCTAAAATTAAAATCCATCACTAATTCACCTGGCACAATATTTCCTGCACCTGTTCCAGAATTAATATTAGATATCTGAAACGAGGTAGGCTGAAAATGGTCATTGCCTTTATCCCATTTTTTTTCTTTTAATTCAGAAATAATATTAGATACTAAAAAAATTGGATTGATAATTTTTTCAGGATAAGCAATGTGACCTTGTTTACCCATAAGCTTTAATTTTCCACTAAGAGATCCTCTTCTTCCAATCCTAATGGTATCTCCAACTTTTATGGAAGAGGATGGCTCACCAACAAGACAGTAATCAATTTTTTCTCCTCTTTGGATTAATTTATCTAACAAAACGTCAATGAAACCATCCGATGATTCCCCTTCTTCATTACTTGTTAAGAGAATCGCTATTCTAAATTTTTGAGGCTGATCAATTTTTACAAATTCTGAAAGAGCTTTTATAAAGGCACAAATGTTACCTTTCATGTCTGCGGCACCTCTTCCAAAAATTTTATCGTCTACTTTTTTTCCAGAGAAAGGTGGATGTGTCCATAATTCTTCTGGACCAGTGGGAACTACGTCGGTGTGTCCTAGGAAGCAAAAAGTGGGACCATCATTTCCATAAACAGAATAGAGGTTTTCTACATTTTTATAGTTAATCCTTTCAGATACAAATCCCAAATCATCCAGGATCGGCTGGATAATATCAAAACAGCCTTCATCCTTTGGAGAGATAGATTCAATTTTTATTAAATCAGTAATTAGGTTTTCTAGATTCATTTTTTTTGTAAGTCTAAAACATTTTAACTATTTATTAAAAAATTTTTTTTTCACTGGTAGAATAATTTTTTAATTTATGAAAAAGGATTTTATATGACTGAATATGTAAACAAGGGCAATTTAAAAGTCTCTAAAAGTTTAGACAATTTGATAAGTGAAAAAGTTTGTCACTCTATCGAAGTCTCACCAGAAAGTTTTTGGAGCAATTTTGAAGAAATTTTAAATGAGTTCTCCCCTAAAAATAAGGCACTTCTTGAAAAAAGGGAAAATCTTCAAGAGCAAATAGACAACTGGCATATTTCCAATAAAGAAAATGATTTTGATAAAGAAACTTATAAAAACTTTCTTAAGGAAATAGGATATCTACTAGAGGAAGGTGAAGATTTTTCAATAGAAACAGATAACGTAGACCCCGAAATATCAACTATTGCTGGACCGCAATTGGTTGTTCCAGTTATGAACGCAAGATTTGCTCTTAACGCCGCTAATGCAAGATGGGGTAGTCTTTATGATGCTTTGTATGGAACAGATGTCATATCAGAAGAAAATGGCGCAGAAAGAGGCGGATCCTATAATTCTGTAAGAGGAAGTAAAGTAATAGAATTTTCAAAGAAATTCTTAGATGAAACGTTTCCTCTAGCTTCTGGAAGTTTTGCAGACATAACTGCGTTCCAGATTAAGGAAGGAAAATTACAAATAACTCTCGCAGACCAAAATCAAGTTTCTCTTGAGGACGATTCCAAATTTGAGGGTTTTTCAGGCACTGAAGATAATCCAACAGGAATTTTATTGAAGAACAATAATTTACACATGGAAATTCAAATTGACCGTTCCGATACAATTGGATCAGAGGATCCTGCTGGTATTAAAGATGTTTTAGTTGAAAGCGCAATTACGACTATTCAAGATTGTGAAGATTCAGTCGCTGCAGTTGATGGAGATGATAAAGCTCAGGTTTATGAAAATTGGTTTGGCCTAATGAAAGGAAACTTAGCAGAAACTTTTCAGAAAAATGACCAAACTATGACTAGGGTTCTCAATTCAGACAGAGATTATTTGAAACCAGATGGTGAATCTTTTTCTCTACCAGGAAGAAGCACACTTCTTGTACGAAATGTTGGGCATCTTATGACTAATCCAGCAATTTTAGATAAGGATGGTAATGAGGTATTTGAAGGAATCATGGATGCTATGTTTACAATTGCTATTGCAAAGCATGACATTTTGAATACTGGATCAACAGTAAATAGTAAAACTAAAAGCATATATATTGTTAAGCCCAAGATGCATGGACCGGAAGAAGTCAAATACACATGCGATCTATTTGCAGCGGTAGAGACTGCACTTGGTTTAGAACCGTTAACAGCAAAAATCGGGATCATGGATGAAGAAAGACGAACAACAGTAAATCTTAAGGAATGTATAAGAATCGCTAAAGACAGAGTCATATTTATAAATACAGGATTCCTAGATAGAACTGGCGACGAAATCCATACTAGTATTGAAGCTGGGCCGATGATTAAAAAATCTGAAATGAAACAACAAACATGGATAAATGCCTACGAAAATTGGAATGTAGACACTGGACTAGGCACAGGGTTTAAAGGTAAAGCTCAAATAGGTAAAGGAATGTGGGCAATGCCAGATGAAATGCTGGCAATGTATGAAGGAAAAACGAATCATCCTGAAGCAGGCGCAAATTGTGCATGGGTTCCTTCACCAACTGCGGCTACTCTTCATGCTATGCATTATCATCAAATAAGTGTTTCAAAGGTTCAAGAAAACCTACTTTCACAAGAAAAAGCAGATCTAGACGACATCTTAGAGATTCCTCTCTTGAAAGATCCTGATTCACTTTCTTCTGAAGAAATACAAAGTGAATTGGATAATAATGCCCAAGGTATATTAGGTTATGTTGTGAGGTGGGTTGATCAAGGAGTTGGTTGTTCAAAAGTACCAGATATTAATAACGTTGGACTGATGGAGGATCGAGCAACATGTCGAATTTCAAGTCAGCACATAGCTAATTGGCTATTACATGGATTATGTAACGAAGCTCAAGTAATGGACACAATGAAAAAAATGGCTCTTGTAGTAGATGAACAAAATTCTGGAGATCCTAAATATATACCTATGGCACCCGACTATAACGGTCATGCTTTTAAAGCAGCATGCGCATTAGTGTTGGAAGGCAGGAAACAACCCAGTGGTTATACCGAACCAATTTTGCACTCGAAGCGGTTGGATTACAAAGCTTAGTGAGCCCATTAGAAGATCATCTTCAATGGCTTTGCCTTCACAAAGAGACTATTTTAGAGCCTGAGAGGCCTATAGTAGATCCGCATCATCATTTATGGCCAGGTGAAGCACATTATTTACTTGAAGATCTTTGGTTAGATACTCATGGCGGTCATAACGTTAAAAAAACAGTTTATATAGAATGTTCTCAAGAATATTTAACTTCTGAAGATATAGATTTTGCCCCAGTAGGTGAAACTAGATTTGTGAAAAAAATCTGTGATGAGGCCCGCAAAGAAATCAATAAGACTCAAATCGAGGGAATCGTGGGACATGTAAACTTAATGATCGGACCAGATAAAACTCGTGAAGTTTTGAATAGGCATATAGAAGAAGGTGGAAACCTTTTTAAAGGCATAAGACATGCAGGAGGGTGGGATCATCATCCTGAGCTGTCAAATTCTCACCATAGTCCGCCTAAAAATTTATATTTGAAAGAAACATTTTTAGAAGGTCTGAGAGAAATGATTAATTTAAATTTATCTTTTGAGGCCTGGCAATATCATCATCAGATAAATCAGGTAGCAAAAATAGCAGAAAGCCTCCCAAATTTAAAAATTGTTTTGAATCATTTTAGCGGTCCAATTGGAATTGGGCCTTACGCAAACCAGAAAGAAGAAATCTTTGAAATTTGGAAGAAAGACCTAAAGCAGTTAGCAATCCATAAAAATGTTTATGCTAAATTAGGAGGCTTAGCAATGCCTCTCAATGGATTTGGTTTTCATAAGCAAAAATTACCACCAAGCTCTGATCAAATAGTAGATTCTCAAAGACATTATTACGATTATTTAATTTCTTGTTTTGGCCCGGAGAGATGTATGTTTGAGAGCAATTTCCCAGTGGATAAACAATCTGTATCTTATAATGTTATTTGGAACGCTTTTAAAAAAATAGCTTCAATACACACTAGCTCAGACAAAGACCAATTGTTTTACAACACTGCAAAAACTTTTTACAGACTTTAATTATTGATTAAAACCTTGCAGTTCTGCTGCTTCTTCTCTCACGATTTCAGGGGCTCCTAAAATTTGACGATTTAATCCTATTCTTTTGAACCAGTAATGAAGGCCCAATAAATCAGTAAAGCCCATACCTCCGTGAACTTCGGTTGCCTTTTTCGAGATTACTTTAGCCACTTCAGAAACGTGTGATTTTGATTGGCAAGCAAGTAGTCTAGAGGAAGAAATTTCTTCAGTGTCGTAAGAATAAGCAGCTTGCCATACAAGAGAGTAACAAGGCTCTAAATCAGCAGCCATTTCCGCACACATATGTTTTACAGCTTGAAAAGAGCTAATAGTTCGGTTGAATTGCTTTCTTTCTTTAGAGTAAGAAACAGCTTTTTCCACCATTGCTTCTGAGGCTCCAACAGTATCTGCTGCCAGAATTATCCTGCCAGCATCAATAACTTTTTTAGCAATTTCATTATTCTCTGAAGTATTTTCTAAGATTTCAGCTTCGGCATTCTCAAGAATTATTTCGTGAAAGGTACGAGTTTTATCTACTGTAGTTAATCTATTCATAGTAACTCCCTTATCTTCAGATTTGACTACAAATAAAGTTCCTGATTTGTTAGCAAGTATCAAAAAATCTGATTTTTCTGCATCCAAGACAAATAGAGCTCGGCCATTGATTTTATTTTTTGAAAACTCTATTCCTGCATCTTCTCTAGCGCCAACAAATTCGCTCATACCGACACCGAATCTTATGTCATTAGTTGCAATTCTAGATAGGTAATTTTTTTTCTGATCCTCGCTTCCGCCCAGGTTAATCGCTATTGGAGCCATTACATATGAGCCTACAAAAGGAATAGGGCCAACGCCTGAACCTAAAGATTGTGCAACTGCTACAGCATGTAATAATCCTGCTCCCAAGCCATTGTACTCCTCAGGAACTAAAAGAGTATTTATCCCAAGATTTAAAATGCCATCAAAAATGTTTTTTTCAATTTCTTCACCTTCTCCATTTGCAATTTTTCTGATTTCATCAACAGTAGCATTGTCTTCAAGAAATTTTTTTACAAAATCTTGAATAGATTCTTGTTCTTCAGATAATCCAAAATACATCTTTAAACCTCTGCCTGGACTTTAGGCTCGCGCGGCATGCCAAGACCTCGTTCCGATATAATATTTTTTTGAATTTGGTTAGTTCCCCCACCAATAATTAATCCTAAAAAGTACATGTAAGTAAATTGCCATGACCCTCCACCTCTAACGTTAGGATCATCTTCGTAAAGCGTTCCCAACTCTCCCATGATATCTATTGCTAAACCCTCTAATTCATGTCGTAGTTCTGTTCCAACTAATTTTTGGATCATACCTCCAAGCTTTACATTTTGTCCCGGATTAATTTTTGCCGAAAGCAATCTTAATGAGTTGGCTTGAACTGCTAAGACTTTTCCTTGAATTTGGAGCAATCTGTCACGATATGAAGCCACGTCAATCAGTCTTCTTCCATCAATCGTTTCTTCTTTCATAAGATTGATTAATGTATTAAGTCTATTGAGAGTAGCATTTGGATTTGCGAGCGAACCTCTTTCATGGCCTAAGACTGAATTGGCTACAGACCATCCTTCGCCTCTTTTTCCAACAATATTTTCTTCCGGTACAGTTACATTATCAAAGAAAACTTCGTTGAATCCTGCTTTAAGAGTCATATCAACAAGTGGTCGAATCTCGATACCTGGAGTATCCATAGGAATTAAGATAAAACTAATCCCAGCATGTTTTGATGCTTCGGGTTCAGTCCTGACTAGACAAAACATCATTTGAGAATATTGTGCAGTACTAGTCCATATTTTTTGTCCGTTTATTACCCACTTACCATCAATTAGCTCGCCTTTAGTTTGTAAGCTTGCTAGATCACTACCTGCATTAGGCTCTGAATAACCCTGACACCAAACTGTTTGGCCATGTAAAGTAGATTCTACATGTTCTTGTTTTTGCTCTTCAGTACCCCATTCCAGTAAGGTTGGCACAAGCATATCAATGCCTTGCCCACCCATAGCATTTGGTACTTTATATTTTGCAAAAGCACCTGCAATAATTCTACTTTTAATAATGTCAGGTTCGCCTCCATAACCCCCATATTGTTTTGGAATCGATCTAGCAAAGTAACCTTTTTCAATTAAAAGTTTTTGCCATTCTGATCTGCCAACAGTTTTCCCATTAGCGTTTGATGAATTACCAGACAGGGCATCATGCATTTCAAACTTCTCATCATCTGAAGTTATAGTGGCTCCACTATATTCTTTGCAAAAACTTTCTACTTCCTTAGTAAATTCATCGTATTCCGAACCAAACTCTAAATTCATATTTTCTCCTAAATAAGCTGATTTATTTTATAAGTTTCTTATTAAAAATTCATTGAAGAATTTAAATAAGATTAATTACTTAGTCTCTAAATTCTCTTCTATCACCTCTAAGAACACAGGTTAAGTGATAAACAACAGATATTTCTCGAGTAACATTTTGAGTTATCTCGTGATTTTTATACATACAATAATTTGTCATTATAAAAGGAAGATCTGTCTGTTTTTCCGTCATTACGTAAAGAATATCGTTTTTTTCACAACCTTTATTTTCTAACTCTTTTTTTACGTTAGTTAGGTCTAAATTAGGAATTAAACAGATATCATCAAACCCCGCAAAAGTATTTAAACTTGTCATAAAAACAAAAATTAGTATTTTTTTCATTTAACAAGAATTATAAAAGTAATTTCAACTTTATGTATAATCTCCCTTCAAATTAAGATTTGCGGGCATGGTATAATGGCTATTACTTCAGCCTTCCAAGCTGACGATGCGGGTTCGATTCCCGCTGCCCGCTCCAGAATTTGTTATTCGTTACCAGTTGAGTTAAATAATTGATCCGCTACGTAGGGATTAGTCATGCGCTCCTGACCAAAAGTTGAAACTGGTCCGTGGCCAGGAACAAAAGTAACGTCGTCTCCTAAAGGCCAAAGTTTGGTTCTTATTGCATTAATTAATTCCTCATGATTTCCTCTTGGAAAGTCAGTCCTGCCAATTGAACCTTGAAATAAAACGTCTCCTACGATGGCAAATTTAGATTCTTTATTATGAAAAATTACGTGCCCTGGAGTGTGCCCAGGACAATGGTAAACATCAAAGTGTATTCCATCCAACTCTAACTGATCGCCATCTTCTAACCATCTATCGGGTAAAAAGTTTTTCGAATCTGAAAGACCATACATTTTTCCATGTTCTTCCAATGCTGAAATTAAAAATTCATCTTCTTTATGCGGTCCTTCGATTGGAATATTAAATTTTTGAGATAAATTGAAGGCTCCTCCAGCATGATCAAGATGCCCATGTGTTATAAAAATTTTAATTAGTTTTAAGTCATTGTCTTTTAAATAAGATTCAATTTTTTCTAAGTCTCCGCCTGGGTCTGTAACGGCAGCGTTCTTAGTATCTTCATTCCAAATAATGCAAGAATTTTGCATTAGAGGTGTTACTGGAATTATTTTTGCCTTAAGATTACTCACATTAATATTTTACTATAAATAATGGAATTTAAGTTTATTGAAACTAATGGAATTACTCTTCGAGCTGCAGTAGAAGGCAAAGGACCATTAGTAATTATGGTGCATGGTTGTCCAGAAAGTTGGTTTAGCTGGAGACGCCAAATACCCGTTATTGCAGAGGCTGGTTACAAAGTAGTAGCAATTGACGTTAGAGGCTATGGCGGTTCTGATAAACCTCATGCAATTGAAGAATATACGATTAAAAAAATAAGTGATGATCTCATAGGGATCATAGATTTTTTTGGGGAAGACCAGGCAATACTATTCGGGCATGATTGGGGTGGTCCAATAGTTTGGTATACAAGTTTATTAAATGAAGACAGAATTTCTGCAGTAGCAGGATTATCTGTGCCATATTTTCCGCAAAAAGAATTTTCTCCGTTGGATGCTTTCGAGACTATCTATAAAGGTAAATTCTTTTATCAACTTTATTTTCAAGAAGAGGGAGTTGCCGAAGCGGAATTTGAACCTAATCTCAGAAAATATTTAGAAGCTACTTACTTTTCTATCGACGCAAGAGGAATGAAAAAACAATTTGAAAATCCTTTGAACGCAATGGAAAAAGGCCCAGATGCAAATTATTTAGATGGTGTCATCGAATTTGATGACTACCCGAGTTGGATTAATAAAGATGAAATGAACTATTTAATTAACGAATTTGAAATAAGTGGTATGAGAGGTCCATTGAATAGATATAGAGCTCAAAGAAAAGATTTTGAGGATTTAAAAAACTATAAAGATAAAAAGTTAAAACAACCCGCTGCGTTAATGGTCGGTTCTTTAGATCCAGTAAACTTCTTTGTGGGCGACGGATATAAAGACACTTCTCATCTAAAAGATACATTTGATCCAGTTTATGAAAATTTAATTTCTACTAAACTAATCAAAGACGTCGGGCATTGGACACAACAAGAAGCTCCAAAAGAGGTGAATGAATTTCTGTTAAATTTCCTCAAACAGATTTAGATTCAATTTGATCGGTATTTGAGAATCTAACTAAGTTTGCTTCAAATTCATGAAGTCGTTTCCAAATACTTCTTAATTCAGTAATGGTAGTCCAATTAAATAAGAATAAAGCAAATCCACTATGTACTCGGTCAAACGCATTGGAAATTTGAATTACTACCCCTAAAAGTGCCGCACCGGTAAATAAACTTGGCCCTATAATTAAAAACGGGACCACTACCATAAATTGACCGTAACTTTCGATCCATATATCAAAATATCCATAATGCAAATAGAGCCTTTGATAATTAAAACGTATACCGGTAAAAAGATACCAAAGCGTATCAGTTTGAGCATAATTTACCTTATCATCCTCTCCAAGGACCAGATCCTTCCGAAAAGCTGCTTCTACCTTTTGATTATTGTATTCAAGACCTGGCAATCGATATCCTACAAACCAAGAAATAACTAATCCACCTATAGAAACCGAAAGAGCGGTCCAAACCAAGGAGCCTTCTATATCGCTAAAGAATGGAATAGTTACAGAATCACTCAATGCCCAAAGCACTGGAACAAATGCAACTAAAGTCATAATCGCCCTGACAACCTGTAACCCTAAACTCTCTACTATTCGAGCGAATCTATTACAGTCTTCTTGGATCCTTTGACTAGCACCTTCGATTTCCTCCTCAACACTCTGCCATCTTGGAATGTAATTAAATGTAATGGCTTGTCTCCAGCGTAGGCCATAAATTCTAGTAAACCAGGCAGTAAAAGTTGCTAAAAGTACATAGGGCATTGCTATTACCAAAAAACTTGGATTACCTTCAAAGCCATTAAATAAAAAATCGGTAGAAATTAAAAAGTCATAAAATATGTCTATTCCTTCTTGAGGGTTCTCTGAGAATTCAGCAGCCATTTGAAGATGATCATAAAAACCACCATACCAAGAGTTAATTGCTACTGTTAATTGGACTTGGATCCAAAGCGAACTAATTAATAGAGCTAGACCACCATAAGCCCAAGAAGCCCATTCTTTAGATGCATAAAAAGCACGTAACATAAAAAAATAATTTTAAATTTTCAAAAAGTTTAAACTATTATATTCCTATGAGTAGACCAAAAGAAAACTTTAGAAAAAAATCTAAATCTCCTTTTTTGATTAATAAAAAAAGTCTTTATGGAGTAATGGAAATAATCTTCAGCGAAATCAAGAATACTTTGTTTGCTAGTTTCAATAAAGACTTGACCAAAGAAAATAAGGTTTTGAAATATGTTTTATCGGAAGCAACAAAAGACAATCCTGAAAGTGTTTTAAAAGTAATTGATAAATGCGGTTACAACAAATTTTTTCTAATGAACATTGGTGACAAAAAAGGAAAAATCTTAGATGAGTACATTTTAAAAAGTAATGCTAAATCTCTTCTAGAATTAGGAGTTTACTTAGGTTATTCAACCATTCGAATTGCTAGAAATTTACCCGAAGATGCTCACCTTTTCTCAATAGATGTGAAAGAAGAATTTTTAAATATTGCAAAACAACATTTAGCTTTTTCAGGTCTCTCTGAGAAAGTAAGTTTTTTCAAAGGAAAAGCATCTGAAGTAATACCTCAGCTTGATCAAAAGTTTGATTTTGTATTCATCGATCACTGGAAAGAAGCTTATCTGCAAGATTTAAAAATACTAATTGAACATGATCGCCTAAATGACGGAGCAGTAATCTTCGCTGATAATATAGTTTTGTTTCATTTAGAAGAATATTTAGATTTTGTTAGAACCAGTCCAAATTTTTCTAGTGAATTCATTCCGGCATTAAGAGAATATTCATCTTCGCATCCCGATGGAATTGAAGTTTCGTATTTTAAAAAATGAAGTTCAATACACTTGATTTGCATGGAATCAGACATCATGAAGTTGATTTGATGGTTGAAAATTATGTTTATTTAAATCAAGAGGATATGCCGTTAAAAATAGTATGTGGAAACAGTCAAAAAATGCATGTTTTAGTCAAAATAGTTTTAGATAGAATAGAGTGTGAATACGAAGAGGGCATGGGAAACAACTATGGAGCAATTCTTGTGAGGAAACTCTAATGAAATTAAACGGAGTCATCTTATTAAGCGCAGAAGGTGAAATTATTAAAAACTCGGAAGATGTTGAATCTGTCATTCTCATTTTAGACTTTTTATCTTTAAAAATTCTGCTTAAAGAAATATTCACTTTGCAATTTAAGAAATTTTGGTTTTTTATCTCTTTTTTATTTACCGCTAAATATTTCAGAAATGAAGTTGGCCTTTCAAAATTCTATTCAAAGTCAATTTTCGAAATTTATGATACTTTCGAATCTATCCCGGCTAGAGTAGAATTTGATACAAATAAAGTGTCGATTAAAAAGAAAATTTTTTTAATGTCTAATCCATTGATTGATGAAAACTAGTCTAGTTTTAAAAAACTGCAATTTAGTAAACGAAGGTGAAATCAAACCTGTTGATATCGCGATTAGTGGCGATCGAATAGAAAAAATTGATACATCACTGGATGTTGAAGCAGAAAAAGTTATTGATTGTGACGGAAAGTATGTTGCGCCAGGAATTATCGATGATCAAGTTCATTTTAGAGATCCTGGGCTTACAGAAAAAGGCGATATTCGTTCAGAATCTTTAGCTGCCGTTCATGGCGGAGTGACTTCAACTTTTGACATGCCAAATGTAAATCCGAACACTACAACTAGTGAACTGATGACTGCAAGAAATCAGTTAGGCGCTGAAAAGTCTTGGACAAATTATGCTTATTATTTCGGTGCTACTGAAACTAACATTGAAGAAATAAAAAAACTAGATCCCAAAGAAATCTGTGGATTAAAAGTGTTCATGGGCACTTCTACTGGAACTCTTCTTGTAGAAGACGACCAAGCACTTGAAGAAATATTTAAACATTGTCCTGTAACGATAGTGACCCACTGTGAAGATAATGAAACTATGAAGAACAACTTAGAAAGAATAAAACTTGAAAATGATGAAATCGATGCAAGTTTTCATCCTATTATTAAGGATGATATATGTTGTTATCGTTCCTCATCGAAAGTGATTAACTTGGCAAAAAAGTATTCGTCAGATTTACATGTTTTGCATCTAACTACTGAGAAAGAGATTGAATTATTCACAAATGATCCAGTAAAAGATAAAAACATTACCTGCGAAGTATGTGTTCATCATCTTTGGTTTGATGAAAGGAATTATGAAGAGTTAGGTAATTTAATAGTATGCAATCCCGCCATAAAAAAAGAATCTGATAGAAATGCTCTTAGAAAAGCTCTGAAAGACGGCTTTATAGATTATGTAGCCACAGATCATGCGCCACATGTTTACGAAGAAAAGTTACGCCCTTATTTGCAAGCCTCAGCAGGGATTCCACTAATCGAACACTCTTTTCACATCATGATGGAATTACAAAAGCAGGGTGTGTACACCATTGAAGAGGTTATTGCGTATATGAGTCATAAGGTAGCTGATCGTTTTTCAATCGTTGACCGAGGCTACATAAGAGAGGGTTATAAAGCTGATTTTATGATTTTTGATTTAGACACAAAAACTCAAGTTTCGAATGAAACCGAATTAACAAAATGCGGTTGGACTCCTTTCAATGGAAAAACTTTTAATTCCTCGGTTTACGGAACAATTATTAATGGCGAACCGATTGTAATCGATGGAAAGCTAACTTCAGAATCTTCTTCCGCTGAAAAAATATCATTCGATAGATAAGATGTTTAAAGAATATAAAAATTTTGATGCTACTGGATTGGCCGAACTCCTTGAAAAAAAAGAGATTACACCTGGAGAACTATTAGATGAAGCAATTTTTCAAACTGAAATATTAGATCCCCTCATCAATGCAATTCCTCAAAAGCATTTTGATCTGGCTAAGCAACAATTAGAAAATAAATTAGGTAGCCCTTTTCATGGAGTTCCTTTTTTACTAAAAGATTTACATGCCTCCTTGAAAGGAACCATAACTTCGGATGGCTCTAGATTAAATGAAAAAAATGTCGCTAAATTTACCGATACTTTAACCCAAAGATGTTTAGACGCTGGGCTAGTAATTTTTGGTAAAACAAATTCACCGGAATTTGGTCTGACAGTTACTACCGAACCTATTTTGCATGGCCCAACAAGAAATCCTTGGAATTTAGATTATTCCGCTGGAGGATCTAGTGGTGGAGCGGCTGCAGCTGTAGCGGCAGGAATAATTCCAATGGCTCAGGCAACTGACGGCGGCGGTTCTATAAGAATTCCAGCTTCTTGTTGCGGACTAGTTGGTTTAAAACCTACCAGAGCAAGAACCCCAAGGGGTCCGGCAGTATTTGAAGGTTGGGCAGGACAATCTATTGCACATTGTGTTTCTATTTCTGTAAGAGACAGCGCTCTTTTGTTAGATGCGACAGCGGGTGCTGAAGTGGGTAGTCCATATCATGCTCCTCATCAAGAAAATAGTTTTGTCTCAGCTCTGGAAGCAAACCCTAAGCCTTTAAAAATTGCATACATTGTTCCAGATTTTATTTCTTTGGATCCCGAGGTAAACGAAGTTATGAAAAAGACGATTAACTTATTAGAAAATTTAGGACACAAAATAGAGAATCAAATAATTAACCTACCTTTTGAAGAGATGATGAATACAATAGCAAATATTATCTCGTCAAGTATGGCAAATAAAATTGATGAAGTAGAAAAGGAAATGAATATTACTATTGATAATTCGCTTTTAGAAAATGTATCACTACAGATGCAAAAAAATGGTAGAGATGTCTTAGCAAAAGATTATATTCAGGCTGTAAAAACAAACCATAAGATTGGATACGAAGTTGAAAAGATGTTTGCGGATTATGACGTTTTATTAAGTCCAGTACTTGCGAAACCACCTGTAAAGATTGGAGAGATAAATTTAAACACTACTGATTTTAAAGATTATCAAGAAAAACTCATGGCTTACACTCCCTTTACTGGAATATTTAACCAATCTGGACATCCTTCAATTTCTTTACCGCTTTATAGATCAGATAAAAATTTACCAATTGGTTCAATGTTTACTGCTGCATTTGGTAATGAGGCATTATTATTCGGATTGGCTAAGCAGCTAGAGGAGGCTGAACCTTGGCTTGAAGCTATAAAGGAAATGAGAGCTAACTTGAATTAATTATTCGTTTAAGGATTCTCTGGTTTCTTCTTCTAAATTTGCTCTAAAATCAGATTCTTGAATGTACATGCCCAACCCGGCAAGCATTGCAGTTATTGCAGCAATAACTATAAAGAAAATAACAAGGTTTCTTGTTATTTGGTAATCATTGAGATCGTCTGACATGATTGCATTATACTTATTTTAAGATCAAATTATGAAGAATGAAAAAAAAATACTAAGTAAAGAAGTTATCTCCTGGGCTTTTTATGATTGGGCTAATTCAGCTTTTGCTACAACAGTCATAGCTGGATTTTTTCCAATTTTTTTTAAAAGTTTTTGGGCTAATAGTTTAAGCGACTCTGAAAGCACTGCTTTATTAGGTGTGGCAAATTCTTTGTCAGGATTTTTTATTTTGATTTTTGCTCCTTTCTTGGGCGCGCTTGCCGATATAACTTTTAGAAAAAAATACATGTTGGTTTTCTTTATGTTGATTGGTGCAGGCTCTACAGCTTCTTTCTTTTTTATTAATGAAGGATATTGGATGATTGCAGTGATTACATACATCTTGGCAAGTATTGGATTTTCCGGAGGTAATATTTTTTATGATTCTCTTATTATTGATGTTTCAAATGATCAGTCACGAAATAAAGTTTCAGCTTTCGGTTACGCGATGGGTTACTTAGGTGGAGGCATATTGTTTGTCGTAAATGTATTAATGTATCTGCAACCCAATACTTTTGGTTTAACTTCTCAAATTGATGCGGTTTTATTTTCCTTCTTGAGCGTCGCTATTTGGTGGTCAGTATTCACTTTGCCACTGATTAGATTCGTAAAAGAAAGTAAAGGTGAAATTACTTCACTTTCTTTAATCAGCACTTTAAAGAATACCTTTTCTAGGGTTATAAATACTTTCAAAGAAATAAGACAATATAAGAATATCTTTTATTTTTTACTCGCTTATTGGCTGTATATGGACGGCATAGATACGGTAGTGAGAATGGCTTTAGCCTTCGGGAGCGATATCGGCCTAGCCTCTTCGGAGTTAATTGTCGCTTTAATTATTACCCAATTCATTGGATTCCCTTCTACCATATTTTTTGGTTTATTAGCCGAACGATTTGGGTTAAAAATTCTTTTATATATAGGCATAGGAGTTTATATTTTAATTTGTTTCGGAGGCTTGATAATTTCATCTATTTTCGGTTTTTACCTTTTAGCTGGCGTAATTGGACTAGTTCAAGGTGGAGTCCAATCCGTTAGCAGGGCAGTCTTCTCAAAAATGGTTCCTGACGGAAAAGATTCTGAATTTTTTGGATTTTACAGTTTAGTTGGTAAATCTGCAGTAATCTTTGGTCCACTGATGATGGGCACAGTTAGTTATTTATTCAGTGATCCAAGAGCAGGAATCCTAAGCCTGCTGGTACTTTTTATTCCTGGTTTATTAGTTTTAAGAATGGTAGAAATTAAAGATCGATAGAATTTTTAATCAAGACATTTTTTAACATTTCAGGTTCGTCAGTCATTATTCCATCGACTCCTAAGTCAATTAATCTTTGCATGTCTTTTTCTTCGTTGATAGTCCATACATGAACTTTCAAGTTAAGTAACTTGCATCGTTTCAATAAGCTTTCAGATAGAACCTTCAATCCTTTCCACGTTTCTGGAATTTGAACTATCTTAGATTTCAAATTAGGAAGATTTAAAAATTTTAGTTTAACGATGTCTCTTATACCCATGCTAGTGAGAACTCTTGGATTAAGATATTGAACTTCGTCTAAATTTTTTGAATTAAATGATCCTATACAAACTCTTTCTTCTGCATTTGTCTCTCTAAGAATTTTCAAAACTGTTTTACCTATTTTGGGAATTTTTAGGTCTAAATTAAAAAAACTTGAAGGAAATTCTTCTAAAAGTTCATATAAAGTAGGAGTATGTCCCAATTTATAAAAATTTAATTTGTTTAATTCCTCAAAGTTAATTTCATTTATTTTTATTTTTTTTCCACAGACTCTTTCAAGATCTTCATCATGTAAGGTTACGATCTTATTATCTTTCGTTTCTCTTAAATCTGTTTCCAAATAATTAAAACCTAAGTTCTCTGAGTCCTTAAACGCTTCTATTGTGTTCTCTCTAAAGGTACTGGTGTCTCCTCGGTGTACAAATGCATGAAAATTTTTATCTAAGAATCCCCCCATAAGAGATATTATTTCACAAATTTAATATTGAAAAATAATGTAATATTAAATTTAAAAATGAACACCTTAAAACCCAAAAAATTGGGTATTACTGAAGTCGTATTAAGGGATGGAAATCAATCTCTGCTTGCTACTAGAATTAAAATTGAAGACCTTCTTCCTATAGCTTGTGCCCTGGATCAAATTGGTTATTGGTCGATAGAGTCTTGGGGCGGGGCTACTTTTGATGCTTGTCTTAGGTATTTAAATGAAGATCCTTGGGAAAGGCTAAGACTTTTTAGAGAGGCCATGCCTAATACCAAACAGCAAATGCTTTTGAGGGGGCAAAATTTATTAGGGTATAAACACTTTCCTGATTCAGTAGTGGAAAAATTTATTAATAAATCCTCTGAAAATGGAATAGATGTATTTAGAATTTTTGATGCCTTAAATGATATCAACAACTTAGAATTTTCAATAAAACAGGTAAAGGAAAATTCTAAACACGCTCAAGCCGCAATGGCTTACACAGTAAGTCCAGTGCATAAAATTGATTATTGGCTAGATCTAGCAAAAAAATTTGAAGACCTTGATGTTGATTCGATTGCAATAAAAGATATGTCGGGAATACTTAAACCTTATGTTGCCTTTGAGATGATCTCTAAATTAAAGGAAATAATCTCAGTTCCAATACATATGCAAACTCATGCAACTGCGGGATTATCTACGGCAACGAATCTGAAAGCTGTTGAAGCAGGAATAGATAATCTCGATACTTCAATATCATCTATGAGTCTCACTTACGGACACTCTCCAACTGAGAGTATTGTTGCAAGTTTTGAGGATTCAGAACGCGCTACAGGACTTGATTTGTCAAAGCTTCAAAAAGTCGCAGATTATTTTAAAAATGTGAGAGTTAAATACTCAGAATTTGAAGGCAGTCTCAAAGGAGTAGATACGCAAATGCTATCCAGCCAAGTTCCTGGGGGCATGCTTTCAAATTTAGAATCTCAATTGAAAGAATTAAATAAAACTGATCTTTTTGAGAACGTAATTAAAGAAATACCTAAGGTAAGAAAAGATTTAGGATTTCCACCGTTGGTTACTCCAGTTTCACAAATTGTCGGTGCACAAGCCATGATGAATGTTTCCGAAAAAGAATCTTATAAAAATCTTTCTAAAGAAACGATCAACTTAGCAACTGGCTATTATGGGAAGCTTCCTGGCAGGATAAATGATGAGTTATTAGAACTCGTTGAAAAAAATCAAGAAACGATAAGCGTAAGACCTGCGGATCTTATAGAAGATGACATGGAAGAAAGAAAAAAGGATTTAAAAAATTTTTGTGTCCAGAACAATCTTAAAGACTTTAGTGAGCATGAGGAATATTTACTTTGTTTCATTCAATTTCCTTACAGCACCACGGATTATTTAAAAAGTCTTGCATAAAAAAAAGCCTCTCAAAAGAGAGGCTTTTTTTGCTAAGAATTTTTACATTCCTAAAGTTACAACAAATGCGTCTTCGTCAGCAGTTCCTGAGTCAGATTCATAATCTGTGTAAGCTAAAGATAAAGTAAAGTCTCCAACTGGGATATCGTAACCGATTACATAGTTAGTACCAGAGTCTTCATAATCTCCGTAAGAGAGACCAATCGAACCAGGTCCAGCGTCAAAACCGTAAGAGATTTCGGAATAATCACCGAACTCGTCTCCAGCTGCGTAGAAAAGTCCTACACCCATGACGTCTAATCCAAGGTAAGTTTCTGAGAAATCACTCGCAGATACTCCAGGATATGTAACTTCGATGAAACCAATGTCGTACCCGATGTCACCAATTGAACCTGCGTAACCACCGTAGTAGTCTAGTTCTAGAGATTCACCATTACCGAATTTGGCCGATCCGCCCCAAGTTCCAATATAGAAACCTGAGTCAGTTTCTAGGTCATAACCACCTGAAACAGAAACTTCACCACCGTTTTGAGTCATTCCACGCCAGATGTAATCTGAAGTTATTGCCATATTGCCGGAAACTGAAACTGCGTGAGCAATACCAGAAGAAGCAATAAGCACTAAACCAATGACTAATGTTTTAAGTTTATTCATATGTTCTCCATTTATAAATTTATAAACTGAAAGCTAATTTTAAACCTAAAAAAGTTGAACGGGAAGGTAATAAAAAATAGGCATATATGGATTTTTTGCTCTTTTCAAGCACAAAATGTAGTTTTTTCTACCCTTATAGCTATATTTTGGTGCATTTTTAATTTCTTATAAAATAAAAATTGAATTTTTATCCGATAAAAGTTTAAATCTGCACCATGGAATTTAAAGCGTTAGTTTCTTCAGAAGTTGATAAAAAGTACAAAGCAGAAGTGCAAACTAGGACCATTCAGGATCTTCCAGAGGGAGATGTACTAATAAGAGTTAACTTTTCTTCGTTGAATTACAAAGACGCTCTATCAGCAATTGGTAATAAAGGTGTTTCAAGGAATTACCCTCATACGCCAGGCATTGATGCTGCTGGAATTATAGAATCTTCTGAATCAAATAATTTCAAGGCAGGTGAAGAAGTGATTGTTACTGGTTACGACCTGGGAATGAATACTTCAGGAGGCTTTTCGGAGTACATAAGAGTACCTAGTGAGTGGGTCGTGAAGAAACCTGAAGATATTTCCTTATCAGAATCCATGGCTTTGGGCACTGCTGGTCTCACTGCAGGACTTTGTGTAAGAAAACTTTTAAATCACAAATTGACTCCTGATTCAGGTAAATTGTTTGTTACAGGTGCAACTGGAGGCGTTGGGATTGTTGCAATGATGTTACTCTCAAAACTTGGCTTTGAAGTTGTAGCCATTACCGGAAAACTTGAGTCACAAAATATGCTAAAAAAATATGGAGCAAGCGAAGTGATAACAAGAGAAGATTTGGATCAACCACTCATTAGCCCGTTACAAAAATCTATTTATGCTGGAGGCGTCGATGCAGTAGGAGGAAACGTATTATCAAACCTTCTTTGCGCAACTTCTCAAAGAGCGGCAATAGCATGTTGCGGAATGGTTAATGGCGCCGATCTCAATACGAGTGTTTTTCCGTTCATATTAAGAGGAGTTTCTTTATATGGTGTTGATTCTGCTGAAACAGAAATAGAAGTCAAAAAAGAAGTTTGGAATAATTTTTCTAGCGCTTGGAAATTAGTAGATTTAGAAAATGAGATTAAAGAAATAACTCTATCTGATTTACCTACAGAAATTGATACTATACTTAAAGGCCAACAGATCGGTAGAATACGTATAAAAATTTGAGTATGGATAAAAAGGAAAATAACTATAACGAAAAAATTGCCAGCTCAGATAGTAAGGCCGATGCAGTTGTGGCTGTTTGTGCAATTTTAATAATTACAGCAATAATTGTTTTTTGGGTGTCTACTCAATAACATTTCACTGAGAGAAAATATTATGTCAAAAGCTTCTGATTTAAAAAAACAACTAAGGTTGCCTGTAATTGGAGCGCCGCTGTTTACTGTGTCATATCCTGAACTGGTGATTGCTCAATGCAAGGCTGGAGTAGTTGGTTCTTTTCCTGCATTAAATGCAAGACCTCAAGAAGAATTAGAAGTTTGGATTAATAAAATTTCTGAAGAGCTTAAAAAGTATCAAGATGAAAATCCTGACAAAAAAGTTGCTCCTTTTGCCGTCAATCAAATTTGTCATCACTCAAATGATCGTTTACAACATGATGTTGATATTTGTGTAAAACACGAAGTTCCTTTAATCATTACTAGTTTGAGAGCGCCTAAGTTTGTCACTGAGGCAGTCCATAGTTATGGCGGTTTGGTCATGCATGACGTAATTAATATTAGACATGCCAAAAAAGCAATTGAAGAGGGCGCCGACGGCTTGATATTAGTCTGTGCTGGCGCAGGTGGTCATGCTGGTACGCTAAGTCCTTTCGCATTAGTTCGTGAAGTTAGAGAATTTTTTGATGGACCCATTGCTTTGTCAGGAAGTATTTCCGAAGGCTCTTCAATTTTGTCAGCCTTAGCTTTAGGTGCTGATTTTGCTTATATTGGAACTAAATTTATTGCTACTGCTGAAGCTAATGCATCTCCTGGATACAAACAAATGATCGTAGATAGCAAAGCTGACGACATCATGTATAGCGCAACATTTACAGGTGTGCACGGTAATTATCTGCGTCCTAGCGTTGAAGCTGCTGGTCTTAATCCAAAAGATCATTTGGATGGAAGCAAAGACTCAATGAATTTTGGATCTTCTGCTACGAAAGCTTGGAAAGACATTTGGGGATCAGGTCAAGGAATAGGTAATATCAATGATGTCAAAACTGTCAGTGACGCTGTGGACGATTTAGAAGAAGAATACAATTCGGCTAAACTTAGGCTTAAAGAAGTCGGTTAATTTTAAATAAACTTTATTCTTCTAAAAACTTCTGGGCATCTAATGCAGCCATACACCCGAATCCGGCTGAAGTAATAGCTTGACGATAAATAGAATCTGCAACATCACCGGCTGCAAAAACTCCTTCTACACTTGTTTGGGTTACATTTCCATTGAGACCACTGTTAATAGAAATGTAGCCATTTTTCATATCCAATTGATTTTCAAACATATCGGTATTTGGTTTATGACCAATAGCTATAAACACTCCTTCAAGCTTTAATTCTTTACCAGAATCTAGGATAATTTTATTTACTAAATCGTCTCCAATAACTTCTTGGAGTTGACTATTCCAATGAAGCTCAATTTTATCTTCCTCTGCTTTTGAAAAGATTCTATCCTGTAAAATTTTCTCTGCGCGTAGTGAATCTCTGCGATGAATGAGGTGAACTTTTGAGCAAATATTGCTTAGATACAATGCTTCTTCTGCAGCAGTATTACCTCCTCCAATCACTGCTACTTCTTTATCTTTATAGAAAAAGCCATCACAAGTTGCACAAGCACTGACGCCTTTCCCTAAAAACTTCTGTTCGGAATCTAGTCCTAAATATTGAGCTGAAGCTCCAGTAGCTATTATCAAAGACTCAGCAGCGTATTCTTTATTACCTTTCAATTTGATAGGTTTTCCACTTACATCTACTTTTTCAATGTGATCGTTAATAATTTCAACGTCAAATTTTTCTGCATGGTCTTGCATTCTCAACATTAAATCAGGACCTTGAAGATCGTTATGATCTCCAGGCCAATTTTCAACATCAGTTGTGGTTGTCAACTGACCACCGATTTCTAATCCAGTAATCAAAACAGGATTCAAACCTGCCCTAGCTGCATAAATTCCTGCACTGTACCCAGCTGGTCCAGAGCCTAAAATGATAAGTTTTCTTAAATCGCTCACAAATTTGATAATAAATGCTTATTCTAAATTAATTAGAAAAAAAGAGACAGATAGAATAAGCCTGTAACTGTCATTAAATAGTAAGGAAAGATATAATATTGCTTTGAATTAAAAAATTGACTAAAAATAAATCATCTCTATTTTCAAAAATTTTTAATCCAGCTTTCTCGCTGAGCTCTGCTACCAAAACACTTACTCTAGATTTAATAAATTTATTTTTTGTAATTTTAGGAATAATCCTTGCAATTGCTTTAGGATCTTTCGACATATCAGATCCTAATTGGAGACTTCTATCTTCTACAGATTTAAATCTCGTAAATAGCATCGGTATTGTAGGGGCTTGGTTGAGTAGCTTCTTGTATGAATTGCTGGGAATTACAGCTTGGTCTATTTGTGGGTTACTTTTTTTGCCAACTGTAACTTCTCTTATGAAAAATTCAGATGCTAATTCTGAGTCAAAAAATTATTTTTTTAGAACTTTTGGCTTTGTTATCTTTTGTTGCTCTTTTTGCTTGTTGGTTGATTTACATATTAAACCTTACGAAACCTTTTTTCCTGAAACTAGTTCAGGATTTTTAGGCTCTTCGATATCAAAATCTTTATTTCCATACTTGAGTCTCATTGGCTCTACGCTTTTTGGTATTTTTTTCTTGATGGTAAGTATGAGTTTGATGATTAATTTGAATTGGCGAAATGCTTTTTTTAATTTTCAAGATAATTTAAAAAATATAATTTATGCATTTAAAAAGTATTCTAAAAATGGCTTTGAATATTTAAGAAAAGCAAAACAAAAAAAGGCAGATCAAAAAAATAGACAAGCTTTTCTAGACTCGCATAAAGAAAAAATTAAATCCATGCCTAAGCCTGAGATCAAAAAAGTTGAAAAACCTATTGAAGAGGGAAAGAAAGTTCATAAAGAGAAACAAGTAGAATTATTTGAAGAAAAGATACCTGGAGAAATGCCAAAAATCTCTTTACTCGATGAAAAAAGAAATGATGCGCAGGTGATGAATTCTCAACAATTGTATGAACTGGATATTTTAAAAGAAGCACTAATTACCAAATTAGCTGAATTTAAAATTACCGGCCCTGAGGGAGAATATGCAATTGTGCGAGAAACCATGAGAGGACCTGTGGTAACTAGATTTGAAGTAGAACTTCCAAAAGGAATTAAAGTTTCACAAGTTTCTAATTTAAATAAAGACCTGGCAAGATCTTTGGGAGTTGGGAGCATTAGAATCGTAGAGGTAATCGAGGGAAGAGAGACGATCGGAATAGAAGTTCCAAACGCTGATAGAGAGGATGTCCTGTTAGGTGAAGTGATCGCTTCTAAATTATTTGAGGAAACAAAAAGTCCTTTGACCTTAGCTTATGGCAAAGACATAGAAGGTAAACCGGTCTTAGAAGACTTAGCCTCCTTACCACATCTATTAATTGCTGGAACCACTGGCTCTGGTAAATCAGTAGCTTTAAATTCAATGCTAATGAGTATTCTTTACAAAGCCACTCCTCAGGAAGTCAGGTTAGTTTTGATCGATCCAAAAATGTTAGAACTGTCAGTATACGAAGATTTACCTCATTTACTTTGTCCAGTCATAACTGACATGGGGCAAGCAGCCTTTGGATTGAGATGGTGCGTCAACGAGATGGAAAGACGATATAAATTAATGGCAGCAATGTCAGTTAGAAATTTAAACGGGTTTAATTCGAAAATAAAAAAAGCTAATGAATCAGGTAAGCCGATAAAAGATCCTACTTTTAAAATTGATGAGGAAAAAGGAATAACCGAAGACGATGTTCCTAATTTAGAAGAACTTCCCTTGATTGTCATTGCTGTTGATGAATTGGCAGATTTAATGATGGTAGTCGGAAAAAAAGTAGAACAATTAATAGCAAGGTTGGCTCAAAAAGCCAGAGCCGCTGGAATTCACATGTTGCTAGCAACTCAAAGACCGTCAGTTGATGTAATCACAGGTTTAATAAAAGCTAACATTTCAGCTAGGATGGCTTTTAATGTAGCTTCATCGATGGATTCAAGAGTCGTTTTAGATCAAGTTGGCGCTGAGCAGTTACTAGGCAGAGGAGATATGTTGTATGTAGGCTCGGGAACTTCTGTTCCCTTAAGAGTGCATGGCGCTTTCGTTGGAGAAGAGGAAATTATTCGAGTTGTAAAAGATTGGAAAGATAAGGAAAGTGTAAAATATCTAGACGCAGTTACTAAAGCTCCAGAAACCGGAGAAGATTCAGAAGGAAATGGAGATTCAGAAAAAGATGAGTTTTACGATCAGGCAGTAGCATTTGTGGTTGAAACTAGAAGAGCATCTATTTCAGCGGTTCAAAGGAAGTTTAGAATTGGATATAACAGAGCAGCAAGACTGATAGAGAGCATGGAAGCAGCGGGACTAGTAAGCGAAATGAATTCTAATGGGAACAGAGAAGTGCTAGCTCCAAATAATGCAGAATAAATTTTATATATTTTTTTTCTTTATATTCACGAATTTAGTTTATGGAAAATGCGATCTTGGATCTGAAAATTTAAATAAATTTTACGATTCAAATTTTTCTTTAACTACAGATTTCACTCAATCTTTTATAAAAAACGATAGAGATCCAATCAAAGGAAATATTCTTTTACAAAGACCTGATAATTTAAAAATCACATTAGAATCGCCTTTGAATTCCGAGATATTGATTAATAAAGATCACATTTTTCAAACCAACTATGATCTAGATCAAACTGTTCGATACGATCGCGATCAAATGATTAACCAAATTCCAGCGGCAATAATGTTGCTCTCAAGCGATCAACTATGTAAATTTTTTAAATTTGAATCTTGTATTGATGGCAAGTGTTTATTTGTAAATAACAACAGTCAACTAGAGTTAGTTTTTTCCGATGAAATCCTAAAGTCTCTCACTTTTTATAGCCCAAATTTCGATGAATCTAAAATAAACTTTGAAAATCTTTCTATGATGCAAAAGATTAATGATTCTGCTTTTAGTTATAATCAGCAGGTAACTGATTTATTAATATTTAATAAAAATGATTGATTTAAGCCTCTTAAGAAATAATCCCGAAGAAGTAAAAGCTAATCTTTCTTTGAGAGGTTTTGATTTAGATATTTCACTTTGGGAAACCTTGGAAAAAAATCGAAAAGCTTTTCAAGTCGAAATGGAAAATTTTCAAGCAGAACAAAATAAAATTGCAAAAGAAATTGGTTTAGCTCAAAAGAATAATGAAAGTATTGAAGATTTGAAATCTAAAGCTACTAAAATTTCAAGTGACCTCAAAGACGCGAAAGAAAAATTTAAGACTAATAAGCTTGCTTATGAAGATTTTTTATTAAATATTCCAAATCTACTAGACCCTTCTGTGCCGCCAGGTAAGTCCGAAGAGGATAATGAGCTTATAAAAAAAGTTGGAAAGATTCCTTCATTTGAATTTACGCCAAAAGATCATCAAGAATTAGGAATTTCGACTGACGGTATGGATTTTGAGGCTGCAGTAAAAATTTCAAAATCACGATTTGTGGTCTTTAAGAATTCAATTGCTCAATTAAATAGAGCTTTAATTCAATTCATGTTGAATACACATACAAATGATCATGGTTACAAGGAAATTTATGTTCCTTTCATTGTTAATAAAGATTCCTTATTAGGTACAGGTCAACTTCCAAAATTTAAAGAGGATCAGTTTCAAATCAAAGACGATGAAAATGAAATGTATTTAATCCCTACGGCAGAAGTCCCCGTCACAAATTATCATAGAGATGAAATTCTAGATTCAAGTGATCTTACTTTGTCTTACGTGTCGCATACTCCTTGTTTTAGATCGGAAGCAGGAAGCTACGGATTAGATACAAGAGGGATCATTAGACAACATCAATTTGAAAAAGTAGAACTTGTTAAAATTTCTCATCCAGATAAATCAAGTCAAGATTTGGAACAACTTACTAGCGATGCAGAAAGAATACTGGAGTTACTTGAACTTCCCTACAGAAAAGTAAAATTATGTGCAGGCGATATAGGTTTCGGTTCAGCACTGACATATGACTTAGAAGTTTGGTTACCAAGTCAGAACAAATATCGAGAAATCTCTTCATGCAGCAATTACAAAGATTTTCAATCCCGTAGATTGAAAATAAGAACCGACGAGAAAGACTCTAAAGTACTTTGCCACACATTAAATGGATCAGGTTTGGCAGTTGGAAGGACCATGGCAGCTATCTTGGAGAATTTTCAAGAAAAGTCTGGCTCAGTCAAAATTCCTAAAGTTTTAAGACCTTTCATGAACGATCAAGAAGTTCTGTAAGCTTTCAAATTATACTGATAAAATCTTTTTTCAATTTAGAGAGACCTTATGGAAATGTTCATCGATTTTTTATTTTTTGTATTAAAAGCTTTTACGATAGTTATTCTTATTTTTGTTCCAATTTTTTTGATATCAATATCACGAAAGAGCAAAGAAGAAAATCTAGGAGAGCTAAAGATTAAAAACCTTTCAAATCAATATAAAGCGATGGCCAATTCTTTAAAGGTTTTAAATCTAAATAAAGATGAAACAAAAAAATTTATTAAGGCGGAAAAAAAACAATTTAAAGCTTCCTTGAAAGGAGGCTCAAAGGCAAAGAAAAAACCTGTTTATGTTTTAGATTTTGAAGGAGATATAGAGGCTTCCAGTGTAGAAAGTCTGAGAGAAGAAATTAATGCGATTCTAAATAGCGAAACTAAATGCGAAGAGATCATTTTAAGATTAGAAAGTCGAGGCGGCACAGTTATTGGTTATGGGCTTTGTGCAGCACAATTACAAAGGATTAGAGACGCAAATATCAAGTTAACGGCTTGCGTTGATAAAGTAGCAGCTTCAGGTGGATATATGATGGCATGTGTAGCTGATAAAATCATTTCCGCCCCTTTTGCTGTAATCGGATCTATTGGAGTGGTAGCAGCCATTCCTAATTTTCATAAAATTCTCAAAAAAAACGATATTGATTATGAACTTCATACGGCTGGAGAATTTAAAAGAACTATTACTTCATTTGGTGAAACCACTGAAGAGGGTAGAACAAAATTTAAAGAAGACTTAGAAGACATTCACAAGTTATTTAAGGACCATGTTAGTAAATTTAGGCCTGAATTAGATATTTCAAAAATTGCTACTGGGGAAGTTTGGGAAGGTATTGAAGCTTTAGAAGTAGGATTGGTAGATGAGCTTAAAACTAGTGATGAATATATTTTAGATTTTGCAAAGAAACATGACGTTTACAGTATTACCTATGAAATCAAAGAAAACATTTCGGATAAATTTAATAAGTTTTTTAAATTGTTAATAAAAGATTCTTTGGGTTCAATCGAAGATTATTTTGAGAAAAGAAAATTCAAGTAATCATCTAGATTATATTTTTTAAAGAAGAAAAATTCACTTACTCTTTACCGACTTTTTTTTAAAAATTAAATTACTATAGAAGCTTTAATATAAAAGGAGAAAAGATATGTTCAGCCATATAATGATCGGATCTAATGATATCGAAAAATCAAAAAAATTTTATGACCAAGTACTAGGAGTTTTGGGTGCAAAAGAAGGGGTTTTCATGCCAAATCTCACTGGTCAAACTAGATATTTTTATTTTTTAGATAAAAATACTTTTAGCATCACCGAACCAATAGATGGTAACCAAGCTCATCCTGGCAATGGAAATACAGTTGCTTTTAATGTTCCCGATGAAGAAACTGGCAATAAATGGCACTCAGTCGGTCTTGAATATGGCGGTACTAATATTGAGGATGCTCCAGGCGTTAGAGAATTCGAAAACATGAAAATGTTTTTAGCTTATTTAAAAGATCCATCTGGAAATAAAATTTGTGCTATTAAAATTATAAAATAATGACAGAAGACATAAGAATTTTTTCTTATTTACCCAACCCAAGAGTTTGGAAATCCTTGATTACAGCTAAATTAGCAGAAGTTGAAGTAAAGGTTATAGGCGATAAGCCAAGAAATTTACCCAAATGGCTTTGGGATTTTGATGCAAAAAAATTAGAAGACGTGGATTCTAACGAATTGACAAAATATAAGCGTGAGAGCAAAAGAGGGTTTAAAGGAGATTTATACAAGACCAATGAATTTTTAGATAAACATCCTTTTGGGACAGTACCTGCCGGTTTTAATTCTGATGGCACAGTGGGTATCTTTGAATCTAATAGTATTATGCGAGCAGTGGCTAGAGCTTCCGATAACCATGACTTATATGGCGGTACAGACAAATTAACACAATCACGAATCGATAGTTTTTTAGACGCTAACTTAGTTTTTGCTAGAGAATTCCAGGTCTATGTTTTAGAACTTACTGAGTTAAATGACTATTTATACAAAAGAATGACTTCAGTATATTTGTTCTATTTAGATGGGATAGAAAAAGCTCTAACAGATAATTCATACATTGTAGGCAACGAACTTTCAATTGCGGATATATCTTTTGTTTGTGATTTTGCTCAATTTTTAAGAGAGAGGGACAGTGAGGAAATCATTAACAGTCAAGGTTATGAAATAATTTCAAAAAATTTTGAAGAAGAGTTTCCAAGAGTTTGTAAGCATTTAATGAAACTTTGCCAAAAGCAAGAGTTCAAAGATGTAATGCAAGACTACTTAGATAAAGCATTGGCTTATAAAAAATAGTAATTAAATAAAAAAAAGAGTTTCTTTTTTCTGAAATTACTATTCAATACACACTTTAAAACAAATAGGTAAATATTTATGAAATTATACGTAGGTAATCTTCCTTGGAGCATAGGCGACCAAGAACTTGAAGAACTATTCTCTGATTATGGTGTTGTTTCGGCAAAAGTAATTAAGGATAGAAATACAGATAGATCCAGAGGTTTTGGATTCGTAGAGCTAGAATCAGGTGGCGAAGAAGCCATCGAAGCTTTAAATGACTCTGAAGTAGACGGTAGACAGTTAAAAGTAAACGAAGCAAAACCAAAATAATTTTTTTTAAGTTAAATCCTCTTAAGACTTGTAATCTTGGAGGGGTGGCAGAGCTTGGTTGAATGCACCGGTCTTGAAAACCGGCAAGCCAGAAATGGCTTCGTGGGTTCGAATCCCACCCCCTCCGCCAAAAAAAAGTTTTTAATAATTTTTTCAAATCAAAAAATTTTTTTTTATGCAAACTTAATCTAAAAAACTAAATTTTGCCTATTGCATCATTTAGAAATTAAGATAATATATATTTATCTGCTGAGGGACGTTTTAACAACTCGAGACGGTAAAAAAGAAGACAGCAGAAAGAAGGAGAAGGGTGAAAAGATGAAAGAAATTTCACCACATGTTGGACAAAGGTTAAAGTCTAACACTAGGCAGACCGCTAGGCCCCTTCAACTTCGCTAAAAAGAGCACCACATTTGTGGTGTTTTTTTTTATACTTACCAAATGTCTACACTTTTAACAGGAATTACCACAAGCGGCACTCCCCACTTAGGTAACTATGTAGGCGCGATAAAGCCTTCTATTGAAAAATCTAAAGACTTTAATAAAAATTTCCTGTTCCTGGCTGATTATCACTCATTAATTAAGAATCAAGATCCCGAGCTAACTTTTAAATCCTCTTTAAAAATTGCTGCTGCATGGATTGCTTGCGGAATAAATTTTGAAAAAGTAAATTTTTACAGACAATCAAGCATCCCCCAGATTCTTGAATTGAATTGGATTTTAAGTTCGGTTACACCTAAAGGGATATTAAATCGTGCTCATGCGTACAAGGCAGCAGTAGACGTTAATGACAAAACTGACCCTGACAGTGGAATTAATGCTGGATTGTTTAATTATCCAATTTTAATGGCTGCTGATATTTTACTATTTGATGCAGATTTTGTTCCTGTAGGAAGTGATCAGAAGCAACACATTGAAATGACTCGAGATATTGCGGGAAGATTTAATAATAGCTATGGCGAAACATTTACTCTTCCAGAGCCGATTATATCTACAGATATTCCTTTACTTCCGGGGTTAGATGGAAGAAAGATGAGTAAATCCTATAATAATTTTATTGAGTTATTTTCTTCAGAAAAAATACTGCAAAAATCATTAAATCAAATTGTGACTGATTCTTTACTACCAGGCGATCCAAAAGGTACTAAAGACTCAATCCTTTTTGATTACTTCAGCGCGTTTCTGAAAAAAGAAAGACTTGATGGTATCAAAAAGTCATTCGAAGACGGTGCTGGTTGGGGCGATTTAAAAAAAATGCTCTTTGATATTATCAACGATGAGTTAAGCCCTTTGAGAGAAAAGTACGAAAATTTGATAAATAATCCAAATACGATTGAAGAGATTCTCTCAGAAGGTGAGAAACAAGCAGTTATTCATGCAGAAAATAAAATCAAGGAAGTCAGAGAAACAGTCGGCATTAAACCATTGCATGGATGACAAAAAAGAAATTCTAAAATATCCAATCAAAAATAAATATTCTTTGATGGGGATGGAGTTTTTAAGACTTCACGATCATGGACAGGCATTAATAATTAGGACGAAATTCTCCGATAATTTAACTAAACATAACTATGAGTTTTTAATTGATAGCTATCTCAAAGAAGAATTTATTAATTTTCAATTAACTGACTTTATGTTTGCTAGAGCTCAAGGGTTTCATGGCCCATTTTTGACTAAAAAATTAAATAACAAATCTTATGTGAAGATTGATTCTTCTGATTTTTTATCGTTTGTTGTGGAAATTGTGATCTCTGAAAGAAAACAGACTCCTCAAATATCTTCAAATATTTTAGAAAAGTTAGAGTCTTTTCTTAACATTATCCTTCAAGAAGATTCGATAACCTTTTTCCTAAAACAAAACAAAATACGAAGGAATTCTAAGAAAGAAGAATTTGATCACGAGTGGTCTCATGCACTGAATGAATTTTATGAATTTCTCGTATTCAATCCGTCATCAAACGAATTATTTATTTTAATTCTCGCTTATGACTAATTTGGTGGAAAAGCCAGATAGATCTATTTGGTATCTGGCTGCAGCCATCGCTTGTATTGGCGCTGGACAATCTACAATTTTTATTTTAATTCCCGCGGAAGTTCGATCATTAGGATTTAACGAATTTGAAGTTGGAATCATTTTTTCCATTTCTGCAATTGCTTGGATGATTTTTAGTCCTTTTTGGGGCAGATTAAGTGATAGATTCGGAAGAAAATGGATTTTTCTAATTGGAATTTTTGGATTTTCTTTATCTATGATTCTTTTCGCTGCTATTATTTCAGCAGCAAGTTACAACTTAATTCCCTTTATTTTGATTCTTCCGTTATTGATCATTACGAGATTGATTAACGGATTGTTGGGAAGCGCAGTAAGGCCCGCAGCTGGAGGAAGAATTGCTGATTTAACCTCTCCAGAAACTAGAGCAGCTGGTTTCGCAAGATTCGATGCTGGATGGCAAATGGGGGTTGTTACCGGACCAATCTTTATTGGAATTCTTTTATCTATTTTCAATAATAATCTTTTTATTCCTTTTCTATTTATTGCCTTACTAGGAATTTTTCTGGGATTTTACAATTTTTTTCAAATGAGTGAATCTGATCAGCAATTTAATGAAGAAAAACTAGAAATGCCAAAAAAAATAAGTATGTTTGACTCAAGAGTTTGGCCTTCTTTAATTATTGCTTCCTTTATGGGGCTTTCCAATGCTGGTTTGGTTTTAACGAGCTCTATTTTTGTCAAAGACGTCATTCTCTCTAACCAAGGTGAAGTGTATTCAACTGTTGCAGTAGGATTTTCAATTGTTGCTTTAGCTTCAATGTTTTCGCAATTAGTAATAGTACAAAACTATAAAATTAAATCATTGAGCTTAGTAAAATGGGGTTTATTAATAGTCTTCTTCGGTTTTTTATCGCTTTCTCAAGCTTCTTCTATTCCAGGGCTATATTTAGGATTGATGTTAAAAGGCCTAGGCATGGGCTTAGCTAGGGCAGGTAATATAACTATGTTGTCACTATCTGTTTCAAAAGATGAACAAGGTGCAGCTAACGGACTCTTGAATATGGTCTTCCCAATTGGTCATATCCTTGTTCCAATTTTGATAATGCCCCTATACATTTTATCTCCAGAGATTCCATACTTGTTGTTATCTTTCCTAGCAATCTTATTAATAGTATTTATACTTTCCAATCAGAAAAAATATTTTACTGTGGAGAAGATTTAATGTTTGATAAAAGCTTACTAGAAGGAAAAAGGATTTTAGTTACTGGCGGCGGAAGCGGCTTAGGCAAAGAGATGTCTAAGCACTTTTTAACTTACGGTGCTGAAGTCATAATTTGTGGTCGAAGGGACGAGGTGCTTCAAAAGGCTGCAAAAGAACTTGCAGATGAAACTAAAGGAAAAGTAACAGCTCATAGTTTAGACATAAGAGATTCCTTAGCTATTGAAGAAACCATTAACAATGTATTCGACGAAGGCCCTCTAGACGGGTTAGTTAATAATGCCGCAGGAAATTTTATTAGTAGAACCAACGATTTATCCCCTAATGGATTCAATGCCATAGCCTCTATCGTTTTTCACGGCACCTTTAATATGACAAATACTGTTGGTAAAAAATGGATAGAACTCAAACAGCCTGGCACAATTCTTTCCATTACTACAACTTGGGTTTGGACTGGGTCACCTTTTGTGGTCCCTTCAGCAATGTCTAAGTCTGGAATAAATGCTATGACTAAATCTCTAGCTGTGGAATGGGGTCCTCACAACATAAGACTAAATTGCATTGCACCTGGTCCTTTTCCAACAGAAGGAGCATGGTCAAGACTAAGTCCTGATACCGAGGCAACAGAAGGCGCCATGGATCAAAGCTCTATGTCTTCAAATCCAATGGGTCGAGTTGGAGAAATGAATGAGCTTGGCAATTTAGCCACTTTTCTAATGGCTGATGGGTGCGATTATCTTACTGGCCAAACTATTGCCATAGATGGTGGTGCTTATTTATCGGCCGGTGGAACTTTTTCTAGTCTAGGAAAATTAAAAGATGAGGACTGGACAAATATAAGAGAAACTATTAAAAAAAGTAACGAGAAAGATAAAAAGATGAGATCTTGATCAAATAAGGAGAAAATTATGACAAACGAAACAATTCAAGAAATGGAGAATATTTTAAAACTCCAAAAAAAATTATATATCGATGAAGGTATTCCAAGCTTGGAACTTAGACAAGACAGGCTTTCTAGATCTGTAGACATGTTGAAAAAATATCATGTTGAAATACTCGAAGCTATAACTGCAGATTTTGGAAGCAGAGATCCCAGAGCAGGTTTTATGTCAGAGATTATGAGCACAATTGGTTCTTTGAATTACGCAAAAGAAAATGTAAAAAATTGGATGAAAGACGAGAAGCGAAACAGTAATGCTTCTCAGCCTTTTGTCGTCAGAACATTAATGAGTTTACTTGGCGCTAAATCGAAAATTAAATATCAACCGTTAGGAACGGTAGGTGTTATCAGTCCTTGGAACTTTCCAATCAATTTGGTTTTGGCTCCGCTAGGCACAATTTTTGCAGCTGGAAATCGAGTTATGATTAAACCCTCTGAATTTACTCCTGAGACTTCTGAACTAACTAAAAAGATGTTTCAAGAATATTTCGATTCTAATGAAGCAGCAGTTTTCACTGGCGGACCAGATGTTGGAGCTGCATTTAGCGCTCTGCCTTTTGATCATTTACTTTTTACCGGCAGTACAAATACTGGAAAATTGGTGATGAAGTCTGCAGCTGAAAATTTAGTTCCTGTAACTTTAGAGTTGGGAGGAAAGTCACCTGTAATAGTTGATGACGATGCTGATATGAAATCAGCAACTACCAGAATAATGAGGGGTAAAACAATGAACGCTGGCCAAATTTGTCTGGCTCCGGATTACGTCATGGTTCCAAAAGGAAAATCTGAAGAGTTTTACGAAAAATCTAAAGAGGCTATAGAAAAGTCTTATGAATCTTTAAAATATAATCCTGATTACACTTCTGTTATCAACGAAAAACACTATGACAGACTTAATGATCTTATTGAAGATGCAAAAGAAAAAGGCGCTGACGTTAAAGTAATTAATCCTGCAAATGAAGATTTTTCTCAGCAAGAAGTTCATAAAATACCACCTACTTTGATAATGAATCCCACAGACGATATGCAAATAATGAAAGAAGAAATATTTGGTCCAGTTCTTCCTGTGAAAGAATATGAAAACTTTCAAGAAACAATTGATTATGTTAATTCTAAGGATCGTCCATTAGGACTTTATTACTTCGGAAAAAATAAAGAACGAGAAGATAAAGTATTAAACAATACAATTTCTGGGGGAGTAACAATCAACGATGTAATCTGGCACATAGGTCAAGAGGATTTACCTTTTGGGGGAGTTGGACCGAGTGGTATTGGAAATTATCATGGATTTGATGGATTCAAAGCTTTCAGTCATGCCAAAGCGATATATAGACAGTTTTCTGCTGATTTATTAGGGCCGATGATGCCTCCATATTCCGGGAAGCAATTTGAATCTACTAAAGAACAAACTCTGAAATAATCGATTTAAATAATGTCTAATGATATTGAAAGATCTATCTTTTTTAATAGCCATTAGATTTTTGAAAGCTCGAAAAGAGGGCTTTCTTTCTTTTGTAACAGGACTCTCATTTGCCTGTATCGCTCTTGGCGTTGCGGTGTTAATTGTCGTGACTTCAGTAATGAATGGCTTCGAAAAAGAGCTTCGAGAAAGAATACTAAATACCATTCCCCATGCATCTATTGAAGGCATAGTTCCAATTGATAATTGGGAATCAATTTATAAGGAATTAAAACAGAACAAAGAAATAATTGGCTTGGCACCCTTTATCGAAAGCCAGTCTTTATTGAGTCATAAGGGTGAGGTACTAGGCACTAAAATTTTTGGAATAAAACCAGAGTTTGAAAAGTCTGTTTCTGTTGTCAATGATTTTATGTTGCAGGGTTCTCTAGATTCTCTTAAAGCAAACTCTTTCAATATTATTATAGGGTTATCTCAAAGCAGAAAGCTTAGTGCAGGCATTGGTGATGAGCTTGCTTTGATGATACCTGATACAAACGCATCTTTTGCAGGGTACTTTCCAAAAATTAAAACTTTTACAGTTTCAGGAATTTTTAGAGTAGGTTCTCCAGAATTAGATCAAACTAATGCATTTATAAATATTAGCGATGCTTCAAAACTCATGTCGCTAGATGACAAGGTACATGGTCTTAGGTTGAAATTTGATGATTTATTTGAAGCTGGCAACCTTTCTTTAATGGCTTTAACAGACGCGGAAACAAAAACAAATCAATTGCTCACATCTAAAGATTGGACAAATTCCTATGGCTCTCTATTTGAAGCGATTATGCAGGAAAGAGTGTTGGTCGGATTACTCCTTTTTTTAATAATAGTAGTTGCTGCATTTAATATCATTTCAATGTTAATGATGATGATTAACGATAAAAGATCTCAGCTGGCAATATTAAAAACAATGGGAATGTCTAGTTATGAAATTCAAAAGATTTTTTTATATCTAGGCTCCATCATTTCCCTAATTGGTACTTTGATTGGTTTTGTCTTTGGCCTGCTAATTACATTTTTTTTATCAACGGATTATATGGAAGTTTTGCTAGGTTTTTTAATGCGCGATTCCTATTTTATTAACTATTTTCCTACTGATTTAAGATGGAATTGGATCGCCCTAATTATTTTAGCTTCTTTAACTATGACTATATCTGTTTGTCTTTATCCGGCTAGGTTGGCTTCCAAAATTTATCCATCAAAAGTTTTAAGAAATGAATAATATTTTAAAAGCAAATCAATTATCAAAAACATTTAATGCTAAAACGATTCCTATTAATGCTGTTAAAGAGGTAAATATTAAGATCCACGAAGGAGAAATAACGGTCCTTACTGGCAGATCCGGATCAGGAAAATCAACTTTGTTACATCTACTTGCTGGGCTTGAGCAAAAAACTTCTGGAACAATATTTTACAAAAATCAAAGTTATGATGACCTTAATTCAAAAAAACTTACTGAATTAAGAAGAAGTGATATGGGCTTTGTCTATCAATTTCATTACCTTTTAAACGAATTAACAGCTATCGAAAATGTTTCTTTACCTTTGTTGATGAATAATTTTGAAAAAAAAGAAGCCCTAGAGAAATCTAAAGAAATACTAAACACCTTGGGTCTCAGCCATCGCTTTTCTCACAAACCAAGTGAAATGTCGGGTGGGGAAAAACAACGCGTAGCAATTGCAAGATCCATGGTTCACTCTCCAAGTCTAGTAATTTTGGATGAACCGACTGGTGATTTAGATTCTAAAACTTCTTTAGACGTTATTGAGTCACTAAAAAACTATGTAAAAGATATAAAATCAAGCTTGCTAATAGCAACGCATGATGAGAATTTTAAAGAAATTTCAGATCAAACCTTAATTATGGATTCAGGCATAATATAAGCTCATATGAGTTATATTATTTTATCTGGTGGAATAATTATTTGGCCAATCATATTACTTTCCATAATTTCACTTGCTATCGTTTTAGAAAAAACTTGGAATTTAGCCAGAGATATAATAATTCCAAAAAACTTGACTGAAAATTTGATTTCTTTAGTTTCAGAGGACTCATTGTCAGAAAAAAAAATAAAAAAAATGTCTAACGATTCAGTTCTTGGAAGCATTTTTGCTAAATTGATTAGAGAAAAAAATAAAGATAAAACAAGTTTAAGGCTGAAAGCTGAAGAGGTAGGTAGATTTGAAGTTAACCGCCTAGAACAGTATTTATCTTTATTAGGGACCATAGCTACGGTATCTCCTATCCTTGGATTACTTGGAACAGTCATGGGGATGATTAATATATTCAGTAACCTATTGGAGTCTAATCTAGGATCTGTAAGTCCTTTAGCTGGCGGCATAGCTGAAGCTTTGGTTACTACTGCTGCAGGTTTAATAGTAGCCATTCCAACTTTAATATTTTATCGGCATTTTTCTCGCACCATTGAGAATTATTCTCTTGAGTTAGAAGAAGAATCTAATAAATTAATTGATCATTTATCAAGATAAATGAAATTTTTAAAGAAAAAAAATACTGAGCTATCTTTAGAAGTAACTCCTCTGATTGATATAGTTTTCTTATTATTAATTTTCTTTGTGCTGAACAGTCAATTTGATAAATTGACCACTATGGAATTAAGTTTACCCGAAGTGAATTCCAATCAACTTAAAGGTTTGGCAGAAGAGAATCTTATTATTGAAATCAATTCAGCTGAAGAAGTTATTCTTAATGGCGAGCGCTTGAATGAATTTTCTTATACATCTCTAAACGATTTCATAATCAATAATTATCCAGATAACAAAAAAGCTGTAATATCGGCAGATTCAGACACAAGATATCAATATTTAGTTACGGTCATGGATGTTTTGAATAAAAATAATTTCGATAGCGTTGAAATTAACGCCACTGAACTTAAATAGTATTAATGGCAAAGAAAAAATCTAATTATTCAAGGCTCGTTGGCTACATAGTTCCAAGTTATGGTTTTTTTCTATTAAGCTTCTTTGGTTTTTTAATTTTTGCAGGTTCCCAGGTTGCAATAGCTGAATGGTTTAGACAAATTGTAGATTTTGTTTCTAATCCAGTTGCAGACCAATACTTATATTTACCTATAGCCCTAGTAGTTTTAGCCTTAGTTAGAGGAATAGGTTTTTATTTAGGTTCTTACTTCATGGCCTATGTAGCTACTAAACTTGTGCATGATCTTAGATCAGACCTTTTCGTAACAATAGTTAACTTGCCCTCAAAATTTTTTGACTCAAATACCAGTGGGCATCTTTTATCAAGAATTACTTTTAATGTTTCTCAGGTAAGCGAAGCTGGAACTGAAGCAATAAAAATAATTTTAAGAGAGGGTTTAATCGTCATCGGTCTTATTGGATATCTTATTTATTTAAATTGGCAATTAACCCTTGTCCTAGTTTTTACTAGCCCATTCATTGCCGGAATAGTTTTTCTTGCAGGAAAAAGACTTAGGCGAGTAAGTACCAGAATTCAAAATGCTATGGGGGATGTAACCCATTTAAGTTCAGAATCCATTAATGCAAACAAAGAAGTGAAACTGTTTGGAAGGCAAGAGTCAGAATACGAAAAACTTGTAGACGCAAGTGATCATAATAGAATTCAAAGTTTAAAGTTAGAGTCTACAAACGCAATCGCCTCTCCTCTAATACAAATTATTTTATCCATTGCACTGGCAACTATTACTTGGTTTGCGATAGATGCTTCAGTAGTTACAAAAATGTCTTCTGGAACTTTCATTGCATTTTTTGGCGCGGCTGCAATGCTAGCAAAACCTATAAGACAACTTTCGATTACTAATTCGATGATTCAAAGAGGCTTAGCAGCAGCAGAAGTTATATTTAATCAAATCGATGAAAAAGATGAAGAAGACCATGGAGAAAGAGAATTAAACAACTCCAAAGGAGAAATTGAATTTTCTAATGTGAATTTTCGTTACGATGGAATGGATTTTGATTCCTTAAGAAATATAAGTTTTAACGTTTCAAAAAGTTCAACTTTAGCAATAGTGGGTTCTTCTGGTGCTGGAAAATCTACTTTAGTTAATTTAATACCTAGATTTTACGAAATCAAAGAGGGGGCAATTAAATTAGATGGCGAAAATATAAATGAGTTCAGTCTCAAATCATTAAGATCAGAGATATCCTTTGTCAGTCAAAATACAATTTTATTTAATGATTCTATTTTAAATAACATAAGATTTGCCAATCCAGAAGCTACTAAGGATCAAGTAATTAACGCAGCAAAAAAAGCGTGCGCAGATGAATTTATTTCTAAACTACCTCAAGGATATGATACAAAAATCGGAGACGATGGAACTTTACTATCCGGAGGTCAAAAACAAAGAATAGCAATCGCTCGAGCCTTATTGAAAGATTGCTCTATATTGATTTTAGATGAGGCTACCTCCGCCCTGGATTCAGAATCAGAGACGTTGGTTCAACAAGCTGTAGATAACTTGAAAGAAGGAAAGACTACTCTTGTAATAGCCCATAGATTGTCAACAGTCGAAAACGCCGATGAAATAATAGTTTTAAGTAACGGAAGAATTTCGGAAAGAGGCTCGCATAAGCAGCTAATTGAGAAGAAAGGAGATTATTTTGATTTGTATAAAAATCAATTTGCTGACATAGAACCAACAATTGAAGAGAAAAAACCCATTTTTGTACCGGAAGTTAAAATCGAAGAATCATTGCATAACGGTTTAATAGAGAATGCCTGGTATAAAAATAAAGTTTGGATAAAATTATTTTATCCGTTATCTATTATTTTTAGTTTAGTCTCTAAATACAGGAGACAAAAATTATCAAAAACGTCTTGGAAAGCTTCTGTCAAAACTATTGTTGTTGGGAATATAACAGTCGGAGGAAATGGCAAAACTCCTTTTGTAATTTGGTTGGCAAACACCTTGAAGAAAAATGGATATAAGCCTGGAATAATTTCTAGAGGTTATAAAAGCGTATCGAAAAAATTTCCACTTTCTGTAGATTTTGATACTCAGGTTTATAACTCTGGAGACGAGGCAAAGATAATATCTAACTCCACTCAATCTCCTCTTGTGATTGGTCCGAAAAGAGTCGATTCGTCAAAATATTTACTAGATAATTTTGACTGCGATGTGTTGATAACAGATGACGGCCTTCAACACTATGCACTGGGAAGAGACATTGAAATTGCCATGGTTGATGGGATCAAAAAATTTGGTAATAAATTAATGCTGCCAGCAGGCCCACTCAGAGAACCAATTAAAAGACTTGATGAAGTAGATTTTGTGGTGAATACAAATTCATTTTGTAATGATGAGACGGAAAGAAAGGAAAATGAATTCTTGATGACATACAAACCAATCTCATGGGTAAATATTTACACGAAAAGAATCTACGAAATTCATGATTGGCCATATCAGAAGATGGTTCATGCAGTGGCAGGAATTTCTAATCCAAATAATTTCTTTTCATCACTGAGAAGCTTGGGCTTTGATGTTATCGAGCATATTTATCCCGATCACTATAATTTTTCAAAAAGTGATTTTGAGCAATTGACTAATTTACCTGTAATCATGACTGAAAAAGATGCCGTAAAATGCGATTACTTAAGTGATAATTTTT
Organism: Gammaproteobacteria bacterium; assembly: GCA_004213955.1. GTDB lineage: Bacteria > Pseudomonadota > Gammaproteobacteria > Magnimaribacterales > AG-339-G14 > AG-339-G14. The sequence continues at coordinate 115,700 of SGZL01000002.1, forward strand.
GGTATCTAAAAGTTGAGGCTTCAATATCAGAAAATTTGGAAGAGAAAATTATTGAAAAATTAAGATCTTGAATAAAATAGTTTTAATACCTTCCCGCCTTCAATCCGAAAGATTACCCGAAAAACCTCTTAAATTGATTGGCAGTAAAACAATGATTGAGATGGTTTATGAGGCTGCATCAAGATCAGTAGCAGATAAAGTAATAATAGCGACTGATTCTGAGTCCATATCCAATGAGGTTCAAAATTTTGGCGGTGAAGTTGTCATGACTAATTCAGATCATTCAAATGGCACCGAAAGGATCTTCGAAGCTTCACAAAAAATGGGCTTATTTGATGAAGATATTGTCATCAACTTACAAGGAGATGAGCCATTTTCAGATCCGAAAGATATGAATAATATTTTTGAGTTACTTCAAGAAGAAAACGTTGAAATGGTTTCAATGTTTACCGACCTAAAAAATAAGTCTGATCTTAAAAATCCTAATGTAGTAAAGGTTTCGATAAAAGATTCTGTCGCACAAGATTTTTTTAGAAATGAAACCAGCTTAGATAAAAAAACTTGGATTCATCTTGGAATCTATGGTTTCAAGTTAAATACTTTAAAAAAAATAGTTAAGCTACCAAAATCAGAAAATGAAATTAATCGAAAGTTAGAACAGATGCGAGCGATGGATAACAATATACCGATTCATATGATTAGATCAGAAGCACTGGTTCATCTTGGAATTGATACTTACGAAGATTTAAAATTAGCTAACAAGCTTATTAAAAATGACAAATAAAAGCTTAAAGAATTTTAATTCATTAAGATTCGAATATTCTTGTGAAAGTTTATATGAAGTAAAAAGCTATGAGGATTTGTATCAGATATCTAAGAAAATAAGAAAATCAAAAAATAGATTCTGGATCTTGGGTGAGGGAACCAATGTTGTTATTCTCAATAATCTAGAAGGCATTGTTATTAAAAATAATTTTCTTGGGATAAACATAATGGGTAACTCTGTAGAATCAGCCTCTGGAGAAAATTGGGATAACTTAGTTAAAGTTTGTCTTGAGGCTAATCTATATGGATTTGAAAATTTATCTGGAATACCAGGCAGTGTTGGCGGCAGCCCAATCCAAAATATAGGCGCTTATGGTGTCGAAGTATCGAGTTTTATCGATTATGTTGAAACTATGAATTTAAATACTGGAAATCTAGAAGTATTTAATTTGCAAGAATGTAAATTTGGTTATAGAGAAAGTATTTTTAAGAAACTTCCTAATCATTTCATTACCAAAATTAAATTTTCTTTAAGTGAAGCTTTTAAACCAAACTTAGCTTATGAATCTATTCCAAAAGATATCGATATTAATTCTGGTGAAGAAGTAAGGAGCGTCATATTAAAAATAAGAAATGATAGGTTAATAAATCCAGAGGAGGAACCTAATGTAGGAAGTTTTTTCAAAAACCCAGTCGTATCAAAGACTCACTTAGATAAATTATTATCGGATTATTCGGATTTAAAATTTTATGGCATTAAGGAAAATCAATACAAAATTTCTGCAGCTTGGCTCATAGAAAAAATTGGGATGAAAGGGCATGAGGATAAAGATTGTGGCGTTTCAAAAAAACACTCTTTAGTACTGGTTAATTCTTCTGAAAAATCTGAAAATATTATCAATTTATCAAATAAAATAAGAGATGAAATATTTAAAAGATTTGATATTAAATTAGAAAATGAACCTACACTAATTACTTAATTATGGTCACAACCGTCAGTCTTTTTCAAAGTATTATGGAAGCTCAAAAAAATAATGGAGGTCTTCCCCCCGTGGAAAAATGGAATCCTCCTTTGTGCGAAAATGTGAATATGAAAATCACCAGAGATGGCAAGTGGTACTTCATGAACTCTCTTATTTCAAGAGAAAAAATGGTTAATTTATTTAGTTCTGTCATCCGATTTGATGATGACGGTTTTTATTATTTAGTGACTCCTCATGAAAAGATAAAGTTAGAAGTTGAAGATAAACCTTTTGTAATTACGACCTACAATAAAGAAACTGTTAAAGGTATTGAAACTTACTTGTTTAGAACAAATGTTGGTGAAATAGTACCCTTAAGCAATCAACACCCTATGAGGATTGAAATTTCGGAAAAAAAAGAACCTTCTCCTTATGTGCTAATAAGAAAAAATCTTGAGGCCTTGCTGAGCAGGAATGTCTACTATCAACTAATTGAAGAAGCGGAAATGGATGATAAAAGAAAGGAACTTTATCTTTTAAGTTCTAATAAAAGATTTAGTCTTGGATTTTTTGAGTAAAGGCAATAAAATAAATTTTGTAGGAAAAAAAAATGAAATTCATACTTATTATTTTAAGTTCTATTTTAAGCTTTAACATCTTGAGTGATGATCACAAACACGAGTTTCATGATCATTCATCGGCAGATTGGCAAATTAAAACTTATTCTTCTGCTGCGCCTTCATTTATAGGCGATTTTGCAACTGTCATAGGTGGAAATGGCGAAATTTTAAGAGAAGGTACTAATGGATGGATTTGCCAACATGGAAATCCTCGACCATTTCCTAAAATGGGCTGGAAATCAGCTCACGAGGCAATGCCGGTTTGTCACGACGATGAAGGTATGAAATGGATGATGGCATATGGTGAAGGAAAAAAACCAAATTTAACAAGAGATTCTTATATGTGGATGCTTCATGGTGATGTTGGCGAAGACAATTTAGTTCCCGGAGTATTAAATAAAAAAGATTCGACTCCTGGAGAGTGGATTGAGTCTGGTCCGCATCTTATGCTAATGCCTAAGGACCCTAAGACTATAGAAAATTTTACAACCGATTTTAGAAAAGGCGAACCCTACGTTATGTTTCCTGGTACGGATTATGCTCATCTAATGATACCTGTTGAAGGATATTACAAGTATCAAAACGATTAAGTAGTTTTTTAAAATTACATGTTGGGGTAGTTTGGACCACCCATTCCTTCGGGAGACACCCAAACGATGTTTTGGCTGGGATCCTTGATGTCACAAGTCTTGCAGTGAACGCAGTTTTGCGCATTAATTTGAAATTTGTTTTCACCATCTTTTTCTACAACTTCGTATACTCCAGCAGGACAGTATCTTTGAGCGGGTTCATCGTATTCGGGAAGATTTACAGAAATAGGTATGGAAGAATCCTTAAGGGTTAAATGACATGGCTGATCTTCTTCGTGGTTAGTATTTGAAAGAAATACAGAAGATAATTTATCGAAACTAATCAATCCATCGGGTTTAGGATATTCTATCTTTTCACAATCAGCAGCTTTTTTCATACAAGCATAGTCTGGGGTTTTATGTCTCCAAGTGTATGGAAATTTACCTCTAAATAAAAATTGTTCTGTTGCCATTATTACGCCACCAATTAAGGCTCCATATTTGTGGAGAAGAGCAGTCATGTTTCTCGACTTGTATAAATCATTCTCAATCCAAGAGGATTTAAGTTTTTCTTCAAAATCTATTAAATCTTCACCAATCTTATCTTGGCTGATAGCTTCAAATGCGCTCTCTGCGGCAAGCATCCCTGATTTCATGGCTGTATGTGTTCCTTTAATTTTCGTGAAAACCATCAACCCAGCATCACAACCAACTAAAATTCCTCCAGGAAAGGTCATTTTTGGTCTTGAATGGTAACCGCCTTTTGTTAGAGCTCTGGCTCCGTAAGCTACTCTAGTACCATTTTCTAGAAGTTTTTTAATGTCTTTATGATGCTTCCATTGCTGAAATTCATCAAAGGGACTTATATGAGGGTTGGAATAATCTAATGGCACAACAATACCTAAGTAAACCTGATTATTTTCTCCATGGTAACAATAGGATCCAGCGTTTGATTTACTTGGCCAGCCGAAAGAATGCATAACTGTTCCTTCAGAATGAACTTCTTTTGGTATATCCCAGACCTCTTTAAAACCTATTCCATAATGCTGTGGATCAGAGTTAGCATCTAATGCGTATTTCGAAATTAATTTCTTTCCAAGATGGCCTCTGCATCCCTCAGCAAAAATTGTGTATTTCGCTCTTAATTCCATTGGAGGTTGGTAGGAAGGTTTTTTTTCACCTTCTTTAGAAACTCCCATTTCACCAGTTAAAATTCCTTTTACTGTATCGTTTTCGTAGATAACTTCAGCTGCAGTGAAACCCGGAAATATCTCGACTCCTAAGTTTTCAGCTTGAGTAGCTAACCAGCGACAGAAATTAGCCAAGCTCATTACATAATTTCCGTGATTATTAAAATTTGGAGCAAAGAATGACGCAAATGGTATGCCAAAAGACAATTTTTCAGATAAGAAAAACTTAACGATGTCTCTTTTTGCTGGAGAATTCAAAGGAGCATCTTTTTCTTTCCAATCAGGAATTAATTCATCAAGTGCGGTAGGTTCAAAGCAATTACCAGATAATATGTGAGCGCCTATTTCAGATCCTTTTTCGATCAAACAAACGCTTATATCTGAGTTATTTTCAGCAGCTAGTTGTTTTAATTTGATGGCTGTAGAGAGACCAGATGGACCTCCTCCGACGATAACCACGTCGTACTCCATTGAATCTACAGCAACTTCTTCACTCATTTAAACCCTCAAACCATATAATTTTATATTCTAAAGCTTTGCCGATAAGCAGTATATCTTTTAGAATGGGGTTTTTTTGAAATAATTCAAATATAATATACTTATAAATATGAAGATTCTTATTCCAATTAAGCGAGTTGTCGATTACAACGTTAAAGTAAGACCAATGTCGGATGAATCTGGGGTTGATCTAAATAACGTCAAAATGGCAATAAATCCCTTTTGCGAGATTGCTGTTGAAGAAGCTGTAAGATTGAAAGAAGCAGGGGCTGCCGAAGAAATTATTTCTGTAACTATAGGGACTTCCGCATCTCAAGAACAACTCAGAACTTCTTTAGCCTTAGGAGCGGATAGAGCAATTTTAGTTGAATCTGATACAGAGCTTGAGCCATTAGGAATAGCAAAACTTTTAAAAGCAGTAGTAGAAAAGGAAAGCCCAGATTTGATAATTATGGGAAAACAAGCAATTGACGGAGATAACAATCAAACCGGTCAGAAACTTGCTGCTTTATTAGGATATCCTCAGGCAACTTTTGCCTCAGATTTATCCATTGCCGATGGTAAAGCAGTGGTAACCAGAGAAGTTGATGGTGGTCTACAAACTGTTTCGGTAAATTTACCTGCAATTGTGACTACTGATTTAAGGCTTAATGAGCCAAGGTACGCATCACTACCAAATATAATGAAAGCAAAATCTAAACCCCTTGATGTAATGCCTGCCTCAGATTTTGGCTTAGACATTGCCCCTAGAATATCTACATTGAAAGTATCTTTACCTCCGGAAAGAGAAGCTGGGGTGATAGTGGAAAGCGTAGATGAATTAATCGATAAACTTAAAAACGAAGCCAAGGTGATTTCATGACAGCACTAGTAATTTCAGAACACAATAATGACGAATTAAAACCAGTTACTCTAAACACTGTAACTGCAGCAAAACAACTCGATGAAGATGTACACGTTTTAGTTGCAGGAAAGGATTGTGCAAGCGTAGCTGAAGCTTCAAGTAAAATAGAAGGCGTTACAAAAGTACTTTTAATAGATTCAGAAGAATATGAGCATTTTTTAGCAGAAAATATAGCAACATTGGTTGCAAAAATTGCTGCTGAGTACAATTTTATTTTGGCTCCAACAACAACTAGTGGCAAAAATTTTATGCCAAGAGTTGCTGCTCTTTTAGATGTTAGTCAAATATCTGATATTTGCGCAGTCGAAAGTCCAGACACTTTTCAACGCCCGATTTATGCAGGAAATTGCATCGCAACAGTAAAGACAACAGATGAAAAAAAAGTCATAACGGTTAGAACAACGGCATTTGATGCCACTTCCGCAGAGACTGGTTCAGCAGATATTGTCACCATGGAAGAAGTTCATGATTCTGGAATTTCTGAATTTATTAAAGAAGAAATAGCTCAATCTGACAGACCTGAACTAACTGCTGCCGATGTAATTATTTCTGGAGGAAGAGGAATGCAAAACGGCGAAAATTTTTCCTTGCTTGAAGGCATAGCAGATAAATTAGGTGCTGCAATCGGTGCCTCTAGAGCAGCTGTTGATTCTGGATTTGTTCCTAACGATTATCAAGTTGGCCAAACAGGTAAAATTGTAGCTCCAAATTTATATATTGCTGTAGGTATTTCAGGCGCTATTCAACATTTGGCAGGAATGAAAGACAGTAAAGTAATTGTCGCTATTAATAAGGATGAAGATGCTCCTATTTTTCAAGTAGCTGATTATGGCTTGGTCGGCGATCTTTTTGATGTAGTTCCAGAATTAGAAGGTAAAATTTAATCCTCATGGAAAATTTGAATATAACTGATTCAGCTCAGGAGTATTTATCTGAACTTCTTTCCAAACAAGAGGAACCAACTAATATAAAAATTTTTGTTTCTGATCCTGGCACCCCCAAAGCTGAAACTTGTATTGTCTACTGCAAAGAAGGTGAGCAAGAAGCAGAAGATGTTTTGTTTGAGCTAGAAAAAATAAATGTGTTTCTTGAGAGCTTAAGCATTCCTTTTCTAGAGGATATCAAAGTTGATTACAATCCAGACAAGTTTGGCGGTCAACTAACCATTAGAGCTCCAAATGCCAAGATGCCAAGTCTTAGTGAAAATAGCAGTATTGAAGATAAAATTAATTATTTTTTGTACAGTGAAATAAATCCTTCTTTGGCTTCTCACGGAGGCGAAGTTCACTTAGTTGAAGTCCTTGAGAATACTAAAGCTATCCTTAAATTTGGTGGCGGTTGTCAAGGTTGCGGAATGGTTGACTTAACTTTGAGAGATGGCGTAGAAAAAACTTTAAAAAATAATATTCCAGAGCTTACCGAAATAATCGATTCTACTGATCACAGTCAAACAGAAAACGCTTACTACAAGTAATTTCTTTCATCATAAAAGATTTTTCTAAATTATAATTATCTTTGATGGCTCAAAAATCATACGTATTTAACGACACGGAAACCACTGGACTCAATACCTGGTTTTCTCAGATTATTCAAATTGGATCAGTTTTGACTGATAATGAATTCAACGTTGAAGAAGAGCTAAATTTAAATTCCAAAGTACTTCCGTGGGTTGTTCCTACAAAGGGCGCATATGAAACTCACAGGCAAATCAATAATCTTAATGAAGGAATGTCTCATTTTGACATGATGCATTTCTTAAAAAATAAATGGCTTGGATGGGGAAAAACAAAAGAGCTTGTCCACGTTACTTATAATGGAATGAAATTTGATGAAGAATTATTTCGAAGACAATTTTATTGGAATTTAATCGACCCTTATTTAACTACAAACGTCAATGGATCTTCACGTGTTGATCTGATGGTTATTATGTTTCTCATAGCAAATTTTTTTTCTGACAAAGTTAAAATACCGACCGATGATGAAGGCAATTTAAGATATAAACTTGAAATGGTTGCTGAAGCTAACGGTATTTCGTCTTTGAACGCTCACGATGCTGTAGTTGATTCTTATTTGATGATTAATCTAGTCAGACTAATAAATGAGAAAATTCCTCAACTCTGGGAGTCAGCTGTAAGCACAGCGACAAAAAAGGATTTCATTGTAGCAATTAATAAAGAACCCTTTTCTATGTTTGCAGAGATTGTTAAAGGCCAAGCATTTAATTATCCGGTTTACCCATGTGCACAAAATTCAAAAAAACCAAACGAAGTTCTCCTGGTAGATCTCTATTTTGATCCTAAAGAGCTTTTTGAAATGTCTTATTCTGAGTTAAAGGGACAAATAGGGAAATCTGGAGCTTTTAAAAAAATAGCCATCAATAAGACCCAGCCAATAGTCAACGTGAATCTTATTGATAATGCTGACAAGTTCTTAGACCTTTCTCAGGAAGTTTTAGCAGATCGTGCAAAAATGATAAATAAAAATCAAGATTTTAAACAAAAATTATCTCAAATTTTAGAAGACGACGATAAAACTTGGCCAGAGAAAAATATAGTAGAACAAAAAATATATGACGGTTTTAGTTCCAGTGCCGATAAATTATGGATGGAAAGATTTGAAATAAGCAACTGGGATGAAAAAGTAAAATTAATTGATGGTTTTGAAGATGAAAGATACAGAGAGTTGGCTGCAAGAATTATTTGCTATGAAAAACCAGAATTTGCTACTGAGGAAATGTTAGAAAATTACAACAATTTAGTAAGGTCAAGATTATTTTCCAAAGGTCCTTGGAACACTCCAGGTGAGACTTTAGATCAAGCTACACTTAAAGTAGAGACAGCCATCAGAGAGACGGAAGATTCAGAAAAAAAAGAGATTTATGAGCAATTACTTAATCATTATAAGACTAAGACTGATCAATTTTCTCAGTCTTAATGATTCTATAAATTATTCCAAATTTTGGATGGTCAATGTAGTGAAGTTCGCCAGATTTAAGCTTTCTTGACTGGCTAAGTTGATAATTTAGTTTCATAGAATCTTCTTTGCTTAAAATAATATATTCTTCAGGCGCTTCTTTTTTCAATAAAACTTTTAATTCTTGAGGTTCTGACCCTTCTACTTCTTCAGCAAGAAAAAAATTAAAGTCAGAATGCAGAAATCTTTTTTTGTAAATATTTAAAGTTCCAAAAATTTTACTTCCTTTAAATTTTTCTGAGTCTACAAATATTGGTGTGGATGCATCTTTTTCTACTATTGGTTGAAACCAAGAGAAATGACCTATGACACGATAATCTCGACTTTTTTTCAAAGATTCAACTTCTGAAATCAAAGAAAACTCTTCACCAATATCTATTTCAAAAAATTTTCTATTTTTAGGTTTGATAACTATTTCAGAATTAGTTTCGTTTTTAACAGCAATTTCTGGTGTTTTTATTTCAATAAAAAGTTCATTAAATTGATAATTCAAATCTAAGGAGGGCGGTTCAATAAACTCTGGATACTTCATTGAAGAAAGACTTAACAGACTTTCTTCAAATTCTACCTCAGGTATTTTAAATTTTTCTTTTGAATCAAGATCAGGTAAAAATTTAAAAAGAATCATATCAATCCTATATGTCTCCTCCTGAGTAAAAAGAAGAGGGCTAACTAGTATTGAAAAAGTTAATATGATTAATTTCATATTTTTAAATTAATTACTAAAAGATTTTAACTTATTTAAAACAAATTCTGCTTTAGAATTCAAATGATCTGGATAGTTGAAGGATATTTCTTTTAGATTAGATTGTTTAGAAACTAAATTTGAATTTTCACTCAGAGATAAAGTACATTTTTTGTTATCACCTCTAATTTTTGTAATGAGGAGATCGCTAGATTCTATTCTTATGTGAGTCAAATTTATCAATATCTTAATATCCTCTGGTATTGATCCGAACCGGTCTTCTAATTCTTTTATTAATTGATTCAAAGCCTTTGTGTTTTTCAATGAGGAGAACTTTTTATAAATTTCTAACCTTACTTCTGTTTGAGGAATGAATGTTTCTGGAATAAAACCATTTTCTCCAATTTTTATTTCAAAATCTTCGTACGTTTCATCTACTCCTTCAAGAAGCTTGATGGATCTATTTATCATGGAGGAAAAGAGACTTAAACCTACATAATCTATTAACCCACTTTGTTTTTCTCCTAAAATTTCTCCTGCACCTCTTATTTCTAAATCCCTCATAGCTAAATTAAATCCTGAGTTCAAGGAATCACTAAATTTAAGAGCTTCAAGTCTAGCCATAGCATTCTTTGATAAAGTTTTATCGGGAGTAATAAAAAAATAAGCATAAGCTTGTCTATTTGATCTTCCAACTCTGCCTCTTATTTGATGTAACTGCGATAATCCAAAGTTTTCAACTCCTTCAATAATAAGAGTGTTCGCATTTGGGATGTCAATCCCACTTTCAATGATTGTTGTGCAAAGAAGAATATCTATTTTTTTATTTAAAAAATTTAACATAACCTCTTTCAATTTCTTAGGAGTCATTTGCCCATGCGCGATTTCTATTCTTGCCGTTGGCATTATCTTTCTCAACTCAATTAGTTTTTCTTCCAAGTAAGAAACATTATTTACAAGATAAAAAACTTGTCCTGACCTAGTAAATTCTCTTTCTATTGCTTCTTTGGCAAGACTTTTAGAATAAGTTGCGACTAAAGTTTCAACTGTTTTTCTTCCAGGTGGAGGGGAGCTAATAATTGAAATATCTCTTACTTTTGAAAGAGCCAGGTTTAATGATCTTGGAATAGGTGTTGCCGATAAAGAAATAGAATTAACTCCTTTTGAATATTTTCTGAGTTTTTCTTTTTGCCTCACACCAAATTTATGTTCCTCATCAATAACCAAAAGCCCTAAGTCATGGAATTCTAAATCATCGCTTAAAAGCGCATGAGTACCAATAATTATAGAAATATTTCCATCACTTAAATTTTTAAAAATTTCTTTTTTTTCATTTAAATTCTTTTCTCGTGAAATAAATTCGATTTTTATACTCGTTTCTGTAAATCTTTCACGAAACAAATCATAGTGTTGTCTAGCCAAAATAGTTGTCGGTGCCAGTACAGCAACTTGTTTTTTATTTTTAGAGCATATGAAAGCTGCCCTGAGAGCTATTTCTGTTTTTCCAAATCCAACTTCTCCACAAATCAATCTATCTTGAGGCTTTTCAGATGCAAGATCATTTTTAACTTCTGCGATAACACTAGCTTGATCGTTGGTTTCTTGAAATCCAAATCCTTTCGCGAAAGAATCTAATTCTTCTTGGTTAATCAAAAGTTGCTCAGATCTATCAATCTTTCTTGACGCCTCTGCTTCTAATAACTCTGCTGCAATATCAAAAGCTTTTTTTCTAGTTTTTTCTTTTTTTATCTTCCAGTTATTTTTTCTTAATGAATCAAGTTTAATTTCACTATTTCCGTGATAAGGCGTAAGAAGATTCATTGAGCTTATAGGCACATAAAGCGTTTCACCTTCAGCATATTCAATTGAAAAGCATTCAGTATTACTCAAATTTTTTAATCCTTTGAATATACCAATCCCATGATTACTATGAACAACTTTTGCATCTATTTTGAATTGATATTGTTCTTCTTGTACAAAACCTTCTATTTCGTCAATTTCTTTTATGACCTCAGATTTTTCTTCATTTTTAAAAATACTTTTTTTATCTAAATCTAAATCTACATCTTCAATGTGGATACTTTTTTTAATTAAGAAATCTTTTGGGTTATTGAACAAAATAGAAGGGCTTAAAGGCGGTCTATCTTCATTATTAACAAACTCTTTATATCTTAGATTAATAATTTCCCAATATAACTTTGATGAAGTCTTTACATCTCCATAGAAAAAAATATCAAAATCATTAAAGAAGTCTTCAAATTTTGGTTTTTCTGGGTAGAAAAGTGGAAAATATGCTTCTATTCCCTCGGGAAACCCTCCTTTTGACACTTTGTCAAAAAGCTCTCCATCGTTACTAAAATTTGATCTCCAATTTCTTTTAAAAGTTGCTATAGAATCTGGATCAAGCACAAAACCTTTAGAAGCTTTACATTCATATTTATTGATTATGTGAATTCCAAGTTGAGAATCTTTATCAAAAGTTCTTATAGATTCTATTAAGTTGTCATCTAAATTGATTCTTATAGGGTTTTTTGAGTTGATAGGAAAAATATCTATAACAGAACCTCTTATCGCAAATTCGCCTCTCGAAGACACTAACTGGACGGCTTCATAACCTGAAATTCCTAATTTGTTCACAAGTTCATTTCTATCAATCTTTTTATTAATTTCAAATGAATAAGAAAAAGAATTAATTGATGTCTTGTCAAAAAGCGGCTGAATTAATGCATTAGTTGTAGTGAGGATGGTAATTTCTTCAGAATTAGCTTTCGAAAGTGTTTCTATTCGATTAGAAAGGTTGTCTATATGAGGTGAAAAATGATCATAGGGTAAAGTTTCAAATTCCTTGAAGGTTAGAAAACTTTTAGATGAATTTAATTTTAAAAAATCAGAAACTAAGTCTAATTTAGAGCTATTTTCGCAGATAACCAGGCCTTTTTTCTTATCTAAAATTCTATGCATATGAAAAAGATTCTACTTTGGATAAAATAATCTGAGTGTATAATACAGCTTTCAGAATGATTTCAAATTTTAATTATGAGGTATAAAAAATGAATCTATCTTTTTCACCAGAAGATCTAAAATTTCAGGATGAGGTTAGAACTTTTCTAGAAGAAAACTATCCTGCCGACGTAAAAAGAAAAATGGATAACGGTATTCCATTAGAAAGAGAAGACCATTTGAAATGGCAAAAGGTTCTTAGCAAGAAAGGTTGGTTCGCAGTTAATTGGCCAGAGGAATATGGTGGAACTGGTTGGACAGTTACTCAAAAACATATATTTCAAAATGAATTAGCCGCAATAAATACGCCAAGCATCGTACCTTTTGGAGTAAGCATGTGTGGCCCTGTAATCTATACTTTTGGAACCGAAGAACAAAAAGAAAAATATCTTCCTGCCATCAGAGATAATGATGTTTGGTGGTGTCAAGGATACTCTGAGCCTGGATCAGGTTCTGATTTAGCTTCTCTAAAAACAAAAGCTGAAAAGAAAGGTGATAAATACATTGTTAATGGAACTAAAACCTGGACTACTATGGCACAACATGCAGATTGGATTTTTTGTTTAGTAAGAACGGATTCATCTGGAATCAAACAAGAAGGTATAAGTTTCTTGCTTATTGATATGAAGTCTCCAGGCGTAGAAGTTAAGCCGATTATTACTATAGATGGATCTCATGAAGTTAACATGGTTTATCTCGATAATGTTGAAGTTCCTGTTGAAAATTTAATTGGAGAAGAGGGAGCTGGATGGAGCATTGCCAAGTTCCTTTTAGCACATGAAAGAACAGGAATAGGCGGTATTCCTCATTTGAAAAGAGAAATTAAAAGATTGAGAGAAATTGCTAATGAGCTGCCTTTAAATGATGGCTTCTTAAAAGATGATGATCTTTTTATGGACAAATTAAATAAGCTTGAAATTGACCTTTTATCGGCAGAGTTTACAGAGTTAAGAACTCTAGCAGCTATGTCTGCAGGTGGACATCCAGGACCTGAATCTTCAATTTTAAAAATTGGTGGAACAGATTTACAACAAGCTCTATCTGAATTATTTGTTGAAGCATTGGGATACTATGCACATCCTTTCATGAGCGAAGCAGATCTTGCATCAAATGAAAAAAGAATTGGTCCTGATTTTGCTGCAACTGCAATGCCTCATTATCTTAACTTTAGAAAAGTTTCGATTTATGGTGGAAGTAATGAAGTTCAAAGGAATGTTATTGCTAAAGCCGTATTAGGTCTATAAAAAATTTCTTATGGATTTCGCATTATCTGAAGAACAGAAACAAGTTCAAGAACTCATTACGCAGTTTATTGCTAAAGATTATCCTTTTGACGTAAGGGAGAAACTAGTTAAATCTGAAGATGGCTTTAGCAAGGAATTTTGGAAAACCTTTGGTGAGTTTGGATTGCTTGCCATGCCCTTTTCGGAAGGAGATGGAGGATTCAATGGCGGTCCAGTTGATCTAATGGTTATTCTAGAAGCATTTGGTACTGGGTTGATAGTTGAGCCATATATACCGAATATTGTTTTATCAGGTCATTTGATAAGTAAACTTGGAAACGATGACCAAAAAAAAGAAATACTTCCTAAGTTGTTATCAGGTGAATTGCAGATGTCCTTTGCATTTACAGAACCACAAAGCAGGTTTGATCTTAACGACGTAACGACTACTGCTAAACTTGATGGAGATAACTACATAGTTGATGGATACAAAGCTGTGGTTATGAATGGCCCTGCATCAGATAAAATTATTGTTTCTTGTCGAACTTCAGGCGGTCAGTTAGATGAAGACGGAATTTCTCTTTTAATTATCGACAAAGATTCAAAAGGTCTTAGTTCAAGAGATTATTCTAACGTCGATGGCTCTAAAGCGTCTGAAATTACACTTGAAAATGTATCTGTTCCAAAAACTAATTTAATTGGGGATGAAGGTAAATCTTTTAAAACTATCTCTCAAGTAATAGATCTAGCTACATTAGCTATATCTGCTGAAGCTGTTGGAATAATGCAGAAAATGAACGAATTAACCCTTGAATATACTAAGACGAGAGAACAGTTCGGTCAGACCCTAAGTAAATTTCAAGCCTTACAACATAGAATGGTTGATACCTTTATGGTTCATGAACAAACTAAATCACTTTTATTAATGGCAGCAGCTAAATTGAACGATAATGCTTCAGATGCGTCTAAGTCCATATCAGCTCTAAAATTCCAAATTGGAAGTGCTGCTAAGCTGATTGGTGAAGAATCTATTCAGCTTCATGGCGGAATGGGTGTAACTGAAGAAATGAGCATTGGGCATTATTTTAAAAGATTAACTACTATTAGAACTATTTTCGGGAATTCCGATTATCATTTAAAAAGATATTCCTCTCTTTAAGAAATGACAGAGATAAAGTCTGATACTAATCCAGACAAAAGAAAAAGAGATAAACCAGATAATTACTTAGATAACTGGATCGAACGACAGTCCCTAATTGAATCTGCAATACCTATCATTGGAAAAATGCATAGGAAAAACGTCCGTATATTACTCTATGGAACTCCTTTAATGACATTATCTGTAATTGAAATTATGCAGTTACATAGAAAAGTTAGAGAGGCCGAAGGAAATGAATTAAGTGAATTTGAAACTTCTAAGGTTCTAAAATGTTTAGACACCATAGATATTGGTCCTTGCCAATTAGATATTGGAATTTTAGCAGCAGGATATATGTTTGACTCTAAAGGAATGCCACTAGAGGAATTCGTTAAGGAACAAGTAAAAGATGTAATAGGTATACACAAACCAATTTTAGATAAGTCTCAAGATTTAGTTTTGTATGGTTTTGGCCGAATCGGAAGACTGTTTACTAGACTCCTATTAGAAGATACAGGAGCCGGAGAAACTCTTTGTTTAAAAGCAGTTGTAACTAGATCAGGAGGCGATGAAGACCTCTTAAAAAGAGCAGAGTTAATGCGTAAAGATTCAGTGCATGGCAGGTTTAAAGGCACTATTCGAGTTGATGAACAAGAAAATGCCTTAATTATGAATGGAAACGTTGTGAAGTTTATTTCTGCTGATAGTCCTGACAATGTAGATTACTCGAGCTGCGGCATAACCAATGCAATTGTTATTGACAATACAGGCATGTCCTCATCGAAAGAGGGTTTAGCAAAGCATTTAAAAAATAAAGAAGTAAAAAAAGTTTTATTTACTGCGCCAGTCAAAAAAGAATTAAAAAATATAGTTTATGGAGTCAATCACGACGATATAGAAGATGAAGATGCAATAATTGGTGCAGCATCCTGCACTACGAATGCAATCGTTCCTGTCTTAAGTGCGGTCGATAAAGAATTTGGAATAGATAATGGCCATGTCGAGACTATTCATTCCTACACCAACGATCAAAACCTTATTGACAACTATCATAGAAAATCAAGAAGAGGCAGAGCTGCAGCCTTGAATATGGTGATTACAGAAACTGGGGCTGCTAATGCAGTCTCGCAAATTTTAACCAATCTAGAAGGAAGACTAAGCGCGAATGCAATTAGGGTTCCAACACCAAATGTATCATTGGCAATTTTGAGTTTGTATCTTAAAAAACCTTCCGATCAAGAAAGCTTTGTAGAATTTTTAAAACAAACAGCATTTCATAGCTTGTTGAAAGATCAAATAGACTTTACTCAATCTGCCGAAGTTGTTTCTTCTGATATTGTTGGCGGAAGATATGCTGGCGTAATAGACGGGCAAGCTACTAGATGTAATAACAGAAATGCCATAATTTATTTATGGTATGACAATGAAATTGGCTACTGTGCTCAATTAATAAAAGTCGTCAAAAGAATGGCTGGTATTAAATATAAAAAATTACCTAATTTTCTATAACACTATTCGTCTCTGCAGATAATGGTTTTTAAAATAAAAAAAGGATTGGAAATACCTATTAAGGGTGAGCCTGGTTTAGATGTGGTCAATGAAGTCTCATCAAAGTCAGTAGGTGTTCTTGGAAACGATTTTCATGGCATGAAGCCAACCATGTTGGTTAAGGAGGAAGATAATGTTGTAAAAGGCCAGCCTTTATTCGAGGACAAAAAAAATCCAGGCGTTATTTTTACAGCACCAGTATCTGGAGTTATTTCTAGCATTAATAGAGGAGATAGAAGAGCTTTCTCATCCCTAATAATAGAAAAAAAAGAAAATGATCAAGATCAAATAGAGTTTTCAACTTCCCAAAATCTCTCTGACTTAGATAATGAGACAATTGTAAATATTCTAATAAATTCTGGAACTTGGACTGCATTTAGAACGAGACCCTTCTCAAAAATACCTAAAATACAAGATCGACCTAATGAAATATTTATTTCTTTGATCGACTCAAACCCCTTAAGTATTGATCCAGAATTAATCATTAAACCTGAGGAAGATTATTTTAACGAAGGCTTAAAGGTTTTATTGCGTTTAACTAATAATTCTTTAAATGTTTCTACAAAACCATCTAGCACGATCGAAAAATTAGATTTAGATAATTTATTTTATTATGAGTTTGATGGACCTCATCCAGTTGGTCTAGTTGGAACTCAAATTCATAATATATCGCCTGCATCACTTTCTAACCAAATATGGACTATTGGATATCAAGACGTCCTAATGATTGGAAAACTTTTCAAAACTGGTCTATTAGACAATACAAAAAAAATAGCTTTATCAGGTCCGATGGTTAAAGAACCTTCTATGGTTATTTCTGAAAACGGAGCCAATTTAGATGAAATTCTAAACGGTAAAATTATAGGCGATAACAATAGAATTATTTCTGGTTCAGTTTTAAATGGATCTGAATCGAAAGCGCCCACCAATTTTTTGGGTCGATATCACAACCAAATTACTGTTTTAAGAGAGGTAAATAAGAGTGATAGAGAGTTTTTAAACTTTTTAAGACCTGAGTTAAAAAAACATTCCTTTTTGAGAGTATTTCTAACTAAATTAAAAGAAAAAGGTTTAAATTTAAATTACACAACCGCAATGAATGGCTCCGATCGAGCCATAGTCCCATTAGGAATATATGAGGATATATTTCCTTATAAGATAATGATTACACAATTGTTGCGTAGTATAGTTGTCGGCGATACTGAGTCAGCTCAAAAGCTTGGAATACTTGAATTAGACGAAGAAGACTTAGCTCTCTGCACTTATTCCTGTCCTAGCAAATATGACTATGGATCATTATTAAGGGAAATGCTTACTAAAATTGAAGAAGAAGGTTAAATGAGTGATCCTCTAAGAAACTTATTTGATAAGTCTAAACCTCTATTTGAAGGTAAAGGTAGATTTGCGCGTTTTTTCCCTTTATTTGATGTATTTGAAAACCTCTTTTATTCCTCAGAAAGAAAGACATCAGGTCTAACTCATGTGAGAGACGGGAGTGATATCCAGAGAGTAATGGTAGTGGTTTGGCTCGCAACTTTCCCAACAATGTTTTTTGGTATGTACAACATTGGTTATCAGGCTTTATCAGCCCTTGAAGCAATTAACCTGGCAGGAGCCGAACATCTAAAAGATTGGCATTGGCCTTTGGTTCAATTATTTTCAGGACTGGATCCCAATAGCATTTTAGATTGTATAGCCTATGGCGCGATCTATTTTATTCCAATTTACCTAGTCACTTTTTTCGTAGGGATTGCATGGGAAATGATATTTGCTGTCGTTCGTCAGCACGAAATTAGTGAAGGAGCATTCGTTACTACGGTACTTTTTGCTTTGTCTTGTCCGCCTGATGCTCCTCTATGGCAGGTAGCTTTAGGGATAAGTGTAGGACTAGTCATTGGAAAAGAAATCTTTGGCGGTACCGGGAAAAATTTTCTTAATCCTGCTCTAACTGGAAGAGCTTTTTTGTATTTTGCATACCCCGCATCTTGGTCAGGGGATATGTCTTGGGTTGCTGTTGATGGTTATACAGCTGCAACAATGCTTGGAATCTCTGCCCAAGATGGTTATACAAACATGCCCGATACTTTTACTTGGAGCAACGCATTCTTTGGATTAGTGCCTGGTTCAATAGGAGAAACTTCAACAGTTGCAATTTTGATGGGTCTTGCCATTCTTTTGATTACTAAAATAGCCTCTTACAGAATTGTTGGAGGAATCATTCTAGGAACAATTGCCACAACATATTTATTTAATTTAATTGGAAGTGATACAAACCCAATGTTTCAGATGCCATTTTGGTGGCATATGGTCATGGGTGGATATGCTTTCGGATTGGTATTTATGGCCACTGAGCCAGTTTCTGGTTCGCATACTAATGCAGGAAGATGGATTTATGGTTTTGTCATTGGATTCATGGTTATTATGATTAGAGTACTTAATCCTGCTTACCCAGAAGGAATGATGCTTGCAATCCTTTTTGGTAATTTGCTTTCTCCTTTGATAGATCATTTTGTTGTTTCTCGAAATATTAGCCATAGAAGTAGAGTTTTAAATGCAAAATAAAGACAGCATAAAGAATACTTTATTTATTGGATTAGGATTATGCCTAGTCTGCGCTGCAGTGATATCTTTTATTGCGGTTGGTTTAAAACAATTACAAAAACAAAATATTATTATTGACCAACAAAAAAAAATCGTTGCCGCTGCTAACTTAGAAAGTTTTTATGGAAGCGTTCCTAATGCTTACAATTCTATAGAAGAAATTGTTATTGACCTTGATACTGGTAACTTCACTGATTTGAATCCAGAAGAATATGATCTTTCTAAAGAACTTCAAGACAATTCAAAATATATAAGTCTTTCATCATCGGAAGATATTGCAACCATAAAGGTTAGAGAAAATTTTTCAAAAGTTTTTCTTGAATATAGAGATGGAGATCTAAATACTGTAATTTTACCAGTCAGAGGATATGGACTGTGGGGTATTCTTTATGGTTATTTAGCTATATCCAAGGATTTAAATACAATAGTAGGATTAGAGTTTTACGAACATAAGGAAACTCCTGGATTAGGTGCTGAAATTGATAATCCTGCTTGGAAGGCCTTGTGGAACGGAAAAAAACTTTTTGATGAAGAGGGAAATTTATTAATAAAAGTTATTAAAGGCAAAGTAACAGTGAACGAAGCTAATTCAAATTATAAAGTTGACGGATTGTCCGGAGCTACTTTAACCAGTAATGGAGTAACCAATTTACTGGCTTTTTGGTTAGGAGAGCTTGGTTATTTGAAATTTTTATCTAATTTAAAAGAAGAGGTTTCAAATGTCTAAAGCTTCTGATGTATTGTTTGCACCTCTTTTCAAAGACAATCCCATTGCTTTACAAGTTTTGGGAATCTGTTCGGCTTTGGCTGTAACGAGCAAACTATATCCAACTTTAATAATGTGTGTGGCTTTGACAGCGACAATAACTCTATCAAGCTTTTTCATTTCTTTAATAAGAAACTTTATTCCTAACAATATTAGGATTATTGTTCAAATGACTATTATCTCTTCTTTGGTAATCATTGTTGACCAACTTCTCAAGGCTTACGATTATGAAACCAGTAAAACTTTATCTGTTTTCGTAGGCTTGATAATCACTAATTGTATAGTTATGGGTAGAGCAGAGGCTTACGCTATGCAGAATGGTCCTGCGATGAGCGCACTTGATGGGTTTGGCAATGGCCTTGGATATAGTCTAATTCTGATAATTGTAGGTTCTATTAGAGAATTAATTGGAAGTGGACAACTGTTAGGGTATCAAATTCTCCATATGACAACTGATGGAGGTTGGTACGTGCCTAATAACTTCTTCCTGCTCCCGCCTGCGTCTTTCTTAATCATCGGTCTTTTTATATGGGCATTGAGAGTTTGGAAAAAAGAACAAATTGAGGTTCCTGAATTTTCAATGAAACAAAACGCACCTAAGGAAATAAAGGTGGAGCATGCTTGAGCAATATTTAAGCATTCTAGTAAATTCAATCTTTATAGAAAATATTGCTCTTTCTGTATTTCTTGGCATGTGTACTTTTATCGCTATTTCGAAAAAAATTGAGGCGGCGATTGGTTTGGGAATTGCTGTAATAGTAGTTATAGGAATTACTGTGCCTTTAAATAATCTTATCTACACATATGTCCTTAAGGAGGGCGCCTTGTCGTGGTTAGGTTATCCTGAAGTTTCTTTAGAGTTTGTTGGGTTAATTAGTTACATAGGGATAATTGCAGCGGTTGTGCAAATCTTAGAAATGTTTTTAGACAAATATGTACCAGTGCTTTATAACGCTTTGGGAGTATTTCTTCCTTTAATAACAGTTAACTGCGCAATTTTAGGCGCTTCATTATTCATGGTTGAGAAAAGCTTAGCATTTGGGGAAAGCGTCGTTTATGGACTTGGAGCAGGTATTGGTTGGGCACTAGCAATTGCTATGCTTGCAGGCATAAGAGAAAAATTAAAATATAGTGACATTCCAGAAGGCCTCCAAGGATTAGGTATCACTTTCATTACAGTTGGATTGATGTCCTTCGGTTTTATGTCTTTCGGAGGAATTAGTTTGTAATGGTCGATACTATTGAAATAGTTTTAGGAATTGTTTCTTTTACGATAATCGTAAATTTAATGATTTTCGTGATTTTACTTGCAAGGTCCAGATTGGTTTCAACTGGAAACGTCACTGTGGAAATCAATGGCGATCCTGATAAAACTATTAGTGTTCCCGCCGGAGGTAAATTATTACAGACCTTAGCTGAACAAAACTTATTTTTGTCATCGGCTTGTGGCGGTGGAGGAACTTGTGCTCAGTGCAGGTGCCAAGTATTTGATGGAGGAGGCTCAATTTTATCTACTGAAGAGGCTCACTTTAATAACCGAGAAAAGAAAAATAACTGGCGTCTATCATGTCAGGTCCCTGTAAAAGGAGATATGAAAATTCAAGTGCCAGATGAAGTATTTGGCGTCAAACGTTGGGAAACAACAGTTGTGTCTAACGAAAATGTTGCCACTTTCATAAAAGAGCTAGTTTTAAAATTACCAGACGGCGAAAACGTAGGATTTGATGCAGGTGGGTATGTGCAGATGGAGATTCCCCCTTACAAAGCTGATTACAAGTCCTTTAGCATTCAGGATATTTATAAAGGCGATTGGGAAAAATTTAAAGTTTTTGAAAACGTTTCTACTGTTGGAGTTCCAGTCATCAGAGCTTACTCTATGGCTAACTACCCAGAAGAAAAGGGTATTATGAAATTTAATATTAGAATTGCCTCACCACCACCAGGAACAAGTTTTCCTCCTGGAGAGGCGTCTTCGTATTTATTTAATTTAAAATCGGGTGATAAGTTAACTATTTTCGGTCCTTTCGGTGAGTTCATGGCAAGAGAGACTCCTAATGAAATGGTATTTATTGGCGGCGGAGCAGGGATGGCTCCAATGAGATCTCATATTTTTGATCAGTTACTTAGATTAGATTCTTCAAGAAAGATAAGCTTTTGGTATGGAGCTCGTAGCTTAAAAGAGATGTTCTATGTTGATGATTTCAATAAACTTCAAGATCAGTACGAAAATTTCTCCTGGCATGCTGCCTTATCAGATCCTCTCGACGACGATAATTGGGATGGAAAAACTGGCTTTATTCATCAAGTTCTATTGGAAAATTATTTGAAAGATCATCCTGCGCCTGAAGATTGTGAATATTATCTTTGTGGTCCTCCAATGATGATGGAAGCATGTTTCAAAATGCTTGACAGTCTTGGGGTCGAGCCTGAGAACATAATGTTCGATGACTTCGGTGGCTAGACTCTTATTCTTTACTCTTCTTTTATCCTCTTTTGTTGCTTGCTCAAATGTGAGCGATTCATATAGTTTTCAAGGAGAGGCATATGGAACTACTTGGCAAATAAAATTTTTTGATGATCAGGATCTATTGGATAAAGACGAGCTTGAGAGGAAAGTTAAAGAAGAATTAACAAGAATCGATTCAATTTTCTCTCTTTACGATGAAGATTCTACAATAAGCAAAATTAATAAAAATAAGATTTTGAGTTGGAATAATCTGCCAGGTTATGAAGACTTTAAGGAATTGTCTAAAATTTCTAATGAAGTTGTAAATGACTCAAGTGGAAGTTATGAAGTTTTTTTAAACGGTAAGTGGGACTTTAATTCTATTGCCAAAGGATATGCTGTAGATAGGCTATGTGACATATTAGAGTCTTACAATATAAAAAATTACATGGTTGAGATTGGTGGAGAAATTAGATTTTCTGGAAAAAAGCCAGACGCATTTTGGAAATTTGCAATAATTGATCCCTCTTTGGAAAATAAGATATTTGATGAATTTTCAACTTCAATTCCTCTATCAATTGCTACCTCAGGTAATTACAGAAATCCTGGACACATTGTTGATCCTGTTTTAAATATCTCCGTGAATTCTAATTTATTATCGGTTTCTGTCATCGACGAAACATCCACCGCAAAAGCAGACGCTTGGGCCACTGCTTTATTTGCTAATGAAAAAGATTGGTTTTATTTGGCACGTGATAAAAAAATTGCTGCCTTTTTTATTTTTGAAGAAGAGGGCAAGATAAATTCTTCGGCTTCTGAAAAATGGATAGAACTGTTAAAATAATCTAATGGCAACAGTGATATTTTCCCTAATAGTCGTAGCTCTATCAATTGGAGGAATGGCAATAGGATTGATCTTAAAAAATAAACCTTTACAACCTAGTTGTGGTGGTATTTACCTTAATAAAGGCGATACTTGTGAAGTCTGTGGGAAAATAAAAGACTAAATCAAAATTGATTCATCGTATTATCTGCACCGCCTGCTTTAAGTGCATTATCTCCTGAAAAATACTCTTTATGAGTATCCCCAACAGTAGATCCAGCAAGGTCTTGGTGTTTTACCGATGACATCTCTCTTCTAATTTCTTGTCTTTGAATTTCTTTCACATAAGCTAACATACCTTTGTCTCCGAAGTATCCTTCTGTAAGGACAGCCGTTCCAAGCGCTGTTTCATGGTAGGTTGGTAAAGTAATCAAATGATGAAAAATACCTGCTTCTTTAGATGCATCTTTTTGAAAATTTTGAATAAGGCTATCTGCTTCGTGAGCTAATTCACTGTCATCAAATTTTTGATCCATAAGACCTCTAGGTTCTTTTTCAGGATTTGGATAAGCTGATACGTCTTTTCCAGAGGCAACCCATTCTTGGTAAACCTGCTCCCTGAAAGATAATGTCCAATTGAATGAAGGAGAATTATTATAAACAAGCTTTGCACTAGGCTCGACTTCTCTAATTTTATTAACCATTGAAGCAATTTGTTCAACATTTGGTTTTTCAGTCTCAATCCATAATAAATCTGCCCCATTTTGAAGACTGGTGATACAGTCCAGAACAACTCTATCTACACCAGTACCATCTTTGAATTTATACAAACCATTTGGCAATCTTACTGGCTTAACTTGAATTCCTTTTTGATGAATAGCGATGTCGTTTTCAGCTAATTCTTCTAAATTGTGAATTTCTTCTGTTTCTAAAAAAGAATTATATTTATCTGCAAGATCGCCTGGCTCTTTAGCAACGGGAACTTTTTGAGTAAGGCCTGCTCCAAGAGAATCTGTTCTAGCAACTATCAAACCATTTTCAACACCTAACTCTAAAAATGCATATCTAACGGCATTAATTTTTGCTAAGAAATCTTCATGAGGAACTGTAACTTTACCGTCTTGATGACCACATTGTTTTTCGTCTGAAACTTGGTTCTCTATTTGAATACAGCAAGCCCCTGCTTGGATCATTTTTTTTGCAAGGAGATAAGTTGCTTCTTCATTACCAAACCCAGCATCTATGTCTGCGATGATTGGAACAACATGAGTTTCAAAATTATCAATTTTTTCAATAATTTCAGAAGTATCTGAATTAGCTTTATAAGCTTCATCTAACTCGGCAAAATAATGTTGGAGCTGCACTGAGTCAGCTCTCTTTAAAAATGTATATATTTCTTTAATTAAATCTGGAACAGCAGTCTTTTCATGCATACTTTGGTCTGGTAAAGGCCCAAATTGAGACCTTAATGCAGCTACCATCCAACCACTGAGATATACGTATGATTTAGAAGTTGTTTTTTGGGATTTCTTTATTTCCATCATCATTTGTTGAGCAGTAAAGCCGTGCCAACACCCCAGAGACTGAGTGTAATTTGCTGGATTATTATCATAATCTTTCATATCTTCATGCATGATATCGGCTGTATATTTTGCAATGTCTAATCCAGTGTGAAATCTATTCTGTAATCTCATTCTTGCTGCGCTTTCTGCATTAATATGCTTCAAAAGATTTGGTTCATTTTCTCTGAGGCTTTTGTAATGCGAGATCATTTCTTCATATTTGAGCATTTTTTCTCCTTGACTGATGAAAAATTAAATTTCTTTGGCTAGTTTCTCCGCTAGCCCGGTGTATTTTAATGGAGTTAAATCCGAAAGTTTAGTTTTATCTTTTTCGCTTATATCCAAAGCGGCTATGATAGCTAAATAAGAATTTTTATCAAACGATTTTCCTCTAGATAATTTTTTTACTTTTTCATAGCTATTTTCAACATTATTTTTTCTTAAAATTGTCTGAATTGCCTCTGTTAAAACTTCCCAATTTGCTTCTAAATCCTTTGAGAGCATTTCTCTATTTACTTGTATCTTTGCTAAGCCTTGATTTAAAGAGGTCATTGCAAGATAAGAATAAGAAAGTGCAGAGCCTAGATTCCTTAAAGTCGTTGAATCAGACAAATCTCTTTGCATTCTTGAAATCTGAATCTTTTCTTTTATCGAAAGTAAAAGCGAATTTGATAATTTTAAGTTTCCTTCAGCATTTTCAAAATCAATAGGGTTAACTTTATGCGGCATAGTTGAAGATCCAACTTCTTTATCTTTAGTAAGTTGTTTGATGTATCCCTTTGAGATGTATAACCAGATATCTTGAGAGAAATCTGTTAGGACATTATTTAAGTTTTCATGATAAGAAATCATTGTGGCTAAATTATCTTTGGGTTCAATTTGCGTTGAATATTTTGTCCAATCCAACCCTAATGAATTAACAAATCTTTTGGATAAAACAGGCCAATTTATTTTACTGTCAATTAAATGATGGGCATTGTAATTACCAACAGCTCCGTTTATTTTTCCTGAAGGTTTAAATTTATTTATTAGCTGATAATGAAAATCTATTCTGGAATAAAAATTCGCAAACTCTTTACCCATAGTTGTAGGCGAAGCCGTTTGTCCATGAGTATGAGACAGCATTGCGTAACTTGCCCATTTTTTTGCTTTTCCTTTTAAGTCTTTTTTGAGTTTTATAATGATTTCTTTAAATTCAGATTCTAAATAATCTTTAATCATTAAACTGTAAGACAAGTTGTTTATATCTTCTGAAGTACAAAAAAGGTGAACAAATTCATTGTAATGGCGCAATTTAATAGAGGCTAATTTCTTAACAATATAAATTTCTACTGCTTTTACGTCGTGATTCGAAGAAGATTCAATTTTTTTGATTTCTTTTGCATCCTTCAAAGAAAAATCTTCTATCAAGTTTCTCAGAGTTAGAACATTTTTTTTTGAAAGCGGTTTAACAAAACTAATTGATTTCTGATTGCTTAAAAAAATTAACCACTCAATTTCAACTTTGAGTCTGGATTTTATTAAAGCGTATTCGCTAAATTTTTCTTCTAGCGCTTGAAGTCTTTTTGAGTATCTACCGTCTAAAGGAGAGATAGATCTTAGTTCGTCTTTTAGCATTAAGCTTGGCAATTATACATAAATCAATGATCTATTTCTCCTCCACCTAAACAAATATTATTTTTATAAAAAACAATCATTTGACCAGGGGTAACTGCTCTTTGCGGTTCTTTAAATTCCACATTCCAGTATTCTTTTCCATGTGTAACAGAACAAATTTGGTCTTTTTGTCGATATCTAATTTTTGCACATATATTTTCTAAATCTGGAAGCTCACTTACCAACCAATTAATTTTTTTTACTTTTAAATCTGACTTAAATAATAATGGGTGGCTGTTGTCCTGAACAACAGTTAACGTGTTATTTAAGTGATCTTTTTTAGCCACATACCATGGTCTTTCCTCAGCATTTTTTACACCACCAATCCCTAGACCTTGTCTTTGTCCCAGTGTGAAAAAATGAGTGCCGTTATGAGTACCTATTTTTTGGTTACTTTCGTTAACTATTTCACCTTTTTTGATAGGAACGTACTTAGATAAAAATTCCGGAAATGGCCTTTCACCAATAAAACAAATGCCGGTACTGTCCTTTTTGTTAAAGGTTATTAACTTTCTTTCTTCAGCAATCTTCCTTACATCCTTCTTAAGTAATTTTCCTAAAGGGAAGAGGCAATGATTTAAGACGTCTTTATTAATGTCACCCAAAAAATACGTTTGATCTTTATTACCGTCTTCGGCTTTTACTAAAAAAGTATCTTTTGAGGAAAAGTCCAAATCGCAGTAATGTCCAGTTGCAATGTAATCAAAATTATTCTTTTTCGCATAATTGAAGAACTCTTTAAATTTAATAAAAGAATTACAAAAAATATCAGGATTTGGAGTTCTACCATTTTCTAACCCTTGTATAAAATGAGAAAAAACATTGTCTCGATATTCTTGAGAGAAATTAAGATCAATTAAATCAATCTTTAAAATATCACAAACCGATGCGGCATCTAAAAAGTCCTCTTTGACACTGCAGTAGGGTGTGCCGTCGTCATCCTCCCAATTCTTCATGAAAGCTCCTGTCACTTGATAACCTTCATCCTTTAGTAAAGCTGCAGCAACAGAAGAATCCACTCCGCCAGAGATTCCAACTAAAACTTTCTTATCTTTTTTCATTTTTTAGATGCTCTTAAGTTAATTTGCTTAAAATGATACAATAGGTTTTTCCTTTATTTTTAAAAAATAAATATGAAATATAAAAATATAATCACACCAAAAACCGGAGAAAAAATATCTTTCGATAAAAGCGGGAAAATGATCGTCCCTGATCACGTAATTGTCCCATTCATTGAAGGCGATGGGATTGGAACCGATATAACTCCTGCAACAATTAAAGTTGTTGATCATGCCGTCAAAACCGCGTACAGCGATAAAAGAAAAATTGAATGGTTGGAAGTATATTGTGGTGAAAAATCTGTCAAAACTTATGGAGATGACACTTGGATGCCAGATGAAACGATCGATGCAATTAAAGAATATTCTATTGGAATAAAAGGTCCGCTCACTACTCCAATCGGAGGAGGAATTAGATCTTTAAATGTTGCTTTACGACAAAAATTAGATTTATTTCTTTGTCAAAGGCCCATTACATATTTTGAGGGAGTTCCATCACCTGTTCGATATCCGCAAAATACGGACATGATTGTTTTTAGAGAAAACTCTGAAGATATTTATACCGGAATTGAATTTGAAGCTAACTCAAAAGAAGCTAAAAAAATAATTGATTTCCTTTCTAACGAAATGGGAGTTGAGAATATTAGATTTGAAGACAATTGTGGAATAGGGGTAAAGAACATTTCTAGAGAAGGGACTGAAAGGTTGGTTCGAAAAGCAATTGATTATGCGATAGAACATGACAGGGCCTCAGTGAGTATTGTTCATAAAGGTAATATTATGAAATTTACCGAGGGCGCTTTTAAAAAATGGGCTTATGACCTCGCTGAAAGAGAGTACGGCGCAACTTCATTGGATGGCGGAGAGTGGATGTCTTTTGTGAATCCTAAGACGAAGAAACAAATCATTTTAAAAGATATTATCACTGATAATTTCTTACAGCAGATTTTGATTAGACCGCTTGATTACGATGTGATTGCCACGATGAATTTGAATGGCGATTTCATTTCCGATGCCCTAGCTGCAAAAGTTGGAGGGCTTGGATTAGCTCCGGGAGCTAATATTGGGGATAGAGTTGCCTTGTTTGAAGCGACCCATGGAACCGCTCCAAAGTACGCTGGACAAGATAAAGTTAATCCCTCTTCTTTAATACTTTCAGCCGAAATGATGATGAGATATCTTGGTTGGACAGAAGCTGCCGATAATATTCTAAAAGGTGTTAGGTGGGCAATAAAGAATAAGTTAGTAACTTATGATTTAGAAAGATTGATGAAAGATGCAACTTTATTAAAATGTTCAGAGTTTGCTGATGAAATAAATCATGGCATGACTACTGAATATTTTAAATATATGGAATCTTAAAATGATTATCTTTGCATCGAACTCAGATGAAAATGATTTTGAGGGAGGTTCATCCTTTGCGACTCAAACAGTAGATCCAATTTTAAAAAAGCCTACCCTCTATAGAGTAATCTTACTTAATGATAATTACACTCCAATGGAATTTGTGGTTTACGTACTTCAGAACTTTTTTGGATTTGACAAAGAAAAAGCTACACAGGTTATGTTGGCAGTTCATACTAAAGGGAAAGGCGTTTGCGGGGTTTTTACTAGGGAAGTTGCTGAAACAAAATCCATGCAAATAAATAATTATTCGCAACAAAACGAACATCCTTTAGTAAGTGAAATAGAACCAGTTGAGGAAGAAGATTAATGTTAGAGAAAAATTTAGAAACTTGTTTGAATAATTCTTTTAAGAAAGCTCACGCTGAGAAACATGAGTTTGTGACAACAGAACACTTGTTGTTATCTCTTCTTGATAATGAGGAGGCTTTAAATGTTTTGGCATCATGCGATGTTGATGTTGAAGTTTTAAGAAAAGAACTTACAGAGTTTATAGATAATCATGCTCCAAAGTCAGAAACTGAAACCAAAGAAATTCAACCCACTTTAAGCTATCAAAGAGTTATTCAAAGAGCAGTTTTTCATGTCCAATCTACTGGAGCAAATGAAGTTTCTGGGGCAAACGTTTTAGTTGCCTTATTCAGTGAAAAAGAAAGTCACAGTGTTTTTCTTTTAAAAAAACAAGGAATGACTAGATTAGATGCTGTTTCTTATCTAAGTCACGGAGAGACAAATAAATTGAATGATGATTCTTCCGAAATAAAAGATGAGGAAACAGAGCAAAGCGCTAGCGAATCAAATATTTTAAAATTTGCACTAAATCTTAATGAAGAAGCCAAAGAAGGAAGAATTGATCCAATTATTGGAAGAGAAAATGAATTGGTTAGAATTTCTCAAATTCTTGCAAGAAGAAGCAAAAACAACCCAATCTTAGTCGGGGAGTCAGGAGTTGGGAAAACGGCATTAATCGAAGGGTTAGCAAAAAATATTGTTGAAAATAAAGTTCCAGACACTTTAAAAAACTCTCAAATTTTTTCGTTAGACATGGGTTCTCTCTTAGCTGGAACAAAATATCGTGGCGATTTTGAGAAAAGGTTGAAAACTATTTTAGAAGAGCTTTCGAAAATAGAGAATTCAATTTTATTCATTGATGAAATTCACACCATCATTGGTGCCGGAGCGACATCTGGAGGGGTGATGGATGCCTCAAACTTACTCAAACCCATCTTGGGTAAAAACTCTGTGAAATTTATTGGTTCGACTACTTTTAAAGAGTATCGAACTGTCTTTGAAAAGGATAGAGCTCTGTCACGAAGATTTCAAAAAGTAGATCTGGATGAACCTTCGGTCCAAGAAACTATTAAAATTTTAGAAGGGTTGAAGAATAAATACGAAGAACATCACCAACTAAAGTACTCCTCGGGATCCATTAAAGCCGCTGCTGAACTTTCTGCTAAGCATATCCGTGACAAATTTCTTCCTGACAAAGCTATAGATGTAATTGATGAAGCTGGAGCAAGAATTCGTCTTTCCTCCACAAAAAGAAAGACTGTGTCTGAACAAGACATACAAAAAATTATTTCACAGATGGCTAAAATCCCTGAAAAAACTGTATCTGTCAAAGATAGAGTGTCTCTAGGGAAGCTTGAAGAAGATTTGAAACGAGTGATCTTTGGTCAAGACAGTGCAATTGAGAAACTTGCTAGCGCTATAGTTTTATCTAGAGCAGGCCTCGGAAACGAGGAAAAGCCAATGGGCTCTTTTTTATTCTCTGGACCCACTGGAGTTGGAAAAACAGAAGTATCTAGACAACTCGCCGCTCTATTGGGAGTAGAACTAATTCGTTTTGATATGTCGGAATATATGGAAAGACATACTGTTTCAAGACTTATCGGAGCACCTCCTGGCTACGTTGGTTATGATGAAGGTGGTTTATTGACTGAAGCAATTACTAAAAATCCTCATTCAGTGATTTTACTCGACGAGATAGAAAAGGCTCATCCCGAAGTTTTTAACATCCTACTTCAAGTCATGGATCATGGAACTTTAACGGATAATAATGGTAGAAAAGCTAGTTTTAGAAATTGTGTCATCATCATGACTACTAATTCTGGGGCACAAGAAATGGCTCGCGAATCTATGGGTTTCCAAAAACAAGACAACACAACTGATGGTAGCGAAGTAATTAAAAAGACCTTTAGCCCAGAGTTTAGAAATCGTTTAGACGCGATTGTGCAGTTTGATTCATTAAGTAAAGAAGTAATACATACAGTTCTTGATAAGTTCCTCACTGAGCTTCAAGCTCAACTAGATGAGAAAAAAGTAACTCTTGAAGTTGAGAAAGACGCAAGAGAGTGGTTGGCTGAAAATGGTTATGATTCCAAACTAGGAGCTAGACCCATGCAGAGGTTAATTCAAGATAAGATCAAGAAGAATTTAGCTGAATCCATTTTATTTGGCGATCTATCCAGTACCGGTGGAGTGGTCACTGTTAAATTAGAGGGTGGAGATATAAAGGTATTATTTTCGGAACATCAAGCTAATAAAGAGAAAGAAAAGCAAACTAAATAAATTTACTTTGCTCTAAAAGTAATCCTACCTTTTGTTAAATCATAAGGCGTCATTTCAACTTTTACTTTATCTCCAGTGAGGATACGAATGTAGTTTTTTCTCATTTTTCCGGAAATATGAGCAGTAATTATATGGTCGTTTTCTAATTTAACTTTAAAGGTAGTGTTGGGCATGGTGTCAATAACTTCGCCTTCCATTTCAATCAAATCTTCTTTAGCCATATAAATATTTAATGTTAATGTAAGTCATTATGACAGATAGGAACGAGGATAAGAAATTTAACCTGAAGGGATTGATGATTTTATTGATCTCAGTGACAGTTTTTTTAGCTGTTGTAAGTTACTTGATAGACTATTTTTTTTAATGCTTCTAACCTTAATTAGGCATGCAAAATCTTCTTGGTCAGACCTCTCATTAGATGACTTCGACAGACCTTTAAATGAGAGAGGCAAAAGAGACGCACCAAAAATGGCTCGGTGGTTTTTTGAGAATATTCAGGAGACACCCATTCTTTTTACTAGCCCAGCTAATAGAGCTTTATCAACTGCAAAATATTTTGAAAAAGAATTTACTTCGATCAAATTAAACACAGTTGATAATTTATATCATGCAAATTTACATGATTACGAGAGTTTAATTTTAGAAAATAATCATGAGAAACATATTGTTATTTTTGGACACAATCCAACTATTTCTTCCGTTGCAGAAGAGATGCTTAATTTCAAAACTATATATTTAAAGACTTGTTCTATTTGCCAAATAAATTTAATTGAACCTGATACTTTAATTGGAGAATTCAATTTTCTTAAAAGTCCGAAAGATTTAGCTTAAGTTTTAATATTTTTAGAAAATCAAAAAATAAATCAATTTTTAAACAATTGGAAATTATTTCTTGTAAAATTAGATCGTGAGCAAAGATAAAATTTTATTAGTCGAAGACGAACCGGATTTGCTTCAAACCCTTGCATTTAATTTTGAAAGTGAAGGTTATAAAGTTAAAAAAGCAACCAATGGTAAAGAGGCAATGAAGTTTCTTGAGGATGATGATTCCATATCTCTAGTTATTCTTGATTTAATGCTGCCAGATATGAGCGGTTTAGATATTTGTAGACACATTAGAGCTAAAAATAACCTAAAAGACATCTTAGTTATTATGGTGACTGCTAAAGGTGAGGAAGTAGATAGAGTGGTAGGTTTTGAAGTTGGCGCTGACGATTATGTCGTGAAACCTTATAGCGTCAGAGAGTTATTACTGCGCGTTGGCGGTATGCTGAAGAGATCAATGAAAGAGGATCAATTAAATGATAAAGATTTGGTTGAGTATGAAAATCTTAAAATAGATAACAATAAGCACAAAGTCTATTTGTCTGATAAAAAAATATCTTTAACTTCAAAAGAGTTCAAATTACTCAGACATCTTGTAAGAAAAGCTGACAGAGTCCAGACACGAGATAATCTTCTTGAAAAGGTTTGGGGTTATAACAGTGACGTCACCACAAGAACTGTAGATACTCATATTAAAAGATTGAGATCCAAAATTGGAAAATACGGGGATAGAATAGAAACCATTAGAGGAGAAGGATATCTCTTTAATAAATCAGAATAAATGAAATCTATTATAAAAATAAGACTATTCTTGATCGTATTATTAGTTGTATCTCTAGTTACTTTGGTCGGAGCCCTAATTTATAGAGGAAATACTTTTCTAAATGAAAACTTGTTAATAGGATTTAGTTTATTATTTCTCACTTCAATTGTTACAACTTATTTCATTTATCAATACTTTAAAAGACTAGTTAATTCAGCTGCCCAGTTTATTGCTAAAAAAATTGTAGATGATCCTTCAGTGGCTTCTGAAGAAATTTTTGATCAGCTTCTTGAAGAATCTAAACAAGTTAAAGATGAGCTAGTTAATTACTCTCAACAAACTGAACGATTTAGCTCTGTGTTATCAAAAATGGGACAAGGAGTTATTTTAGTTGATAAAAACCATCGAGTATTGTTTGCGAATAAAACTATTAATTCAGAATTTTGGTCTGACTTAAAAATTGGCGATAAGCTCTTTCAAAAAGTTAGTTACCCTCAATTTAAAAAATTTATTGAAAAAGCCTGGATTAAAGAAGACTTGGTTAGAGAGATTTCAGGCCCTAAATCTATTAAGACTGTTTATCTAGTAAGTGCTAAAAAAGACGACATTAGAGATGAATTGTTGATTGTTTTTAGTGACATATCTAAATCTAAAAACCTTGAAAAAATGAGAGAAGATTTTATTGGCAACGTTTCTCATGAATTGAGAACACCAATTAGTGTTATCAAAGCTAATGCTGAAACTTTGATTAAAAATAAATTAATTAAAGATGATGTTAACGCTAAGTTATTTACAGAAGCAATATCTTCTCAATCAGAACGTATGAAGGTAATTGT